>JANQPN010000011.1 GCA_028289455.1 Wenzhouxiangellaceae bacterium
CTGACTGACGATATCACCCAGTCATACAAAGATATCGGCGGAGCCATTGTGGAAGTCAATGCCGCGCCCGGGTTCCGAATGCACGTGGCCCCCAGTGAAGGCCAGCCGCGTGATGTTTCCGGCAAAGTTATGGATATGCTGTTTCCGCCCGGAACGCCCAGCCGGATTCCGATAGCCGCCATTACCGGCACCAACGGCAAAACCACCACCTCAAGAATGCTGGCGCATATCCTGAAAACCACCGGCCATACCGTTGGCATGACTTCAACCGATGGGGTTTATATTGATGGTCACCTGTCCGTCAAAGGCGATATGACCGGCCCTGCCTCGGCCAATATCGTATTGCGTGATCCTGCGGTTGACTTTGCGGTTATGGAAACCGCACGCGGCGGCATCCTGCGATCCGGACTGGGATATCAAAACTGCAACGTGGCCGCCTGCCTGAATGTGTCCGCTGACCACCTGGGGCTGCGTGGAATTGATACCGTCGAGCAGCTGGCTGAGGTTAAGCGGGTAGTCGTTGAAATAGCCGATGACACCGCAGTACTGAATGCTGATGACGAGAATTGCCTGCGAATGGCCGACTACACCCGCGCCAAGCAGCTGTGCTACGTGACCATGAATCCCGGTCACGAACTGGTGCGAGAGCATATTCGCGCCGGCGGCTTTGCGGTGGTTCTGGAACGTGGAATCAACGGTGACATGATTACCCTGTTCCAAAATGGCGCCCATTTGCCGTTGCTGTGGACTCACCTGATCCCAGCCACCATGGAAGGCAAAGCACTGCACAATGTCCAGAATGCCATGTTCGCTGCTGCCATGGCCTATAGCGTGGGCAAATCACTGGAAGACATTCGTCATGGACTGCGCACCTTTAATACCTCTTTCTTCCAGGCTCCCGGACGCATGAATACGTTCGATGAGCATCCCTTCAAAGTTATACTCGATTATGCACATAACCCTGCGGCGGTGAAAACCATGCGTCAACTGTGCGAACGATTGGAAGTCACCGGCAGGCGAATCTGCGTTCTGGCCGCGCCCGGCGACCGGCGCGACCAGGATATTCAGGATATTGCCAAAGTTACAGTGGGCTGTTTCGATCATTACATCTGCAAGGCCGACGATAACCGGCGCGGCCGGGATGACCGTGAGGTTCCCATGATGCTTCAGGAAACGCTGGTCGAACACGGTGTAGATGCAGCGGCTATTGATATCATCGCTGATGAAGCCCAGGCCGTTGAACATTCACTGAAAATTGCTGCAGAAGGCGACCTGGTGATGATTTTCGGCGATAACATTACCCGTTGCTGGAAACAGATTATTCACTTTGAAAGTGATGCTGACGGTAGCCAGGTTACTGCAGAACGTCAGCCAGAGATCAAACTGCCGGAGCCGGTTGATGTGGAGGATTTTTCACTGCAGCAGGGACAAAAACTGATCCGTGACGAGCGCGGCGTAAGGCTGGCTCGTGATGAAGAAGCTGATTAAATCGCGCCGCAATGCAGTTTTTCCTGGACGATAGCCGCCGGCTGACCGGCCCCAACCTGTTGTCAGACCGCCCCGGTGCGGTCATTGATGTACTGTTTGCAGGTGTTGACCACGCTACTGTGATCCATTGTTGGCAACGGCATATCCGGCGGTATATGGATGCCGTTGAGTGGCATAACGAATCCAGTTACACCCGCTGCTTTGCCAACCCTGATGGCAGATTGGGCGCCACGCTTGCTATCACTGCCCCCATAGATGTCCTGTATGCCGCCACAGAGGTTAACGAAGCTGCCTGGGCTGCGGTCACAGCCGAGTTGTCACTCACCCGGACACCTGACTTTTCTGCGCAATTGGCCCAGCTTCAGCAAATGATTGCCGATGAGGCCAATCCGGCTCTACTGCGCCTGCAGGATGCAGCAGCCCGGCATTCGCAACCTTTTTTAAGTGACGATGATGAGGTTTCCGCCGGTTATGGCGGTGGTGCCGTAAGCTGGCCTGTTAATAACATTCCCGAAGTCGACAGTATTGACTGGCCAACAATCAGCGCCATTCCGCTGGCATTGATAACCGGGACCAACGGCAAATCCACATCTGTGCGCCTGGCTGCATCAGTTGTCGAGGTCGCCGGTAAAAAGGCAGGTACAACGTCCACTGATTTCATTAAAGTGGGTCATCGTGTACTGGATACCGGCGATTATTCAGGACCCGGCGGTGCACGCACATTGTTGCGTCATCCCGATGTGGATATCGCCATGCTGGAAGTTGCCCGGGGCGGAATTTTACGCCGTGGCCTGGGTGTCCAGCACGCCGATGCAGCACTCATCACCAACGTAGCCTCCGATCATTTGGGTGAATACGGCATCAACACGGTACCGGACCTGATTGAAACCAAGTTTGTTGTTCGTCGCGCGCTGAGCGCAGACGGCATTCTGGTGTTGAATGCTGATGACGCCGGTATGGTTAATTATGTGGAACAGCAGCAGCTGGCCTCACTACACTCATTGTGCTGGTTCAGTGAATCCATGGAAAACCCTCTTATTCAATCCCAGCTGGACAATGGCGGCCGGGCGGTAACCATTAACCAGAATAAGATTATTTTGATTAATAACGGGCAGTGTACCGACATCGCTGATTTGACCGATATCCCGATTACCCTCAATGGCGCGGCACGCCATAATGTCCAGAACTGTCTAGGGGTGGCAGGCCTTTGTGCTGCTCTGGGCATTACTCCACAGGCGATTGCCGAAGGACTAAAGGCGTTCTCCAGCAACCCGGATGCCAATCCCGGACGAGGCAACCTGTTCAGCTTCGATGGACGGCAGGCATTGGTGGACTTTGCCCACAATGAGCACGGTTACAGCGCCATGGCGGAAACCGTAGGCAACCTGCCGGCCAAACGCCGGCTGGTCATGCTAGCCCAGGCCGGTGACCGCAGTGATGAAGATATCCGGGCAATGACGGCGGTGGCCTGCCGACTTAAGCCGGATAAGATCATCATTTGCAGTTTGACTGATTACCTGCGCGGCCGTCCTGAAGGTGAAGTTGAAGCCGTCATCCGGGATGAGATTCTTCATCAGAATCTGCCGGTCGAGTGTATATACCAGGCTGCCAGTACCTGGGATGGCGTGCAGCATGCTTTACAGTGGTCGCAACCGGGGGATCTGCTGTTTCTACAGGTTCTGACCGATCGGCAGCGTATTCTGTCGCATATCAGCAGCCTGTAATCACCGTTCCGCTGCGACCACCGGATACGCCCATCCTGCCTGGGCAGCAGGCTCGTTCATCAGCTGAATACAGGTTATGATGCATTGATGAGCACGGCTGCCAGATCATACCGTATACGATCAGCCCGTAAGGCTGATCTACCCAATCTGATGCGGATGCGCGCACGAGCCATTGATCAGATCCAACACCCGGAATATCAGCGCAGACATATTGTTTTATGGCGTGATGCAAAGGTATCCGACAAATACCTGCACATGGCGCAGCAACAGCGCCTTTGGGTACTCGGCCCGGCAGGCAACCCGCTGGCCAGTGCCGGGTTGAGGTTGAATACCCTGGAGCTGGTCGCGGTTTTTGTCGATCCGGATTACCTCGGCAACGGCTATGCCCAGCGCCTGGTCAGGCGAGTGGAACACGCTGCAGCAGGATATGGCATTACCAGTCTGTTGTCAGAAGCTTCTTTAAACGCTGTCGGGTTTTATCGGCACCTGGGCTATCGTGACGGCAAAAAAATGGCGACCTGTGACCGTTTGGGCCTGCCGTGCCGGGAAATGCATAAAAACCTGCTGCCCCGTCAAACACATTATCAGCAGCAGGTTTTACGGACCTTGAATCAATTGAGTATTCCGTCTGATTACGGTATCCGGCATAAACTGGCCATGCAGCCTCCTCCTTATCGCCTGGTAGACGCCGGCAGCGATTGCTTCGGCAGGCCACAAAAACTGACTGCAGGCACACTCAAGGCCTGGCAAAAAATGCTTAATGCCGCTGCAGATGATGACATTCAGCTGCAAATGGTTTCCGCTTATCGCGACCTGGCTTATCAAACCGGAATCATCCAAAGAAAACTGGAACAGGGACAATCGATTGCTGACATATTGAAAGTCTCGGCAGCACCGGGCTTCAGTGAACATCACAGTGGGCGCGCTATGGATATTAATACACCCGGTTGCCGGCCTTTGGAAACTGAGTTTTCGGAAACACCGGCTTATCACTGGTTATGCAGGCACGCCGGCAGGTTTGGTTTTACCCAGTCCTATCCACAAAACAACATTCATGATATTGCCTGGGAACCATGGCACTGGTGCTATACCAGACGCAGATAAGCGTGTTATCTGCAGCGGTTTATTAACGGTAAATCAATGCAGCGACTGTTTTGAGACCGCCACACCACCGGTATTCAACAAGTCATAGGGCAACCTGATCTGTTCCAGCCCCAGCTGCAGCGTCATGGTACGCAACTGCTGGTGGGCCAGTGGGTACAACTGTCGTGTCAGACTGCTGTGATGCTGGGTAAATGTAGTTAAATCCACCGGTTCACCCTGTATCTGCTGGTAATTGGCCTGCATCACCACCTGCAGCGTAAAAGCCGGTTTGTTGCTGCCTTCCAGTTCCCCGATACAGGTCAACGAGACTGTAATCTGATAGTTCGGCATACCGGTTTCCCCACCATTACTGAGTTCTTTGGGCGTCAGATTCAACTCAATCTTGGCTTGAATTCTCTGCTCCTGGGAAACCCGCTGACGCAGTTCTGCGTGCAGGTTGGTGATCTGGGTATAGTTAAGCGAAAACGATTCCAGCAAATTCATAATCATTCCATTACGTGTTCTAAGCAATCTGCGGCCATAACCGATCAGCTTCAAGCTGATCGGTCTGGGCAGTCAGCTCAACACTCGGTGCGCCGCCACAGATACCAGCTGGCAATGGTCCGGTAAGGTGCCCAGCAGGCGCCGCGCACATCCAGCTGTTCCGGTGTGGGCAGGCTGTCCAGCTGGTCCAGCAATTGCAGACCTTTCTGAATCCCCAGATCAGCAGTGGGCAAAATATCCATTCGACCCAGCCAGGACATCAGAAACATTTGTACTGTCCAGACACCGATTCCACGAACCTGAACCAGCTGCTCGATCAATTCGTCATCGGAATACTGATGCACTCGCGCTGCTGCTGGCAGCTGGCGGCGCACCACTTTTTCCGCCAGATCCTGCAGTGCCAGGGTTTTATTGTTGGACAGTCCGGCATCACGCAACTGCTGATAGCTCAGTTTTAGCAATGCGGTAGCAGTCGGGTTGCGGTTATTGAACAAATCACGGAACCGTCCATAGATGGTTCCCGCGGCCTTGCCGGATAATTGCTGGTAGACGATAGAGCGGGACAATGGGCTAAACAGGGATCTGACCCGATACTGCCGAATAGGACAGGGCCCAAATTCATCAATATGCCGGGTAATAAACTTGCCCAGTAAAGGATCGGCGGCGGCCAGATGGCTGACCGCCGCCGATATCAACTTGGCATTGACAGTATCCAGTCCTGTCTCGCTATGGTGAGAAAGTGATCACATTGACTGCACCTGCCTGCGCTGCAGCCGTGCCCAGTGTTAATGGATGAAAATCATTGGTCAACCATAACGGCAGCTGGTTGGTGTAATTCGGGCTCAGGAATACTGAACTGCGTCCTCCGGGAATCACTTCCATTCCCACGGGACCCGATGGTGCCAGTGTGCCGACAAACCGGCGGGCTGGACCATTGGTGAACATGAATTCATTCAAGCCATCAGCACGGGCACTGTGCGTGGAAGCATCCACCACATCGAAACCACCCGCCCGGGCGACGCCCGGCAACCCGGCACCCAGATCGGTGAAGCCGCCACCATTGGGTACATTGAATGGATCAACACCCAAAGGATGGCCAAACACGATACGGTGCAGATAACCCCAGCGATAATCCATCAGATCAGTTGAGTTGCCGAATGCCGGTGCAAACTCATCACTGGCCAGTGATGCCAGCGCACCCTGCAGGCTGCCCAGTATCACGCCTGCTGCTGCCTGCGCCGGATCAGTAATACCCGGCACACTCAGCAGTGGAACACCGGAAACACCAACGCCCTGCAATGTATTGAAATTGAGTATCTGGTTATAAACGGCGGATACAGCTGCCCTGTTATCCGGCCTGAAATCACCCAGACCACCTGCATCCAGCACGGCATCCACAGTATTGGCAATAATCTGTCCGCGCCAGGCGGCAAATATGGTTGCCGCTACACTGGCGTTGATTTCGGCCTGTGACGGAACCGGCAGATTGGCTGGGTCGTCACCGGGGTCGAAGCCTGCCTGGAGACCGGTTGGTGAGGAATAATCCCATGCCGCCAGCAACGCAATCGCTGCCGCCAGTTGGTCATCTCCACAGAACGGGCAATCGAAAACACCTGCCTGCCTGGCTTGTGCGATCGGCTGATAAAAGCCCAGAATCGAAGGCACAATCAATTCAGCATCCAGCATCTGATTATTTGCCTGCAGCACGATCATATCTTCAACCGTAATATTGCCGTCGGCAGTCAGGTCCTGCAGCACCCGGTCTATACGGCCCTGCCGGAAATCGGCATATCCCGGATTCAGATAATACAGACCGCCACCCGGGCGTATCTGATTCAGCGGATTGTTGTCCAGGGTCACCCCGATCGGGTCATTATTGGCATTGGCCAGGTAACCGTTAGCCGGGTTCATCGCCTGAGGCATTTCATTAAACGGCAGGACTTCAAACGGCACTGCCTGATTCGGCTGTGGATTCTGCACCGACAGCCACTCGTGGTTCAAGGTGCCTGAACCATCGCGAATCAGGAATGGCGGAATACCGCCGTCCGGCGCCATATCGTTTTGCAGATCGGCACGGATGGGATTTTCCGCACTGGTGAAGTACCCGATATTGCCGTTGACATCAGCCACCATGAAATTCTGCGAGCCGACATCGAAGAACTGCAGAGCAGCGGTGAAATCGTTCATGCTGGTGGCACGGTTGATTCTGCGGAAAGCTTCCAGTTCGAAGGTCGGGCCCCAGCCGGTGTATTGCACACTCAATCCGAATGTGCCGTCGACCTGCACCAGTGGTCCGTTATTGCGGCGTGGAATAATAAAGGTGATGCCGCCCTCGGTATAACCGACATTGGCGCGGTTTACACTGTTGAGATTACCATCGGAGGCATTGTTGACAAAATAACTCTGGAAAATAGCCAGAATCGGTTCCTGCTCGCCCTGGAATACGCTTGCTATCGGTAGACCCAGGCCATTAACAACCAATGTTTCCTGATAGGTATCAGTTACATCCATCGGGTTGACGGTGGTGCCCCAGCACAGAAAATCATTACAGCCCTGAATAATGCCGGGCGCGCCCGGTACACCAACACCACTGACGGATATACCCTCATTGTTATAAATCAAATGCTCTTCGGTAAATACCGAGGGAAATTGCAAAGACAGATGCGGGTCATTGGCCAGTAATGGATAACCGCTGGCAGTCAGGTCACCACTAATCGCCCAGGTGTTGGAGCCGGCATCGCTGTCTCGGCGGTTCAGACTGTCACGCAACAGGGGTACTGTGCTGATCTTGTCACGGTAGCTTTTCGCCAGCTCTACGCTGATCGGGTCAATATTGCCCATGGCTTCAGCTGCGACCAGTGGCGTCGGTTTACCGCTACTACCGTCTGCTGCTGCCTGTGCGGTGACACCCGGCAGCATCACGCCACCAATACTTTCCAGAAAACCGGGAACCGTAACCCGGCCATCAGTAGGCGCAGTACGCACCAGATCCTGAGAGAACAGTGCTGCGCCATTGAAGCCGGCTATTTCGCCGGCCTGCTGATAAGCCATCGCCAGAATGGTGTTGTTGATATCCAGATCAAATGACAACTGGAAAGCCAGCGCTTTGCCCACCACAATACTGTCTACCGGTGACCAGGACGGCACCTGATCCAATTGCAGAGCGGCATATTCAGGCGGCAGCGGATTACCGCTGTTCAGGAATGCATTCACACCATTGGAATAAGCCTGAATCACAGCCCGGGTGCCCGGGCTCATGGCGGCATAAGTCGCCCAGGCCGCCCGGCGCAATCCCAGTGTCCGCAGTTGGACGTCATCCGGCAGCACGCTGGGTCCGAACAACTCAGCGGCGGTACCACTGGCAACCCGGCGGTTAAGATCCATGGCAAAGAAACGGTCACGGGCATGCAGATACCCCTGCACAAAGGCGACATCATGCTCGCTCCCGCCACTGATGGTGGGAATACCTAATGCATCCTCATAAACGGTAACCTGCCCATCCAGGGCAGTGATGGTAATTTGCGCCAACAGGCTGCTGGAAAATGCTGCACAGAAAATCAGTGCGGCGGCTATATTCTTAATTAAACGACGGCTATACATAATGTTCTCCCCATCAGTACAGCATGGGATTATGACATACCCAGGGGTATGGAAAGAAATTCCGGCTTTGAACAGGCATGAAATGAACCTGAAAAACAGAATCATCGCGATAAACCTAATTGGCCTGCGCTCAGGTTGCGATGTTATTTATCAAAGTTGAACAGTAAGTGATGGCCCGTTGTATATTACCGTGACTCCAGTGACTGATAAGAAAAAATCACCCCGGCAACCAGGGCCAGCCACCCTCCCAGCAGCAGCAAACCACCCAGTGGTGTCAGCCAGAACCAATCCATCAGACCAGTTGCCGCGCCATATAAACTGCCTGAAAACAGAACAACGCCGAAAACCCACAACAAGCTGACAGCTTTTTTCCAGCCAGTGCCGATTGGCAGCAGTGCAACCAGCAACAATGCCAGACTATGATAAAAATGATACTGACTGGCCGTCTGATACCAGCCGGATTGGGGGTCGGTCAATTGCAGTGCATGGGCGCCGAATGCGCCCAGTAACACCGCCAGCCCGCCCAACAGGCCGGCGATAAAAATCAGATTGCGCTGACTATGCATCCACTATGAAGGTCAGCTACCCGCCAGTGCATCTTCATCTTCTAATTCCGGCAATGGCTGCAGCAGATCTTCCAGCCGTTTATTGATGCTGTTGTATTTGTAATCCGGAATCACATATTCCCAGCCGGTTACTCTGGTACTCAACTGATCTGCCAGCTGTTGCGGGTCTTGGCTTTCATCGATTTCCCCGGATTCACCTTCATCTGTCTGTTCTGCTGCATCACCGGTATCCGTCGGGGAAGGCTCCAGCGATACTTCCAGCCTGGCGAGGTAAATTGCCGGTTCACCGGCACCATCTACCGCATCAGCTTCAGCAGAATCTGCCTGCTGATAAAGGCTGACAACCAGGTTCACGCCATTATTGGTAACAAACAGGGCGCGGGTGGCATCTTCCGGCAGTTCGCTGGTAACAGCGCGTACATCATCGGCCCGCAAACTGACCAGGCTGTTGGCGATTCCATTGATTGCCCACTGTCCGCTCAGTAGCCGCCCTTCGGGAAGATTCAGCAGCTGCATTTCCAGTGCATCCTCGTTTTCACGCTGAATTCTGATCACATCACCGTCGGCATGCCGAATGGTGATTTCCCGCAGGTCATTGGCCTGCCAGTCGAGAATGGCCTTGTCAATCCAGTCAGCCGGTTCGGTTTTCACATCCAGTGCCTGGTCAACCAGGTAACTCTGCAGTACACCGGGCTGGCGGACATAACGGCCGGTCAGGTCATTGGCATCAATCCCGATGATCAGTGACTGGCCGGCATCGCTGCCCCAGCGCAGCAGTCCACCGCCGGTATCTTCACTGTCAATATCCGCCAGACCCAAACGCGGAAACAGTTCTTCACGTGTGGTTTTCGGCGCTATCACTTTTGCCTGACCCAGCGCCCGCAAAAGGTTGCGAACCTCCGGCCAGTTGGCAGCGTAACCCTGCCGCTGGGCAATACCCCAGCCGTTATCTGAACGGTTTAAGGTAACTAGGCTGGTATTGCCTGCGCCGATGATTTCCAGCGTATTGATCTCATTGGCAATCTGTTCAAACTCCGGCAGCAGCAGTGCGCCAACGGGAAGCACATCATCGTTGCCCGAATCGGCCACTTCAGGTTTTAGTCCGAGTTGCAGCGCAGCCAGTACCGCAACCACAGCAAAAACACTAAGAATAATAAATGCCTTCTTTTGCATGTCCCGCTCCTGTCTCAGGCCATCCGGCGGCGGCGCCAGCTCAGTAACACTGCAGCAGCCAGCACCAGCAGCGGCACCAGACCGATGTTGATGACTTTGAGCGTATTACCCAATGATTCAATATCTTTGTCCAGCTCGCGGCGCACCTGCCTCAGCTCACGGCGAATTTCCAGCTTCTGATCCAGAAACTGCTGAACCTCAGCCTGCTGTTCCGGGCTGAATACTGTCAGGTTGGCATCCTGGGCATCATTCCCACGGGCTGATTGAAGCTCATTCAACCGCTGCTCGGTTTCCTGCAGACGCTGCTGCAATTGCTGTTCGGTATCCCGCAACCTGCGCTCGGCGTCCAGACGCAATGCGTTGACTCTGTCAAACGGCCGGCTGGATACCGCCCGTGTGCGGATACTGATCAGATCACTGTTGCCGATCAGGTTGTCTACTGCATTGACGGCCAGATCACCGTTGTTGGCAAATGGTGTGCGGATGGTTTGACCGAAAAAGTTCTGCGACTGTACCCAGTACGCATCACTTAGCAAATCAGTATCTGCAATCAATACAACATTGATATCACCACTGCTCATACCGCCATTGCCGGCTGCCCGGTCCGGAAAAGCTGTGGTTGCTTCGCCGCTGACGCGGACCGCCAGGTTATAGCTGATACCGGAAGCCTGAAAACCATTCAGCAACTGTGCCGGGTTGGGTAGAAACTGCAGTTGCTGGGTCTGCAGCAACTGGCTGTTTTCACTGCTCTGCAGCAAAGGCTCGATAGTCGTGGTGGCATTTTCCACCGCGGTGAAATGACCGACAGTCGACATGTTCACCGTGCTTAACTCAGCGGTAATAATATCTTCGCTGTTGATTGCTGCGCTGTTCAGTCCCAGGATACCCAGATGCCTTACCGGTGGCTGGCCTGCGCCTGTACTTACCTGCAGAGCAAACTGTGCATCACCCACAAAGGTGAATTCATCGAATGCAACCCCCCAGGACTGGAACAGATCAGGCAAATCCGATTTGCCACCACCTTGCGGCGGCGCATTTGGCGCTTGCGGATTGGCCTGAATATCCTGTTCCGCATAAGAATCAACAAATGCCAGCACGCGCCCGCCGTTGAGCACAAACTGATCAATTGAATATTTCAGATCCGCTGACAGGTCTTTGGGATGCACCATCACCAGCATGGCGATATCTTCAGGCAATCCGGTTGCTGTGGGCTCAACCAGTTCCAGCTCAAACAACTGCTCCAGCTGGTCGTAAATCGCCCATGGCTGGGTTACATTTTGCCGCTGCGGATCAAACCCGCCGTTAATCGGCAGGCCTGCTATCACACCCACCCTTAAACGATCGGGCTGATTCAGCGTGTAGACTATTTTGGCCAGATCATATTCCAGGAACTCTTCCTTATCCGGCTGCAGAAACGGCATAACTTCAGCACCGTCAATCGCATTGGTTGCCACCAGCCCGAAATACAGGGTATCCCCACTGGTGTTGATCGGTACCGCCTGCAGCCCGAAAGCAGCCGCACGGTCCTCTTCTTCCGAGAACGGCGCCGGATCGATATAACTTACCTGCAGTTTTCCGCCGGAACGCTGTTTGAACTCTTCCAGCAGCTCCCGAACCCGGCGGTAGTAACTGCGCAGCTGCGGCAAATCACTGCTGGCGTCTTCGGAGAAGTACAACTGCACCTGCAGCGGCTCTTCGATGCTGCTTAAAATATTCTTGGTGCCGTCACTCAGGGTATACAGGCTGTTCTCGGTTAAGTCCAGGCGCGCCCCGCGAAACAGCGATCCGCTGATCATGGTCAAGGCTAAAAACAGCACCGCCAGCAGCAGCAGCCCACCCAGAGAATAAAAGAATTTACTATCAAATTGCATTTTGCTCTCCTGCTCAGTCCGCTTTGCGTAATTGCAGAATAATCAGATTGGCCATCAGCCAGAAACCGATTACCAGACCAAAGAAAATCAGATCGCGTAAATCAACCACCCCACGGGAAATGGCGTCAAAATGTGAGATCAGACTAAGGTTGGCTATGCCATCCACAAACCCCTGAGGCAGCCAGCTGCGGAACGCATCCAGTACCAGCGGCAACCCGCTCAGCAGGAACCCGAAACTGACTACAACCGCCAATATAAAAGCAACAACCTGATTGCGTGTCAGAGCGGAAAGACAACTGCCGATAGCCAGAAAAGCACCTGCCATCAACCAGCTGCCCAGATAAGCCGCCAGAATGGTGCCGTTATCCGGATCACCCAGATAATTAACCGTAAACCAGATCGGGAAGGTCAGCGCCAGTGCCAGCCCCAGGAACAGCCATGCCGCCAGAAACTTGCCGACAATGGCCTGGGAAATGGTAATCGGCAGAGTCAGCAGCAGCTCAATGGTTCCGGACTTGCGTTCCTCGGCCCACAGGCGCATCGCCAGGGCCGGCACCAGAAACAGATACAGCCATGGATGGAACCGGAAAAACGGTTCCAGATCCGCCAGTCCGCGCTGATAAAACCCGCCCAGATAAAAAGTGAATGCAGCTGCCAGAATGGTAAAGATCACAATAAACACCCAGGCAACCGGGGTAGCGAAATAAGCCGACAGCTCACGGCGCATTACCGTGTGCATGCCTTGCAGAAATGCCTTCATGCCGCTTCCTCCAGCTGTTCAACTTCACTGGTGATGGTGCGGAACACTTCATCCAGCCGCCCGGCTTCCAGCCGCATGGTGTTGACCTGCCAGTTGTGCTCGGCAATAACCTTGTTGACCGCCGCCAGCAGATGGCTGCCCGGTTCCGGAAATACCGTGATTTCGTTGTCCCGAACTTCGACTTTGGCCGCTTCGGGCAAATTGCTTAAGATGCTGGCTGCCGTCTGCAGATCATCAACATTCAACGTTACCGCATTGTGATAGCGGGAGCGTTCAATCAAACCGGCAGGTGTATCATCAGCCACCAGCTTACCGCCGGCAATGATCATTGCCCGGTTACACAATGCATCGACCTCTTCCAGAATATGTGTGGAAATCACAATAATTCTGTTTTCTGACATATCACTGATCAACTCACGCACTTCGTGTTTTTGATTGGGGTCCAGCCCATCGGTCGGCTCATCAAGAATGAGTACCTGAGGATCATGCAAAACCGCCTGTGCCAGACCCACACGACGTTTGTAGCCTTTTGACAGGGTATCAATCCGCTGATGCTGAACATGCCCCAGATTCAACCGCTCGGCCGCCTCTCCGGCTTTGCTGTTGGCTGCTGAACCCCGATAACCGCGCGCATGTGCCACAAACTGCAAAAATTTCTGCACACTCATTTCACCATACAGCGGCGCACCTTCAGGCAGATAGCCGATCTCTCTGCGGACAGCCAGTGAGTCGTTGATGATGTCATGGCCGTTAATTACTGCAGTCCCCGAAGTGGGTGGCAAAAAGCCGGTGAGAATTTTCATCGTGGTCGATTTGCCGGCGCCGTTGGGACCCAAAAAGCCCAGTACCTGACCGGTATCGACAGTGAAACTGATGCCGTCAACGGCAACCAGATCACCATAATGTCGTGTCAGAGATCGTGCTTCAATCATTGATCAGATGCTCCTGTTAAAAAACTGTCAACTCCTAATGGACAACACATCGTGCCATCCGGTTTTATTATTTTAGGAAACCCGCTTTTACAGGCTAAAGTCTGCTGAACTCAGCCGGGCCCGAACGCAGGTCTTCAAAAAAATCGGGACATAATACACCGCTTTCAAGTGTCACTTTCAAGGTAACGCCAGGGCCAAATCCAATCTTGGGCTTCACTTTCTGCCGGAAACCAGCTAAGTTTGCCGATTGTTTTGATTTCGGATAGACGCTGGAAAAGCCGTGCAGCCCAATATTCTAGAACAACTTCCCGAGGGTTTACTGGAAAAACCGGCCACAGCACTGTATCAGCAACTGTCCGGCCCCACCATGGTTCATATTGCCGGGCGCAACCCCAGGCCATTGGTGGTATCGGTTTTACAGCACGGCAACGAAGATACCGGCTGGGAAGCCATGCGGATCCTGTTGAAGCACCGGTACGCCTACCGGGAGCTGCCGCGCAGTATCTGCCTGCTGATCGGCAATGTTTCTGCCGCCCGGCTGCGCCGCCGCCGGCTGGACGGCCAACCGGACTTTAACCGTTGCTGGCCGCATGCCGAGAGCAACCGGAATGTCATCACCAATGATCCATACACCAGTCTGTTCCGATATTACATGGACAAGCTGTGTGAGCAGCAGCCATTTGCCGCTCTGGACATTCACAACAATACCGGCCTGAATCCGCATTATGCAGCGCTGAATCGTATCGACTGGCGAATGATTCATCTTGCGCGGCTGTTTTCCGACAAAATCGTTTACTTCACCATGCCACACGGCACTTTATCCAATGCCATGGCAGAGCACTGCCCATCACTGACACTGGAATGCGGCCAGGCAGGCAACGTGCACGGCACCGATCACGCGCTGGAATATATCGAACAATGTCTGCAGCTGGACAGCATTGATGACACACCGCTGCCCACTGAACAGACCCAGCTGTACCACATGCTGGCGACGGTATACGTGTCCGCGGATCTGAGGTTCAGTTTTATGCCGGAAAAATCCATGTTGAGCTTCATCGCCAACCTGGATCATCTGAACTTCACGGAAATGCCGCCCGGTACCCTGCTGGCGCATATGCACGGCCACAATTCACGCTGCCTGCTGGCACTGGATCACTATGGCCAGGATATTACCGACAGCTGTTTCAGTTTTTCAGATGGGACAGTGCGCACCCTGCGGCCGCTGATGCCGTCCATGCTGACACCGGATGTACAGGTTATCAGGCAGGATTGCCTGTGCTATCTGATGGAGCGGATAGACCCGAATGCACCGGCTGCCAGCATCATCAGCAATGAAGTCCTGCCCGAATCTCTGGAATAACCAGGAAGCTGTCAGGCAAACAGCATATACCGCTAAGCATCATTGCATAACGGATCAAAAGCGATATCCACCAGGCGGTCAAATACCACGTCGTGTGCCCCAAATGGCTCATCCAGATCAAACTGGACTCGTATCTGATTACACCCCATAACGGTCAGCTCCGCCGTTCCAATTTCAATGCGCTGCCCGTCCAGATTTTCATCAGGCACCAGAAACGGAAGACCGTCAACCATGCGCATGGTCAGTGAAATCTGACGGCTGCCGTCAATAATCGGCGCAGCCCCCGACAGCCAGATTGGACTGCCGGATTCATGCGCCAGCAATGCAAGAAACAGGAAGCGGGTACGTCTATCACCACCCAGTGCGGTATTGATTTGCACACCGGTTCGGTTAAACGCAGGATTACCCCACAGCCCTACTAGGCGTTCGGATACCGTCGGCTGCGGACTCAACTGATATAAAGCAGACAGATTGTTCTGGCGGTCATTGCCGATCGCAAAAATGGTTGCATTGTCTTGTTTTCGATTAAAGATAATGCGCTCCAAGGCCATATCATATGGGCGCAATAGATCAACCAACATCCCATCCTCTATGCGTTTAATAACTCTGTTGTGTGGCTCATACAACAAATCCAGACCGTTCAGAGCCAGAACTCTCAAATCGTCAAACCCTATATTCATCCCACCCAGTAAATTAAAATCACTATCGTAGATACCTAAGGAATTAAATGCTGGCGAACCAAGTGATGGCGGGCCAAAAAACACATACAAGCCATCATTACCCGCCTGGATTGAGGTAATCCTTGATCCAGCGCTGGGACTATCGAGTGTTAGCTGGATTAAATCTTCATCATCAACCTGGAGTTCAAACAGGCCACCGATTCTTCTAATTAATCCAGCAAAACTATAACCCCTGGATAACAGCAACTTGTCCTGCACAAGATCTGTCAGAATGAAAGGCGCAGTAATACTGCCAAACTCGCTCGGCAATGTATAAAACGTTTGTCGTCCGGCCTCGTCAAAAGCCACCAGTTGACGAACACCCCCATTAATATCCGTACTGACCTGATAAATGCAGACGTCATCGAACTGCACAGGTGGTGTCGATCTGATGATAGAAAAATTTGACAGGTCCAGGTCTACAGCTTCCAGCAGCCCATCTTTGAATTGGATAAACCGGCCTACGGGTGATGAGGTTGGGCTGGATAGGTCAGAAAAATAGAAACTATCACCCACAACACATATTGATTCTAAATCAGGGAAGCCGGTATTCAATACTACCGTTCCTGCCTGTGTCCCATCACTGATTGCCAACGTAAGATCATCACGCTGTGTGGCAGTGATAAATAACCGGTTCCCCACTGCCTTGATGGCTTGCGTATTCTGGAAAAACGGCAAATCGATATTAAGTGCCTTCCGGGTATTTGCTACTGTGCCGTCGGTTTCCCAGACTTCAAAATCCCTCAGCTCCCCATTCTCTCTGACTGTAGCCGCCCGAATGGCAAACAGCTTGTCACCAAAAACTGCTATCTCACTGTCTGGGAAGTTTGGATTCGCGATATTGTCAAGCAATGCCCGTGACCCTTGTGATGTTCCGTCCGTGACATGCAACACTTTTTCACCGTCGACATAAAAAAGACGGTCTGCAAGCATGGCCTCTTGTGTGCTTACCCTTAAAACATCTGACCCGCTGATACTCACTCTGTTGAAAACCAGTGCATCTGCCGAAGACAGCGGCAACATTAAATACATCACCAGCAGGTAAACAGCATAGTTCCTACGACACATCTGATAATGTCCAAAAAAACAGCTTTCGAACTTACCATAATCCGGCCTGAATCTGAATCTAAAGGGAATCCAACCTGTCTGCGCTGGACTGAAAATGCCTTATTGAGCAGAAAAATTCTTAAGCTTATGCTTTTGGCAGAAAAATACCTTGTTCACCCATCAGTTCAAATCCTGGAAATATCACCTCGGGAGCTTCTAGGCCCGTCCGGTTGATCAACAGCTCACTCAACACCGCACGGTAATCTGTGGTGTTAGCCAGATCACCATTAAATACCAGATCCGACTGCTGCAACCCCGGCCAGTCGGCAAATACCTGTCCACCATTGACGCCATTACCCATGGCCAGCATGACATTGCCGTGACCATGGTCCGTACCACCCGATGCATTTTCAAATGCGCGCCGCCCGAATTCGCTCATGCTGACGATGGTGATGTTATCCATCCTGTCACCCATGTCGGTCATAAATGCAGCCAGTGTATCTGAGAAATCCGCCAGCAATCCCGGCATCCGCTGGTTGGCATTGTCGTGATGGTCCCAGCCGCCAATATCCACACAGCCTACCTGCACACCGATATCCGCTTTGATCAGGGTTGCCAGTTCATTGAATTCCGTGCCGAATTCAGATGCCGGATACTCTGCACCGTTGTCCGGCTGAATGGATCCGGTATCAATATCCGCCAGTGAGCGGATCGAGCTGATCGCCTGGCGGGACTGCAAATCCAGCACACTGTTTTCGGCATACAGCTGTTCCAGCAGCTCCAGCAATTCAGCATTCTTTTCCCCGGGAATATTTAAAGAAAACGAATCTATACTCTGTATACCAACAGGCGTCACCATGCCCAGCAATGAGCGTTGAATCGCCCCTCCGACACCCACGGCACGGAATGCGGAGGCATTATCTGCCGTCGCACTGCCCACATATCGCCCCAGCCAACCGTCAAACAGGTCCTGCTCATCAACGTCGGCGCGTTCCATGATGTCCTGGGCATCAAAGTGAGAATGGGTTTCATGGGTTAAACCGGTTGCATGAATGACTGCCATCCGGCCATCATCATAAAACGGCTTAAGTGAAGCCATGGATGGATGCAGCCCATAGTTGCCGTCCAGATCAAGCGCTGCTGAATCTCCATTTTCGGGAATCGCAATAGTCGGCCTGAGATCAAAATATCGCCCGTCGAACAACGGCGGCACCATGCTCATTCCATCTGCACCGCCACGCTGGAATACACAAACAATTACATCCTGACCATTGCCGATACCGGATGCACCATCGGCTGCCAGCAGTAGACGGCTGTTCAGCAATGGTAATGTAGCCAGACCGCTGACCTGTAAAAAACGACGTCTATTAATAGTCATGGTGACACTCCTAACGGCTTTGGAAATAACGCGAAGCTGCCAATACAATCAGCATGGCCCGCGCTGCCTGAATGGCATCCGGCCTGCTCAACTGCAGACCTGCAGGTTGTTCGCCAACGGCAAACAGAATCACCTGTTGCTGCTCGGCTTTCGGCAGTGTGTGTCTGAGAAAACCGGACTCCAATGCTTCCAGAATGGCCTCAGGCGTGCCGGCATCATCGATCAGCGCAGCTACCCGGGCATCGCTCAGCCGGCCGATCAGCAGATTGGCGCTGTTCCAGCGGGTTATCATGGCATTGGTGTTGGCCCAGAACCCGGACTGGTCCGGGAAACCATTGGGTGCAGGCCAGGTAAACGGCGCCTGACCCAATGTATTGGCCTGTGCCAGCAGAAACCGGAAAATGCCTTCATCCGGCCCCAGACCCAGTACCCGCATCAGTGACGTGAAATAATCAACCGGTCGTTTAAGTTTGGCTTCCGCCTGATCCATAAATGCTGATGAAAACAGCAAAGTCCGCATGACTTCGGTGATGTCCCCATCAGTGCCCATGAAGGTCTGCGCCATCTCATCCACCAGTTGCTCCGGTGGGCTTTCCGATACAAACCGGACTGCAAGTTTTCGGCTGATAAATCTGGCAGTGGATGGATGGGTGGCCAGCATATCCAGGACCGTATTGCCATCCTGCTCACCGCCACCGGCCGGTATAAGCGTATCCAATACCACTTTTTCGCCGAAATCATGGTTGAACCGCACAAACCGGAATTGATAATCATTGCGCGGATCAAACGTCCATCCGGTAAAACAGCGCGAAACCTCCAGCACATCCTGTTCGGTATACCCACCGTCCACACCCAGTGTGTGCAATTCCATCAATTCGCGGGCATAGTTTTCATTGGGCCCGGAGCGGGTGTTGTTGAAGTTGTCGAGGTAATACAGCATGGCATTGCTGCGTGCGTTGGCATGCAGCAAATCACGGAAGTTGCCCAATGCGTGCGGCCTGATGACTTCTCTGTCATCAATGGTTTTAAAGAACCGGATCGGACCGTCCTGGATATTGACGCTGAAATGATCAGTCCAGAATTCCACCATCCGCTCATACAGCTGCTGCCGGCTGAACGCCTGCCTGGCCAGGGTCGCTACCTGCAACTGGATGGCCGCCTCTGCCTGCCCCATCTCACCGGATTGCGCTGCATTGATCAGTTCAGTAGCGGTGGAGTTTAATGTTGGTAAATTTGCCGTGATTGCATTTTCAACATCACCGGCGTCAATCGACTGATAATTCAGCTGCTGCTGAATATATCGCCGAAAGCCCAGGTATCTGGCCTGTGCCAGATCCTGACTGCTGACACCAAAACTGACCCTGTTCAATAAATGCACCAGCACATCATCCGGAATGGGCGCCAGCTGGCTGTCCGGCAGTGAAGACTGATCACCCTCATTGGCCAGCAGCTGACTGCCGGCAGCAACAGCTGACATCATAAGCATGGATTGAGCAAGCAATTGCCGGCGTGATGTCGATGACATGGCGTACTCCTGTATCGCCCAGTGGTTCCAGGCGGTTTTGCTGTGAACTTACCCTGACAACGCAGCAAGCGGCACAAGGTTGACAGCAATTAACAGGTATTCAGCTGTACGTCATCGGATTCATAACCATGGCAATAAATAGGCCAAAAATTATGTTTCCAAAAGTGTTGGGTATATATTGGATTGTTTAGGAAATCGGCCGGTTTCGACTAAGCATACCAACCGGCAGATCAGTTATCCCGATGGGTGACATCCCGGCTTTCGCCTTCTATCACATTGCCGTAATTCCTCCGGCTGACGGATTCACCTGTCTGTGACTGGCCACCGCGCAGGCGGCGGCGCAACCACCAGATTCGTGTGCCGATAAACAGAGCCACTACAGTGGCCACACCCAAAGCCAGAATCAACATGACCAGTCCCAGGAAAAAGCTGGCAATCAGCACCAGCACCCCTGCGCCTGTCGCCAGCCAGCGCTTCCAGCGACTGGGATGGCCTTGCAGGCGCTGGGTAATCAATACGATCTGTTCGGGTATTCGCGGCATCCTGATCCTCTTCAACTTAAACTGAATTCAAGTTTACCTGCTGCAGCATGCACCTGGATTGTGCCACCGGTCATGATTTCACCGGCCAGTATTTTTTCTGCCAGCGGGTTTTCCAGTTGCGTCTGAATGGCCCGTTTCAATGGACGAGCTCCATATACCGGATCAAAACCGGCATTACCGAGCAAATCCAAAGCATCATCGGCAACCTGCAGGATAATATCACGCTCAGCCAGCCGCCTGGTCAATCCCTGAATCTGGATTCTGGCGATTTCCCTGATCTGTGCGCGGTCCAGCGGATGGAACACCACCATGTCGTCCACCCGATTGATGAATTCTGGGCGGAAATGCCGGCTGACCACTTCCATCACAGCTTCTTTCATGACCGCATAGCCCTGCTCACGGTGTTCCTGTATCCGGTCAGAGCCCAGATTGCTGGTCATCACCACCACCGCATTGCGAAAGTCCACGGTACGACCCTGGCCATCGGTCAAGCGGCCGTCGTCCAATACCTGCAATAGAATATTGAAAACATCCGGGTGCGCTTTTTCCACTTCATCCAGCAGAATTACGCTGTATGGCCGGCGGCGAACTGCTTCAGTCAAATAACCGCCCTGCTCGTAGCCTACATAACCCGGAGGGGCACCGATCAGCCTGGCGACCGAATGCTTCTCCATGAATTCGGACATATCCAGCCGAACCATGGCATCTTCGGTATCAAACAGAAACACCGCCAGCGCCTTGCACAGCTCGGTCTTACCGACGCCGGTCGGCCCAAGGAACAGAAATGAACCGTTTGGCCGGTTGGGGTCTGACAGACCGGCCCGGCTACGGCGGATGGCATCAGATACAGCTTTAATAGCCTCTTCCTGACCGACCACCCGCTGATGCAGGCCATCTTCCATACGCAGCAGCTTTTCCCGCTCTCCTTCCAGCATTTTGGAAACCGGAATTCCGGTCCAGCGGGAAACCACTTCAGCAATTTCCTCTTCGGTGACCTCATTCCGAAGCAACTGAAAATCGTGTTGTTCAGCGCCTTCGGCATCTTCCAGCTGCTTTTCCAGCTCCGGAATTTTTCCGTATGCCAGTTCCGACATCCGGCTTAAATCCTGGGCTCTGCGCGCGTTATCCAGTTCAGCCCGGGCCCGCTCCAGCGCTTCCTTCAAATGCGTGGTTCCCTGTACGGCGGCTTTCTCAGCAGTCCAGATTTCCTCCAGATCGGCAAACTCTTTTTCCAGCTCCGCCAGTTCTTCCTGCAGATTGCCCAGGCGCTTTTGTGATGCCTGGTCAGATTCTTTTTTCAGCACTTCCTGTTGCATCTTCAACTGAATAATCCGCCGCTCAAGCCGATCCAGCGCTTCCGGCTTGGAATCAATTTCCATCCGAATTCGCGATGCAGCCTCGTCCATCAAATCGATCGCTTTGTCGGGCAGCTGCCGGTCACTGATATAACGGTGCGAAAGTGTGGCTGCAGCCACCAGCGCCGGATCCGTAATTTCCACGCCATGATGAACCTCATAACGTTCCTGCAGGCCACGCAATATTGCTATGGTGTCCTCGACACTGGGCTCGCCGATATAAACTTTCTGAAAACGGCGCTCCAGCGCGGCATCCTTCTCTATGTACTGCCGGTATTCATCCAGCGTGGTAGCGCCGATACAATGCAGCTCTCCGCGTGACAGTGCCGGTTTGAGCATATTTCCGGCATCCATGGCGCCATCGGCTTTACCCGCTCCCACCATGGTATGCAGTTCATCAATAAACAGAATAATCTGACCTTCCTGCTTGTTCAGCTCATTCAATACCGCTTTTAAACGCTCTTCGAACTCGCCGCGGAATTTGGCACCGGCGATCAATGCGCCCATGTCCAGTGACAGCACCCGCTTGTCACGCAGCCCTTCAGGCACCTCACCATTGACAATGCGTTGGGCCAGACCTTCAACAATAGCGGTTTTGCCCACGCCGGGCTCACCGATCAACACCGGGTTGTTTTTTGTCCGGCGCTGCAAAACCTGTACCGCACGGCGAATTTCCTCATCCCGGCCAATTACCGGATCAAGTTTAGCGCTTTCCGCACGGGCGGTCAGATCAATGGTGTATTTATCCAGCGCCTGACGCTGATCCTCGGCATTCGGATCGGAAACGCTTTCCCCGCCACGGGCCTTATCGATAGCCTGTTCCACAGCCTGACGGTTGACGCCATTTTGCTGCAGCACTTTGGCCAGGTCACCTTTTGCCTCCAGAATGGCCAGCAGGAATATCTCGCTGGCAATGTACTGATCACCGCGTTTCTGGGCGATTTTGTCAGTAATGTTGAGCAATTTAGCTGTTGCATTGGAGATATTGATTTCACCGCCGCTCCCGCGGACCTGCGGCAATCCCTCCAACTGCTGCCCCAGAGCCGAACGCAGCCCGGCAATGTTAACGCCTGCCGTCTGCAGCAACGGGCGGATTCCACTGCCCTCCTGATCCAGCATGGCCGCCAGCACATGCACCGGTTCGATCATGGCATGATCGCGTCCCAGTGCCAGTGACTGCGCATCGGCAAGCGCCAGCTGAAATTTGCTGGTTAGTTTGTCCATTCGCATGGTTGTACCTCACTAAACTTGTATGCCACTGTGAGTGGCTGATGAGGTATATCTCGGGGCTTTAGCCTGTTCCATCAAGGATACAGGCTGAGCATTGTTTCGCAGGCAACTCGCTCAGTCGATAGCGGGCTTTGCGATAAGCATCTCTTCTGAATTCAACTGCAATAACTGAATGATTCGCTATTGTTACGCAATGGCAGATACCATTTGCACAATCAGATCATACCCAGCTCAAATGCTTTCAGAACCGCTCTGGTTCTGTCTCTAACACCCATTTTTGAAAGAATATTGGATACGTGATTTTTTACCGTGCCTTCAGCCACATCCAGAGAGTTGGCAATCTCTTTATTGGAGAAACCGCTGGCCATCAGTCGCAGAATTTCGGTTTCCCGGGTCGTCAGTGGATCGGGCTGTTCCAGACTGGAAAACCCGGTTTCCATGCCTTTCAGACCCTGTAGCAGGCGCTCGGTTACCGCCGGTTTGACGATTGAACCGCCACTGGCCACCGTCTGAATACCATCCACCAGTTCTTCCAGTGATACGTCCTTCAACAGGTATCCTTTGGCGCCGGCCTTCAGGCCACCCAGCACCAGCTCGTCATCATCAAACGTGGTCAGAATAATCGTGGGTGGAAAGAATTCTGCTTCAGCCAGCTTGCGCAGCACATCCAAACCCGACATGCCGGGCATACGCATATCCAGCAAAACCACATCGGGCCTGACTTCCGCCATGATGGCCAATGCTTCGTGGCCGTCACCCGCTTCTGCAACCACCTCGATGTCCTCTGCCAGCTCCAGCAGGCTGCGCACACCCTGACGCACCAGGTTCTGGTCGTCTACCAGCATGACCTGGATGGCTGTTTTAGTGGTGTCCTGACTCATTCATTAGCTCCCTGTTATTCCGTCGGCAAATGTGCGTGCAACATAAAGCCACGCCCTGTTGCGGTATCCAAATCCAAGCCACCGCCCAGCTGTCTCAAGCGTTCCCGCATTCCGCTTAAACCGTTGCCGATACGTGGCTGGGCCATGCCCTGACCGTCATCTTTAGCGGTCAAATGCAGCTCGCCACCCTGAATTTCCAGACTCAGCCATAAATTCTTGGCCTGTGCATGCCGGACGGCATTGGTAATAACCTCCTGCGCGCAGCGCAATAGCACCTGAGCCCTTTGCGGGTCGGTGACACTGAATCCGGGCGGTATTTCCAAGTGTATCTTAGGTTGCGGAACCCCTTCTACCAGCTTCTGCAGTGCACTGGCCAGATTAACCGCATCGTTGCTGCGCATTTCACTGACAACTTCGCGCACATCCGAGAGCAGCAGCCGGGCAACAGAACGCGCCTGGTGGACGTGTTCCAATGCCTTGCCATCGATTAAATGGCTGGCGACTTCCAGGTTCAGGGTTAAAGCCGTGAGATGGTGACCAACCAGATCATGCAGTTCCCGGGCAATACGGACACGTTCAGCAATTCGGGTATTTTCGGTAAGCAGGCTTTGGGTGGCGCGCAGCTCTGAATTAACCCGGCGCAGTTCGTCTCGTGCCTGCGACAACTGCTGAGTTGCCATCGAAGCGATATAGGCAAAAAAGCCCAGCCCCATGAAAGTTGAACCCAGCACTATTGCACCCAGTGCTGTGATTTCAGGGTTGCGCAGCACCAGCAAAGTAACCAGCGCATTTTGTACCGCCATCCAGGAGATACCCAGGCGCGGCTGGGTAACCCAGGGCAGTAGGCTGGCTACAACCATCAACAGGATACCGCCGACCCCACCCATGGTGAACCATGTGCATGCCAGCGCAGCAACTGTCATCAGACCCAGGTAAGCCCACCACGGGTAGCGTGGTGCAATCGGCCAATGCCAGGTCATCTGCAGATATAAAGCTCCAAACAAAAGCTCAGCAGCCCACCATCCCAGATAACTGGACCTGGGCATGGGCTCATCAACCAGACCCGGCAGCAGCAGCAAAGCCAGTACCGATGTCAACCACACCACCAGCCCTGAGTACTTCAACAGATCGGAAGCAAAATATACGTGTAACTTGTTCACAAGCCTCTTTTACGACAAACTTTCACCCGTCATTTTACCGTTATCTGCAAATCGCCGTATGTCCCTGAAGTCACAAGCCAAAAATCAGTCGGAAATGCCCTGCTGGACGGCATTTGCAGCGCCTCTGCAACAGTTATTGCAGAACTATGGTTTACAGATTATCAAAGTTGATTGCCGCACAGAGATTCCAGGCAGTTTCTGGGGAGATAACGAAGCTGGCCTGCAGCACAATCGGCTATACCTGCGTGATGACACGCCATTACATTCAGCATTGCACGAAGCCGGTCATTACATCTGCATGGCGCCGGAGCGGCGGGCAGTCCTGGATACCAATGCAGGCGGTGATTACGCCGAAGAAAATGCAGTGTGCTTCCTGCAGGCTATTATGGCCGATGCCATTCCGGGCTATGGCCGTTACCAGCTGTTTACGGATATGGATGAATGGGGCTACAGCTTTCGTCTGGGTTCTGCCCGGGCATGGTTTGAACAGGATGCAGCTGATGCCTGCGAATGGCTGATAGACAATAAGGTTATCAGTTCTCAGCAGCAGTTAACCGGCAGATTACGCCAGTAGCAACGACGGCCACTGCCACTGCAGCAGCAATAAAAGAATCACTGCATAGGCAGCTGCCAGCAGGTCATCAAGCATCACCCCCCAACCTCCATGGATATGCTTATCAGCCGCAGTTACCGGCCATGGCTTGAGGATATCGAACAATCGAAACAGCAACAGTGCAGCCAGCCATCCAGGCCAGCTGACCGGCACTGCCAGTAACACCAGCCATTGGCCGACAAACTCATCCCAGACCAGACTTGGGTGATCATCTTTGCCCAGCTTTTTCCCCGCCCTGTCACATGACCAGATACCAATCAGCAATGCTGCAACCATCACAATTGCTGTGACCCACAGGTTATGCGGTAAATACTGCACATACAGATAGGCCGGCAGCAGGGCGGCTATACTGCCGAATGTACCCGGTGCCACCGGACTTAAACCACTGCCGAAACCAGTGGCAATTAACCCGGATAATGAACTTCCGGCAACCTCTGCAGGTGTTGAATAGTTTGTTTCAGTACTCATCAGAAGTGTGTCCAGCCAGTTGCTTCCGGCGTTATCAGCTCACCCTGTGAACCATAGCAGTTGATTTCCCGCTGTGCGGTTACCTCCCCTATCACAGACAATTCAACACCAGCTGCGTTACTGATTTCGGTCAATCTTTGCATATACCGTGGTGCAAGCGTAAAACACAACTGATAGTCATCACCACCGGTCAATGGCCATGACCAGTCAAAATCAGCTAGTGTTTTTAATGTTTTGCTGACCGGCAACTGATGAACAAACAAGTTGCCGCCACAACGGGAAGCTGTCAACAAATGCCCAATATCTGCCAGCAGCCCATCGGAAATATCAATCATACTGCTGGCGACTTCACGCAGTGCCAGCCCCAGACTAACCTGTGGCTGCGGTCTCAACAGCTGCCGCTGTAGAACTTCGGGTACCGGTTGCTCTGTTCGCATTAACTGCAACGCACCGGCAGCATCACCCAGCGTCCCGCTGACGATAATCTTATCGCCCGGCTGTGCACCGCTGCGCTGCACAGCTGTCCCACGCGGAACCAGTCCCATCGCGGTTACCGAAACCGACAACGGACCACTGGTCAAATCACCTCCGGTCAACGCTACCTGATGCTGACTCGCCAGCTGAGCAAAGCCATCTGCAAATGCATCAATCCACGCCTGCAGATCCACACCGGAGACCGGCAGGCTGATGCTTAAGCTGACCCAGCGGGGCAGTGCCGCCATAGCCGCCAGGTCACTCAGGTTAACCGCCAGGGATTTATATCCAACCGAAGCCGGATCAGCATCAGGAAAAAAGTGCACGCCGGCATTCAGGGTGTCGGTGGTTACCACCAGCTGCTGCCCTTCAGGCACAGTGACAACGGCGGCATCATCACCGGGACCAAGATCAGGGCCGGAATTTCCCCAGGTTGGAATCTGCTGGCAAAGCCGTTTTATCAGAGCAAACTCGCCAGCCATAGCTATGCAGAAAACTTCAACTGCTACTCGGTTTGTTCTGCAGCCAGTTGCTCAAACTTTCTGACCTGATGCGCGAACGGATCCAGAACGGCATTAACAAAAGTATGCGCCTGATCAGCACCAAACCGCTTGGCCAGATCGATTGCTTCATTTAATACCACTTTGAATGGAATTTCCTGGTGCTGGGTCAATTCCACCCAGCCAATCTGCAGCACGCTCTTCTCCATCGGGTCGAGCTGTTCCCAGGCAATATTCATGAATGGTTTTAACTGCTCGGCTATTTCCGCTTCATGCTGTGATGATTGCAGCACCAGCCGGCAAAAATGCGCCTCATCAACATTGCTGAAATCCTGGGTATCCAGAAACTGCTCGATCACCTGCTGAGCCGAACATGGATTTATCTGCAACTGATACAACGCCTGTGCAGCACGCTGACGCGCTACGAACTGAGGCCGATGAATACTGGGGGTGCGGGCCAAAGCGGACTACTCCCGTCCAGCCTGTTGAATGCTGTGCCGCAAAGCCGCCATTTCCAATGCAGCCATGCCGACCTCATAGCCTTTGTTGCCACGTTCCGGGTCCGCACGTTCAAACGCCTGATCAGCATTGTCGGTAGTCAGGACACCAAAAATGACAGGTATATCAGTGCGTAGCGATGCTTCCGTTAAACCATGAGCGCATGCTGAACTGATATATTCAAAATGAGGTGTGCCGCCGCGAATAACAGCACCTACTGCAATCACTGCCTGATAGACGCCCTGCTGAGCAACCTGCTGGCAGGCCAGTGGTAATTCAAAAGCGCCCGGTATGCGGAAGCAATCAATGTCGCCTGCTTCGACTCCATGTGTCAGCAGCGCCGATTTGATGCCGTTGATCAGCTGGCTGACCACCGGTTCATTGAATTTGGCGGCCACCAAAGCATAACGGCCAGCTGCCTGGCTTAAGTCGGGGTTATAGGTTTGCATAAACGGACCTGTTATATATCGTCGGGCTCACAATAGCCGGTAACTTCCAGACCAAAGCCCGCCAACCCATGGAACCGTTTGGGCGCGCTCAGCACCTGCATTTTCCTGATACCGAGGTCGGCAATAATCTGTGCACCAATACCGTAAGTACGCAGCTCACTGGCCACCGCATTATCACCCTGCTCATCAATCGGCTCAGGCCTCTGTTCCAGCTTGGCCAGACGCTGTGCATCAGTATCCTGCTGCCCCAGCACCAGCACCAGGCCTTCGCCATGACGCTGAACGGTCTGCATCGCCACCGACAACGGCAGTCCAAAACCGGTATCATCCAATGCCAGTACATCACTGAGCATGTTCTGCACATGTACTCTTACCAGAAACGGCTTATCGGCATCTGGCTGACCCTTCATCAATGCCCAATGCAGATGCTGATGAATCTTGTCACGGTATACCAGCAGGTTAAATTCACCATGGGCTGTTTCCACAGCGCGCTGGTGCACCATTTCGATGCTGTGTTCATTTTCCAGGCGGTGCCGGATCAGATCGGCAATGGTGCCGATTTTCAGATCATGCTCACGGGCAAATGTCTCCAGTTCAGGACGACGGGCCATTGAGCCGTCTTCATTCAAAATTTCGACCAGAACAGCAGCCGGCTCAACCCCCGCCAGCAGCCCCAGATCAACCGCAGCTTCGGTATGCCCGGCTCTGGTCAGCACTCCTCCGGGACGTGCCATCAATGGAAATATATGCCCCGGCTGGATAATATCATCCGCCGTTGCGTTTGGTTTTACGGCAGTGCGCACGGTATGCGCGCGATCATAGGCTGAAATACCGGTGGTAACGCCTTCGGCAGCTTCAATAGATACCGTGAAGTTGGTTGAGAAGCGGGTCGCGTTCTGATTGACCATCAATTCAAGGTTCAGTTGACTGCATCTCTCACGCGTCAGCGACAGGCAAATCAGCCCACGCCCATAACGTGCCATGAAGTTGATATCTTCGGGGCGTACCATGCTGGCCGCCATAATCAGATCACCTTCATTTTCGCGGTCTTCATCATCCATGATGACCACCATCTTACCCTGGCGGATATCCTCCAGGATTTCACTGATGCTGTTCAGGCGCATTCCGCCATCATCGGTGTTCATGTTCGAATCAGCTGTCTTTAACGCTGCTGTGGGTACTGCATTCATATCGGTATTTTACCATTATTGCCGCTGCCAAAGCGCGCCAGACGGGCGACATAGCGTGCAATAAGATCAGCCTCCAGGTTAACCTGCTGGCCGGCTTTGAGCGATCCAAAACCGGTTACTTCCATGGTGTGCTGGATCAACTGCACCCGGAACCCTTCATTATCAGCTTCATTGACCGTCAGACTGACACCGTCTACAGCAATGCTGCCTTTGGCGGCGATCAGCGGCAACAGACTGTCGGGTGCATTAAACCAAACCAGAGCACTGTCATCTGCATCGATCACTTCCCGTACTGTCCCAATGGCGTCCACATGCCCGGTTACCAGATGGCCGTCCAGCCTGTCGGCCAGCGACATGGCAGACTCCAGATTCAACTGTACGCCATCAGCCAGCCCGCCCAGCGTGGTACAACCCAGGGTTTCTGCGGATAAATCCGCACTGAAACCCTGTTGATCCGGCTCCAGCACAGTCAGGCAAACACCATTGACCGCCACACTGTCTCCTGTGGAAACCTGCAATGGGTTATTCAGATATGCAAGTGACAGCCTGGCTCCGGTACCCTGCGCACTGCGCATTACCAGGCGGCCCTGTGTACGTATTAAACCGGTAAACATTCAATCAGTGTCCGTCAAAATGTAGCGTAATCTGCGGTCATTACCGAACTGATGCAACTCGGCTGGCGACAGGCGTTGTGCATCCGAAATGCTTTTCAGCTGCGGTAATTTCATCATCGGCAGGCCCTGATCACCCAGCAGGCAATCAGCCTGGTAAATCAGCAGCTCGTCCACCAGTCCGGCTTCCAGCAAATTACCCGCCAATGCAGGACCGCACTCAACATGCACTTCATTGGCAGGCAACCCGGCAAGTTCGCTCATCACGACCGACAAATCCAGCCCACTTTCATCAACAGCAACCATCCTGGTATTGATACCGGCCTGTCGCAACGCCTGTTTACCCGGACCATCAATGCAACCGATAACCATGGCTGTCTCAGGATCAGCAAATACCCTGGCCGCCGGATCAACTGTAAAACTGCTGCTCAGCACGACCCGCAGCGGTTGCCGGATACCCCTTTCCTGCAGCCTCACATTCAATTGCGGGTTATCCCAGTTGACTGTGCCGCTGCCGGTCAAAATAACTGAAGCCCGCGCCCGCCAGTATTGGACATCCGCCCTGGCTGCTTCACCGGTAATCCAGCTGCTGGAACCGTCGCTGGCAGCTACCCGTCCATCCAGACTGACTGCCAGTTTTAGCCTTACCCATGGCCTGCCATGCAAATGGCGTGAGATAAAGCCGACATTCAATTCTGCTGCAGGCTGTTCCAATAAACCGTAGCGCACATTAATACCGGCATCTGACAGTGCCTGGTGCCCCTGCCCGGCAACGCGCGGATCGGGATCACGCAGCGCATAGGTTACCTGACTGACACCGGCTTCAATCAGTGCGGTGGTGCAAGGGCCGGTTTTGCCGTGATGACAACAGGGTTCCAGTGTTACATACGCATGGCTGCCAGCTGCCCTTGACCCGGCCTGCTGCAATGCCAGTACTTCCGCATGTGCTCCACCTGAGGTCTGGTGCCAGCCACGGCCGACCACCTTCCCGTCGTTTACCAGTACACAACCAACCCGGGGATTGGGATCCGTTGTGTGCAGACCACGCCGAGCTTCATGGAGGGCCTGTGTCATGTAATCTAAATCGCTGCGGCTGAAAGACATACTTCAAGTAACCTGAGGTAATTAGCAGTTACTTACGCCGGCGTGCGCCCAGTAATGAAATCTGCTGAAAATCCAAGGCGCCGTGGTCTTCATTTTCCAGCTTTTCAATTTCATCCCTGAAAGCCTGGATGTCATCAAAATCCAGATAGACTGAAGCGAAACGCAGATAGGCAACCTCATCGAGTTTGGCCAGGGTATGCATCACGCACTCACCGATACGTTTGCTGGTGATCTCCACTTCATCAAGGGTTCGTAAATGCTGCATTAAGCCACGAATGGCGCGATCAACATCCGCTGTTGCCACCGGCCTTTTTTCCAGTGCGGTCAGCAGGCCTCGCTTAATTTTTTCCTCGTTAAACGGTTCCCGGGCACCATTGCTTTTTACTACATTGGGCGCCTTTAACTCAGGCACTTCAAAGGTATTAAAGCGCGCATTGCAGGCGCTGCACTCACGGCGGCGGCGAATCTGCAGGCCGTCACTGGTTACCCGGGAATCTACCACGCGGGTATCTTGGTGATGGCAAAAAGGGCAATACATGGTGTTGTTTAACCAGCCTGATAAACCGGGTAGCGCCGGCACAATTCCAGTGCGGCCGCACGCACATCAGCAAGCACTGATTCGCTTTCGGGATTATCCAGCACATCGCAGATCAAATCTCCCAGCCGGGCACAGTCAGCAGCATTAAAGCCGCGGGTGGTGCATGCCGGTGTACCGATCCGCAAGCCGCTGGTAACAAACGGAGAGCGCGGTTCGCCGGGGACGGTATTTTTATTGACCGTGATATGTGCCTGCCCAAGAGCAGCTTCTGCATCCTTACCGGTCAGTTCCCGGCCAATCAGATCCAGCAGGAACAAGTGGTTGTCGGTACCTCCGGACACCACTTTATAACCCCGCTGCAATATGGCTTCACTCATGGCCTGTGCGTTGACGATCACCTGCTGCTGATATTGTTTGAAATCCGGTTGCAGCGCTTCCAGAAAGGCAACAGCCTTAGCAGCAATGACATGCATCAACGGTCCGCCCTGACAACCCGGGAATACCAGCGAATTCAACTTTTTCTGCAGCGTCTCATCAGCTTCCGCCGTCAGGATGATACCGCCACGGGGACCGCGCAGGGTTTTATGCGTGGTGGAAGTGACCACATGCGCATGCGGCACCGGGTTGGGATACAGATCAGCGGCGATCAGGCCGGCCACATGTGCCATGTCAACAACAAAATATGCGCCCACACTATCGGCAATCTGCCGCATCCTGGCCCAGTCAATCACTCGCGAGTAGGCGGAAAAACCGCCGATCAGCATTTTCGGCCGGTGCTGTTCAGCCAGTTGCTGCATCTGGTCATAATCGATCAGGCCATGTTCCTGATCGACGCCGTAATGCACAGCATTGAACAGTTTGCCGGAAAAATTAACAGGAGAGCCATGGGTCAGATGACCACCGGCGCTTAAGTCCATACCCAATATGGTATCGCCCGGCTGCAGCAATGCCAGAAAAGCCGCCTGATTGGCCTGCGAACCTGAATGCGGCTGCACATTGGCGTAACTGGCGCCAAATAATTCTTTTACCCGTTCTCTGGCCAGCTCTTCAGCACCGTCCACGTACTCACAACCGCCGTAATATCGGCGGCCCGGATAGCCTTCTGCGTACTTGTTGGTGAGCAATGAGCCCTGGGCTTCCAAAACCCTTGGGCTGGCATAGTTTTCTGAGGCGATCAGTTCAATATGATCTTCCTGGCGCTGATTTTCTGAAGCAATTGCAGCAGCCAGTTCATCGTCAAAACCGGCAATGGTTAAATCTGGACTAAACATGTTCTACCGTCACCAACTATTACTGAATGGAAAGCCGCATAGTTTAACATTATCGGGCGCCAACTTAGCCTGTATTGGGTGGAAACCATCACATAAATCAAACACTGCATAGCCTGAAATACATGCTTTCTCAAACACCCTGACTACAAATCAGCAATTGAGTTTTTTTGAATTCGATATTTCCCGGCCAGATGCGCAGGAAATACCGCCCGGCACTGGCTTGTATCGCCTGTAAGCTGCATAATGCGGCGTTTTCAAACCAATAAACATCATGAGTCAATACGTTTATTCGATGCTGCGGGTTAACAAGGTTGTACCGCCCAAACGCACCATCATCAAAGATATATCACTGTCGTTTTTCCCCGGCGCAAAAATCGGCCTGCTGGGGTTAAACGGTGCGGGCAAATCCACCGTGCTGCGGATCATGGCCGGTGTGGATAAGGAGTTTGACGGTGAAGCCCGTCCGCAGCCCGGCATCAAAATCGGTTATCTGCCCCAGGAACCTGAGTTGGATGACCAGCTGACCGTGCGTGAAGTGGTGGAGCAATCGGTTGCTGATATGAAGCAGCTGCTGCAGCGCTTTGATGAAGTCAGCATGCGTTTCGGTGAAGACCTGACTGATGAACAAATGAACGACCTGTTGGCTGAACAGGCAGATCTTCAGGATAAGATTGAATCAGGCGGAGGCTGGGAAATCGACCGCAAACTGGATGTCGCTGCCGATGCCCTGCGGTTGCCCGGCTGGGATGCCGAAGTCAAACATCTTTCAGGCGGGGAACGCCGCCGGGTGGCTTTGTGCCGGCTGTTGTTGACCGAGCCCGACATGCTGCTGCTGGATGAGCCCACCAATCACCTGGACGCCGAATCAGTCGCCTGGCTGGAACGTTTTCTGCATGATTTTGAAGGCACAGTGGTTGCAGTCACTCATGATCGCTATTTCCTGGACAATGTGGCCGGCTGGATACTTGAGCTGGATCGCGGCCATGGCATTCCCTGGGAAGGCAACTATTCATCCTGGCTGGATCAAAAAGAACAACGCCTGGCAATGGAGGAGAAACAGGAGCGGGCCCGCCAGAAATCCATTCAGGCTGAACTGGAATGGGTGCGCAGCAATGCCAAGGGCCGCCAAACCAAAAGTAAAGCCCGGCTGGCGCGCTTTGCCGAGCTGAGCACTCAGGAATACCAGCAGCGCAATGAAACCCGTCAGATTTACATTCCGCCAGGACCAAGGCTGGGCGATGATGTCATAGAGGCCAGCAATTTACGCAAGGCGTTTGGCGATAAGCTGCTGATTGAAGATCTCAGCTTTACCCTGCCCGCCGGCGGCATAGTCGGTATTATCGGCGCCAACGGCGCGGGCAAGAGTACTCTGTTCCGGATGCTGACCGGCACCGAACAACCGGATGCCGGCGAGTTAAAGGTCGGCAGCACGGTTGAGCTCGCCTATGTCGACCAAAGCCGGGAATCGCTCAACGACAGCAAGACGGTTTGGGAAGAAATCAGTGATGGTCAGGATCTCATGCAGATCGGCAACTACCAGACCCAGTCACGCAGTTATGTGAGCCGGTTTAATTTCCGCGGTGCCGACCAGCAAAAACGCATTGGTGATTTATCCGGCGGTGAACGCAACCGGGTGCATCTGGCCAAACTGTTGAAGACCGGCGGCAATGTATTGCTGCTTGATGAACCCACCAATGACCTGGACGTCGAAACGCTGCGCGCACTGGAAGAAGCATTGCTGGTATTCCCCGGCTGCGCCATGGTTATTTCCCATGACCGCTGGTTCCTGGACCGTATTGCCACGCATGTTCTGGCCTTTGAAGGTGACAGTCAGGTGGTGTGGTTCGCCGGCAACTTCAGTGAGTACGAAGCCGACCGCAAACGCCGCTTGGGTGATGATGCACTTAAGCCAACCCGTATCAAATACAAAAAACTGGCTTAGTAAAAATCACATGGCTTGGGGTGTGGTGAATAACAGACCACACCCTGTTGTTTATGCGCCAGCCGGATTAAATGGCGCAGATGGCAGCTGTAATGCTTCCGCCTGCAGATCAAATGACCGGGGCTGCCAGCCCCAGTCTTGTGCGGCCGGTTTATTATCCACACACATATCCAGGCGCTGACGGGCAAACATATTGCTGTTGATCCCGGCGTATCTGCCTGTCAATTTGACTATCTTCAGCAGACCTTTCAGTACCGGCAGAGGCAGTTTAAGCAGGCTACCGCGGCCCAGTGCAGCACACACCGCTTCACTCAACTGTAAATAGCTTAGCCGTGTCGCGCCACCCGCATACCAGCACCCGGTCAGCGGAGCGGAAATCAACCGCACGCATGCCAGCGCAAGATCATCAGCATGTACCGGCTGGCGCAGACCGTTGGCTCCAGTCAGCACAGGAATACGATTAAACCTGACAGCCAGCTGGGCCAGCTGACGGATATTTTTATCCAGACCTGCGCCGTAAACCATGGTGGGCCGCAGCACGGCACAGGGCAAGTTTCTCTGCTCTGCCTGCCGTCTGAGCTGTTGCTCCTGATCGACAATATCTTCCAGCATTTTACGTTCTTCAGCATTACTGGAATCCCGTTTAAAATGGATACTGCTGGTACTGATGACCGCCAGTGCTTTTAAGCCGGGGCAACGCTGAATCAATTCAGATGTAAGGGCTATCGGTCCGGCCGAAACAATGGCTTCAATGCCCGCCATATTTTCCGATCGTAACTGCTGCTCCGCCGTCCAGATCAGACTCTGATGTTCGGCTATCCATGCCGGTCTGCTTTTTCTGGAAATACCCGTTACACGATGCCCCTCATACAACAACCTCGGAACCAGAAAATAACCGATCTGTGAACTGGCTCCGGTTACCAGTATGTTCATTAAAGGCTGCGCCTGCTGACAATCAGCCATAATCCCTCAACCGCGAAATGCGCCCATGCCAGCAACGGGATTATCGTCCAGGTAAGCAGCGAACCGGCGTTGTGTCTGATCAGATATCGCATCAGGCTTTTATGCTTGTACCAGCTAATCCTCAATGGGTGTCTGCGGCTGGAGTGGCCGCCAAGATGTTTTACCTTAGCTTTTGGCTGCAACCATATCTGCCAATCATGCTGCTGTAATCTGGCCATCAGGTCGAGATCTTCAAAATGCAGAAAATAGCCGGCATCCATACCACTCAAATCGTTCCAGGACTGCCGACGCAGCAACATACATGCCCCGCTGACTGCAGGTATTTTCATCGGTTTCTCAGGGATTGTTTCAGTGCGCAGATCAAGTGCCGCCTGTTGTCCGGCATAAGCCCTTACAATTCGCCATGATGTGGGCAGATGCCTGCGGCTGCCGCTTTGCTCCCGGCCCTGATGGTTATATACCAGTGGAGCACACAGGCCGGCCTGCGGATGCTCGCGCATCACTTCAAGCAGTTGTTGCAAAGCCTGTAGAGATATTTCGCAATCAGGGTTTAATATCAGCACAAACTCGGTATCGGTTAACGCAACTGCCTGATTGCAGGCCGCTGCAAACCCCCGGTTTTCCTCATTCAATACGATCCGGCAAAGCTGATTCTGCTGAATACAGTCTGTCGAGCCGTCGGTTGACCCGTTATCGACCACCACCACCTGCTGCAACGGCAAATCGAGCAGTGAATCAACCAGATTACCCAGCAATTCCCCGGCATTGTAGTTAACGATAACAACACTGACACTCGACAACACCGTCATATCCGATATGGCCTTTTAGCGGTTGTCCTTTAATTTTTCAGTCAATCTGTTGATCCTGGCATCACGTTCCATCAGATCATGCCCTGCCTGAATATTTTTCCTGATCTGCTCATTGTAGTGCTGATAAACACTTTCATCTTTGTCACCGAACAAACACAATCCGGGAACGTCATCCGGTATATGTTCATCGCTGCGGGCAGCAATGGCGATGTTGTACATTGCTGGATAACCGGACTGTCCGGACGTTACTTTGTCGTTCTCGTGCACCTGAAATACGCCATTGGAAGACTGTGCCGAAGATTCCGGCTCTGCCCAGATAACAGACTGAAACAACAGCTTCTGCCCATAGACCCGGACACTGGGAAAATACTGTTTAAGCAGACTAATGAATTCTTCGCGATATAACTCCTTCAAATGGTGCGGATTGTCATAATCACGGGCATCCGAATACCAGCGCTTATCCGGCGAGGAAATAACCATAAAACCTTCTGGCTTCAATACCCGCCTGAATTCATTCAGCATTGCCTGCTGCTCGGTCAGGTGTTCGATGGTTTCAAAAGAGACGATGGCATCAAAATTTTCATCTGAAAATGGCATCTCTGTGACACTGGCCTGATAAAACCCTTTGCCATAACGCTGACTGGCATGGCTTATGCTGGTTTCATCTATGTCCACCCCTACAGCACTGGCAGCAAAAGAGCGCAGCAACGCTGTACCATAGCCTTCACCGCAGGCAGCGTCGCAAACATCCAGACCCTGGACAAGCTTTCCGGCGAATGCGTACCGATGCATGTGCTCGTACCAGATTTCCCTGACACATTCAGGGGTAAACCGTTCGCCGGTGAATTCTAGTATATCGTCTGACATTATTGTTGGCCGTTATCGTTTAATAATTGCTGGTATATTTCACCGATTCTTTTACGCTTGGCTTTGAGCGGGTCATCAGCAATGAACTGTTTGACCTTATCCATGTAATCAGGGTATCTGGCCAGCACCTTATCCAAGGCCTCCTGGTTGGGTTGCAGGCCAAAATCCTGAAAAGACTGGTTGCCGATATGGGCTACATAAGCATTATCGCAGAGAATATTGCTAAAACCAGCCTGCCGGGCACGGCAACTGTAATCGTTTTCCTCGCCATAACCATGACCATAATGGCCGGCATCGAATACCCCTATCTCATCGATACACGCCCGCTTGATCAACATGCAGAATCCAACTGCGGTCGGCACTTCCGGTAAAACCGGAGCACCTGCCAGTTCACAGGCTTTGGCCATCAGTTCCAGCTTTGCAGGTAGTGCGTTATTTTTGCACAGCGCCGGTACCGAGGCTATTTCACCGTTATTGGTCAGCGGAGTCACTGTTGCAGTTCTGCCACGCTCACCGGCTTCGGTTAATTTCTGATACCAGCCGGGTGTAACCACAGTATCCTGATTCAAAACGATTACATCACCATCACAGGCATTTATTCCCCGGTTTACCGTTTTTACGAATCCGAGATTTTGTTCATTTTCCAGCACAGTTAAAGCACTGAATTGGTAAGCGGTTATACCGTTAAGGAACTGTCTGACCCGTTCATCCGTTGAAGCGTCATTTATTGCGATAACGGGCTTATCGGCAACGGTATCAGATAGAGAACTGAACAGGCCATCCAATACCTGGTGCGCATTATAGATGGGGATAATAATGGTGGCGTCCAAAACTACCTCGTTAATCCTGTGCCTTTGATTTTCCGGACAGTCACACAACTTTACTCAGTTGCTTTCCTGCACCCATTCATGATGCAGTCTGACGATACCGGCTTCCTGTGTTTTACCACTGATATTGATATCAATAACCCGGTTGTCACATACCCTCATTCCTTCAGGATCCAGCGCATGTGCACGGACTTCATATTTACCCGGCAGTATCTGGATGTCACGGAAATACAGTTTATATAAGTATTCTCCAGCGGCCTGTCTGTACGCTGTGACCTTATCCTGATCACTGGTTACACCATAGACTGCCACCCTGTCAGCTCGAACGATACTTATTCCGGCTACCGGAGGACGATCATCCGGAGAAGCCAAAACGATTTCCACAATCAAATCTGCCGGTAGCCTAAGCCAGGTCTGCTCTTCATCATCGGCATCCAGGCATCGTAGTGATTTGACATGATAACGTCCGGCATCAGCCGCTGCACTGGGAAGCTGTCGGCGCGGATTCCTGCGCTCCTGATGCCAGGACATGTACCCCTGGGTCACTTCATGTGAGTCCCCCTGCATATGAATGGTGCCATCCTTAATCCACACAGCACTGGTGCATAACCGGGTAATCATATACATGCTGTGCGACACCATCAGCAATGTGCCGCCATTTTTCAGGTAATTATCTATCCAGCGGATACAACGCTTCTGGAAAGACTCATCACCAACCGCCAATACCTCATCGGTGATCAGCAGTTCCGGCGATATCGCCGTACAGATTGAAAACCCCAGCCTGACCACCATCCCGGACGAATAATGCCTGACCGGGTTATGAATATTTTCACCCAGCCCCGAGAATTCGATGATCGAATTTAAGTGCTTTTTGACTTCTGCCCGGGTCATACCCAGCAGTTGGGACTTGATGAAAATATTTTCATAGCCCGTTTTGGAATCATCAAATCCTGCACCCAGCTCAATCAGCATGGCAAGTTTGCAGTTTCGCTGAATATCACCCGTGCTTGGTTCTATTATTCCCGAGATTATTTTTAATAAAGTGGATTTACCCGCTCCATTGGCGCCGATAATTCCGACTGAATGACCGGCCTTCACTTCAAGGTTGATATCAGACAATACGGTTTTCTGATTGTGTCTGCCTTTGCCCATTAATATCTTGAACAGATACATCAGCTTGCTGGCACTGGTCAGGCGTTGTGGATAATGTTTGCCGATATTATCCAGCTGCAGCAGTTTTTTCACGCCTACACCACATCCAGAAAGTAACGTGACAGGCGCTTGTACAATGCTGCGCCCAGCACAAATAACAAAATGCTTAATGCTGCAAACAGCAATACCGCTTTACCGGGCATCAACTCACCCAGTAATAATGCCTGGCGCAGATATTCAAGCATCCCGGCCAGCAGGTTGTAATCAACCAGAAAGTGCAGGTTTTCCGGCAGCCGATGAGGAGGCCAGATGATTGGCATCAGAAAAAATGCCAAAGTAAGAAACAATGGGATAATAATTTTCAGGTCATCAATAAACACCGCCAGTGAACTGATAATTAATGCTGCACCGTTGGTAAAAACCCACAGCAGGAAAAACACCGGTAATACGATCAGCAGGCCTGCCATATGGATATTTGCACCCATCAGGTTCAGCACCAGCAATACGATGAAAAAAGTAAGGCTATAAATCAAGAACTGCGCTATGGTTCTTGCGTATAGAAACAGCTCCGACTTAATGTTCAGCTTTTTGATCAGGTTGGCTTTCTGTTTGACCAGGTTCACGCTGCCGCCGATGGAACGGCTGATTGTCAGCCAGGGCCATAAGCCGATAACCAGAAATTCGGGATAATTAACACCTTCAATACCTGTCTCCCGGGCGCCCAGGATAATTGCGAATACAAACACGTATACCAGTGTGAATAACACCGGTTCCAGTATTATCCAGAACCGGGCCAGTATGGTTTCTTTGAAATTTTCCTGCAGCTCGGAAAACAGCAACTGTTTTAAAGTTGCATTAATCATCGTTACTATGTGTATTAACCGCCAGGACTATGAATGATCTGTTCTGTAGCTGTCCAGATAAGAATTTAAAACGTCCTGATTCACGTTAACTTCCTGGCTTCTAATACGGTCCAGGTAATTGTTGATGATTGTTGACCGGTAAGACTGTTTGGCCTCTTCAATCAATTGCGTTTCAACATCAGCGAAATCCAGCGGTTGTGCCTCATTCTTAGCCACCAGGTAGATGATATGACTACCGAAGGGGGTATTCACTACTTCGCTAAGTGGCGCTTCCGGGGTCAGCGCAAACGCAGCCTGCTCAAATTCCGGTGCAGTCGCACCGCGTCTGACCGCACTGATCAGGCCTTTGTTATTCCGGTAAGTCGGGTCTTCGGTATGCTGTTGTGCAGCAGCATCAAACGCCATGTTCCCGGATTTTATCTCCTGTAAAACCTGGTTAGCCATCTCATGCGCCTGCTCGGCACTGCGGTTATTGGCGGCGATCAGTATATGTTTAACATCCACTGTCTCCTGACTGACATAATTATCCTTGTTCAGGATATATTTTTCCTGGGCAATGGCGCGATAATTGGCTTCAGGCTGATCAGCGATATATTGCTCAATCCATGCCTCTACAATTATCCGCTGAGTAGCCTGTTCAATTTTTGCTTTAACTTCAGGGTTTTCATCAATATCGTTAGCCAGAGCCCGCTGGTATGAAACCTTGTTGACAATCAGGTTATCGATGACTTCAATCATCCGCTGCTTGTTACCGGAAAACAATTTCCGGTCATTCTCCGGGATGGTCAGCAGGAAACTGTCTACTTCAGCAGTTGAAAGCTGAACACCATCTTTTTCAATAATGATGTCTTCGGCTCCAACTGCAGTTGCAGCAAATAATAAAACAATTGGAAGGATATTGGATTTTATAGATTTCATATTCTTATGCCTGATAACAATTGAGCGCGGCAGTACCACGCTCAATTAATCAATTTTGAAAAGCAGTTAAAACTACTTAGTCAAGCTATATCTGAATGAGTTTAGAATAGATTTCTCATTCTGGTGACACATTCACTGAAGGTACATGCGGATACGCCATTGCGATCTCCGAAGAACAGATTCAGGAAGTAAACTTCACCAACATCCAGTATACAACCAACCGGTGCGGGCGAAATGCTGTGCCGCCAGTTGATATTGTTCTTAACCGCTGGGAAGTTCACGTCACAAGCGCCGTCTTCAGTCTGCAATACACCCATACAGCGATCAATTGAGGTGATCAGACCGCCGGTATTCGGTACTGGAGGGGCTACCGTTGAAATAGCACCACTTTCCGAAGTATTCGGTACAGTGAACTGCAATGCCATGTACTGATTGTTGTTGACCGCAATATTGAACGGGTCACCATTTGGTCCCGGCCACGCAACACCAAATGCGCCCTGGAATGTGGTGATCGAAGTATCACGGTTAGGTACGATTGGGTTGTCGCAGGTTATATCCGGCGCAGTAATATTTACATTATCAGTTGCTGTATCAGTAACCGGCGATCCACCATCAGGACGGCAACTGAAAGTAAAGGGTCGTGAGCCAAGTGGCGAGCTGCTCAAAATAGTCGCAGTCGAAGACCCTGGGGCACCGGTCACCGGAACAGAAACTGTAGTAATGGTACTTGGCGATGACAAGGTACAAGTCGGGGCGGTCGGACCGTTGTTAAGCGTAACGTTCCAGTTGAAGTTAATGGTTGAGCCCTGATCAGCTGAGGTCTGGGTAATATTGAAGGTATCAATCGTTACTGTTGGATCAGCGCCATCCACAAAGGTAGATTCAAACACAGCCGATACCGGCGCGCCGCCACCTACTGCGGAACAGGTCATCCGAAAGCGCTTCAGACCGGCGGTCGCAGTGCTCAGGTTTACCGGCCACTCCAATCCATTCACAACAGATGCAAAAAGTGTTGGGTTCGCCGGATCAACAAATGCGCTCGGATTGGAAAACTGGAATGGATTCATGGAGAACTTGGCCACCGGCTCAATCTGCTGAATATCGCAGGTAGTTTGCGAAATAGCCGGGGTGACGTTCCAGTTAACGAACAGACAAACTGCATCGTCAACGTTATTGTTATCAAGATCACAGTTCAGCGAGGTCAAATCCAGCACCGCAGGTGTAGCTGACAGGCTGTTGATAATTGGGTCTGAACCGGGACAACCAAGATCATTGGCAGCGGCATCGGCCACAATCAAAATATCGGTATCGTCCTGAATATCGACTGAAGCTGCAGCAGTCTCCAAGCATACTTCCGTAAAACCGCCCGACGGTAAATTAAACCTTACACGCGGTTGCTGTGCATTGGCTGATGCCTGGAAAAGAGCCACCAGTATCAACAGCACAAAAAAGGATCGTGTTGAAAAATTACGCATTGCAAACCTCATTCAGCAAATCGTCCAATCTGATTACTTTCTATGATCAAAAAAAAGATACATTCTGTGCCTTACGGCGTTACTACAATGTTAAATATTGCAATTGTATAACAGCAAAAAGGGGCTACCAAGTTGGTAGCCCCGAAAACATCCAATTGTAAAACTAGAAGTCTTACTGGATTACGCGTGCATATGCATGTTTAAACGCAGCTGCGAACAGAGCATTCAAACCAGCATTGTCAGCGCTTTGTACTGCAAAACCAGTAGTCGGCAGACCTACATAGGTGTTACCGCTGTCGTCGTTAACCAGTTCATGGGTAATAGGACCGTTAGGACCGTTGCCATTGAAGCCCAGCTGAGCCCAACCGGTTTCGAAACCAGGGCTGGTAGCCAGATCAAAGTCAACAAACAGGTTAGAACCCAGTACTGCTGAGATACCTGGGCCGTCAGCACCGTCAGATGCTTCGCCGTTGTTGAAGGTAACTACGTTAACTTCCCAACACAGGTTCAGACCAGGAATCTGAGGCGGCGGAGAAACCGGAGGACCACTCAATGGGGTCTGAGCTTCTTCACGATCCCAGAATTCCAACAGGATTTCTTCACAAGCTACGTTGCCGTTCCACTGGCTGTTGAATGGCGGAATCTGAACACCGTCAACATGGAAACGCTTGGTTGGGAAGGTAACAACCCACTCAGTGTGACCATTGATGAAAGATTCAGCAGCATACTGGTTCATAACCTGATCGGTCATGAAAGCAGCAGATACAGCCAGTACAGGTACACCAGTGTCGGTCCAGTCGTCAGAAACAACGATAGGATCGGTACCGGTAGCCAGAACAACATTACTTACCGCTGGGAATACAGCGTTCAGTGATGGGTTCAAGTCACCTGGATTTGAGTGCAGAGATACTGAAGGTGTGAAGGTGCCGTCACCGTTGTCAACTGGAACAAAGAAGTTTTCCAGAGCAACAGCGTCGTAACCGAACGCACGTGCGCCAGGTACGTTGATGACGATCGCGCCACCGAACAGACCACCGGTAGGTGGAGCAGTGTTGGTGGTAGGATCAACAGCAAAAGTACCAGCACCTACGAAAGCGTTTGACAGGCCTTGGCAGTTAGCGGGAACGCCGCCAGCGCCATGCACTGCGAAACCAGCTTCAGGACCGGTCAGAACACCCATTTCAATCAACTCAACATAACCTTCACGAGCACGGTCAACACCGGTACGCGCGTCACCTGCGAACAGGGTGGTCAGGAATTCAAAGCTGGTGATGTTAGGTACCAGACATGAATTGTCGTTGGTTGAGAAGCCTGGGTTGCCATTAGCACTTTCAGAGATAGTGGCAGTCCAAACATCAAACGGAGACAGGTACAAGTTAAAGTCAAGAACTTCCTGACTGTTTTCACCTTCGATGAAACGAACTTTAACTGCTTTCACGTCGTCAGTAGTGTTAACAACAGAAATCAAAGTATCGTTATCATCGCGGGTGGTGTAGTAAGGATAGATCAGAACCTGACCAGTACCATCCGGGTTGATGTGTACCGCATTCGATACACTAACAATGCCTGCGATGCCGGTTAAACCAGCTAGCACTGCAGTTGTTAAACTTTTCTTATTCATTAAAAATCACTCCTAAGTTCTAGAATCTAGAGTAAAAATACTGCAATCGCCGCCCACCCTGCGGGCCACAGGGGCCTAAATCGGCAAAGCACAGCGAATCGCAGCGTTAATATTACTTTAATTAATTGCCGAACGCAATCATTCCGGGGTTCGAAATTAGCGGTCGGTAAAACGCAGCAGTGCTGCTATGACTCATCGACGAAGTACCATTCATCATCGACCTGAATCCAGGTTTCGCCAATGCGCCGTGTATTGCGGAATTCTGACACGCCGCGTAACGGCTCGTCGACGAAGTAATCCACATCCATACGGGCATTGCACACACCATCGGTACAGTTGACATCCGCCAGTCTGGCACCGGTCCATTTGACCTTGCTGACTTTGAACCTGACTATGAAATCTTCCTGCGCCACCGTAGAACGGTAGCCCGGTGTGTAATAGTTGTAGGCTGTCTTGTAATCACCTGAGACCATGGCATCCACACGCGCCTGAGCACGCTGACCAACCCGCTCTTCTAGGGTCAGTGACGGTTTTACATCTCCGCAGGCTGTAAGGCCGGCGGTCAACAGCAAACCTGCGGCAATCCGGGTTGCCAGTTTATTATTCATATCAATCACCTGCTTTGGGGAATTCTGATGGAATCTTTTCCTGGGGCAACTGCTGTGTCTTGCTGAATGGCCGCAAACCCTGGAAGTTTCTGCGCAATTCGTCAGACACTTCCTGGAGCGTATCCACAGCCTCAACCACTGTCGGCTTGATAATCACTACAATTTCACTGCGATTAACACTGAAACTGGTATCGCTGAACAGTTTACCCAGTAATGGGATGCGCCGTAATATGGGTATGCCGCTTTCAGATTCAATGTAATTCTCGGTAATCAACCCACCAAGAATAATGCTCTGACCCGATTGCACCGCCACATCGGTGGTCAGCACATTGGTGCTGATGTTGGGGTTGTTGTTCGGCCCGGTGGTACCCGATGGGTTACTGACTTCCTGAGTCAATTGCATATACACCAGACCACCCGGATTAACTCTGGGCGTAACAGTCAGTGTGGTACCGGTTTGCACAAATTGGGTACTTGATGTGGTGGTGGTGCCGGCACCCAGTACACCAACAGCGGTATTGGCAATAGCCAATTGTTCACCGACGTTGATACTGGCTTCTGTGTTATTCCTGACCAGCAGGGTCGGCGAGGATATCGTGCGGGTTTCCGTTACGGTTTCCAGTGCCTGAATCACCGATTGGAAGAAGTCGCCGGTGGCCGTCAGGTTGGTAAATGAGAATAATGCATTGTCACCACTGAAAACCCCAGCCAGATCCTTGGTATCGTTGCCCGATACGATTGCACCCGGAAGTGCAGTTCCACTGCCGTCATCGGCACTGCCTGAAGGTGAAAAGTTGGCCAGGAAATAATTGACGCCATAACGCAGGGACTCACCCAGGTCCACGTCCACCACATGTGCCTCGATCAGCACCTGCAGCGGTTCAGTATCCAACCGCTTGATAGCCGCCAGAATGGAATCGTATTGCTGCGGAGATGCCTGAATCAGCAGCGAATTGGTTTCTTCAATTGCGGTAATCCGCACATTTTCGGTATCGCCCAGTGTTACCCCGTTCTGCGAACCCTGATTGTTGTTTCTCTGAGCCGGCGGTGGGTCATTATCCTGGCCCTGGTTGATGGTGCTCAGACTGACCGGCTCCAGACCAGCGCCAAGTGACCCAGCGGTCAGGTTATTGCCGGTATTATTGTTGTTGCTGGTGCTGCGCGTACCGCCGAAGATGTCCAGCAGGTAATCAGCCAGCACGCCGGCTTCAAGATTCTCCACTCGATACACGTACAAGCGGTTGCCGCTGGAACCTGCCGAGCCACGATCCAACCGGCCGATCCACTCCTCTGCCTGACTGAGATACTCGGGCTGCGGCGTAATCACCAGTATCGAGTTTAGCCGTTCGATCGGCACAAACCGGAATAAACCGGCCAGGGGCGACTCACCATCTCCACCGAAAATACTTTCCAGCTCCGGAACCACTTCACCGACTTCAACCCGCTCAAGGTTAAAGACCCCCACGGACATTCCTTTAAGCCAGTCAACATCAAAAATTTCGATGGTGCGCAGGTAATTACCCAACTCCTCACGCGTACCGGCCAGCACGATCAGACTGCGGGCGTTATCCGCGCTGATAATCGCGCCTTCCTGAACATACGGTTCCAGGATGGTCTGCAGTTGCAACGGTGCGATGTACTCAAGCGGCACGGCCAGTACTTCATAACCCTGTACCGAAGCTGCCGAACCCAGGCGAGGTGACAGATTACCCCGCACTGCACTGTTGACCGGCAGCACATGGTAGCGATTGTCCTTGTAGACCACCGCCGCATTATTCCAGCGCAGCACCATTTCCAATATCGGCAGAATCTGGTCCCGACTGATCGGCTTGGCTGTTGCAAAGGTCACCTCTCCGGAAACCCCCGGGCCGATCACATAATTTTCGCCCAGCAGATCACCCAGCAATGCCTGTACCACTTCAGGCACGGACAACGCTTCAAAATTCAGCGTGATTTCACCATCGGCATCCAGCGCCGGCACCGGCCTGCGGCGTGCAACATCTTCATTGATAAATTCGCCTGTGCCGGGAAATCTTTCGGTACGCGGCCTTGGATCTTCAGCTTCATCCTCTTCGCTGCCAAAGACCAGGTGCGATTCCTCTTCTGCAGAATCATCACTTAAGTTGTTGGTCAGCGGTGACCTTGCGTATGCTTCATCAGCACTGCGTCTGATCCCGTCAGACACACAGGCTGTCAACAGCACACACAACAGTGCCGAAACAATGACTCTTACAATCAAAACTCTACTCCAACTGACTGTGCGGTAAACACTATCATTCATCCTCATCCGATCTGCGGTTGGCCTGCTGCTGTTCACGGGCAGCGCGCAGTTTGGCCCGACGTTCAGCTATCCTGCGACGCACCTCTGCGGCCGAGTTCACCGCCGAGTTGTTTGCCGAGGCGGCAGCATTGTTGTTGCTGGCTGCATTGTTGGCCGTACGAGCACCACGATTCGCGGGTGCAGCACCTGAACTCGGTGCCTGCAGACCACGCTTATTGACCTTAAGTTCCAATTCTGCGACACGGTCGCCAGCTGCAAAGCTGACGCTGCGCTCACCAATTTCAGACAACTGCCAGGCAGCCTGATCTCCGTCCAGAGACATGCCTGCACGCATCACTGTGGTTTTTCTGGTTTTTCCATCAGTAACCATTGCAATTCGACTATCGGGCGTAATAATCACCCCTGCCAGCCGGGCATCCAGTTCATTGACTTCTGTCGACTCAGGCTCTTGTTCCTCTTCCCCCTCAACACCGACAATTTCCGGCAGGGATCTGTCCGGAAAAAACAACGGCAGCGCCGTAATTGAGGAATAGGTATCCAAGTCCTCCTGATTCAAAGCCACCTGCTGCAGCTCTGCATCAAGATCAGGCAACTCCGCCTCTTCAACACTGACTTCGGCCGGCTGTCCCAGCAACAGAGTCTGCAGCAGCAGAATCACCGCCAGAAATATACTGGTGCCCGCCAGCAAACCCGTCAGGCCAGTCCAGAAGTTGCTTTTGGTTAATGCGCTCTGAATCATGCGCGCGGCCCCGAATCGCCTTCTGCAGCCAGATAGCCATACATATCAAAACGAATATCCAGCACTGCAATATTCTGATTGCGGGCCGTTCGCCCGGGCACATTGACGTACCGCTGGTAAATGTTCATGCCGTCAATAAACACCAATGGAAAACTACCTTCAAGCTCGTGCAAAACCTTGACCAAATCGCCCAGATTACACCGCATTCGCACCTTTACCAAGACTTTTTCAAACCGTTCCGCTTCCCGGGCGCGTACATTCTGGTTGCTGATCACCTGGCAGTCCTGCTCATGATCAGCCTGGGTGGTGATAATCTGCTTCAATCTCTGCGTCAACAGGGCAGCTGCAGAATCAAAACTCTGTCCGGTCAGAAAGTAGTTTTCATTCTGTCCCTGATTGTTAATCTGCGACATCCTCGATTCAATTTCATCGCGCTGACCGGTAGCCGCCATAAATCTGGATACATCACCCCGCAGCGCCGAAATCTGATCTGAATAATCCAGGTGCTTAATGACAAACCAGTGAAAGCACAGCAGATAAATCATCACCAGCGCTAGAATCGCCAGACCGACGGCCAGTGTTTTGCCTGAATCTCTATCCGGTAATAGTTGCATTAGTCTTCCCCGGGCTGTGTTAATACCTGATCAACCGGCTGCTTTTCAGCCGCCGCATCAGTATCGGTTTCCTCTGTGCCTTCAGAATCTCCAGTCTCCGGTGAGGCATCATCGTCAGCTTCTGTCTCCACAGCATCATCCTGCTCAACTGTCAGGGATACAAATGGTGCTGCCGGATCAATGGTCGATGCGGAGGTAAAACGCTCTTTGTTTAACCGTTGGTCACTGGAAATTGCGCCTTTGAAATAAGTATCCGACAGTGCGCCTGATGTGTTCAGGGATTCAACAAGCTTCTGTGCCCCATCAGACAATCCCTGCAGCTGCAGCTCCTTGTCGTTAATCTGAAAGCGCTGCACCCAGGTATCTTCGGGAATTCTGCTGGTAACGCCGGCCAGCACTTCCAGTGTCAACGGGGTATTGGCGCGCTTTTCAGCCAGAAAATTGGCTGCCTCCAGTCTTTCGCTGAGTTGCTGGCGCAGCTCATTGACCTGAAATGCTTCACTGCGCATTGCATCGCGCTGAGCCTGGAGCTGGGTGATTGTCTGGCTGCGAAGATACAGAGACTCCGCCATAACCACCACCAGTAATAACACTGCAACACCGGCCAGTGCCCAATTCATCCGCACCCGTTTATTGGCTTTATGCACTCGCAGTTCACGGGCCAGCAGATTAACGCCTTTTGTTTCGGGTTGAACCGCCGGTTGATCGCCTGCACTTTCAGCAACATTAATATCTATGCCCTGCAGCCGCACACCCAACTCGCCCATCTGTTCCACATAGGCATCTATCTGGCTGCGCTGGGCCAGGATAAGATCCACACCCAGAAACGGCGGTTCGCGATTAACGATCTGCAGATCAAAGTACACATTGTTAACCGAAAACGGGGTTTGCCGGTCAATCTCAAATGTCACTGCCTGATGCAGATTGGCTTCGGCTGCTGCCGGCATCCTTATGCTCTTGTGCAGCACCTGATCAGCCGGCACGCAATATACTGCTGCCGGCGTACCTTCCTGGAATTCATCCAGGCAGGCAACGATGCGCGCGCGGGCCTGCTCAACATCGCCGTCTCGTTCCAGCGCATCCAGCAGCCGGATACCTGCCTCGTTGGCCTGCCACAGGTAAATGTGCTGCTCAGTGGCACTGATCAGCAATTGCTCGTGCGGCACAGAAAACAGGCGCTTTACGCGCGGCGGCACCAAGGGCGCCAGCTCACCTTTCCACCATTCCAGGAACCTGGCAATCCCGGTCGCGTGATAACGCGCCTTGATCATCGCCAGTAGTTTGTCCAATTGTGCCATCACTGTCTTACTAATCCTGGTTCAACTGTTATTCCGATACACCTTCCGCCCAACGCACTATCCGGTAAGGGCGGCCCAACAAATCCGTTCCCAAACGGAACGTGCCTTCGACCTGCGTCCATGCACCATTGTTCAATGTGGCTTTGGACAACACCGTAAAAGTTAATCCGCCGCCCTGCGCAACAGCCACACTGCCATCAGGCATGTCTATCGGCTGGATGTTTGTGCCGTCAAACTGCTGGCGCTGAAGAATCAGATTTTGAGCCGTATCCAGGTCAATCTCCGGTAACCCGCGCAACGCCTCTATGGGTGCGAAGGCAGGATTAATTTCAGCACGGCCGGAAAATACTGTCAGTGCAGGCTCTATCTGCGTATACAGCTGGTAACTCATTCCCAGCACCTGCTGGAGTTCCTCAACAGTGGCAAATGCGGCATTCGGCGGTGCCCATGATAACCCGGCTGAAGCATATTCGCCTTCTTCGGCACCATTCGGGCGAACGAAATCGTCCGGATCCTTCCAATCCTCAATCGCATCCACCAGGGCCTGCGCCGCCACCGGGTCCATACCATGACCAACCAGCAGATTCAGTTTGGCATCTTCAGTGGAGCTGTTTAAATCGAGCTTACCGGTTTCATCGGTAATTGCCACACTGACCTCTGCCTCGCCCAGCCTGAATACATAAGGCCGGCCATCTGGAATCCATTTGGTTTCCAGGTCAGGATTGCGCATTTCGAACACTGCGCGCTGAATCCCTCCCAATGCACCCATGCGTGCACGCGCATCATCAAACAATGTGCGCGCCTCAATGTTTTCCGCTTTCGCCAGCAACGCCAGCGTACCGGACACAAGGGTCAACAGCACCAGGACCCACAATACGATCAACAACGCTACACCGCGCTGCCGGTATTTCAAATGGAGCTGGCCGGTTGACATTGCAAATTACTCAAGCTCGTCGCCCTGGCGATTGTCGAACCTTCTACCCAGTTCGCCACTTGGTTCTGCATTTCGCCGGCTGCGCCGCAGACGGCCGGCGGTTCCATCGATACGCATGCTGATGGTCAGCATTGGCCAGGTAACCAGCGCATCTTCCGCGAACTCCAGATCCAGGGTTATCGCAACAGGAATTTCTTCAGGCGATTCCCACTCATCTTCCCAGTCAGACAACCGCCCGTCACGATCCAGACTCATGAATAAAAATTCACCGTCATCAAGACCGCGCAGCAAAGTGAATGGCTCGACATCACGCATGATTCCGTCTTCGTATGCCAGCAGCGGCACATGCCGGAACACCAGTTCATAACCATTATGTGAGCGCTCCAGGCTGAGTTCCTGGACCTGTGGCCCACCGGCCCCCAGATATCCGGGCATCGGCGCAACAAACTGAATCCTGTCACGCTCACCTTCAAATACATAAAACTGATCGTCATCATCGACCAGATAATTCAACGGCAGTGAACGCGCCAGTTGCCGGTGAAGAAATTGCTGTGTGGCCCGCAGATGTGTCTGTTCCTGGATCAACTCATCAGCACGGTCAGTTGAACGTGTAACCGATCTCAGACCGCCAAATGCGAGCGTCATGATCATACCCATGAGGGTCATCACCAGAAGTATCTCAACTAAGGTAAAACCAGATTGAGCAACTCGTTGATTATGCAATCGCTTAACCATCAAAAGCTCTACTCTGGAAATTACTGTCCTGTGAATACAGGGTGGTGAAAGTCGCCTGCTGCTGCTGGTTGGCCTGGTCCCAATAAACAATCAGATCGACCTGATATAAATCCACCGGAATCAGCTCAGTATTCAAGCCTCGCTCATCTTCAGGCTCATACAGAGCAATCTGTATCTCCCAACTGTACTTGTCATCAAACTCGCCGGAGTCCGAACCTTCTTCAACCGGCGCATCAATCCCCAGCAAATCCATTTTCGACTGGGCATACAGCGCAGCCTGCGTTAAGTTACCTGATAAGCGGGTATTACCCAAACTGGCGCTGACCACCTGCATAATGACGGCGAACAATAATGAGAACACCAGAAACGCTGCAAGAACCTCCAGCAGCGTAAAACCTTCCTGACCCCGTTTCGCTGAAATTGATTCCGAACTGAGTGGCAGGGAGTATTTCCCATTCATTCCAGCAACTCTCCACGGGTAATTTCACCCGTTAACCACTCAACTCCGACTTGCCACTCACGTTCATCGGCAGTCAGGGTTACGCGGCCACCGGTGGAACTACCATCCGGGAAAAAGCGGATACCACCGGCATTTTCACCAGTCAGCTCAGAACGTGCAGTCAAAATGGTAATATCCATTTCCCTGGGAAATGGCTCCGGGTTACGGTTACCTGCCTGCCAGGTCCGGTTTTCGATATCCACAACAAATGTCTGCTGCTCCCGGCTGCGGATTGACAGGCTTCGGGTATAACGCAGTGATGCCGCAATTTCTTTACTGGCATTACGGATTTCCGCACTGCTGACCCCCCTTGCCAGTGAGAAAGCCACTAACCCGAACATCATGCCGACCAGTGTCAACACCACAAGCAGTTCCATCAGGCTGAAGCCTGACTGAAATTGGAAGTGTTGCGGTCGGTTTGCCATTTCTGTTCCAGCTACTGCCTTTGCAGCAGTTTTATTCCCAGCTGTTTATGTCTGTGTTTTTACCATCTCCGCCCGGCGATCTGTCAGCACCGTAGGAAATGATGTCATATTCACCATGCTCACCCGGGAACCGGTACTCATAGGGATTACCCCATGGATCAGTAATCAGACTTTGCTTGGCGTAAGGCCCGCGCCAGTTGGGTGCATTACCCGGCTGGCTAATCAGATCATCCAGATTGTCTGGCGGTGAGCCGACATCCAGGTAATAGCCATCGACCGCGCTGGACAGAGAAACAATAGCCGCCTTGGCCGCTTTAAACTTGGCTGCCTCGGTTCGGCCAATAATATTAGGTACAACCAGGCCGGCAATCAGCCCCAGAATAACCAGCACCACCAGCAGTTCGATAAGGCTGAAACCTGCCCCTGAAACATGCCGCGGACGGGCACTCATGTAATTTTTCCTATTTTTCATAAACTTTACCTATACAAGTTCATTAATACCCAGAATTGCCAACAACACTGACATCACAATCAATCCAATCATCAATGCCAGCACCAGCGTCATTACCGGTACAAACAGGGACATCAGACGATCAATGGTAGTTCTGACTTCATGGTCAAAAGTGTCGGCCACTTTCAACAGCATCTGGTCCAGTTGGCCGGTCTCTTCACCCACGCTGATCATTTGCAGCGCAAGGCGCGGAAAGTAATCGCCCTTGGCCAGCGTACGCGCCAGTCCGTTGCCGGTTTTAACCTGTTTGGACGCTTCCGACACCACCTGCTGCATCACGGTATTGCCTACCACATTGCGGGCAATTGACAATGCACCGAGCAACGGTACGCCATTAACCAGCAGGGTGCCGGTGGTTCTGGCCAGTCGTGCTGTTTCCATTTTGGCCACCAGATCACCGATCCAGCGCAGCTTCATAATGCGTAAATCCCATACCAGCCGGCTATCGGGGTTGGCAAACTGATTCCGAAAGAAAACCACAATGCCGAATACCGTTAACGCCATCAGCCACCAGTAGTTCTGCAATGCGGAGCCTACCGCCAGCACAATCTTGGTCAGCGTGGGCAATTCCGCACCCAAATCCTCAAAAATCGGCGTAAACTGCGGAATCACATAAGTCAGCAGCAATATCAGTGACCCTGCCGCCAGGATAGTCAGCATAATCGGATATACCATTGCCGAGCCGATGCTGTCCTTCAGCTCTTTGGAGCGCTCCAGATAATCTGACAACCGCGCCAAAGTGGATTCCAGTGTGCCGCCCAGCTCTCCGGCGCGCACCATGTTGATATACAGCCGGCTGAACACCCCGTGCTGAGCTTCCAGCGCATCGGATAATGTTCCGCCCTCACGCACATGATCACGAATTTTTTCCGTCATGCGCCGGGTTCTGTCACTGTCTGATAAATCAATCAGCACCTGCAACGAGCGGTCCAGCGGCAGGCCTGCCTGCAACAGTGTTGCCATCTGCTGGGTAAACTGGCCAATTTCACGTTGACTGGGTTTGCTGGACGCATTGAGCAGGCGGCCAAGATTGAAACCGCCACCTTCGGCAAGCGTTGCGTTTAAGGGGATATTGCCGGCTTCCTGGAGCGCCCGGGCCACATCGTCAACTGTTGCCGCCTCCATTTCACCGCGTATCGTCTCGCCGCTGGGAGCCACCGCCTTGTACTGATAAAGCGCCATCAGCTTTCCTGGCTTACTCTTAATACTTCTTCGATGGTGGTATAGCCGTGCAGGCACTTAAGCAAACCATCGTCATACATGGTCCGCATTCCCTCGCTGGTTGCCTGTTTATTGATATCGGCCTCATCAGCGTGCTTCATCACCAGACGCCTGACCGGCTCGCTGACTTCCAGCAGCTCCATAATACTGATTCGGCCTTTGAAACCGGTCGGACAGTCTTCACTGCTGCCCGGGTGATACAACGTCACATTTTTACCATCGGTAACGTTATCCAGCCCGACTTCAGCGATCAGTTCGGGCATCGCCTGATAGGCTTCCCGGGTGTTTACATCCAGACGCCGTACCAGCCGCTGAGCCAAAATCGCATTGACAGTGGAGGTCAACAGGTAGTCTTCCACACCCATGTCCAGCATTCGGGTAATCCCACCGGCTGCGGAGTTGGTATGGATGGTCGATAACACCAGATGGCCGGTAAGCGCCGACTGGATAGCAATTTTTGCAGTTTCCAGATCACGCATTTCGCCGATCATGATGACGTCCGGATCCTGACGCACAATGGCTCTTAGAGCACTGGCGAAGGTGAGCCCGATGGAGGATTTCGCCTGAATCTGATTGATACCTTCAATCTGATACTCAACCGGGTCTTCAACGGTAATAATTTTCCGTTCGCTGGTATTTAACAGCGACAAAGCGGTGTACAGCGTAGTGGTTTTACCGGAACCGGTCGGCCCGGTGACCAGAATAATGCCATGCGGCATGGCCAGTACTTTTTCAAAACGGCTCTGAGTCGTATCATCAAACCCGAGACTGGCAAAATCCAGCACCACGCTTTCCCGGTCAAGGATACGCATCACCACACTTTCACCATGCGAAGTCGGTACAGTGGATACACGCAAGTCCAGCTCTTTACCCTGTACCCGGTGCATGATCCGTCCGTCCTGGGGCAAACGCCGTTCTGCGATATTCAGCTTGGCCATAATCTTGACACGGCTGATGACCGCTGCAGTGGAACTGGCCGGTGGCGATTCCACTTCCTGGAGTACACCGTCAATCCGGTAACGCACCTTCAAGCGGTTCTCAAACGGCTCGATGTGAATATCTGAAGCACGCGACTCCACCGCCCGCTGGAGAATCAGATTCACCAGACGGATAACCGGTGCTTCGGAGGCCAGATCACGCAGATGTTCGACATCATCATCATCCACGCCCTCACTACCCAGTGAGTCGCGCAGCTGATCCATCTGCGACTTGCCGCCACCGAAATAACGCTCTATGACATCATCAATTTCAGAAGCAACACCAACACTGGGAACAACTTTCAAACCGGTTGCCAGTGCCAGAGATTTCAGTGCAAATTCATCCTGCGGGTTGGCCATGGCGATGTCCAGCTGGTCATTACTGACCTTAATGGGCACCACCTGGCTGTGCTTCATATAACGTGTTGAAATACTCTCTATGTCAGGCGCGTTCTCGGGATAATCCTTAATCGACAGCAACGGCAAACCCAGCAGCCGCGCCTGCGCTTCTGCCACATCCCGCTCAGATACCAGTCCCAGCCGCACCAGCAGCGTGATCAGCTGTCCGCCATGCTGGCTTTGATATTGCTGTGCCTTGTGCAGGTCAGTTTCACGCAGGCGCTGGTGCTCCAGCAAATCTGCGCACAACGCCTGCTCACCAGCTGCCAGCAGATCTGTACCTGCCGCCGCATCCGCATTGCCGGCCGGCACAGTACCGGCAGCCTCTTCCGTTACGGTTTCCGGCTGACCGCTGTCTGCTGTCTCAGTTGTCATATTGGTGGTCGTTTCTGCCATGTGGTTATTATAAAGCCCAGTGCCTGTACGGTCTTAGGAAAATATGCGCTGCGGTTAGTTCACCCGAAAACTCATTTACGTCTGGCCATTTTGGGCATCGCAATGGTCTGCAGGAAATCCCGGTTGAATAAAATCCAAATCACCACCGGCACCACCGCAGGAAAAATCAGATACCCCAACTGGTAACACAGGGCTATCAGCGTGGGGGATAAACCCGCTTCAGCTACTGCCTGTGCCCCCAATGGACCGAAGTTTAATGCCAGATCCTTCAACGCCTCCCAACATACGCCCCAGGCCTGCACCAGCACGAGTATTGCATAGCCGCCCACAATCTGTACTGCACGCTGCATAGCCTTAAGAGGTGGTGTGGCCATTACCAGACCAAAAAACAAAGGCACGCCATAGGCATAAATCATCGGGTTAACATCAAAGGTCAGTAACGCTACTCTTCCCTGTACCAGCCGCTCATGCGGAATCAGCGTTTCAATTTCAAAATTGAAACGAACCTGGTTGATACCTTCAATGGCGTTCGGTAAGGCTGTGGCCAGCAGCCACGATGAGAGCCAGGCTGTAGGTCGCACCAGCAGAGAACCAAAGTAGAACCACAGGAAAAAGCCCAGCGGCAGCCACAGAGCAGCCAGAATAAATAATTCCTTGATCTGTCCGCTGTCCTGCTTATCACCGGTTTGTTTAATATCACTATCTGTCATGTTTATCTTAGGCTAATCAGCCGCACCAGTTACGTGCATTATGGAACATTTGCATCCACGGCGACACTTCACCCCAGTCAGACGGCGCCCAGGAGAAATTGATGCTGCGCAACAGACGTTCCGGATGAGGCATGGTAATAGTCACTCTGCCATCAACGTTGCTCAACCCGCAGACCCCTTGTAGTGAACCATTAGGGTTAGCCGGATAAGCTTCGGCATATTGGCCATCGCCTTCCACATATCGCATGGCAATTTCAGCCTGTTGCAGCTGTTCAGCATCAGCAAACCGAACACGACCTTCACCATGGGCAGTGGCAATGGGAATCCGTGAACCTGTCATGCCGGTAAAAAACAGAGATGGTGAAGGCATGACTTCCACCAAGCTTAAACGACTTTCATATTGACCGGAAAGGTTGTGTTCAAACACAGGCCAATGCTCGGTACCCGGTATTAATGAACGCAACTCAGCCAGCATCTGACAACCATTGCATACCCCCAGCGCAAATCGGTCATTACGTTCAAAAAACTGTGCAAATGCATCCCGCAAGGGCTTATTGAACAAAATCGAGCGAGCCCAGCCACGCCCGGCACCCAGCACATCCCCATAGGAAAATCCGCCACAGGCAACAACGCCCTGGAATGTTTCCAGCAATTCCGGCCGGCTTTCCAAATCACTCATGTGAACATCAACAGCAGTAAAACCCGCGTGCATAAAGCCTGCAGCCATTTCAACCTGACTGTTAACGCCCTGCTCACGCAAAATTGCCACTTTGGGCATTTGACCGGTTGAAACCGCCGGCAGGTTCTGCGGACTGAAAGTCAATTTCGGCTGCAACCCGCTACCCCTCCAGCCATCCAGGCGCTGGTATTCTTCATCTGCGCAAACCGGGTTATCCCGTAAACGCTGTATTACATAACTGGTCTCAGCCCAGATTTTCTGCAGTTCCCAAACTGGCTGATTCAGCAGGCGTTGCTGTGCCTGTTGAATATGTAGCTGATCATCACCGCAGCACTGGCCAATAATCTGCAGGCATTTTTCCAGGCCTGCTGCGTTACATTGCTGCTGCAGCCAGTGGTGGTTTTCCTGAGATACCTGAACAACCACCCCCAGTTCTTCGTTGAACAGCCATGCCAGCGGATCATCATTCTCAGGCACCTCGAGCTTAACCCCGCAATGACCGGCAAATGCCATTTCCAGCACGGTAGTAATCAACCCGCCATCACTGCGATCATGACAAGCTATCAGGCGTTTCTCAGTAACTGCCCGCTGCAGAATGTCAAATCCTGCTCTCAACAGTTCCGGCGAATCAACATCGGCTACCTCTCCGCCAGTTAGAGTACACACCTGGCTCAGTGCAGACATGCCCATTCGCTGTTTTCCATTGGCTAAATCAAACAGTACCAGACGACTGTCATCCACCGGCATTAATTGAGGAGTGACTGCCAGTTGTGCGTCATTGACCGGGGCAAATGCCGATACAATCAATGACAGCGGCGCCTGCATCTGATGCTCACCATCAGCCTTGTTTTCCTGATCAACAGGCCAGTGTGCATGCATCGACAATGAATCTTTGCCTACTGGAATTGCCAGTCCCAGTGCCGGACATAATTCCATGCCAACGGCTTTGACCGTTGCATATAAAGCTGCATCCTGACCCTGGCGACCGGCAGCCGCCATCCAGTTGGCTGAAAGCTTTACTTTATCCAATTGCCCTATCGGCGCGCCGGCCAGATTGGTGATGGCTTCAGCAACCGCCATCCGGCCTGAAGCAGGCGCATCACAGACTGCTGAAGGAGTCCGTTCACCCATACTCATAGCCTGGCCGGTAAAGCCTTCAAAATCATCCATCATAACCGCGTGATCGGCCACTGGTGTCTGCCAGGGGCCGACCATCTGATCACGGCATGACAAGCCACCGACAGTTCGGTCACCGATGGTTATCAGAAACTTCTTGCTGGCCACAGCTGGCAATCGCAAAACCCTGTGTAGAGATTCCGCCAGATCCAGAGAATCCAGGTTCAGCAACGTGGTGGATGCCTGTGGTGGCAAGTGCAACTCACGCTGCATGGGAGGGAGTTTGCCCAGCAGCATTTCCATTGGCATATCAATGACTGTGCTGTCGCACTGGCTGTCATTGACAACCAGCTGCAGCGCCTCTGTTGCTTCACCAACCACGGCGTACGGGCAACGTTCGCGTTTGCAAATAGCGGCAAACTGCTGTTCATCCGCCTCCGAGATACCCAGGACATAACGTTCCTGTGCTTCATTGCACCAGATTTCCATTGGCGACAAGGCAGGATCAGCACACGGTACGGCACGCAAATCAATTATCCCACCACGGCTTGAGTCATCCAGCAACTCAGGAATGGCATTGCTTAATCCACCTGCTCCGACGTCATGAATTGCTAAAATGGGATTTCTCTCTCCCTGTGCCCAACACCGGTTGATGACTTCCTGACACCTGCGCTGCATTTCCGGATTGCCGCGCTGCACCGAGGCATAATCAAACCCCGCATCACTGGCGCCGCTGTGAACCGATGAGGCAGCACCACCGCCTAAACCGATCAGCATCGCCGGGCCTCCCAGGACTATGATCCTGGCGCCGACTGGCAGTCTCAGTTTGTCTATTTGCCCGCTGCGGATATGCCCCATTCCACCGGCCAGCATGATGGGTTTGTGATACCCCCACCAATGGTGGTTTTGATCATCTTTATTCAGATCTGTGTTTTGCTGTGTAAATGCCCGGAAATAACCGCCCAGCGCCGGACGTCCAAACTCATTATTAAACGCTGCCGCACCAATCGGGCCCTGCAGCATAATCTGCAGCGCACTGGCCAGACGAGCAGGTGTGTTGATCCCGGTTTCCCAAGGCCTTGGATAATTCGGCAACTGCAACTCAGAAACACTGAAGCCGGTTAATCCTGCCTTAGGTGCCGCCCCACGGCCGGTGGCCGCTTCATCACGAATCTCACCACCCGAACCCGTGGCTGCCCCTGGATGCGGAGAGATTGCAGTCGGATGATTATGAGTCTCTACTTTTATCTGAAAATTAGAATCCGCCGAGACCTGATGATAATCACGCTGCTGAGGGATTACCTGAAGCACCTTGGCAGCACTACCGGAAACCACAGCAGCATTATCATGGTATGCGCTCAGAACATCGTCAGGGTGCTGCTTGTGGGTATTGCGGATCATCGCAAACAAGCTGTGCTGCTGTGGCTCATCGTCAATTCGCCACACAGCATTGAAAATTTTGTGCCGGCAATGTTCCGAGTTTGCCTGTGCAAACATCATTAATTCAGCATCAGTAGGCGCACGCCCAAGCTCTCGGTAGCCTGCTTCCAGATAAATCAGTTCCTGTTCCGACAACGCCAGAGCCAGTTCCTGATTAGCCCGGTTTAAAGCCTGCGGTAAATCACCTGTATATGACTTTAACTGGCGTTGCGGCTGAGCAGTGAATAATGCTGGAATCGCGGCGATATCCGATGTGAGCTGCTGCAGCATCGGGTCATATAAATACTCCTGCGCTGCTTCGCATAATTCTGCCGGCAGACTGTAGGCAATACACCGCTCAATCCGCTCAACCTGATCCAGTCCGCACCGCCACGCAATATCTGTTGCCTTGCTTGACCATGGAGAAATCGTGCCCGCGCGTGGCATACAGATCAATACGTTCTCACTCAATGGCGGCTGTTCACTTCCGGCATCCAGCAATCGGCACAAGTAATCTTGCAGCTGCGGTTGAAATGCTTGCGCATTGCGCAGCTGTATCGCATAAACCTGGCAGGCCTTTATTCCTGCTATATCCCTGCCACTGACGGCAGAGATGCGCCTTTCCAGCCGATGCAGCTGAAAACTCTGCAGCGCGTTACCGCCAAACAGGGTCATTATCTTGTCAGTATGATTCAAATGATCGCCGGTCATCTCTGTCACGCGCAGCAAATTCCAATAGATAGAAAACAGCGCATTATAAACCAGCGGCTTTGCCGGAACCTATCTCAAAATGAAACCCCGGGCTGCTGCAGAGGACATCGCCGTATGGAAAAAGGGATTAAAACCCTAGCAGGGTTGTAACTTACTTATTCAGAATAGCTCAGATCGTTTTGATAACCGGTGAACCGGTCATTGCCTATCCCGGCTGTAAGCCGGGATAGTTAAATTGAAACAGGATGTGTTGTTAATATCAGGGCGCTGAACCAGATGCAGTCGCTGACAGCACATCCAATCGCTGCTTCAGAGCACCCGGCGGTACATATCCAGGAATTAGAGTGCCATCCAGGGTGACGATAGCAGGCGTGCCGGTCATACCGATTTTCTGACCCAGCTTATACTGGCTTTCCACCGGATTGTCACAATCGCGCCTGACTGGTTCCTTACCTTGCTTGGCTTGTGTCATTGCGGTTTTTTGATCAGCCGAACACCAGACCGAAACAGCCTTGTCATAAGATGGTGATCCAATGCCGGCGCGTGGATACATCATGTAGTGAATAGCTATACCAAGCTCATTGTATTCAGCCATCTGTTCATGCAGTTTACGGCAATAACCACAATCGACATCGGTAAACACAATCACGCTGTGTTCCGGATTGGTGGGAGCGAAACTGATCTGTTCAGCTGTTGAAACCGTGCCTAACAGTTCACGCCGCACTGCCGAACGGGCACGATCAGTTAAATCCACACGATTTTCAAGATCAAACAAACGTCCCTGCAAAAGGTAATTACCGTCGGCGCTCAGGTAGATAATATCTGAATCAACCTGCACTTCCAGCACACCCGGTACGGGTGTTTCCGCGATCGCAATCTGCTGCGCATTGGGTATCAGCTTTTGTATCGCCTGACTGACTTCCGGATAGTCCTGCGCCTGGCTATTCGGTGCTATAGCCATCAGTGGCAATACCAGCCAGATTAAAGAACTAAACTGTCGAGTTAACATGATCCACTCCATAAATTATGTATGCGCAATTGGACAGCATACCTTAAAAAAGTTCGTCCTGCCTGCAGGGCTTTCGGCGTTTTATTCTGCTGACGATTTAAAGCATTAGCCGCTTCGCTCAAGCACTTTGCCGTTATTCACCATACAGGCATTTGAAACAAATAAGACCCTGAACCCACCTCTTCCGGACAACCGGCCGGCATCAGCAAACCTTGCGTGCCGTCACAGTGTCTATTTTACATTATTTGCTCATGCAGTCACTGCTGCAGCCCATATAATGCACATCAAATTCCGGACAACAAAGACACCGCTGCATACCTGCAGGTTCCGACAAAAACCAGCTTAATGGTGCCTTGACAGCATGCGGTCATACTTTCATCAGCTGCCTGGTTTAATTCGACGCGGCTGATGCCATGCCGCTGCCTACCCTCGAGGATGATGGTCGGCATGCAATGCCTGCAGCCGCTCTCGGGCAATATGCGTATATATCTGCGTAGTCGATAAATCACTGTGCCCCAGCAGCAACTGCACCACTCTTAAATCAGCACCGTGGTCCAGCAGGTGCGTGGCAAAACAATGTCTGAGCATATGCGGGGAAATTTTTTTGTTAATACCGGCATGCCTGGCGTGCCGTCTGATCAGATACCAAAATGCCTGACGTGTCATCGGCGTTCCACGCTCGGTTACAAATACAGCATCTTGTGTTAAGCCATGAACCAGTTTAGGACGCTGGTCATCCAGATACAGCTGTATGGCTTCCAGGGCACGTTCTCCCATCGGTACCAGCCGCTCTTTACTGCCCTTGCCGAGCACTCTTACCACGCCCTGCCTAAGACTGAGGTCGGCTTGTTTAATTTGCACCAGCTCACTGACTCGCAGACCGGTCGCATACAGCAGCTCCAGCATCGCCTTGTCACGCAGACCCAGCCTTTTGGATGTATCAATATTGAGCAGTGCATCAACCTCGGCTTCACTCAGAGCCGATGGCAGCTGCCGCATGCGTCTTGGAGCTTCCAGCAATGATGTAGGGTCTTTGGTAATTACGCCATGGTTGACGGCCCACCGGAAAAACTGCCGCAGACAGGACACTCTACGAGCCACTGTTGCTGAACTCATACCATCTAAATGCAGGTTGTTCAGATAAAGCTGTATTTCAACAGCAGTGACCTTACTCAGATCATTAACATGTTTGGCAATAAACGCAGTGAATGCGGTTAAATCCTGCTGGTAACTCTCCAGCGTATTATCCGCCAGCCCCCGCTCCGACCAGAGCATATCCAGAAATGCCTGTACCTGACGCGAAAAAGCCGGCAGCGAGTCGCTGCCGGCCATAACTTCAGTACTTGCCTCAGGCCTGGCCTTTGGCATACGCCAGTTCGATTACTTTCCGCGCAATGCTTTCAGCGTTTGCCGCGCTGCAGATTCAACACTGGAAAGTTTTGCTTCGGCATCAGACTGCAAAGTGTTGGCACGCTTAACAATCTCATCCGTACGGCTGCGCAGTTCGTTGGCAATTACCGTCACAATTTCATCTACAGCTGCCTGTAAATGCTGTGCAATGGCATTGCTGTGATCCTGCACACTTGCCAGGCTGGCAGAAGTCTTAGCTGCGGACTTCTTAGGCCGACCTTTCTTGCCTGCTTTCTTAGGCCGTCCTTTTTTGCCGACTTTCTTAGGCTGAGCTTTGGAAGCGGCTTTCTTGGGCCGGCCTTTCTTGCCGACTTTCTTGGGCCGTCCTTTCTTGCCAGCCTTTTTAGGCCGACCTTTTTTGCCTGCTTTCTTAGGCCGTCCTTTCTTACCCGCTTTTTTAGGACGTCCTTTTTTGCCGACTTTTTTCTTACTGCTCTTCTTCTTACTGGTTTTTTTAGTGGTTGCTTTTTTAGTTGTTTTCTTTTTAGCGACTTTTTTCTTGCTGGCTTTTTTCTTAGCAGCTTTCTTCTTGGCTGCTTTTTTCTTTGCCGGCTTAGATGTTTCGCCTGCGCCGGTTACCGCTGCAGCACCGGAGGCTTTTCCCTCCGAAGCGTCACCAGCTGCCTGCTCATCGCCTATCAACACTTGATCTTCGTTCATTAAACAGTCTCAACTCAGTAAAGTGCCTAAATAATACTATAATTTATCCGGCTTCGCGACGTTGCTGCACCTGCTCTTTCCACTGCCGCGCGGCGCTTCTGCTGCGTTCATAACGCAGTGCACTGTCGAATGCAGTATCAGCTGCATCAAAACGTTCAAGGTTCATTTCAGCCATGCCGATCAATAAATAGGCATTACCGGTTTCACTGTCTTTTAAGCCACCCTTGTCAATGGCGCGCTGCAGAGCGGTTTTGGCAGGTTCCCATTCCTGTCGGTCTACCAAAATAAATGCCCGGCGCAGATCAATGCTGCCATCATCGGAATATTGACCGGCCTTTTCAAAGGCACTTAAGGCTTTTTCCAGTTCACGTGCCTGATACCACGCGTTGGCGGTCTGCTCCCAATATTTTTTATTGGCTTCAACAATACCGTCATTAATTCCTTTTTCCAGAATCTGAGCCGCTTCATAGGGCACATCACGCAGTTGATACAGACTTGATAACTGGAGTACTTCCTGAGAGGTATCCAGCATATTATTACGATAAGCCAGCGCCAATACAGATAACGCTTTGTTTTCTTCTTTCAGATTCAGATATACAGAAGATAATTGTTTCCAATAACTTTCTTTTTCTGACCAGTAGTTGATCATTGTTTCAAGCGTTCTGCTGGCAGCAGGCAGATCATCCAACTCAAAATTAATGCCCAGCTTCATTTGATACCAGTTTTCCCTTGGCTCATCTTCCAGGGAAATTGCCATATCAATCGCCGTCAATGCTTCCTGATAATTTTCCAGTTCAACATTGGCACTGGCTTTCAATAAATAAGCATTGGCAGTAATATTTTCCGGTGGTGTTACACAAAACCACTCTTCCAGTTTTTCCAGCCCTTCCCGATAACGCTCTCTGGCAATTAACAGTTGTGCAATGGAATAAATCATCTGGTAATGCTGCCGATTGGGCAATGCATTAATATCGACCGAGCGCTGGAAATGCTCCAATGCTTTGTCATAATTTTCCTGTGAAGCGGCGGTATGCCCCAGTGCCTGCAAAATAATTGCCTGTGAATAAGAACCGTCCTTGGAACGACTCAGCATCCGCTCCAGACCACTGTTGGCATCAGCAAAATTTTCTTCGCCGATATCTTCATAGATATCTGACAATTGCTTGTATGTTGCTTCGTCCAGAGCTTGAGCCTTGACGTCACGCTCAACGCCGCATTGATTTTGTGCAAATGCGGGAGTTAACAACACAAACATCGATATCATCACTATGATGAGTTGATATAAATTGCGGTATCTCATGTGTGATCGCTCCTGTGATGAGTTGAAATTGAGATCGGTCTTCATCGGCTTTGCTCAATCGTTATCAAGATTAAATTCCAAAATTTGCGTTGCCTTAGTGGCAACTGGCCGGCCATTTATATAGCGCGGCTTAAAATTCCATTTGCTGACAGCGTCAATCGCTGCCTGTTCAAATATACCAGTTGGATTACTGGATAAAACCTTTACATCTGCAACCAGACCTGAAGCTTTTACAGTAAATTCAACTTTCACCCAACCTTCTATACCTGCAATATTCGCCTCGACCGGATATTGCGGCAATACCCCAACAGTCCTTACCAGATGTCCTGACTGGCCGTCAAAACCGGTATCCGGACCAATTTCAGCACGTAAGCCGGGGCTCACTCCATTTATTCCTTCTATTGAAACCAACTTATATAAGTCATCAATAGGTTGCTCTGTTTGAGCAGTTTTTATCGTCGTTTCCGGTGGCGGCAATTCTGGTGGTGGTTTGCGCTCAGGCCTCGGTTGCCTGGGCGGCGGCTGCCTCATTTCAGGAAACTCAACGTCCTGAAATGCAATGGTCACTAATGGCGGTGTACTGGTCTTTACACTTGCCGGTTGATGCAGCAATTGCTGCATCAACAAAAAGCATCCCATGGTTATGCTGATCGCCAATCCACAAATTGACAGATATCGGGTGAATCTAAACAACATAGCAGTTCTCCGTTAGCGTTCTCCCACTCTGCTATTTTTGCGATCAGCCTCCCAAAAAACTTATACCTGCTCCAGCTTGAAGTCGATAATCTGAGTTGCGCGTCGCTCAACGGCAACACCATCAACAACTCTTGGCTTGAACTTCCACTTCAAAATAGCGCGAATCGCTTCCCGGTCAAATACCCGTGACGGCTCCGCATCAACCACTCGAGGGCTGGTTACCGTGCCTGCAGGGGTAATAGTAAATTCAATTTTTACCCATCCCTCCAAACGCCGGATAGCTGCCTCACGAGGATATTGGGGTTGAATACGCACCAACGGGATAATGTCGCCTTCTTCATTGCGATCAACTTTTGCGAAACCACCCAGGAACGGCCCGCCGGTTCCACTGAACGGCACATCAAGCGCCGGTAGATCCAGCTCTGGCAGATTCTGCACTACCTGGTCAGGCTGGCTGATCTGCATCTTGGGCGGCGGAGGGGGTTCTTTAGGTGGTGGCGGCGGTGGCGGCTTTTTCCGCACTTTCTGCTGCACACTGTCTGGAATACTGACATCAGCAAAACGAATACTCGGTGGCTGATCTCCAGCATTACCGCGCACCCCGTCACTCGCAATCAACCGATGCATAAGAAAAAAAGCAGTCAACGTCACTACCACAGCCAATACAGCTGCACTGGTATATCGAAAGCCTGAACTCATCATAATGTTTAACTCCCGGCTGGTAGATCAGCTGAGATTGAAATATCACTTACTTCAGCCAGCTTAATCTGATCCATAACTTGTACTAAATCGCCTGTCCGTGCTCCCTTATCTGCTATTAACACGACTTTACCTTCCGGATTTTCCGCCAGAGCGCGTTCCACATAAGTACGCACCTGGTTTAAATCGATAGGCCCACCGTTCATCCATACTTCTCCGTTCGACCGCAAACCGACCAGGATGTTTCCTCTGGGTTTGTTTTCTGAACTGATTGCTGTGGGCTTGGTGATATCAGCACCGGTCTCTTTGATAAAAGAAGTGGTAACGATGAAGAAAATCAACATGATGAAAACGATGTCCAGCATCGGCGTGATGTTAATTTCCGCTTCGTCTTTTTGTGCGTGTCTTCTCGCCATGACTATGCTCCTGGACTCTTAATGATGATACATCATGTCTTCCAGACGTTCGGTTTCAACGTCGGCACGATGCTCCAGATGCGTGCTGAAGAACAATCCGGTAAGTGCTGCAACCATCCCGGCAAATGTCGGAACCGTCGCTTTTGATACACCTGCTGCCATAGCACGCGCGTTACCTGTCCCGGCAAAAGCCATTACATCAAACACACCAACCATTCCGGTAACTGTGCCTAACAGACCAAGCAACGGACAAATGGCAATGAGTGTTTTGATGGTATGCATATTGCGGATCAGCGCCTGGTGCGCGATGGATACCATCTCATCGCGCACACGCTTGGCGTACCAGGAAGTCGTATCACTACGGCTTTCCCAGTCACCGACAATCTGCTTGCGGCGACCGGGGTGTACCCGGTACATGTACCAGTAACGTTCAATGATGCAGAACCACATCATGAACAATACCAGCATAATTGCCCACAACACATCTCCGCCGAGCTCGATGAACCCGCGGATAGTTTCGAAGAAACCGCTAAGCGCTACCATGATATTTCTCTGCCAGTCGGGAGATAATGCCTGCCGCCTGTTCTTCCAGAATCTGGATCAGACCACGGGACCGGCTTTGCAACAGACTGTGCAGAATTGTCAATGGAATCGCTACGATCAAACCTTGGGTAGTGGTGATCAGCGCTGCTGAAATACCGCCTGCCATCATACGTGGGTCACCGGTACCGAACAGCGTGATTTGCTGGAAGGTTTCAATCATACCCACCACGGTACCCAGCAGACCCAGCAGCGGTGCAATAACATACAGCACCTTGATAAAGCTCAGGCCGGATTCCAATGGAGCGGTTTCACGCAGGATGGCTTCATCGAGCTTCAGTTCAAGCGTTTCGATATCAGCATCCTGGTTTTCTGTGTAAACAGACATCACCCGACCCAGTGCGTTACCGGTATCAGGCTGGTCACGTTTCAACTGGCGCTTGATGGCGCTGCCTTTCAGGAACAGGCTGATGCCTTTCCACAAGGAGAACAGCAGGCCGAGGATACCAATACCGATAATCACATAACCTACTTCCTTACCCTGACGGACCCGTTCCATCAAAGTCGGTGCCTGGACCACCTGCGACAAGATAGCGCCGCGGGTAAAGTCAATCGCCATGGTATCCACTTCGCCCGGCCCGGCATTTTGCACATTTCTGGCCATGCCCTGATAACGTCCGGCAGGCTGACGGGCAATTGCCTGCAGCTCACCCTGGCTGGGATCCCACTGCAGGAAGCGTCCATCGGAAATAGCATTGAACACGCCAACCCTAACTACCGACTGATTGGCCTCTTCCTGGCCATCCGCGTTACGAATGGTGGTGTTGAACTGTACAATTTTGCCCTGCTCAGCGATCTCAGTCACCATCTCAGAGAAGAACCGGTTCAATTCCATCCCAGTGGGCAGCTCACGACGCTGTGCCAGGTCTGCCATAAAATCGCCACGACCAGGCAACTGTGCTGAAACCATTGAGTCATCCAGCTTGCTTTGCAGGTCGCCGGCCACCTGGCGTACCACACCAAACAGTTCACCCAGGTTACCCAGGCGTTCATCCAGTACGGTTTCCAGTTCACTCAACTGGCGTTCATTATCATCAAACTCTGTTTGCAGGCTGTCGCTGATACGGCGCTGTTCAGCCAGCTCGGCACGTGCCTGCGCCAGCAGATCACGCTGACGATTGCGCTCACGCACAAATTGAGCTTCACGTTCACGGTTAATCTGGCCCTGCTGTTGTGCAGCACGCTGCACTTCATCAGCCAGTTGTTGCAATGGATTCTGCTGTGCCTGCAGCCCGGCAGAAACCATCAAAATAGAAATCAGTATTAATAATTTTTGCATGATCATTTCCTCCGGGTTACTGCGCAGAAGACGGTGCTGGAACAGGCAGCTGCACCAGATCAGGTGCGCGTCGGTTCTGAGCTATGGCAATACCGTCTTTCACAGGCAGACGGTACTCTGTACCCAAGGTGTCGAATTGACGGGTCTGTGGGTCCCACCAGCCGGTGGTCTGACCATCCAGTGATTGATAAAGCAGCAAGGTGCGGCCTAAACGCAGGAAAGTCACTTTGGTGTTATCCGGCAGGTTGCCTTCGTAGGCAAAGGTAGTCCGGCCATAATCGATTTCACCCTGATAGACTTCCAGAATCCGGCGATATTTTTCAGAAACCGTAACATTTGGATCGTCCAGCAGAATACGCATGTCTTCGACCCGGTTACGACGCTCGTCCAGCAGGAACGGCACATCCCGCTCTACAATCTGTTCCAGCGTGTCAACCATATCAATCATCAATGGTGTAATCGCACGGTCGGTAGACTCAAGCTGAGCCAGCTGCTCATTAATTGAAGCCAGCTCGCTGCGCTGATTGTTCACCAGCCGCTGGAGCTGTGCATTGTAGATTTTGAGGCTGTCGGTCTCACTGACCACCTGGCGAAACTGGTTGAGGATATCCTCAGTTTCATCAGCAACCGCATCAATGCGGTCCTGTGAAGCTTCTGCTGCATTGTTGATATTGTTCTGTGTCCCAATGGTGGACTGCAGCACTTGTGCTGACGCCGTACTCACCATAAAGACACCCCCGAACATCAGAAGTATCGCTGTTTTAACTAATGTATTCCGCATAATTAAACCTGTTTGCTTCTTAAATTTTGTTAGTCCCACCGTGCACATCATCCAACGGTCTGAGAAAAAAATACTGGCCGTTAATTCGATATCGCCATTAACGATTTCAACTCAACGACCAGCCTCTCTGGGTACAAGCATAGCCTGCACGTGAAAAAAATGAAAGTTGCATGACACTACTGTTCATTTTGATAGTTGAAATCTACACTATACCGATGTCTCAAACTGTAACTGTAGCACCTTGTCAACTTCCCCGCAGGCTGGGCTGTATGTTGTACGACTGTTTCGCCGTCCTTGCCATCATGATGGGGCTGACTATCCTCGCCGTCGGCCTGCGCGGAGGCCAGCCCATCGCCTCGGGAACAATATCTTTCCAGCTGCTGCTGCTGTTCTCTAACTGGCTGTATTTTGCCTATTGCTGGCGCTTTGGCGGGCAAACGCTCGGCATGCGTGCATGGGGTGTACATCTGACCGGCAGCACCGCCAAAATAAGCTGGACTGGTACCCTGGTGCGTTATGTAACCGCCTGGCTCTCAGCTGTTGTGATCGGCGCAGGATTTTGGACTGCCATCTGGCATCCCGCCCGACTTACCTGGCACGACCTCCTAAGCAACACCTGGCTTGAACACCGCACAGGCTGACCCAGCAGCTGCGGCCAACCGGCAGACAGCCTACTCCAAAGTTATTCAACTTTACGAATGCTTTAGTATTTCAGCTTAATACTTTAGTATTGATCTCAGGTTTTGTACAGCCGGCCCAAAAGGTTATCAGCACAGCCATATTCTGGATCGGCTGGCCGGCTTATCCATTGTGCTTAAATGAGGTGCTTATGAAACATGCCGTTGTATCCATAGTGTTAGGTGTGATGATCACCAATGTGTCCAGCGCCATCGAAATACCGGAAATCCGCTTTGAACCGCTGACCACTGGTGAACGGCCGGCCAACCGCATTATCACTATGAACACCCAGCCGGTTAGCGGCACTACCGCCGCCGCGGCCTTTAATCTGACCAGAGTCACCGTCAGTGCTGCCGGCCGCCAGATAAACCTGAATCCTGCAGCGTCAGATACTGTGATCCCAATGCTGATGGAAGACACCGGGATGATAGCTATGCAATGGCACCAGCAGGAAACCCGTTTGAGCGCTGCGGAACTACTAACCATTCAACCTGCACTTAAAACCACCGCTAATCAGCGTTTTGAACATTTCGTTTCAGCCAAATATCTGCGCAGATCCCCTGCCTTCGGCAATCAGCCGATACAGGCTTTTCTGGCGAAAACCGCCTATCCCGTCGCCATTCGGCCGCTGGCAGATCCAACACTGCTGCCACCCGGCAGCGATTTCCCGGTCAGGCTGTATATGCGTGGCCGGCCGGTATCCGGTGCGGTATTGACCGCCACACATTCATCCGGCAGCCACACTCATACCTCACGCAGTGATGATTTGGGCTTTGCAGTGGTCAAACTGTATCAGTCAGGCGAGTGGCGGCTCAGCTTCAGTCAGATTTCCGGGCACACCGGCAGCCCCGGAGCGGTTTACACGGCAGTGCTTGAATTCAGTAACCGGGCAGGAGGCCAGCTATGAGTTCTCTCATTAACCATCGCGGTCCAGTTTTCCACCAGCTGCTGCCCGGATTGTTGATCATTCTGTTTTCCAGTCTTCTGCTGTGCTCGACGGCGGCAGCTCAAGCAGCCCGCTTTCTTGGACCGAACCCCATCGATAATGACGGTGATCTGTTTTCCATGCCGGTCAATGTAGACGGGGATTTATTCACCGGCCGGGTATCCGCGTTGGCCACCAGCCCTACGAACCCTGACCTTTATTATGCTGCCGGTGCAGATGGCGGCGTATGGCGCAGCATAAATGCAGGTCAGAGCTGGCAGGCCCTGACCGATGACATGCCCACTTTAGCAATGGGAAGTTTAGCTCTTGACCCCTCTGACGAGCAGGTTATATATGCCGGAACCGGGGAACCCAATTATGCCAATCACAGCCGTTACGGGCTGGGTATTTATAAATCAACCAACGGTGGAGACAGCTGGCAGCAACTGGCCGCAGAAGTATTCTCCGGACGCACCATTTCAAGCATCATTATCAGCCATGCAGACGGCAATACCGTTTATGCGGGCACGGCTAGAGCAGGCGGATTCCCGGAACTTGCAGCTGCCAAAGGTCATCCGCAAAGCGAGGATCCTTTGGGTGTCTACCGTTCCACAGATGGCGGCAACACCTGGGAATTATTGCCCGGCCTGCCGAACCTGGCCATTACCGACTTGATCATGCACCCGACCAATGCAGATATTTTATATGCAGCTGTCGGCCGGATATTCGGTGACGATCAAAATGGTATATACCGCAGCACTGATGCCGGCAACAGCTGGCAGCGCCTGCAGAACGGCCTGCCCGACAACAACGTCGGCCGAATCAGCCTGGCTATTTCACCTGATCAACCGGCAAGGCTGTTCGCACTGCTGACCAATGCTTCCAGCCTGTTTGGGGGATCAGCATTCACCTTAGGGGTATTCCGCAGCGATGATGGAGGCGAAAGCTGGAGTTTTATTCCCAGCCCCATTTCACAGGCTTCGTTCGGCTGGTATCTCTCATTTATAGATGTTGAGCCCGGAAATCCCGACCGTATATACGCCGGCGGATTTAACCTCATACGCTCAGATGACGGCGGAACAAGCTGGGTTGATATCACCCCGCCACATGTTGACCAGCATGCACTGGCCTGGGGCGCTGATGGTCGCCTGTTGTCCGGCAGTGATGGTGGTGTTTTTGCCAGCAATGACCTGGGCACCATGTGGGAGCCACTAAATAATGACCTGGGTCTGGTTCAATTCTACGCAGGCCTGTCGCTTAATCCCGATAACGCCGATATTCTGATCGGCGGAACTCAGGACAACGGCACCAATCAGCGCAATGGTGATGCCCCCTGGCAGCATCTGTTCGGCGGTGACGGCGGCTGGACCCAACTCGACCCGGTTGATCCACAGATACGTTATGTCCAATTTCAGGGAATAGGCAACCTTTTCCGTATTAATGCGGATAACAGCATTGATGATCTGGATGGCGGCGATACTCCGCAACTGTTTGGCCGAACCGCTTTTTTTGCTCCATTCATCGTGGATCCGTCCAATCGCAACAGAATTTTGTATGCCACTCATCTGATCTTTGAATCACTTGACCGGGGAACCAGCTGGCAGCCCATCAGCCAGGATGTCACAACCGGAACAGGTGCAGTTCGATCCATAGCAATGGCGCCATCAGACTCCAATGTTATCTACATTGCCACCAACGACGGTCTGGTTCAGCGCTCTGATGATGGTGGCCGCAATTTTACTTTGATTGCTGAAGACATTCCCGGCTGGCCCCGCATTACACGTGAACTGTTCATTCATCCGGAAAACCCTATGATTGTTTATCTGGCTGTCGCTCACTTCGAACAGGCGCAGATCATGCGCAGTGACAACGGCGGTGCTGACTGGGAGGCACTGGATGCTTTTCTACCCGATGTGCCGGTCAATGTAGTCGCTGTTGATACCCGTGCTGATCTGCTGAGGGACGGTGTCATTTATGCTGGCACGGACAGCGGCATCTACTTTTCAGTTGATGATGGCATCAGTTGGCAACAGTATGGCGAAGGCATGCCCAATGCCGCTGTCATTGATCTGCTGATTGATGAACCGCGCGGGCGGCTGATAGCTGCCACCCAGGGACGGGGAGCGTGGGAACTCCCGGCGAATCTCCCCCCCACAATGTCGGTGCTAAGCATTCCCAATGGAAGCGGCAACTTCACTTTAACCGGAAGTGCATTTGACCCTGAGCAAAACGACATAAGCGAGGCAATCAACTGGTTTTCCGACCGCGATGGCCCACTTGGCACAGGCGCACAGATTGAGCCGACTTTCAGCAGTGGCGACCATCTAGTTACTGCCACTGTCAGTGATGAAAACAAAATCAGCTTCGGTTTCGAAATCCCCATTTCAGTCAGCGGTAGTATAAACGACCTGATTCCTGACGGCAGTTTCAGCGGAACCTGGTTTAATCCCCAGCGCAGCGGAGAAGGCTTTTTTATAGAAATTTTCGAGCGTCAGAATACTGCTACAGGCACCAGCAGCCCGGCTATGTTGCTGGCCTGGTTTACCTACCAACCCGACAACAGCGGGCGTACTGCCTGGATTGGAGGCAGTGCGGATATTACCGCCAACCCGATCGTGCTTGACAGCAATATTGCCTTCGGCGGCACTTTCGGCGATGCCTTTGATCCCAATGACATTAACCGCACCAGCTGGGGACGTATTTCCGTTCGTTTTGACGACTGCAACAATGCCACTATCAGTTATCAGGGACCACCCGCCTGGGGCAGCAGTCAAATCAATGTGCAGCGAATCAGCGGCGCATTACTGGGGAACACGGGCATCTGCGCCGATCAGCAGGCGGCTGCAGGCACAGTTGACGGTAGCTTCAGCGGCACATGGTTTAATCCGGCTCGGGATGGCGAGGGTTTTTTTCTGGAGCTGAACCAGTCTCCAGATAACACAGCAGATGCTCAATTGATTCTTGCATGGTTCACTTACCGCCCCGACGGCAGCGGTCGGCCGGCATGGATAGTCGGTTCGGGAAGCACTGACAGCAATGGAACGTTGCGTGTCTCAAACGCCCGCATTGCCAGCGGCACGGGTTTTGGTCCGCGGTTTGACCCTGATGAGATAAACCGAACACCATGGGGTGAAATTCTGATCGATTTTGATGATTGCAGCAATGCCAGAATTCGCTACAACGGCCCGCCGGACTGGGGCAGCGGCGAACTGCAAAGTCGGCGACTGACAGGACCATTGTTTAATCTGGATGATTTGAATTGTCTGTAACCAAAACAATTTGACTGGTCGATGGCATTGACAGCCATCGACCAGTCAGCTTTAAAAGCACAACATCATCTTTGGGCAACCCCGCATCAGATGGTTCTGCGGTACAGCCAGGCACCGACTGTCAGACCAATGACCAACGGTATTATGATGCCCACAGCAGGATGCCAGCGGTAAACCGCAACCACGCTTTCGCTTAGCTGCTGCAGTATGTACAGCCCCAGCCCGGCCGAGAGGCCCAGCGCAAGCCGCCGCCCCCGTGACAACTGCCGTACCGGCCCGGTCACCATCGGCAAAGCCAGCCATATCAGCAGCAGCGTAGTAGGCGCATAAAACAAGCGCCGGTAATAGGCATTTCGATAACGGTAACTATCCAGACCATTGCTGTCGAGGTACTCAACATAGGCCAGCAGATCACGGGTAGCCAATATGCTGGGCCGCAATGCTGCGTTAGCTAATAATCCGGTATCCACCGCAGATGGCCAGCGCAACTGCTGATGATGTTTTTTTTGTGGCGGATTGGTGCACACATTCGTCTGTACAACATCTTCCATTACCCATTCACCGGCCTGATGCTGGGCACGGCGCGCCTCCAGCCATTCGCATAGACGACCCTGATCAGCGGCAAAAATCCGGAACTCATAAAAATCGGTTACCTGCTGACCAATCATCAGAGGGCGCAGTACATGCACGATATTACCGCCGTCGCGCAGCCACAGGCCGCTGGGGTCTGCCAGACTCACCTGTCCGGTAATCTTGCCGATTCTAAAGTTGCGCGCTTTGGACATCAGATCGCCGCCTGACCATTCCCCCAGCAGCATAGCCACCAGCAGCATCCCTGCAATGCCGGTCAACGTGGGCTTGAGCAGCCGCAACCTGGAGCAGCCAGCCATACGCATCACAATCAGTTCTTCCTGGGCCGCCAACCTGCCGACTGCAATCAGCACACCGGTCAAAGCAGCAAAAGGAAGCGCCTGGTAGGCGCGTCCCGGTGTTGTCAGCAGGGTATACCACAATGTATCCAGCGCCTGATAAGCGCCTGCCATATCCCGTAACTGGCCGATCAGCTGCAATGCGCTGTACAACAGAGTAAGAATCAGCCAGACCATCAGCACGCTGCGCCAAATCTGGCTCAGCAGATAACGATCCACTCGACTGAAGAGCAACCTGAGATTCATTACGCCAGTCGCCTGCGCATCCGGGACAATCCGACAGCGACGGCCAGCGCCAGGGCATGTACCCACCATAAACCAATCACTGGCGATAACCTGCCGTTGGCCACCCATACCTGTGACAGGTTCAGCAGGTTGATATAAACAACGTAAATCAACAATGCTATAACCAGGCGCAGCGTAGCGACTTTGCGCGGCACATAGCGCGCCAGAAACAATGCAGTCATGGTCAGGATTATGCAGGCAATGGCATGCGCTACCCGCCAATGCAGCTCAGCCAGCGCCGGCAGTGTCCCGGCCCCCAGCAACCTGGACCACTCCCAGGCACCCGGCTGTTCCGCCCGCTGTGCGCTGGCGGGCATCGGCAGCCGTATTTGTGCTTTGCCGAAATCCAGCATCTGCATACTGCCGTTTTCAGCCACTGCTGTTCGTCTGCCGCTATGCATGGTCACTGAGCGCTCTCCGGTATCACTCGCCAATTGAAACTGGCCGGAGTCTGAAGTCAGTATCTGCTCCTGCTGCTGCTGACGCCAGTTGACGAATACCTCATTGGCCACGCCCTCACGATCCAGCTCTGCCACATAAATTACACCCTTGTCTTCCGGCAGGCCGGTAAATTGCCCCGGCAATATCCCCCAGAATTCGGCTGAGCGGGCCGTTTGCTGAAACAACACCTGTTCATAACGCTTGGCGGCCGGTAAAACCCAACCACTCAGCAAAAACATCAGCACTGCAACAATCATCCCGAACCATAGCGCAATCCGCATTTTTGCACGCGGCGTCATTCCCGCTGCTGTCAGAATGGTCAGCTCGCCGTCATGATGCAACTGCCCCATCGCCAGCATGATTCCCAGCATTACCCCCAAAGGGGCAACTGTGCGAATCGCCTCGGGCAAATACAGCACCACCTGCCAGCTGAGCATAGAAACAGGCACATGCCCGCCGGCGATGTCCTCAAGCACCTCTGCGCTGTACAACACCATCAAAACCAGCACAAATACAGCTGTTACCGATACCGCATAACCAGCCCACAACCGCAACAAATAGCGGCTGAGCAAACGGATTGCCGGTTGGTTGGTGTTATTAATCATCGCAACTGAGATATTAATTCATTGTAATCAGGTTCGGCAGCGCTAAAATGAAAAGTTTTTCAGCCCCAATCATATTGGGACAGAAACCGCATACTGCCAGCATATGGCAACAGACACCTAGAGGTTAATCATGGATTTCAAGCTGTTTACCGATCAACTCGCGCATGCAGACCAAGACTGCATTATCGCCGGCGTGTTCAAAACAACCAAAGACTCGGCGCAAAGTCCGGCATTCAATAGCTTGGATACAGCCACCGGTGGACAACTCAGTGACATGCTCGCCAGCCATGACATTGCCAGTGCTGCAGGCAAAATCACCTGGTTACACCGACCCACCGGCATCAACAGCCCGCGGCTGATGCTGGTCGGCTGCGGTAATGCTGACGAATTCGATGCCGGCAACTTCCGCAAAGCCTGCATGGCGGCTGGTAAAGCACTGCGCAGCAGCCGTGCCGCCAGCGCCGTTTGCGCATTATCGGAGCTGGACGTCAGCGAACGCGATGCTGCATGGACACTGCAGACCGCTGCACTGGATCTGGCGCATAATGATTATCTCTATACACGCACCAAAAAGCCCGGCAAAAATGCCAGCCCGGCTACTGACGAAGTTGCATTCATCAGTGCAGCTGGCGACACAGTTTTAGCACAGGCTGCAGCCATCGCCGCCGGTGTTGACAGTGCACGCCATTTAGGCGATGCCCCGCCCAATCTCTGCACACCGGAAGACCTGGCTGAACATGCCCGGCAGCTGGCTGACAGCCAGGAAAAGGTAACCGTTGAAATACTTGAGCCGGAAGCCATGCACGAACTCGGCATGCATGCTCTGCTGGCAGTTGGCCAGGGCAGCGCCAATCCACCACGGCTGGTGGCGCTGCATTACCGGGGCGCTGATGGTGATGACGCTCCCTATGTACTGGTAGGCAAAGGCATCACCTTCGACACCGGTGGCATCAGCATTAAACCAGGCGCCAATATGGAGCAGATGAAGTATGACATGTGCGGCGCCGCCTCAGTGCTGGGCGCTTTTGAAGCCGCAGTCAGGCTGGCACTGCCTTTGAACATCAGTTGTGTGGTAGCTGCTGCCGAAAACATGCCCGATGGCAAGGCTTATCGCCCGGGTGATGTCATCACCACCATGTCAGGTAAAACCGTTGAGGTTCTCAATACCGACGCCGAAGGCCGTATGGTGTTGTGTGATGCACTTACCTGGTCAAGCCGTATGAAGCCTGCCGCCATTGTTGACGTGGCCACTCTGACCGGTGCCTGTGTGGTCGCCCTGGGTCACCACGCTTCCGCCATCATGACCAAACATGACAGCTTGGCTGATGAGCTGTTCTCAGCTGGGCAGCACACCCACGATAGAGCCTGGCGCTTACCTTTATGGGATGATTATCAGCAACAGATTGATACCGACTTCGCTGATATGAAAAACGTCGGCGGCATGCCTGCCGGCAGTATTACGGCAGGTTGTTTTCTATCCCGTTTTGTCGAAGATCAGCGCTGGGCACACCTGGATATCGCCGGTGCAGCCTGGCAGTGGGGTAAAAACAGCGGTTGTACCGGACGCCCGGTGCGTTTACTGACCCAATGGCTGAGCGACCGCTGCGGCTGACAGCACAGCCAGTCAGCCGGAATTGATCAATGACCCTGCGTGTGGATATGTATTTATTGCGCGATGGCTCAGGCGATTCAGCAGCACTGGTCTGCCAGCTGGTCGGAAAAGCCTGGCCGGCACATCGCGCAGTGCAGCTGGCCTGCCGCGACAGGCAACAATGCAGCCAACTCGATCAGCTGCTGTGGCAGCTGCCGAAAGGCCGTTTTATAGGTCATTCAGTTTCCGACGGTAATACTGATAAAAACACCCCGGTATTGATTTCCACACAAACCCGGCCGGCCCATAATGACACGGTACTGGTTGAGTGGCGCAGTGCCGCCACAATCGCCGGTAACTGCGGTGAATTTGCCCGGATACTGGATATCGTTGATAACTCTGATAGCGCCCGGGCAGCTGCCCGTGAACGTTATAAAGCTTACCGCCAGCTGACCACAGAACTGCATACCCACGAATTGCCCAGGAATTGAGTTAACCCGGAAATGGATAAAACCTACCAACCACAAGCCATTGAACAGAAATGGTATAGCTACTGGCTGGACAATCAGCTGTTTTCCCCGGAACTGTCCATAGACAAACCGTCTTACTGCATCATGCTGCCGCCACCTAATGTAACCGGCAACCTGCATATCGGCCATGCATTTCAAGACACCATCATGGATTTGCTGACCCGCTACCATAAAATGCAGGGACACCCTACCCTTTGGCAATGCGGCACAGATCATGCTGGTATAGCCACACAGATGGTGGTCGAGCGGCAACTGGCCGCACAAGGCAAAAGCCGCCATGACATCGGCCGTGAAGCTTTTACCGATGCAGTCTGGGACTGGAAAGCGCAATCCGGCGGTAACATCCGCCAGCAGATGCAGCGTCTGGGCGCATCAGTAGACTGGGAAAACGAACGTTTCACCATGGACGAAGGCCTGTCCAAAGCGGTCATTGATGTATTTGTCGAACTGCATGAAGAAGGGTTAATTTATCGTGGTCAGCGGCTGGTAAACTGGGATCCGGTACTGCATACGGCACTTAGTGATCTGGAAGTAATCAATCACGACGAGCAGGGTAATTTATGGCATATCCGCTATCCACGCTCTGATGGCAAGGGTCATATTACTGTGGCCACCACCAGGCCGGAAACCATGCTCGGAGATACCGCAGTTGCGGTACACCCGGATGATGAACGTTATCAGGACCTGGTTGGTGTAGAACTGGAGTTGCCATTGACTGGCAGACAGATACCGGTGATCGCTGATGAGTATGTCGACCCGGAGTTCGGTTCCGGTTGCGTGAAAATTACACCGGCCCATGACTTCAATGACTGGGATGTTGGGCAGCGCAACAGCCTTGATGTCATCAATATCTTAAACCCGGACGCAACACTCAACGATTCGGTTCCCGAAAAATACCGAGGACTGGACAGAATTGAAGCCCGACGTCTGGTTGTGGCCGACCTGGAAGAAGCCGGTTATCTGGAGAAAACCGACAAACATCAAATGGCTGTACCCAGAGGCGACCGTTCCGGCGCTGTGCTGGAACCCTATTTAACGGATCAATGGTTTGTGAGAATTGAGCCGTTGGCTAAACCGGCCATAGACGCCGTACGCAATGGCGATATCCGCCTGATCCCGGAAAACTGGCAAACCACATACTTTAACTGGATGGAAAATATTCAGGACTGGTGTATCAGCCGCCAGCTATGGTGGGGCCACCGGATTCCGGCCTGGTATGACAATGAGGGAAATATTTATGTTGCCCGCAGTGAGGCCGAAGTCCGCAGCAAACATAACCTCTCAGAAGATTTAGAATTACGCCAGGACGAGGACGTTTTAGATACCTGGTTCTCCTCTGCCTTATGGCCGTTTTCCACACTGGGCTGGCCGGAGCAGACTGAGCGCCTGAATACCTTTTACCCCACCAGCGTATTGGTCACCGGCTTCGATATCATTTTCTTCTGGGTGGCCAGAATGATCATGATGGGATTGAAATTTACCGGTAAAGTACCCTTTCGGGACGTCTATGTTCACGGCCTGATTCGTGATGCCCAGGGCAATAAAATGTCCAAGTCCAAAGGCAACGTCCTGGATCCACTGGATGTTATTGACGGTATCGAACTGGATGCACTGCTGGCCAAGCGAACCACAGGGCTGATGCAGCCACACATGCAGTCAGCTATCGAAAAAGCCACCAAAAAAGACTTTCCGGACGGCATTCCAGGCTTTGGCACCGATGCGTTACGGTTTACCTTCAGCTCACTGGCTACCCAGGGGCGGGATATGAGCCTGGATATGGCGCGGGTCCAGGGTTACCGCAATTTCTGCAATAAACTCTGGAACGCCGCGCGTTTCGCATTAATGCACCTGGACGGCGAAATAGACAATAAACCCCTTGGTGGTTCTGATTCTGCCGCCGACCAGATTAATCATTGGGTCCGTTCGCGCCTGGCTCACACAGTTGCTGAAGTTCGCCGGCACTTCGACCAGTACCGCTTCGATCTGGCCACCCAGGCGCTTTATGAGTTTACCTGGAACGAGTTTTGCGACTGGTATCTGGAGTTATCTAAGGCCAACCTATCTGACAGTGCTAGTCCAGCTGTGCGCGCAGCAACCAGGCAGACGCTTGCGCAAGTACTGGAACAGTTGTTGCTGCTGCTGCACCCGGTCATTCCGTTTATTACCGAGGAAATCTGGCAAAAACTGAGGCAACCGCTGGGCTTGTATGAGCACAGCATTCTGCAACGCCCATTTCCACAGGCGACTGAAAGAGATACTTCAGCTGAACGTCAGATTGACTGGTTGAAACAAATGATCCAGGCAGTGCGGGCTACGCGCACAGAATTAAATCTGGCACCCGGCAAACCACTGCCGTTGAAGGTCTGGAGTGAACAGCGCGATGCCGACGAACAGCTGATCAATGACTATTTACCCTGGCTGCAGAAATTGGCCAGAGTCGAATCAGTCAGCTGGCTGCCCAAACCGGAAACGCAGGAACAGTGCGCCTCCGCCCGCGCAGGTCATATGCAGTTGTTTATCCCGTTGGCCGGGTTGATTGACGTCAGTGCTGAAATCGACCGCTTGACCAAACAGCAACAGAAGGTGCTTCAGCAGCAGGCTCAGTTAACGGGCAAATTAAGCAATGACAAGTTTGTCAATAATGCCCCGGCTGCGGTAGTTCAGAAAGAACGCGACCGGCTTGAGGATGTCCACGCAGAGCTGGCCGGCATTGAAGAACAGCTGGCACAATTGAATTCAATGCGCGACAGCGACTGAGCACTTAATCTTTGTAACAGCGGGAACATCCCGCTGTTTATCGATCAGTCAGTTGCTGACAACAGTTCCAACAGACTGTCTGCAAGCCCGTCCAAAGGCAACATCGATTGTTCTCCCTGGCGCGGCCGGTACTCAACCTGATCTGCATCCAGGCTGCGTTCTCCAATGACCACCTGATGCGGTATACCGATCAACTCCATGTCATTAAACATAACGCCCGGACGAATTGCACGATCATCCCACAACACATCCACGCCTCTGGCGGTTAGTTCGCGGTACAGCTTTTCAGCGGCTTCGGCCACCCGGGGGGATTTATGCTGATTCATCGGCAGGATTACCACCTGCCAGGGCGCCAGCGGGGCCGGCCATACAATCCCTTTTTCATCGTGGTGCTGCTCAATGGCGGCTGCTACTATCCGCGACACGCCTACGCCATAACAGCCCATGGCCATTGGCCGGGACTTACCGTCAGCATCCATGACCACTGCATTCATGGCTTCACTGTATTTAGTGCCCAGCTGGAAAATATGGCCCACTTCGATACCCCGGATTAATACCAGCTCCCCATTGCCATCCGGGCTGGGATCACCGGCCTGAACATTGCGCAGATCAGCTACAGCCGGCAGGCTTACATCCCGATTCCAGTTTATGTTGAAGTAATGCTTTCCTTCCTGATTGGCACCTGCTGAAAAATCTGCCATAGCAGCAACACTTCGATCAATAACCATTGGAATCGGCAATTCAACCGGGCCCAGTGAACCTGGACCGGCACCAATCGCCGCACGTATGGTTGTTTCATTCGCAAACATCAACGGGCTGGCCACCTCGGGCAGCTTGGCCGCTTTGATTTCATTCAGCTGGTGATCACCACGCACGATCAATGCGACCAGATCAGCATCAGTTTTATCGCTGGCGTGTACGATCAATGTCTTGACGGTTTTATCTGCCGGCAGCTCAAAAGCCTGACATAGTGCGTCAATGGTTTTGATATCCGGGGTATCCACCAGCTGCAGCGCTGCACCCGGCTCAGGACGCTGGTCGTTGCAAACCGCTTCTGCCAATTCAACATTGGCGGCATAATCACCATCATCGGAAACCGCCAGTAAATCCTCTCCAGCCTCCGCCAGAACATGAAACTCATGCGAACCGCTGCCGCCGATCGCACCTGAATCCGCTGCTACCGCTCTGAAGGTCAGCCCCAGGCGGGTAAAAATAGCGGTATAAGCGCCATACATATCCTGATAGGTTTCCGCCAGACTGTCGGTATCAATATGGAACGAATACCCGTCTTTCATCAAAAATTCCCGCGCTCTCATCACGCCGAAACGCGGGCGGATTTCATCGCGGAACTTGGTCTGTATCTGATAGAAACACAACGGCAGCTGCTTGAAGCTCTTAATTTCATTTCGAGCGAAATCAGTAATGATTTCTTCATGAGTGGGGCCAAAACAATATTCGCGCCGATTATTGTCGGTAATTTTCAGCAGCAGCGGGCCGAAATCGTTCCATCGTCCACTCTCCTGCCACAGCTCAGCCGGCTGTACCGCAGGCATCAGCATTTCCAGACTGCCGATACGGTTCATTTCTTCGCGCACTACCGATTCCACTTTATGCAAAACCCGCAGACCGAGCGGACTCCACGTATAAATGCCCGCACCGTGTTTGCGGATCATACCGGTTCGCAACATCAGTCGATGGCTGGGAATTTCCGCATCCGCGGGCACTTCGCGGCGCGTAACCAAATGCATTTGGGTGGTTTTCATAGCAAGTTTGAAAGATCTGACTGCACAAAGCAGGGTAGTGTAGCGCTCTGCAGCGCCGGTTAGAATCCCTAAGGCATTATTTAATTATGCCTCAGAGAGAAAAGTTGCCCCAGCAACCCTTAGCCGCAGTTCTCGTCGATATAAGCCTGAGATTCAGAAATCAGTGCCAGCCGCTCATTATCATCCAGCCGGCGCGGCTCGCCGTCCTCACCGGCCAGCACTATCCGGCGGCGCGAATTGACCAGATCAATATTGTTGCGCGCTCTGTTGCAATTGGCGGCAACCACTTCCGGATCAATGACGGTAACAGTGCGATCCGGTGTGGTGATGGTGGTTTCCTGGGTGCTGACCACGGACTCTTCCGACCGTGATTCCGGCCGGGTAACGACTCTGGTACCGCTGTTGCCGCGCAAGGTCATCAACTCATAGTCATCGTGCCCGGGGGGTTGCCCGGCGAAATGCCGAATCCCATTCTCGTCAACCCAGCTGTATACTTCTACTGCTTGAACCGAAACCGACAGCACACTTAACGATACGCAAGCCCAAAAAGTAGTTACTGAAATTGATTTTTTCGCACAACCCGATAACAGTCTTGATAGCATTGTCTTTGTTCCTGGGTGAACCACGCCCGTTGTCACCAAACTTGAGGAGCCCATTGATGTTACCAGCGCTGGTTTTTTAGCTGAATAACATCAAGGTTTTGCAGGTAGAATAACATCTTATGAGCACAAACGATAATTCATCTGAGATATCCAGAAGCAGTTTGCGCAAGCGCGGCATCTATCTGCTGCCGAATGCCCTGACAACCGGCGCCATGTTCGCCGGCTTTTACAGCATTATCGCAGCAGTAGGTGAACGTTATGTCGCTGCTGCAATAGCTGTATTGATAGCAGCACTGCTCGACGGCACCGACGGCAGGGTTGCACGCGCCACCAACAGCCAAAGTGAATTTGGCCTCCATTATGACTCCATGTCTGATTTGATCAGCTTCGGCGTGGCCCCGGCCATTCTGATGTATAGCTGGTCATTGCATTATTTGCGTGATGTTGGTGCCGCAGCAGGCAAATTCGGCTGGCTGGCCGCATTTGTATTCACAGCCTGTGCCGCCATGCGGCTGGCCCGCTATAACGCCCAAGCAAAAAATTTCGACAAACACCACTTTCAGGGACTGGCCAGCCCGGCTGCAGCGGTAACGCTGGTTTGCACGGTATGGTTTTGTGTCCAGCAGGAATACTCACCAGCCAGCCTGGCCTGGCTGATGGCAATCATTACCATCACCCTGGGTGTGCTGATGTTCAGCCAGTTTCGCTATTCAAGTTTTAAATCAATGCCGGATTCGGAACAGCGCCCGCAAGGCTGGGCATTTATCCTGCTGCTGATATTTGTTCTACTGGCGCTCAACCCGCCGCTGGTCCTAATGACTGCTGGGGCTCTATATGTGATTTCCGGCATCGTCATCACTCTGCGGGGCAGGCAACGACGCCGCAGCCGGCGCAATCAATCAACAGATTCCTAGGCAGATGTTGAACAGCCGCCGTTACCAGTATCTGCAGGCCATGGGCATTACCGCATGGCAACAACGCCAGACTGGCAGAACCGATACTGAACACCACCAGCCGGAACCATTGCACGACCAGCATCACACTCAGCAGCCCGATACCGTTATCGACCGGCCATCCACCTGGCTGGTCTGGCTGGAGAATGAAGACGCACAGCAACAATGGCCTGCGATTGTCAAAGATTTACAGGCAATATGCGCCAGCGCAAAACCTGACAGCACGTCAATAACCGTTATCAGCCGACAGCCGGACGAACTGCCGCCTGCCACCGGTGTGCTGGCCATTGGTCTTTCGGATGCCAGTCTTAACTGGTTGAAAGTCACCGGCAATCAGGTAGCCGAACTTCCAGACCTGGCCCGGTGGCATGATGATCCATCGCTGAAGCAGCAGCTCTGGCAGATGTTGCAGGAACGGATGTGGTAGCTGTTGTTAAGCGGCAGCATGCCTTAATCCGGCAAATGCAGCCTTATGATCTGGATGCAGTACACGCCAATGAATGCCTGGCATATGAATTCCCCTGGACCCGGGGTATTTTTGCTGACTGCATCAGGGTCGGGTATCCGTGCCGGGTGCTTGAGCTTGGTGATAATGTCGTCGGTCATGCCATAACCAGCATTGCAGCTGCAGAAGCTCATTTGTTGAACATTTGCATTCAACCGGCTCAACAGGGCCGGGGGTATGGCCGGCGATTACTGCACCACTGCCTGCACCTGGCCCGCCAGGGGGGCGCGGAAAGCATGTTTCTGGAAGTCCGGCCAAGCAACTGGGCGGCCATCCGCATGTATCAGGCTGAAGGTTTTTCCGTTATCGGTCGCCGCCCTGACTACTACAAACAGAGTACCGACCATGATCCAATTGCCCATCAAACCAGGGAAGATGCCTTGGTTATGTCCAAAGCGCTGGATCAGCAAGCGTCCTGATTCAAGCAGACCGGCAAGCTCACCCGCTTAAGCTCAATATCCTCGGGCTGCGCGCAACTTATATTGACGCGCACGTTCCCTAAAACGCTGTTCCCTTTCAGGTGTCAGCTGCTTGATGCAGTGCGGGCAGCTGATGTGTTTTTCATAATCAGGAGAAGCCATATCCCCTGCATTCAACGGCATTCTGCAGGCTGTACATACCGGCCGCCGGGTAGGTTTCAACTGATGATCCAGCGTAACCCGGTCATCAAACACAAAGCACTCACCCTGCCAGCTGCTCTCATCCTCCGGTACCTGTTCCAGATAACTCAAAATTCCACCGTCGAGCTGATACACATTCTTAAAGCCCTGCTGCAGCATCCATGCACTGGCTTTTTCACAGCGGATGCCACCGGTGCAATACATCGCAACATGTTCGTCACTTTCCGGATCAAGCTGCTGGTGAACATAATCAGCAAAAGCCCGGAAATGGCTGGTATCAGGGTCTTCCGCTCCTGCAAACCGGCCCAGATCAACTTCGTAGTGATTCCTGGTATCCAATACGCGCACGTCCGGCCTCTGCAGTAATTCATCCCATTCCCGCGGCGTGACATGCCGGCCGGTCTGTTCAGCCGGGTTCAATCCCTGCTGGCCAAAGCTGACGATTTCCGAACGCACCCTGACTTTCAGACGCTTGAACGGCATTGATTCAGACAGGCTTAGCCGGTATTTGAGGTCAGCCAGCTGCGGGTATTGATTAAACCAGGCAAACAATTCCATTAAGGCCGTACGGCTGCCGCAGATCGTCGAATTAATGCCTTCCTCAGCCAACAGAATGGTACCCATCAGATTCAGCTGCTCACATTTAGCCTGTACGCGTGCGCGCAGCTCCCCGACCTGCTTAAGCGCTACAAAACGGTAAAAGGTCGCCACACAAACCTGATCTCCATTGTCAGGCTGGCTGCTTAATTCTTTATTGGACATAGGGACTTGTTTAACTGCTCAGTCAATGGGATAATAGTACGGATTTGTCCGGCGCATTCCAAGCCCGGCTTAATCTGAGAATTATACTGAATCGCGGGCATCAACATGCTCGCATAAATACACACACATTTCGTCACGCTGAACTGGGTGCCCTGGTATGCCGGGGTTGTTTATCGGGAAATGTGGAGGATTAACCCTGATCAGTTTGCAGCAGGTCAATGCGCCTGCCGCTGATCACTTACACAGGAGTTGGCATTATGCCTAACATTACTATGCGCCAGATGCTGGAAGCTGGCGTGCATTTCGGTCACCAAACCCGTTTCTGGAATCCCAAAATGGCACCCTATATTTTTGGTGCGCGCGGGAAGATTCACATTATTAATCTGGAGAAAACCCTGCCGTTGATGCAGGACGCGCTGAACTATCTCAGCGGTCTGGCGGCACGCCGTGGCAATATTATGTTTGTCGGCACCAAACGGGCCGCTTCAGATGCCATTGCCGAGCAGGCTACCAAAGCAGGCTGCCCCTATGTTTCACACCGCTGGCTGGGTGGAATGCTGACCAATTTCCGCACAGTCAAACAGTCAATCAAGCGCTTAAAGCAACTGGAAGCAATGGCTGAAGACGGAAGCTTTGAAAAGCTGGTTAAAAAAGAAGTACTGCAGCTGGAGCGTGAACGCGCCAAGCTGGAGCGCAGCCTGGGCGGCATCAAAGACATGCGCGGTATTCCTGATGCTCTGTTTGTGGTTGATGTTGGCTATGAAAGCATCGCCATCAAAGAAGCGCATACGCTTGGCATTCCACTGGTTGCAGTGGTAGACACCAACCATTCTCCGGAAGGCATCGACTATGTCATCCCGGGCAATGACGATGCAATCCGCTCAATTGAGCTGTATGCAAGTGCAGTTGCTGAAGCCATTCTGGAAGGCCGGGCATCAGCGCCCCAGAATGTATCCGGCGATGAAGAGTTCATTGAACTGGACGAGGACGGCAACCCGATCGAGAACACCGGTAAATCAGCCAAACCCAAGAAAAAGAAAGCCGGCAAAAAAACCGGCAGCAAGGCTGCTGCCAAGAAAGCCGAGCCTGCTGCTGATAAGGAAAGCGCAGATAGCGAAGAATCCGTAGCTACCGCGCCGGCCAGCAAAAAAGCCACCGCCAAGAAAGCTGCCAAGAAAAAGGCCAGCAAGAAAGTGGCTAAAAAGGCTGCCAAAAAAGCCAGCGCCAAAGCTGAGAGCGATGCCGCCGGCGAAGAAGAATAAGCATCGCTGAACCTGTTAACCAAGAAATATTTTTAAGAGGAAAGAAAACAATGGCAATTACCGCGCAACTGGTGAAAGAACTGCGTGAGCGCACCGGTGCTGGCATGATGGAATGCAAGAAAGCTCTGGTCGAAACAAATGGCGATCTGGAAGCTGCGAATGAGCACCTGCGCAAAGCCGGCCTGGCCAAAGCTGATAAAAAAGCTGGACGGGTAGCTGCAGAAGGCGTGATAGCAAAAGCCGAGAATGATAGCGAAGCCGTAATTGTTGAAATCAATTGCGAAACCGATTTCGTTGCCAAAGATGATTCTTTCAAAGCCTTCAGTGCTCAGGTTGCACAGGCGGCTTTGAACATCAGTGGTGATGATATTGCTGAGCTGTCCGAGCAGTCCATTGACGGCGGCCAGACGGTTGAGACAGCCCGTCAGGCATTAATTGCCCGCATTGGTGAAAACATCCAGGTACGTCGCCTGGCAAGAGTCAGCAAATCGGAACAAACCGTTAATGTGTACATCCACGGCGGCCGTATCGGTGTAATTGCTGCACTGCAGGATGGTGACAGCGATCTGGCCTATGACATGGCAATGCACATTGCTGCATTCTCACCTGCCTACATCAGCAGTGATAATGTACCGGCAGATGTAATTGCCAAGGAAAAGGAAATTCTGGTTGCACAGGCTGCCGATTCCGGCAAACCGGCTGAAATTATTGAAAAAATGGTCAGCGGCCGGCTGCGCAAGCAACTGGACGAAATCACCCTTTACGGTCAACCTTTTGTTAAGGACAACGATATCTCGGTAGGCAAACTGCTGCAGCAGAAAAACGCTCAGGTCAAATCCTTTGTGCGGCTGGCGGTTGGTGAAGGTATCGAAAAGGAAGAGACCGATTTCGCTGCCGAAGTGATGCAGCAGGTCAAAGGCGGCTAGCCAACGGTATGGCTATCGCTCCCGCCTACCAACGGATTCTGGTTAAGCTCAGCGGCGAAGCACTGCTGGGCGACGAGGATTACGGCATTGATCCCAATGTCATCCAGCGGCTGGCGGCCGAAATCAAGGCAGTCAATGAAGCCGATGTGGAAATCGGCATCGTTATCGGTGGCGGCAATATTTTCCGTGGCGCCGGTCTGGCTGCCTCCGGTGTTGACCGGGTAACCGGTGATCACATGGGCATGCTGGCCACTGTTATTAACAGTCTGGCATTACAGGATGCATTGGAAAGCTGCGGGGTAACCACGCGGGTGATGTCGGCGATTTCGGTACGTGACGTGTGTGAGGACTATATCCGTCGTCGCGCTGTCCGCCACCTGGAGAAAAAGCGGGTAGTTATTTTCGCAGCCGGCATCGGCAACCCATTTTTCACCACCGATTCCGCAGCCAGTCTTCGCGCTATAGAAATCGGCGCCGACCTGATGCTCAAGGCCACCAAAGTCGACGGTATCTACACCGGTGACCCGATGACTGATCCGGAAGCGACCCGCTTTGATCACATCACTTACGATGAAGTGATCGCGCGCAAGTTAAAAGTGATGGACACCAATGCGATTGTTTTGTGCCGCGATCAGTCCATGCCAATCAGAATTTTTAATATGTTCCGACCGGAAGCCCTGGTCAGACTGGTTAGCGGCGATAACATCGGCACGCTGGTCAGCAACTGACAAGCCCGGGCTAACGCCCGAATCCCGCATTGGGGCTGGTGTCTGCTAGAATGCAGCTCAACAAAATTATGCAGATCACGCCATGCTGAATGATATTTACAAAGACGCCAATACCCGAATGGATAAAACCCTGGACTCCCTGCGCCATGAGTTATCCAAAATTCGTACTGGCCGCGCGCACCCAAGCCTGCTGGAACATGTCACGGTTGACTATTACGGCACCGAAGTCCCCTTAAATCAGGCTGCCAACCTGACAGTAGAGGATGCCCGTACACTGGGTGTGACGCCCTTTGACAAAAGCATGGTGCAAACCATTGAGAAAGCCATCCTGACCTCCGACCTGGGTCTGAACCCGGTTACTGCGGGAACGGTAATCCGCGTTCCGTTACCACCACTCACGGAAGAGCGCCGTCGCGAGCTGGGCAAAGTTGTTCATGCTGAAGGTGAAAACGCCAAGATTGCCATCCGCAATATTCGGCGTGACGCTATTCACACCAGCAAAGATCTGCTCAAGGAAAAAGAGATTACTGAAGATGAAGAGCACCGCGCTGAACAACATATTCAGGAGCTCACCGACAAGCACACTGATATCGTTGATCAGCTGGTCAAGGAAAAAGAACAGGAACTGATGGAAATTTAAGTCCGTCAGCACCAGCCTTAAGCCAATCTGATATGAACTGCGTATACATAAAAACCGAATCAGTGGCATACGGCGCTGTCAGATTTACCCAGCTGTTTTTAAAACGCCTGCCGGGCGTTTTCCCTATATGACAAGTACTGCGGGACAACCCCAACATATTGCGATCATTATGGACGGCAACGGCCGCTGGGCGGCCCGTCGCGGCCTGCCCCGTACTGCCGGCCACCAGGCCGGGCAGAAAGCCTTGCGTCGAACCATTGAGTCCATTCATCAGCATGGCATTCGACACCTGACCGTTTTTGCTTTCAGCAGTGAAAACTGGCAACGGCCGCAGGTTGAAGTCAGCAAGCTGATGGAACTGCTCAAGAAGGGATTGCAAAAGCACATCCCTGAACTGCATAAAAATAATGTCCGGGTGCGGTTTATCGGCCGTCGCGATCACTTCAGCCAGGAACTCAGCAGCCTGCTGGTTAATGCCGAACATCTCACCAGAAATAACCAGGCACTGAACTTCAATGTTGCGCTTGATTACGGCGGCCAATGGGATATCTGTCAAGCCGTAGAAGCACTGAAGATTCAATTCCCGGATCAACCGATTACCCCGGAACGCCTGCAGCAGCATCTTTGTCTGCAGGATCAGCCTTTACCTGATCTGCTGATTCGAACGGGTGGAGAGCAGCGTCTCAGCAACTTTCTGCTGTGGCAGCTGGCCTATGCTGAACTGATATTCAGTCAAACTTTATGGCCGGACTTTGATGCTGCCGACATTAACAAAGCGCTTCAGGAGTTTGCCCAAAGAGAGCGGCGATTTGGAATGGTCAACGAACAGGCACCGGCAACAGTGCAGATAGCCAGTGCTTAAAACCCGCGTTATTCTCGCCATCTGTGTGGCGCCGCTGCTGCTGGCACTGCTGTTCTTTCTCCCACCGCTGGGCTGGCAGGTATTTACCGCGCTGGCATTACTGATCACCAGCTGGGAACTGCTGCGCATGACCAGCATAAGCTTTGCTCCAGTTGGCAATCGACTGATTTTTCTCGGCGCCGTAGCAATACTTTTTGTCATCGCACTGTTGCTGTCACCGAACATGCAATGGACGATTATTCAATGGAGCTGCCTGCTCTGGGTATTTGCCCTGTTATGGTTGCTTCACCCTCAATTCAGCAACGGTCAGAAAGGATCGGCACGCCTTATTAAAATCGGTGTCAGCCTGCTTTTCGTACTGCCGTCGTTACTTGCATTCGCATTATTGCAGACCGCCAACCCGATGCTGGTGCTGGTTTTATTCACCCTGGTTTGGGCTGCTGATATTTTTGCTTATTTTGCCGGGAAAACCATCGGCGGTTACAAACTGGCGCCCAGAATAAGCCCGGGCAAAACCATTGCCGGCCTGGTTGGCGGATTGATTGGTGGCCTGTTGACTGTCAGCGTATGGTTACTCTTGGCACAGCCACAATTACCACCACCGGTTACAATACTCGGCATAACACTGATTCTGGTTTTGATTTCAGTCGGCGGTGATTTGCTCGCCAGCCTGCTGAAAAGGCATGCAGGCCGTAAGGACAGCAGCCAATTGTTGCCTGGGCATGGCGGCCTGCTTGACCGGCTGGACAGTATGCTCGCGGCAGCTCCGTTTTTTGCAGTGTGCATACATTACCTGGGGTTGGCCTAGGCATGGCAGCTCCATGCCAGGCCGTGAACTAATAGTCCGTTAACAAGCCAATAGGTAAAGTGTCGGCCATAACCAGCAGTGAAACCAACAAATGATAGCTAAACGGTAAAACTGACGATCGATAAAACCAATGATTGATTTTCTTGCACATGCCTGGTGGCTGATTCTTGTACTCGGAATCCTGATCACCTTTCATGAATTCGGGCATTTCTGGGTAGCCCGGCTGATGGGCGTTAAAGTCTTACGCTTTTCAGTTGGTTTCGGCAAACCGCTGATATCGCGTACGGATAAGGACGATACTGAGTTTGTGGTTGCCGCATTGCCGCTGGGCGGGTACGTCAAAATGCTGGATGAACGGGAAGCACCGGTAGCCCGGCACGAGCTTGACCTTGCCTTCAACCGCAAACCACTGGGTGCACGCACCGCCATTGTCGCTGCCGGTCCAATCTTTAACCTGATTTTTGCGATATTTGCCTTCTGGCTGATGTTCATGATCGGTGTGGAAGAACCCAAGCCCATTGTTGGCACACCGACTGCGCTGGCTGCTGATGCAGGTATTCTGGCCGGTGACGAAATCATCGCCGTTGAAGATCGCCAGATCGAAAACTGGACGCATGTACTGCTGGCATTGATAGGCCCGGCACTGGACGGCGAACAGGTCACAATAAGACTGGAAGATACTGACGGCAACATCAAACAGCGTCGGCTTGATTTTGCCGAGCTGGGAGAAAAAGTTGATGAGCCCAGGCTGCTTTCCCAGATAGGCCTGAATCCATGGCGCGCAACATTCACTTACAGCAACGAGCTCGGCGTAATAACGGCCGGCCTGCCCGCTGAGACTGCTGGACTGCAGGTTGGCGACACTGTGATCAGCATTGCCGGCCAGCAGGTAAACAACTGGACTGATATTGTCACCGTACTTGATCGGTTCGCAACGCCTGACATCCCGTTGACGATCGGCTATCTGCGCGACGGTCGAAGTTATCTGATGGATCTCGTACCCGTCAGTGTAACCACAGACAACGGCCGGCAAAGAACCCAGATTGGTATAGGGCCAAGCCCGCTAAGCGAACAGGAAGAAGCCAGGCAGCGTGCTGAACTGGAAGCCCAACTCGAGGAAAACTCATTTATCTGGCGCCATGGTCCGATTTCAGCCATCAGCGCTTCTTTCAATGAGTTGTGGCAATTCACCACTGGCACCCTGGGAATGCTCGGTCGAATGATTACCGGCCGGGCATCACTGGAAAATTTATCCGGCCCGATTACCATCGCCAGCCTGGCAAAACAATCAGCAGAACTGGGGCTGACCACCTTTCTGCGCCTGCTGGCACTGATCAGCCTGTCTCTCGCAATTCTCAATCTGCTGCCGATTCCATTATTGGATGGTGGCCTTTTGATGTATTACCTTATAGAGTGGCTGACTGGGAAACCGGTATCTGAAAATATTCAGATGATTGGCCAGGGCATCGGCGTGCTGATGCTGGCTTGCCTGATGGGTCTGGCTTTTTATAATGACATCGCCCGACTGGTCTCTTGATTTTTAATGGAACAGATTTAATGAGTTGTAACCGATTGTTGCTGCCTTTTGTTTTCCTGCTGACCATGGCAGCCGCTAACCCATTAAGCGCGCAACTGTCAGATACCTTCACGGTTGAAGATATCCGGATTGTCGGCCTGCAGCGTATCGCTGAAGGTACAGTATTTACTTTCCTGCCCTTTGAAGCCGGTGAGCAGCTGAATCCCTCGCTGGCACGGCGTTCGATCCGTGAGCTGTTCCGCAGTGGCTTTTTTCAGGATGTCCACTTTGGCCGCGAAGGCAATATCCTGATCATCAGTGTTCAGGAACGGCCGGCCATTTCCAGTTTGCGCTTTGATGGGAATAAGGCTATCGAAACCGAAGATCTGGAATCTGCGCTCGCAGGTATCGGCCTTGCTGAAGGCGAAACCTTCAATCCGGTTGATCTTGAAAGGGTTCAGCAGGAGCTGGTTCGGCAATACTACAACCAGGGAAAATATGCGGTAGAGGTTAACCCGCAGGTTACCGACCTGGCCCGCAACCGCGTCAGCATCTCGATTAATGTCGATGAAGGCAAAACCGCAAAAATCAAACATATTAATGTGGTCGGCAATACTATTTTTGACGATGACGAGCTGCGCGAAGCGTTTGAGTCCACCACGACCAATTACCTTTCCTGGCTGCGCAGTGACGATCAGTATTCACAGGAAAAACTCAGCGGCGACCTGGAAACATTGCGCTCGTTTTACCAGGACCGAGGCTATGTGGATTTCAGCATTGAATCTACCCAGGTTTCCATCAGTCCGGACAAACGCTCGGTATTTATTACCGCCAATATCCGTGAAGGCGATGTTTACACCCTTAGTGACGTCCAGCTAACCGGTGACCTGATCATTGGTGAAAACACTCTGCGGCGGCTGCTTTTGACACAACCCGGTGAAATATTTTCCCGCGGCCAAATGGAACGCAGCATCGAAAACATGACTGCCCTGCTGTCCAATGTCGGCTATGCATTCGCCAATATCAATCCTGTCCCGGCGGTCAACCGCGAAGATCGCACGGTTAATTTGACCTATGTGGTCGAACCGGGCAAACGGGTATATGTCAGACGTATCAGCTTCCAGGGCAACAGCAAGACTAAAGATGAAGTATTGCGCCGTGAAATGCGCCAGTTTGAAGGTGCCTGGTTCTCACAGGCAGCTGTTGACCGTTCACGCATCCGCCTTCAGCGGCTGGGCTATTTCGAAGACGTCAATGTTGAAACGCCTCAGGTACCCGGCAGTGATGACCAGGTGGATGTGGTGGTCAGCGTAACCGAACGGCCATCCGGCAGTTTCTCGGTAGGCCTGGGTTTTTCTCAGGTGCAGGGGTTAATCGCAACACTGGCATTACAACAGGATAATTTCCTGGGCAGTGGTAAACGTGTGGGCCTGCAGGTTTCACGCAGTAATATTCTGACGCAGATTGGTATTAACTATACCAACCCCTACTGGTTGGATTCCGGTGTAAGCCGAGGCTTTTCATTCAGTTACAGTGAATTCAATCCGGGCGATGCAAATATCTCCTTATTTTCCACCGATCAGTTCTCTGCCGGCGTGAATTTCGGCTTCCCGGTTACTGAAGTCGACTTCATCAGCACCGGCCTGAATTACAGCACCACTGATGTCAATATCGGCCAGTTTGTTGAAGAAATGTTCAATGACGACGGCAGCTGTTTTAATGACATCAATAACAATGGTGTCTGTGGTGAGCAGTTGCTGTTTGCCACCCGACCATTGGCTGCATCACTGGATTTGAATGGTGATAGTGTTCTTTCTAGTGATGAGCGCAAGATCAACGCCTATACAGCGCAGATTGGATGGAGCAGAGACACTTCAGACAGTTTCCTGTTTCCTACCCGCGGTTCCAGACAATCATTAACGCTTGAAGCCACTGGTCCGGGCAGCACACGTGACTATTACAAGGTGTTTTATCGTTACGCCAAGTTCTGGCCGTTGTTCAGCTCAGCAGTATTATCGGTTCGCGGTAATCTCGGCTATGGTGACAGCTTTGACAGTTTTGACGATGACCGGCCTGTAGAGGAAATTGAGCCCAGTATTTTATTGGGAAATTGTCAGCTGTCTGATGTGGTAACACTGGATTTCGGACTGCCTTTCTACGAGCACTTCTTTGCCGGCGGTGTACGTGATATCCGAGGCTACGACGATAACACCCTGGGCCCCAAGGATCAGTTCTGCCGGGCAGTGGGTGGAGACTTCAAAGTATCCGGCGGGCTTGAAGTGGGTGTACCCGTGCCATTCGGCGGCGGCGGTTCCAAAATCTCGCTGTTCATGGATGCCGGCAATGTATACCGTGACATCAGCAGTTTCGAGTCCGGTGAGCTGCGCGGCTCAGTGGGCCTGTCTTTAACCTGGCAGGCACCGGTAGGACCTGTAGTGATCAGTTACGCCTTCCCGATCAGAGACGAGCCGGGTGATATCACTGAAGCGCTGCAGTTCTCATTTGGTACGGTATTCTGAATGATCAGCGGCCATGCATAATGGCAAAGTAATATTTCTGCTGGCCGGTTTACTGCTGGCCACAGCAGCAGCCGCTCAGAACAGCCCTGCACGAATAGGCTATGTGGATATGAAGCGGCTGTTGGATAATGCCCCCCAGATAGCGCTGAACCGGGAATCCATAGATCGGGAGTTTCGCCCGCAAAACGATAGCATTGCTGTAGATGAACAACGTCTTCAGGATATGCAGGAACAGCTGCAGGAACCCGGCAGCGACACCAATGCGTTACAGAACAGCATCCGCAACCTGGAGTTGTCCATCAATCGCCGCCGCGAAGATTTACGTCAGCAGATATTGTTTCGGCGTAACGAAATCATCCAGGAACTTGAAGATGACATTAATCAGGCCGTGGCCGCAGTAGCACGGACCCGCAACTACGATCTGATTATTTCCAGCCCTGTGATTTATGCCAACAGCACAGTTGATTTAACTCAGGACGTGCTTAACTACCTGCAACAGCAAAGTCAGACTAATGGGAACTGAATCAGGCCGAAACCCTCAGCAGTGGACGCTGGGTGAGCTGGCCGGCAGATTAGATGTACAGCTGCAGGGAGATCAGCATCATTGCGTATCAGGCATCGGCACCCTGCAAAACGCTGAACCGCATCAAGTGGCCTTTCTGGCCAATCCGGGCTATAGGAAACAGCTGGCGGACACCAGCGCCGGTGCTGTGATTTTGACAGAACAGGATGCACAGGAATTCAACGGCAACTGTCTTATCAGTCCAGCGCCGTATGTCAGCTATGCCCGCCTGGCTGACTGGTTTGTCCCTGAGCCGCAACCAGCCGGGATACACGATAGTGCGGTAGTTGATGATCACGCCATTATCGGACAAGGTGTGCAGATTGGCGCCAATGCTGTGATTGGGCCGGGTTGCCAGCTGGGCCGCAATGTTCAGATTGGAGCAGGCTGTGTATTGGAGTCAGATTGCTTAGTGGCTGATGATACCGTGATCATGGCCAAAACCTGGATTGGGCCCAATACGCGAATCGGCCAGCGTGTCCGTGTTCACCCCGGTGCGGTATTGGGCAGTGATGGATTCGGTTTAGCCTGGAATCAGGATCATTGGAAAAAAGTACCCCAGCTGGGTGGCCTGCAAATTGGCGATGACTGCGAAATCGGCGCCAACACCACCATCGACCGTGGCAGCATAGGTAATACAGTCCTGCATCAGGACGTTCGCCTGGATAACCAGATCCAAATAGCACACAACGTGGAAATCGGCGCGCATACCGCCATTGCCGCATGCACCGGAATCGCCGGCAGCACCAAAATCGGCGCTTACTGTCTTATTGGAGGCGCATGCGGAATTGGCGGGCACCTGCAGATTGCCGACCGGATTACCCTGACCGGCATGAGCATGGTGACCCATTCATTACGCATAGCCGGCAGCTACGGATCTGCCATTCCCGCTGCACCGGAAAAAATTTGGCACAGAAACATCGCAAGGCTGCGACAATTAGATAAACTATGGCGCAGGCTGAAGAGAACAGATAAGCAATGACAGACACAGATATAACTTTTGATCCGGATTCCGGTTTTGGTCATGAGCGCATTCATGAGCTGATGCCCCATCGTTATCCGTTCATGCTGGTTGATAAGATTATCGGCTATCGCACTGAACCTGATAAGCGAATCCGCGGCATCAAGAATGTCACCATCAACGAGCCTTTTTTTCCTGGGCACTTTCCCAATCATCCGGTCATGCCCGGGGTATTGATAGTTGAAGCAATGGCACAAACCGCCGGCATCCTGACTCAGCTGGTGGAAACGGGTATCGGCCAGGGCCGCCATCAGTTTTATCTGGCCAAGGTCGACAAAGCCAAGTTTCTGCAGCTGGTGGTACCGGGAGATCAGCTGGTCATGGACATATTGCAGGTTCGTACCATTCGCGGCATGGGCATTTACCAGGCGGAAGCACGCTGTGAAGGCAAGCTGGTGGCCAGCGCAGAAATGATGTGTGCAGCACGCACCAGATAATCCTTAGTTGAAATGATTCACCCTACCGCGCTGGTAGACAGCGCAGCGCAACTGGCCGCTGATGTCGAAGTCGGCCCCTATACCATCATCGGGCCTCAGGTCAGCATCGACAGCGGCACGGTAATCGGTTCGCATTGTGTTATCACCGGGCGGACCCGAATCGGTAAGAGCAATCGTATTTTTCAGTTCAATTCGTTGGGTGACGAACCCCAGGATATGAAATATGACGGGGAAGATACCGAGCTGATTATTGGCGATCACAACACCATTCGTGAATTCTGCACCCTTAACCGCGGCACGCTTCAGGGATGTGGGAATACCCGGATAGGAGATCACAACTGGATCATGGCATATGTGCATTTCGCGCATGACTGCCAGGTTGGCAACCATACCATTTTTGCCAATAATGCCTCCCTGGCCGGGCACGTCACTGTTGACGATTGGGCCATTCTGGGCGGGTTCTCCATTGTTCATCAGTTCTGCACCATAGGCGCACACAGCTTTTTGTCTTTCGGCAGCCAGGTGAACCAAAGTGTTCCTCCCTATGTACTGGTTGCAGGTGAAAAGGCCAGTGCCCGGGGTATCAATTCTGAAGGCTTAAAGCGCCGCGGCTTTTCGGCCGACGCAATGCGTATACTCAGACGTGCTTACAAGGTGATGTACCGCTCCGGCCTGTCCCGGGAGCAAACCCGTGAAGAACTGGAACAACTGGCTGAACAGGATCAGTCCATTAAACCGATGCTGGACTTTCTAGCCACCACTGAACGCAGCTACCTGCGCTAAACGGCCAGCATGGGCGCCGGCTCCTCTGTCAAAATTGCGGTTATCACCGGAGAAGCATCGGGCGATCTGCTGGGCGCAAACCTGATAGAACATTTACAGCCACTGCAACCATCCATGCAGTTGGCAGGTATCGGTGGTGAACGACTCCAGGCCCTGGGGTTTGACTGCTGGTGGCACTACCAGGAATTGACAGTATTTGGCCTGGTGGAAGTATTAAAACATCTGCGCAGACTTTTGCGCCTTCGTAAACAGCTGTTGCAGCGTCTGCTGGAGTGGCGTCCGGACATCGTCATAACCATCGATGCGCCCGATTTCAATCTCCCTCTGGCTGCCAAACTTAAGCAGCAGGGCATTCCGGTGATTCATTATGTCTGCCCATCAATATGGGCCTGGCGGCAAAACCGGGTACACACACTGGCAAAATCTGTTGACCATGTACTGTGTCTGCTGCCGTTCGAGCGTGATTTTCTGCATCAACACCAGGTCGCCGCCACTTTTGTCGGCCACCCGGTTGCCGACCAGATAGCCCCTCAATCAGCCGGACAGCGCACCGCCCTTCAACAACAGTCCAAGCAGAATGATTCAAGGCCGGTAATCGCCTTACTGCCGGGCAGCCGTGACAGCGAAATTACCCGGCTGCTGCCAGCTTTTATGCAGGCTGCAGCCTTGCTGGAACAACCTGTTACGCTGGTCACTGCAGTAACCAAAACCAGCCATCAGCAATTGCTTGAACAACAGCATCAGTCATTTGCCGCTGGCATAAAGCTGACTGTGCTGCATGGCCCCAACGCTGCGCAATCTGCCCTGCAGATGGCCGATGCGGCGCTGCTGGCTTCCGGAACGGTGACGCTGGAAGCCATGCTGTGCAACTGCCCGATGGTGGTGGCCTACCGGCTTCACCCACTCACCTGGTATATCCTGAAGTGGTTCAAACTGTATAAAGCAAGCCATGTATCGCTGCCCAACCTGCTGGCCGGCAACTCGCTTGTTCCTGAAATTCTGCAGCATGCGGTTACACCTGCCGTACTCGCAGAAGAGCTCAAAGCACTGCTGAATAATGACCAGACCGAGTTGCGCGCGCAGTTTACCCGGCTATCCAGCCGCTTACGCCGTAACGCAGGACGCCGGGCCGCCGAAGTGGTTAACAGTCTTTTGAAACCGGCATGAACCGGCATGCAGGTGTCGATGAGGCCGGCAGAGGTGCTTTAGCCGGCCCTGTGGTCGTCGCAGCAGTTATTCTCGACCCTGACAATCCCATAACTGGTCTAACAGACTCAAAAGCACTCACAGCACGCCGGCGCGAACAACTGGCAGATGCCATTAGACAATCGGCAGCCAGCTGGAAAATTGTTGCCATACAGCCTGATAAGATTGATCAGATTAATATTCTCCAGGCCAGCCTGCTGGGAATGCAGCGGGCGGTCGCCGGTTTATCCATAAAGCCCGATCTGGTACTGGTGGACGGCAACCGTGCACCAGCATTTGATATGCCGGCCCGTGCGATAATCAAAGGCGATTTGCTTGAACCGGCTATCAGCGCAGCATCCATTCTGGCCAAGGTTCATCGCGATCAGCTAATGACCAAAATGGAACAACGCTTTCCTGGATATGGCTTTGCCCGGCACAAAGGTTACCCCACCCGTCAGCATCGGCAGAGTCTGCAGCAACTCGGCCCCTGCCCGCAGCATCGCCGCAGTTATGCACCGGTTATTCAGGCATGTTTGAAGTTTCCGGATAATTAGCCTGATTGACTGAACTATCTGTTAACTTTTCTGCACCAGTAAGGGGATTGATCTGCTTGCCATTGTTTCTGGATAACCCCGCCCCCAGTATTTTGTCTATATCGGAGTGACAATATTATGATGCGAATTTTATTATTTCTGGCTACCAATGCCGCTGTGCTGGTATTGATCAGCGTCATATTTCAGCTTTTTGGTATCGGTGGAATACTGGCTGAAAATGGTGTTGACCTGAATCTGCAGGCATTGCTGCTGCTGTCCGTGGTAATCGGTTTCGGTGGGTCGTTCATTTCCCTGGCCATGTCAAAGTTTATGGCCAAACGTTCGATGGGTGTTCAGGTTATCGACAAACCGTCCAATGCCACTGAACAATGGCTGGTCACAACCGTTGGACGGCAGGCTGACCGGGCCGGAATCGGCATGCCGGAAGTCGGCGTATTCAACTCTCCGCAACCGAATGCTTTTGCCACCGGTATGCGACGAAATAATGCGCTGGTTGCAGTCAGCACCGGGTTGCTGCAGCAAATGAACCAGGAAGAAGTCGAAGCGGTATTGGGCCATGAGGTTGCCCATGTCGCCAACGGCGACATGATCACCATGGGACTGATGCAGGGTGTGGTTAACACCTTTGTGATTTTCCTGTCACGGGTTATCGGACATGTGGTTGACCGGGTGGTGTTTAAAACCGAGCGTGGTTATGGACCGGCTTATTTTATCGTTACCATCCTGGCCCAGGTATGTCTGTCGATACTGGCTACAATTCTGGTGATGTGGTTCTCACGCAGGCGTGAATTCCGTGCTGATCAGGGTGGTGCGCAACTGGCCGGCAAGCGCCCAATGATCAATGCCCTGAAGGCACTGCAACGGGTTCACCAGCCACAGGACCTGCCCGGTGAAATGGCTGCTTTTGGTATTTCCGGCGGACGTGGAGCAGGCTTCAGAAAACTTTTTATGAGCCACCCGCCTCTGGCTGAACGAATCGCAGCATTGGAATCCAGCAGAACGGTCTGAAAAAACCGGAAGCTATCGGTTAAACCGCTTCGAAGCGGTTTTGTGAGCGGTTTTTCCTGACCTCGTCAGGGTTCCAGATTCGCCCGTTCATCGCAATATAAACGCCAGGCGGCTTGCTCTGCACCGCCCCCAGCGCACAGCCGATATTAAATACCGCATCCGAACCGATAAACCGTGCCGGGTTCAAGGCACCGGTCAACACAATGATGCGATCGGTTAAGTCCTGAACTGCCTGCGCTGTCTCCACCATACTGTCAGTGCCGTGAGTAATCAGCACGTGCTGCTGGCTGTGATTGGCTATGGTCGCACGGATCAGCTGTCGATCAGTATCGGTAAGTTCCAGGCTGTCTTTGCGCATCAATGGGATAACCCGCCAGTGAAATGCTGCAGAAAAACTTTCCAGTACCCGGCCTATTTCCGGCTCACCGACCTGATAGTCGCTTTTGGCATCGAAATAAGTCTTATCTATGGTCCCGCCAGTGGTAATGATCAGCAATTCTTGCATCGTTTATTTCACTCAGTTGATTTTTTCTGCGCGCGGCGCTGTTCCCAGCCATGCCGCATTAAGGGTAATAAATAGGCAGTACACAAAGTCAGCTGAACAGCTGCCAGCCAGCGCTCCTCTGGATTGGCCCAAAGTTCGGTAATACCGGTTATCACGTACAGCAAAACAACAAAGCCGGCCACAGCTTTGCCGCCCTGACGGCCCCGCCACAACGGATAAATTACTGCCAGTAACGGCAACATCCATAACAACCCTACCGGTCCGCGCTGCACAAAAAAACTGTGCCACAGCGGCTGCCACAACAGCAATGCCAAAAATACCCAGCGCAGCAGTTCAGCTTTACAGCAACTTCAGCAACCCGCCGCCCCAATGCCCGGCATAGTTCGGCTTCCACCTCGTCGATTGCCCGGTCGCTGTTGACGCCCGCCCAGTGGCTGGGCCCGTATGGTGTCCCGCCAGCAGTGGTCTGGTTTAATCCCGGCTCACTGTACGGCAACCCAAGCAACAGCATGCCGTGATGCAGCAACGGCAGCATCATGCTTAGCAACGTACTTTCCTGTCCGCCGTGTAAACTGGCTGTCGAGGTGAACACTGCAGCCGGCTTCCCTGTCAATACGCCGGAAAACCATTCACTTCCGGTTCCATCCAGAAAATACTTCATCGCTGCAGCCATATTGCCGAATCGCGTAGGGCTACCTAGTATCAACGCTGCACAATCTTTTAAATCCCCGGCATTAACATACGGTGGACCTGATTCAGGTACCGGCCCCGGATCTTCCAGGCTGCCATCAGAAACCCTGGGAACTGTACGAACCACCGCTTCTGCCCCTTCAACACGGCCGGCGCCTCGGGCTATTTGCCGGGCCATCGCAGCGGTATTGCCATGCAGGCTGTAATAGACAATCAGTATTTTCATGCATCATCAAGCAGCTGCATGACATTTTCGGGTGGGCGGCCAATCACCGCCCGGTTTTCCCGTACAACTATAGGTCGCTGCAGCAGTTTGGGGTTATCTGCCAGAATCCGAAACAATCCTTCTTCCCTCAGCTCGTCATTTTCCAGTCCAAGCACTTTGTACAGTTCATCGCCGGTACGCATGATACCCCGGGCATCTGTTTCCAGCATTTTCGCCAATTCCTGTAACTGAGCATAACTGGGGGGTTGATCCAGGTATGGTATGACTGCAAGTTCGATATCATGTGCACTCAGCATTTCGAGTGTAGCGCGTGATTTTGAACAACGTGGATTATGATAAATAGTAAAAGCAGGTTTTTCGGTCATAACGGAGTTGGTTTTGAGCAGTACTCAACATAGTCAACGGCATGACAGTATAGCCGACACTGGCCTTCGCTGGTGGCGTAACCGCCGCTTATTGGGCGATTTTGCCCTGCATTTGTGGCAACAGCTGAAAGCCCATGATGCATTCCAGGTAGCTGGATCGCTGTGCTTTACTACGCTGCTGGCACTGGTTCCGTTGTTGGCTGTGGTGTTGGGCGCGTTGTCCTGGTTACCCATTGCCGACAACCTTGCCGATCAGCTGCAGGATTTTTTATTCGCCAATTTTGTTCCAGCGGCCGGTGAAACAGTGCAGAACTATGTACAGCAGTTCCTCGGCAATACCTCAACACTGACCGGCGCCGGCGCATTTTTCCTGATTCTGACTTCACTGCTGCTGATGAATACCATCGAACAGTCACTCAACCGAATCTGGCAGGTGCGCGCACCGCGCAGCCTGTCCAGTCGATTAATGATGTACTGGGCAGTGCTGACCATGGGCCCCGTATTGATCGGTGGCAGTGTAGCGCTGACCTCATATATCACCACGCTTGCATTCAATGATGCCGCCAATGCATTGTTGCGAATAACGCCGTTTATTGTTGCAGTTCTGGGATTTTCCCTGCTCTATCTGGTTGCCCCAAACCGGCGGGTTCATCTCAAGCATGCTTTTGCCGGTGGCCTGCTGGCCGCTATCGGCTTTGAGCTCGCCAAGGCAGGCTTTGTGTGGTATGTCACCACATTCCCGACCTATACCAAGCTGTATGGCGCCCTGGCGACTTTTCCGATTTTTCTGTTATGGATTTATGTCACCTGGATCATCACTCTTCTGGGTGCCACCTTTACTGCTGCATTAACAACTTTTCACTATCGCAAAGCAGACTGGCACTGGCCGAAACGAATGGAGTTTGCCCTGTTGCTGCGTTTGCTTGACCACCTGTGGCAAGCTCAGAAAGATGGTCATGGTATGGGCAGCGATCAGCTCCTGGAGCTGGAGCCTGCAATGTCTGATGTGCAACTGCAGCACCTGCTGCAGCACTTGAATGATGCCAGGCTGATCAACCGTGATGAATCCGGCAACTGGATGTTATCTGCTGATCTGGGCGAACTTACTCTGGCTGAGCTTTACCGTTCCGGTCCCTATATACTACCGTTGGTAGATCGTGATCGATTACCCTGTAAGCGGGCATCAGATTATAATTTGCATCAATTATTAACTGAATTGGCCGAGACAGCGCAAGCGAATTTGAACAAACCGGTCAAATCCTATCTAAACAAAAACGATCAGCCTGTGAAGGACTAACAATGCGATTAATTATCTCTTTGGCCTTATTGATGACTGCAGCCTGTCATGCGGACACCGATAGTGTCGATTTCAGCCTGCCGACCCTGGACGGTTCGATGATGCATTTATCCGATTATCGTGGGCAATGGGTAGTGGTCAACTACTGGGCAACCTGGTGCGCTCCCTGCCGCAAGGAAATCCCCGATCTGTCCAGTCTGCATGATGACCGCTCTGACGTTACCGTGCTGGGTCTGGCCTTCGAAGATGCCGAACCACAAAGCTTTATCGACTTTCTCACGGATTACCCGGCCACCTATCCGATTCTGATCAGCGATACTTATAACCCACCGGTTGCCCTGGGTGCTCCAAGAGCGCTGCCGACCACCTTCCTGGTCAACCCGGACGGGGAAATCGTTGAGACATTTATTGGTCCGATCAAACGTGATGATTTAGAACAGGCCATTACTGAAAACAACAGCTGACAATACCCCTCTATCCTGCCGGCAATATCCGCCTGCCAGCTCGCTGTGCCTGCATCAGCAGGCACGAAAAAGTCACCAAAAACCGTTTAACCGGCTGGTTTGCCGCAACCATCTGCTCGAATGTGCTTTGAGAGTGCCATTAGCACCACCAAACCGCTACAATAACGGGCTATTTACAAAGAACAATTCAGGAGACCGCAAGGCATGGATATTTCAGAACTGGTTACAACGGCGCAAGCACTGGTAGCACCCGGAAAAGGCATCCTGGCTATTGACGAAAGTACAGGAACAATTGCCAAGCGGTTTGCCACCATCAACGTTGAATCCACAGAGCAGGCCCGCTGCGATTACCGCAGTACCTTATTGACCACACCGAATCTGGGTGATCATATATCCGGCGCTATTTTGTTTGATGAAACCCTCCGTCAATCCACACCGGACGGCAGACCGTTGGTTGAGGTGATGCAGGAGCAAGGCATCATCCCTGGCATCAAGGTCGATAAAGGTGCTAAAGACCTGGCAGGACACCCTGGGGAAAAGGTTACTGAAGGCCTGGATGGGTTACGTGAAAGACTGCAGGAATATGCTGAACTGGGTGCGCGTTTTGCCAAGTGGCGTGCTGTAATAACCATTGGTGAAGATATTCCAAGCGCGGCCTGTATCGAGGCCAATACCCATGCTCTGGCACGTTATGCATCACTGTGCCAGGAATCAGGTCTGGTGCCGATTGTTGAACCGGAAGTACTGATGGACGGCAACCACGATCTTGATGATTGCTTTGATGTCACCGAAGCCACTTTACGCAGCCTGTTTGCACAACTGTATGAACAGGATGTGATTCTGGAAGGTGTGGTGCTGAAAGCATCAATGGTTATTTCCGGCAGCACCTGTGAAGAACGCGCGTCTGTCGATGAAGTTGCTCAGGCAACTTTGACCTGTCTGCTTAATGCTGTACCTGCAGCAGTAGCCGGCATCGTATTTTTATCCGGTGGCCAGGGCGACCAGGAAGCCACTGAACACCTGGATGCAATGAACCGCCTGGGTGAGTTTGCCTGGCCGTTGAGCTTCTCCTATGGCCGCGCATTACAGCAGGCCGCACTTAAAGCGTGGGGAGAAAACCGAGGCAACCAGGAACCCGCCCAACAGGCGCTGGCCCACCGCGCCAAAATGAATGGTCTGGCAGCCATTGGTGAATACGACCCGGCAGCTGAAAGCTAAGCCTTCAGTTATCTTCCACACCAGCGGCCGTACAGGCGGCCGCAGATACCGGATATGACCCATGGATGACAAACTTCGTCGCGACGCACTTGAATACCACCGTTGGCCGGTGCCCGGCAAGATACGCATTTCTCCGACTAAAGCACTGACCACTCAAAAAGACCTGGCCATGGCTTATTCGCCTGGCGTAGCAGCAGCTTCCGAACTGATCCATGAGAATCCTGCTGAAGCAGCCAATATGACAGCACGGGGCAATCTGGTGGCGGTCATCAGTAATGGCACGGCAGTACTTGGCCTGGGGTCAATTGGAGCCCTTGCCTCCAAGCCGGTAATGGAAGGTAAAGGTGTCCTGTTTCGTAAGTTTGCCGGAATTGATGTATTCGATATTGAAATCGATGAGCGTGACCCGGACAAACTGGTCGATATCATTGCCAGCCTGGAACCCACTTTCGGCGGAATCAACCTGGAAGATATCAAAGCACCGGAATGCTTTATTGTCGAAGAAAAGCTCAAGCAGCGGATGGGTATTCCGGTATTTCACGATGACCAGCACGGTACTGCTGTTATTACTGCTGCTGCAGTGATCAATGCATTGCACATCATTGACAAGAAAATTGAAGACGTACGCCTGACGGCCTCCGGTGCCGGTGCTGCCGGAATGGCCTGTCTGGACCTGCTGGTCAGCCTGGGTATGCAGCGTGAACATATCATTGTTTGTGATCGCAGCGGTGTTGTATATGTTGGCCGTGATGATGACATGGATGACCGCAAGGCACAGTATGCCCGCGACATACCGGAGCGCACGCTGGGTGAAGCCATCCGTGGTGCAGACATTTTTCTGGGTGTATCTGCACCGGGCGTGCTGACTCAGGAAATGGTCAAGGACATGGCTGCGCAACCGATTATCCTGGCACTGGCCAATCCGGTTCCTGAAATCATGCCGGATGAAGCTCGTAAGGCACGCCCGGATGCCATTATTGCCACCGGAAGGTCTGACTTTCCCAACCAGGTCAACAATGTCCTGTGCTTTCCATACTTATTCCGGGGCGCCCTGGATGTCGGTGCCAAACTGATCAATGAAGAAATGAAGCTGGCATGCGCACATGCACTGGCGGAATTAACCCGCTTGGAAGCCAGTGATGTGAGCGCTGCGGCTTATGGCGGGAAAACACCCCAGTTCGGCCCTGAATACCTGATACCGCAACCATTTGATCCACGCCTGCTCGGGCATCTGGCGCCGGCAGTCGCCAAGGCAGCCATGGATACCGGCGTAGCCGAACGGCCGATCGACGATATGGATGCCTATCGGGAGCGGCTGAATCAATTTGTCTTCCGCACCGGCTTACTGATGAAGCCCGTCTTTGATACTGCCCGGGCAAATCCGCGCAGGGTCATTTTTGCCGAAGGCGAACACGAAACCATATTGCGCGCTGTACAGACCATTCTGGATGACGGGCTGGCCATACCGATTTTGATCGGACGTCCGGAAGTGGTCAAAATGCGTGCAGAACGCATGGGACTGCGGCTGGAGGCCGGGCGCGATTTTGAATTGATTAATCCGCACTCCGATCCTCGCTATAAGGACTATTGGCAGACCTATCATGAATTGATGCAACGCCGGGGCGTATCACCGGAAGCAGCCAAATCAATTGTACGCACGCGTGAAAGTGTTATCGCGGCGCTGGCCGTCAAACGTGGTGATGCTGATGCCATGATCACCGGACTGGTCGGCCGTTATCAAAGCAAGCTGCATTACGTATTGAACGTACTCGGCATTCGCGACGGCGTTGATACAGTAGGCGCCCTGAGCGTATTGACCGGCGACAGCGGCACTTTCTTTGTGTGTGATACACACGTCAACCCGAACCCGACAGCTGAGCAGATTGCCGACCTGACGGAAATGGCTGCAGAAAAGGTCAGACTGTTCGGCTTATCACCCAAGGTGGCGCTGCTGTCGCACTCGGCTTTCGGCAGCCACCATGACGAAACCTCCGATAAGATGCAGCGTGCCCTGCAATTGTTGCGCACCCGCTGCCCGAATCTGGAAGTGGAAGGCGAAATGACCGCCGATGCGGCTTTATCGGAAAATTTTCGCGAACAGATTTTCCCCAACTCGGTATTGAAAGGCAGCGCCAATCTGCTGGTGATGCCCGATCAGGGCGCAGCACATATCGCGTTTAATTTTGCCCGGTTGCTGACCAAGGGAGTCAGTGTCGGGCCGATTCTAATGGGTGCGGGCATGCCGGCGCATATTCTGACGCCATCAGCTACTGTTCGCAGAGTGGTAAACATGACCGCAATAGCCTGTGTGGATGCACAGCGCTTTGAATATGACCGGCAGGCACATTTGTTTGACGGCATGCGTAATGTTGATGATGCAGAAGACTGGACATAGGAATACACATGGCAACTGACCCACAGCAACCCAAGGATATTGATCCACAGGAAACCAGGGAGTGGCAGGAGTCGCTCGACTCAGTAATGGATGTTGATGGTGCTGAACGTGCCCATTATCTGATACAGGATCTGATCCAGCAGACCCGCAGCCAGGGTCTGGATTTACCATACGACCTCACCACCAGTTATATCAATACCATTCCGGTGTCCAAACAACCGGACATGCCCGGTAATGCCGAACTGGAACACCGAATTCGTGCGATTATCCGTTGGAATGCAATGGCGATGGTAGTACGTGCCAGCCGCCGGGGCGGTGAGCTGGGTGGTCATATCGCCAGCTTTGCTTCAGCAGCTACACTTTATGATGTTGGATTTAATCATTTCTTCAAAGGGCCAGATGCTGAAGGTGGTGCAGATCTGTTGTATATCCAGGGTCACAGCTCACCAGGTATTTACTCTCGGGCATTTCTGGAAGGACGTCTGAGCGAAGACCAGCTGGACCGGTTCCGCCAGGAAGTCAATGGAGATGGCCTGTCTTCTTATCCGCACCCCTGGCTGATGCCGGATTTCTGGCAGCTGCCCACCGTATCAATGGGACTGGGACCCATTTTTGCAATTTACCAGGCACGTTTCCTGAAGTACCTGCACAACCGTGGACTGGCAGATACCAGTCAGCGTAAAGTCTGGTGTTTCATGGGTGACGGTGAATCCGACGAACCGGAATCACTGGGCGCAATCGCGCTGGCAGGACGTGAACACCTGGATAATCTGATTTTTGTAGTCAACTGCAACCTGCAGCGGCTGGATGGACCGGTACGCGGCAACAGCAAGATTATCCAGGAACTCGAAGGCGTATTCCGGGGTGCCGGATGGAATGTGATAAAGGTCCTCTGGGGCAGTTATTGGGACCCGCTGCTGGAACAGGATCATGAAGGCTTGCTGAAAGACCGCATGGCCGAAGCCGTAGACGGTGACTACCAGAAATACAAAGCCATGAACGGCGCTTATGTGCGCGAGCACTTTTTCGGCAAAAACCCCGAGCTGAAGAAGATGGTCGCTGATATGAGCGATGAAGAAATCTGGCGCCTGAACCGTGGCGGACATGACCCGCATAAAGTCTATGCCGCCTATGAACGCGCCACCACTCATACCGGCCGTCCCACCGTCATTCTGGCAAAAACCATCAAAGGTTACGGCATGGGTCAATCGGGTGAAGGGCAGAACATCAGTCACCAGCAGAAAAAACTGGATGATGATGGCGTAAGGTATTTCCGGGACCGCTTCAAGGTGCCGGTTACCGACCAGCAGATTGACGAAGTTCCGTATTTCCACCCTGGTGATACCAGTGAGGAAATTCGCTATCTGAAAGAGCGCCGGGATGCGCTGGGCGGTTATCTGCCGCAACGCATTGATGCAGCTGAATCACTGCCGACACCTGAGCTGAGTGCCTTTGAGAGCATTTTGAAAGGCTCTGGTGAACGTGAAATATCCACCACCATGGCATTCGTCCGGTGCCTGTCGCTGCTGTTGCGTGACAAACATCTGAAAGAACGCATTGTACCGATTGTATGCGATGAGGCCCGCACTTTCGGCATGGAAGGCATGTTCCGTCAGCTGGGAATTTATTCTTCCTGGGGACAGGTTTACGACCCGGTCGATTCTGACCAGCTGATGTTTTACAAGGAAGACAAAAAAGGGCAGATTCTCCAGGAGGGCATTACCGAGGCCGGCGCTATATCTTCCTGGATCGCAGCCGCCACATCCTATGCCAACAACGGCCTTGCGATGATTCCGTTCTACATTTTCTACTCGATGTTCGGCTTCCAGCGGGTTGGTGACCAGGCCTGGGCCGCCGGCGACATGCGGGCCCGCGGTTTCCTGCTTGGCGGCACTGCCGGACGCACCACACTTAACGGCGAAGGCCTGCAGCACGAAGACGGCCACAGCCATTTGCTGGCAGGGGCGATTCCCAACTGTGTTTCCTATGATCCGACATTCGGTTATGAAATAGCCGTCATTATCCGTGATGGCCTGCGTCGCATGTATACCGACCAGGAAGATGTGTTTTATTACCTGACGGTAATGAATGAAAATTACCGGCAACCGGCCATGCCGGAAAATTCTGAAGAAGGTATTCTGAAAGGCATGTACCTGTTCAGCGAAGGCAAGCCGGCAGAGCTGAAAGTCCAGCTGCTGGGCTCCGGAACCATCCTGCGTGAAGCCATTGCTGCTGCTGACATACTAACCGGCCTGTTCAAAATCAGCGCCAATGTATGGAGTGTCACCAGCTTCAATGAACTGCGCCGCGACGGGCAGTCTGCAGAACGGTTCAATCGACTGAATATTGATGCTGATCCGCAGCAGCCCTATGTTTCAAGCTGCCTCAGCAAGCACAGCGGACCTATTATTGCCGCCACAGATTATGTGCGCGCATATGCGGAACAGATTCGCCCATATTTACCGCATAATGATTATCTGGTACTTGGTACAGACGGATTCGGGCGCAGCGACACCCGTGAGAACCTGCGGCAGTTCTTTGAGGTTGACCGCCGGCATATAGCCTATGCGGCTCTATATCGTCTGTTCCTGAAAGGCAAGTTATCGCGTTCCGCACTGCTGGATGCACGCAATCAGCTTAATATCGATCCGGACAAGCCAAATCCGGTCACCGTATAAATGATGCCCTGGCACCTGAGTGATTTAGAGAGAGAAAAGCAATATGGCCAACAGCATTGAAATTACTGTCCCTGATATCGGTGACTTTGACAAAGTCCCTGTGATCGAACTACTGGTTGCCGAAGGTGATCAGATTGCGGTGGATGACTCCCTGGTTACCCTGGAGAGTGATAAGGCCACTATGGAAGTTCCGGCTTCGCACGCCGGCAAAATCGTATCGCTGAACGTCACAGTAGGCGATGAAGTTTCCGAAGGCGATGTCATCGCGGTCATCGAAGCTGACCAGACAGAGTCGCAGGAATCCTCAGACGAGGTAGCAGAATCGGCCCAGCCTGAAGAGCTGCAGACCACTGAGCCTGTACAGCAGCAGGAACCCCCGTCACCACCAGCTGCAGCTCCGGCAGCAGAACCGGCAACCGCTTCACAAGGTAATCAGACTCATGCCAGCCCGAGTGTCCGCAAGCTGGCGCGCAAGCTGGAAGTTGATTTATCCGCGGTAACCGCCACAGGCCGTAAAGGACGTATCACTGAACAGGACCTGCACTCACACATTAAACAGCAGATGAGCGGCGCTGGTCAGCAACACAGCGGTGGCTCCGGCTTGTCCGTTACACCGGCCAAACCGGTTGATTTCAGTAAATATGGTGAAATTGAAGAACAGCCGCTGTCACGAATCAAGAAAATCTCCGGTGCGCACCTGCACCGTAACTGGTTGACTATTCCGCATGTCACCCAGCATGATCATGCTGACATTACCCAACTGGAAGCTTTCAGAAAATCACATGATGCTGAGGTACGCGAACAGGGTACCAGGCTGACACTGATTGTTTTCATGATCAAAGCCTGCGTTGCGGCGTTGAAAAGTTTCCCTCAATTCAATGCTTCGCTGTCCAGTGACGGCGAGTCACTGATTCTGAAGAAATACTTCAATATCGGTATTGCCGTGGACACCCCGGAAGGCCTGGTTGTTCCTGTAATCCGCGAATGTGAACAAAAAGGATTACTCGAGCTTGCCCATGAGCTGACTGACTTAAGCGGCCGGGCTCGCGAAGGCAAACTCAAGCCTGCAGAAATGCAGGGAGGCTGCTTTTCAATCTCCAGCCTGGGCGGAATCGGCGGCACTGCTTTCACGCCAATCGTCAATGGTCCTGAAGTTGCAATTCTGGGTGTTTCCCGGTCATCATTGGCACCGGTCTGGGACGGTGATGCTTTTCAACCCAGATTGATGCTGCCATTGTCACTGTCCTATGATCACCGCGTAATCGATGGTGCAGACGCAGCGCGTTTTACCCGTTTCCTGGTGACCCGACTGGAAGACTTCCGCCGGGTGGTTTTATAAATCCACTAGCAACTCTACTGCAAACATGAACCAGGATCCCAACCAGCGTATGGGCCGGAGCATGATCTGGATCAGTATGATTGCCGCCCTGGGGCTGTTGACCTGGTTTTTCTCCGGCATTATTCATCAGCGTAATAACCCCAACACTAATGTCACCGGCATAGTGTTGCCTGATGCTGTTGAAGTAAGCCTGCAAAGAAACCGTTATGGGCATTATGTTGCCACCGGCACTATAAACAATCAGTCAGTTGAGTTTCTTATTGATACCGGCGCCACTGATGTGGTGCTGCCGGATTCACTGGCCCGCGAACTTGCACTGCGCAACCTGGGGCCAGTTACCATGAGCACAGCCAACGGCACAACACGAGGCTACCTGACCCGCATCAATGAATTGAAACTGGGACCGATCATCGTGCATGACGTTAACGCTGTGGTCGCGCCCAATCTTGATACGGAAATTCTGCTGGGTATGACTGTTCTTCGCGAACTGGACTGGCAGCAGCGTGGCGACCAGCTTATTCTTCGCCAGAACGGCTAACCTATAACAATGTGAGCACTGCATGAGCAAAATTGAAATTAAGGTTCCTGATATCGGTGATTTCGACAACATCCCGGTGATTGAAGTCCTGGTGTCTGAAGGTGACCAGGTCGACCAGGATCAATCTTTGATTACCCTGGAAAGCGATAAAGCCACCATGGAAGTACCCGCTACTCAGGCAGGCACAATTACCAGTTTGAAAGTAGATGTTGGCGATGAAGTATCTGAAGGTACAGTTATCGCTGAGCTGGAAAGCAGTGCTGAGCAAGAGCCGGCTGATACTGACAGCAGCACAGCCGAGGCTGAGCCTGAATCTGGCGAATCTGCTGATCAGGAAACAGCGACTACTGAAACAGCTACTACTGTAGATGACTCACAGTATGACTGCGATGTACTGGTGCTTGGAGCCGGGCCCGGGGGGTATGCCGCAGCTTTCCGTGCTGCCGATCTGGATTTGGACGTGGTATTGGTCGAACGTGAACCGGTGCTGGGCGGTGTATGTCTGAATGTTGGATGTATACCGTCAAAAGCATTATTGCACACGGCGCGGGTACTGGATGAAACAAGGCACATGTCAGCGCATGGCGTCCACTTTGGTGAACCTGATATTGACCTGGATAAATTGAGAGACTGGAAAGACTCAGTCATCAACCGCCTCACCAGCGGCTTG
>JANQPN010000020.1 GCA_028289455.1 Wenzhouxiangellaceae bacterium
AACTTACTCAATGGGCAGCCGTTGCCCGGTAAGATAACTCATCAGGTAGCCACCGGTGACCTGTTGACCATCAGCACACCCGGTGGGGGCGGATGGTCATCTGAATGAGTGGGTTTCGGCCACCACCGTCTGATGTTGGTGACAAGAATTACTGGTGGTCAAAGTGGTTGTTGATCCGCTCCGTCAGTAAGCGATGGAAGTGATGGCAGCCAGCCTCATATTCCGGCGCATAACGACCGCGCTGATATAGCCTTGATCCAAGCCCGGCCTGACTGGTTTTCACCACTGCCTCATCCTGCTGCTCAACCTGATCCAGTATTGATCCTGCGCCGCTGGAGAGCTTGTCGGCCTGCCAGACATAGCTGAGAAAACGAACCCTTGTCTGTTGTATACCCAACGGCTCCACCACGTTTACACTTAACCCCCAGGGATAAAAGTTAAGCATCAGGTTGGGAAACAGCCAAAAATAGTATGCCGCAATATTCTGACCGTAATCCGGCGATGATTCCGGCAGCTCAAATGCAGCCTGACCGTCGCCGGCAATACCCAGTTGCAGATTGCAATATTCAAATAATTCAATCCGGTATTGTTTGAAGTCCAGCGTCTGATTCAGTTCCGGATGTATATATGGAATGTGCAGATAATCCAGGTAATTTTCACAATACAGTGCCCAGTTGGCAGGGATTATGTAATCCTGAGAGCGCTCCTGATCCAGTGAAAAATCATTCAATGGTAGCCATGCCAGTCGTTGTCTTACCGGATCCAGCCAGTCGCTGAAGCTGACTTCAGGATTCAGTGAAGTAAACAGCAGCGGGCCCCAGCGTTCCAGCTGCAGCTGCGGCAGGTGATCACTGGAGGCAGGAAAATTCACGGCTTTTTCAAAGCCGGGAGCGTAGCGAAACCGGCCGTCCAATTCAAACCGACGGCTGTGATACGGGCAGCGGAGATCGTCACGGCGGCCGGCTGATTGACAGATCAGGTTGCCGCGGTGAGTGCATACATTGGACAGGCAGTGCAATTGATTCTGCTCATCGCAGGTTAATACCAGAGGTTCGTCCAGGCTGCCCGGAAGCAGGGTCAATGGAGCTGCATAACCTGAGCCTGGCAGCTGCGAAGTATCACCGATAAACTGCCAGGACTGTGCGAATACCCGCTCAACTGTAGCCTGATAAATATTCGAATCATTGTACAGCCGGCCGGGAGGAGTACCGGCCTGGTGAATGTCGGGGTCAATTTTGATCATGGTGTGGCGTATTCGCTTGCATAAGTAGAACGGACTGGATTTTACCGCAAACCGAAATGTAACAGGCTGTATCCATTCATAAGCAGCAGTTTCGCAGGACATTCAATTGGTACAATATAGCCGCAACAGATAACTGCACTATCGGGAGTATAAATATGGGTATTATTTCGTGGATTGTCTTGGGTTTGATTGCCGGCGTACTGGCCAAACTGATTATGCCGGGCAAGGATAGCGGCGGGCTGATTGTTACCATGCTGCTGGGTATTGCAGGTGCTTTTGTTGGTGGCTGGGCCGGTTCATTTTTTGGCCTGGGCTCAACGGGAAGTTTCAATGTCGGCAGTATCCTGACTGCGACTGCCGGTGCGTTATTGATTCTGTTTGTATACAAACAGATCAAAAAATAGTTACTAGCAATTTGAACCCCGGCGCTATCCTGCCAGGTCCGCGCCGGGTGTTTTTCGCAGCTTAGGAAATTTTCCGGATAAGCTGCCATAAACTAAGGCGGTAATCCATACAACCGCTAGAGTGATCAGCGGCCAGCTCGCCGGCATCCAGCTGCGGTCACTGGCAAACCCGCCCAGCACTTCATAGGTCAGTGGCAGAACGCACAGCCAGCCAATAAAGAATGCATTGGGTGCCAGCGCCGTCAACGGCACCAGAATCATCAGATACCAGGGAAAAACCACAGGACTCAGCAATAAGGGCAAAGCAAGAGACCATTGCATTGCTGGAATCTGCCGGTGGCTGCCCATTCGATAGATGAGGATTGCTCCAGCAGTCAGCAGCAGAATTATCACGGCAATCAGCATGCTGCCTGAAAGCACTGATTCTAGCAGGTTGAACAACGGTGAACCAAAGCGCCACTTTTCAAAGAATGTACTGATCACCCCAATGGGTTGCATGCCGATCAGTACAGCTGATGCATACCCGGATACCACCGTGGCCGCTGCAGCACCGATAGTACGAGCTGACTGTCGCAGGGGGAGGCTGCACAGCACCGGTAAGAGTAAAAATACCGGCAGCAGTTTATACAGTGTGCCGATGCCTATGAGGATTCCCACCCAGACGTAGCGGCGCTGCTGCAAGCTCAGTAAAGCTGCTGTCACTGCCAGAGTAGATAAGCTGTCCAAATGTGCACCGACACCGGTCTCGAGAATCAGAATCGGTGATAGCGCAACCAACGCCAGGTGTCTCAACCTGCCTGCACGACTGAGCAGCTGAACGGCCAGCATCAATGTCAGCATCCCTGCAGCAGTAGTTAGCAGTTTCCAGCTGATATGAGCATAGTCAGGGCCAACGGAAGCAACTGCGGCAAAAGTGGCTATTGCCAATGGTGGGTATACCGTCGCATAACGGGCATGTTCAGGAGGGGTCGGCCAGTGTTCGCGCAACGGTGCTGCCTCAGTGGAGTCAGGGCTGGTGCGATAGGGGTCGTATCCGGCTACAGCTACACTGCCGTCCCACAGATAGCGGTCGATATCATTGGAGGTATAGGAGTCCACCGGAATGAGAACCAGACGGATGATAATGCCTGTCAGCAGAATCCAGCGGTAATCACTCAGGGGGTTGCCCACAGCACTGCCGGCCCAGGCGCCGAGCATAAACAATGCCGCCAGGCTGAATTGCAGCCAGGTAAGCGTGCCCAGCCAGTGCGGCATTAATGTATGGCTTCCCGAAGCAATATCAGCCAGCCAGAATGAAGCACTGACAGTAACGCTGAAACCAATCAGACATATTGGCTGCAGTGCTCTCACAGCCTGTTCACCTCAACTGGTTGTTCAGCGGGCGGCAGAATGCTGCAACGACCGGATGCTGCTGATCCCACTGGTTAGAAATCCGGCGTGCAGCAGCAGTAGAAAAGGCAGTGCCATCCATAACTGCCGGCTGGCTGCCCAGATCAAAACCACACCATAGGCAAGCCCCATCAGCAGCTCCAGTCTGGCGCCTTTAGGCGGCACAGCCAGGTAAAATGTGCCGGCCAGTTTTTCTGCAATACGGGTTGAAACAGTGGCCTCACCCTGTTTGGGGGTACGGATAAAGGCGCTTTCCTGACCCAGTAGTGCTTCTGCGGCTGCGCGGGCGTTATTCAGTGCCAGTTGAATACCCAGCAGCAGCATGGCCGGTGCTTTGCTGATGGCGTACCAGACAGACCTTCCCAGTGCAATCTGCCCGGTCAAGAAATACATCAGGTGCCCCCCGGATGACATCAGCATCAGTGGAAAATCCAGCCATAAAGTGTGTTGAATACCATAGTATTCACGAATCAGCAGACTGGGTATCAGCAGCAGCAGAGTGTCGACGATCATCACAAAATAAGCCAGATTGTTGGCCAGATGAAAAGTGGACTCCAGCTTGCTGCCGAAACTCATGGGGGCACGCCATACTTTAAGCATCAGCTTCAGCATGACCTGGATAGCGCCTTTCGCCCAGCGGTGCTGCTGGCTCTTAAATGCATTCATATCAGCCGGCAGTTCTGCCGGACAATCCAGTTGCGGCAGATACAGTAACCGCCAGCCGCGTAACTGTGCACGATAGCTGAGATCCAGGTCTTCGGTGAGTGTATCAGCACTCCAGTTGCCGGCATCAAGGATAGCGCTGGCCCGCCAGATTCCGGCAGTACCGTTAAAGTTGAACAGCACACCGGTATCACAGCGGACCTTTTGCTCAATGCTGAAATGCGCATCCAATGCCATTGCCTGGGTTTCAGTCAGGCGGCTGTTATGGCGGTTCAGGTGCTCCCAGCGCAATTGCACCATGGCAATGTCAGACTGCGTGAAATGATGGATGGTATCCAGCAGCAGTGATGGGCGGGGTACGAAATCCGCATCAAATATGGCAATAAATTCACCGGTTGCTGATTCCATGGCATCAGCCAGCGCACCCGCCTTGTAACCGTGGCGGATAGTGCGCTGTACGTGCTCAATCGGAACACCTTTTTGCTGATGATAGGCCACCCGGCGGGCGATAATATCGCTGGTGACATCGGTGGAATCATCCAGAATCTGGATTTGCAGCAGATCTTTTGGATAGTCCAGAGCTGCCACGGTATCAACTACCCGCCGGGCCACAAACTGCTCGTTATACAGAGGAATCTGTACCGTCACTTTCGGCAGCTCAACGAATCGTTCGACTGCCTTGGAAGTTTGTTTGCGGCACCTTAACCAACGGATAATCAGTGATATACGGTGCAGCCCGAACAGACTGAGCAGCAGCAACAGACTGAAATGCGCGATCAGCACGGATGCAGCTAGTGCATTCATGGTTGTCTACCTGTTAAGCCGGATTGGGTCAGTGAACGAAAGTCAGTGCAATCTGATAGGTATTGCCTTTCAGCGTGTCTTCTCCGTACAAATCGCGGGTCCAGGTAAATTCGGTACCCCAACGCCCTTCAGAACGTGGCCGCGGTTTGCCGAAGTTCCAGCCGACGGTTAATTCCAGTTTGCCCAGATCAAATTGAGGCGGTACTGACAGGTTGCCGCTGGGCAAAGTGGTTTCGCTGGCGTTATTGGCGCTCAGCAGGCCGTCCAGTTTGGTGCGGGCATAAAAGTTATCACCAAAGCCGATTCCATATTCAAGCAGATAGCGGATTTCATCAGAAGGCTCATCCGTACGGAAGCGGTAACCGCCTTCCACGCCAAAGTATCCATACTGACCCAGGCTTTTGCCGATCAGTACCCGCAGTTCGTAGTCTTCCTGACCGTTACCCCGGGGCAGTGCGGCATTTTCGTCATAGAAATAAGGGGCTTTATAGGTAAATGCCGTGGATAATACAAAGGGTTCCAGCTGCCATTGTTTGCGCAGACCAATTTCCACATCGCCTACACCGAATGACTGTGTTTCCACTCCGCCGATACGCTGGCTCAAATCCTGCAGCGGTAAAGAGCCGAACAGAGCAAAATCCTTGCCCAGACCCGCTTCAAAGTAATACGTGAAACTTTCGCTGGTGAATCTTTCGAAATCACCATCCGGACCGAACAGCTCATTCGCTTCAAAGTAATTGAAAGCCAGCTTGTGATAGCCGGAGCCGAGAGCGGGTACCCAGGCGCCTGCATATGCCGGTTGTGTAAAAAATCCAAATAACAAAGTGCTGGTTGCAAATAACCCGGCAATTAAATTCCTCATAAATTCAGCCTCAATGAAAATGTTTAAACTTTAATTTCACTCAGACTCTTACCTGCAGTGTCGGCAATCAGCTGGTTATTTATATTGGCCGGGGATTATTGGCGTACCGGTCTGGAGCAGGCTTCTGCCCAATCACAGTACGTCATGACGTTATCCCGTAATGAAATCAGCTGAGTGGCTCCAGCTCAAGCAGCGAGCCGGCCAACACAGTTACAAGACCTATCGAAACCGATAATCTTTCAGGGTAGAGAAAATAATACTTAAGGCTAGGACAGCATAGCGGTTGTTTAACACTAAGCTAATGAAAAATTAACTTAGTGCGGAGCTAACCTGTTTTCCCCTGACAGGGAACAAATCCTGCTAGCGGTCGAAATGATGGAGGTTGTGGATTCGCCGCCTGATCCTCCAGCCTCCGGCTGCCAGCAGCACCAGCAACAGCAGGAATTGACCAGGATGATCCAATGCAGGGACCGGTGTAACCGGTGGTAGTTCTGGTGCGGGCCCAAAATCGAATTGCCGGTCGAAGCCGCCGTCAAAAGTGTGACTGATTTGGACATCGTCAAAATAGCCGATCTGGCCCTGGTTGAATGTACCTACACCGATGCTGATCAATACCAGAGAAGAATCTGCAAAATCCGATGAAAAAGTTGTCAGCCAGCCACCCAGCGTGTCGATCGGGGGGCCACCGGCAGTATTCGGCTGGCCGAAACCGCCGGTCCACCAGAACAACCCGTTATTCTGATCAATGTCTGCGGTCATCCATGTATCAGTTGATACCAGTGAACTGACAGGAGTGGCAGGACTTGATGTGGGTCCATTCCAGGTGGGCTCATAAACCAAAGTGCCGAAGCAGTCGCCGGCGCTGACGGGATCATCACATACCGGATTAAAGAATGTCAGTTTAATAGCCGGTGCAGCAAAAAGGTTCTGGCCGGTATTGCTGGCCTTAAAAAAGGTGTAAGACACATTAAGGCTGGTCAGAATATCCTGAGGCAGGCCGAAGGCTTCCAGTACGCCAACTTCAGCCTTGTCGCCATTATCGAACTCGGTGGTTATCAGCGCTGCGCCGGGTGGCAGGGGCTGGTCAGCTTCCAGATCGCCGCCGGCGCCGGACAGGTCCACTATGCTGGCAACACCCATTTGTCGGACATCGTTTTCGAACCAGATACTCAGGTCTGTATTGGTGCTGGGCGCAAACTCAGGTACCAGTGTTTGTGCAGGTGCTTGTTGAACAGCAATCAACAGCAAAATGACGGAGCAGAATATTTTCCTTGTGAACTGACTGTACTGCATAAATAACTCCGAAACAGTGATAACCCTATCCGGGATCACAAGACCCAATACGCCCATGAATTATTTACAGTGTAACATAAAGAATAATCATTAAGCTATTGTAAATAAACAATAAAGACATTTTTCATAATAGCATTATGAGCTGCCTGGAAAGATCAGGCCGGTTTGCAAAGCAGTTGGAGCAGGTTTATTTTGGTGAATAATTACGTCCCTTCCACCGGCTTCCCGTTCCCTGCCAGTGCTGCCATGCAGATTGCCAGGTCATGACCAGATAAAGTGTCGCTATCAGAGGAAGAGTTAAACCAATAAGTGGGCTGAGCCGGTAAAACCGTATCAAGGGCCGGTAGGCTGAAAACATGGCCAAAATGCAGACAATACCTGGAATACGGACATGCGGATCATTGATAAACAGTACGGCAATGGGCATCCAGAACACCACTATCAGCAACAGCGTAGTCAGCAGCAGCAATAAAACGGAATAGCGCAGCTGGGTAAATGCTGTGCGGGTTACCAGCTGGCCGATATCACTTAATGTTCGGCTGGCCCGGCGGCTGATGACAGAGCGGCTTAATCCAATCCAGATACGCTGCCCTTTTTGCTTAAATCGTGCGGCCAGGCTGCAATCATCAATGACGGCATGCTTAATGGCGGTGTAGCCGCCTGCTGTTTTCAACGATTCTGTGCGCAGCAGGATGCAACCGCCGGCTGCAGCGGCGAAATGCGGATTACCGCCATTGGCCAGGGCGAACGGGTAAAGCATTTTGAAGAACCAGACGTAAGCGGGCAGCAGCAGCTTTTGCCAGAAACCGGCGGTTGGCAGCAATGCCATAATGGATACCATGGCCAGTTGTTCATGCTGCAGCTTATTTACAAGGACCGGCAATATACCAGGCTGCAGGGTGATATCGGCATCCAATTGCAGAATCAGAGGACTGCAAACCCGTTGCTGCCCCTGCTCAAGAGCCCATAATTTACCGGTCCATCCGGCGGGCAGGGCAGCGCCGGAAATAACTTCAGCGCCTGCCTGACTGGCCAGCTCCGCTGTGTTGTCACTGGACTGATCATCTATCACGATGATCCGGTGGTGGTTACCCTGCTGCGCTACTGCTGTGACCGTTGCAGCTATGTGTGCGCTTTCATCGCGCGCAGGTATCAAAACCGTCAGGTCACGTAAATCAGGCGCTTCAACAGTTTCTGAGGCAGGCTCCAGACATTCACTGATACCCCATGGACGCCAGGGGAGAATCAGAATAATCAGCCAGATCAGTGCCGAAACAGTCGCCAGCACACCAATCAGGGTAAGCATTTCAAAACCCGGCAGGCGGAGTTCCGTGCTGTGTCAGCAGACGGTCTAACGCCTGATTATTTCAGGCAATCTCTTTTTGCTCGGTTTCGGCTTCATTGCCGGCCGGCTGGTCACTGGTGACATGCACCGGTATGGCCTTATCCGAACGGGTCTGCTTGTATGTAATCGGCAATTCCGGTGCAAACGGACCTTCCAGCCTGGGGCCTTTGATACTGGCCATCATTGCTTTGATGGGATGGGCAAAAGTATCTTCGACGGCAGTGCCTTCATAACCGCAGTGAGCCATGCAGTTATCGCATTTGGGGTTGCGGCCGGTGCCATAGTTTTCCCACTCGGTTTCTTCGATCAATTCTTTGTAGCTGGCGGCATAGCCTTCATCAACCAGCAGATAACAGGGTTTTTGCCAGCCGAAAATGTTGTAGGTTACATTGCTCCACGGGGTGCACTGATAGCTTTGATTACCGGCCAGAAAATCCAGATACAGGCCGGAATGGTTCAATGGCCATTTTGCTGCACCCTGTTCGGTGCGTTTTTTTCCTTCGCGGAAAATCTCGCGAAACAGCTCTTTGGATTTGTTGCGCGGCAGGAACACATCCTGGTTAGGCGCGAATTCATAACTGTATCCTGGTGATACGGTTATGCCTTCAACTCCAAGCTCGACACAATAATCAAAAAATTCAGCAACCCGGTGGGGAACTTCACCATCAAACAGTGTGCAATTGACACTTACGCGGAAGCCCTTATCGATAGCCATTTTGATGGCTGTGGTGGCTTTCTCAAAAATTCCTTCTTTACAGACTGAACGGTCATGTTCTTCCTGCAGGCCATCAAGGTGTACCGACCAGGTGAAATACGGTGTTGGTTTATACTCATGCATCTTTTTCGCCAGCAGAATGGCGTTGGTGCACAGGTAGACAAATTTCTTCCGGGCTACGATACCTGCAACAATCTCAGGCATTTCCTTATGAATCAATGGCTCACCGCCGGGGATGGAGACGACCGGAGCATCGCATTCATCCACTGCATTCAGCGCATCTTCGACACTGATACGTTTTTGCAGAATGTCTTTCGGATATTCAATTTTGCCGCAGCCGGCACAGGCCAGATTGCATTGGAATAATGGCTCCAGCATTAATACCAGAGGGTATTTTTTATTACGCTTCAGCTTCTGGGTAATGATGTATTTGGCAATACGAAACTGTTGGATGGCAGGTATGCCCATGATGATTAGTCCTTATCAGCCGGCTGCAGATATTGCTGCAGCAAAGCCTGGTATTCAGTGTTGAGCCTGGTCCATTCCATTTTGAACCAGGGAGTAAAAGTGTCCGGTTGCTGTTGCAGTTCCCGATTCAGCTCAGCTGCGCTGATGAAACGCCAGTCAGCGACTTCGGTCTTATTTGGCTGCGGCAGGTCGCTGCAGCGCCCCAGATAAACCCAGCACAATTCACGTTCTGCGCCTGTTTCATCGAACTGCGCATGATACTGGAACTTATAGACGAATTCCGCCCTGGTCTGCATGCCCAGTTCCTGTTCCAGCCGGCGATTGACAGCAAAGTCAACAGATTCCCCGCGGCGCGGATGACTGCAGCAGGAGTTTGACCAGTACAGCGGCCATAAAGGTTTATCGGCGCTGCGTTGCTGCAGCAGTAACTCTCCTTGTTCATTGAAAACAAACAATGAGAATGCGCGATGCAGAATGCCTTCGCCACGGTGACAGCCGGCCTTATCCAGGTGGCCGATTTCCTGATCGCTGTCGTCGACCAGAATCAAATCCTCATCCGGAAAGGAAACAATCTCATCCCTGAGAGCTGCATTGGTTAAATTAGCCATTGACTGTGACCTCCATGGCCTGATAGCCGGCGTCGTTGAGTGCTTCGATCACAGTTTGCTGATTATCCGGACACAATGCAATAAATGCGCCGCCACCACCACCGCCGGTAACTTTGGCGCCCAATGCACCGTTCTGGCGGGCAATCTGGATCATTTCTTCGATTTCCCAGCAGGAGACCTGCAAGGCATTCAGTAAGCCCTGGCAGACATTCATCAATTCGCCCAGCTGTTGCCAGTCGCCGCTTTGCAGGGCGTCACGTCCCTGCAGCGTCAGTGCATCTATGCCATTGAACATCTGCTGATAAATGGCGGGATTCTTTTTGCGTGCCGCCGCAACTCTGGCAACCATCTTGGCGGTGAGACTTTCCACTCCGCTGTAACCGATGACCAGGGGCAGTGGAGCACCCAGTGTCAGTTTTTCCATCAGACCCGGTTTGCCTTTCAGGTCCTTGCGGAACAGCATGGGGTGACCGTAGGTAGCCATCGTGTTATCCACACCTGAAGGGCTGCCGTGGGCGACTTTTTCACATTCGAAGGCCAGCGCATTGACTTCATCGTCGCTGAGGTCGAGCTGATAGTGTTTATCCAGTGCGCGAATAATGGCGACGGCGACAGCTGCCGAGCTGCCCAGGCCGACAGCGCGGGGAACGCTGGGGAAAATCTCGATTTTCATCGGCTGATTAATCAGTTCCAGCTGTTCCAGGATCAGCGCAATCGGTTTTTCAAAGGAATGTCGCTGGTCGGCACGCGGATGCAACCGCTGCTGTGCGCCCCAGCGCGGAATCATGATATCGATGCCTGCATCGCTTTGAGTAATTTTTGCCTGGATAGCCAGTGGTACCGGCACCGCCATCGCATGACTACCGTAAACCACCGCATGCTCACCCAGCAAAATCACTTTGCCGTGTCCCACGGCCAGCTCCTCAGCTTCGGGAATGGCTTCAGCAACTGGGCTGGCGTCACCAGATTGTTTGCGCACATCTTCCAGGATGTCCCGCGCTTTCCAGATTTTGATTTCACCGCTTTCAATCAGGCGGTCGACCACTGTGTCGAACAGGTTGGCGGGCGCGCCGGCTGCCATAGCAACGCTGCGTGCGTGCAATGTCATATGACCCTGCTGTATACCACTGGTAACCAGTGCGCGCAGCGCCGAGAAATTCTGTGCAAGACCTACCGCTCCCATTAATTCCGCCAGTTCACGGGCTGAGCCAACCTTCAACATCCGATGGTTTATCATCACCGACTTGTTGGATTGCAATGGGCCGCCGACAGTTCCGACTTTCATCGGAATTTCCAGTTCACCGACCAGGTTGCCGTCCTGGTCCTTATACCAGCGGGTCAAGGAGCTGTACTGACCACTGCGGGCGGCATAGGCATGTGCGGCCGCTTCAATCGCACGCCAGTCGTTGCCGGTTGCCAGGGCAACTGCATCGACACCATTCATGATGCCTTTGTTGTGCGTAGCAGCACGGTATGGGTCAACGCTGGCCAGATCGTTGGCCAGGATAATGCCGTCTCTGACCTGATCACCATCAAAGCCTTTGCCGGCCAGCTGATCGGTTGGATAGGTCACTTTAGCTTTGACCAGCGCCCGATCGGTCAGATTCGATAAGATTCTCAGGAACACCTTACCGCCGGTGATGCTTTCCACCAGCGAAGCCACACCTTCGCACATGGTGTTCACCAGGTTGGCACCCATAGCATCACAGGTGTTGACCAGCAGGTGGACGACCAGCATGGTTACGCCGGTTGAAGGTGCGCGGTGTAAATGAACTTCCAGACCTTTGGCACCACCGCCGCGTGCCACCATTTTCGGATGCAGGCTGTTGGCCAGGTTGATGATTTCCTCGCTGCGCTGCAGGATAGTGGCCTTGGCTTTGCTGGCGTGAGTGATGTCAACCACCTGAATCTGGCCGATCAATAACGGTTCGGTACTTTCCACCTGGAAACCACCGGTGTGCAATGACAGTTTTGCCGCAGAACTGATAGCGGCAACTATTGAAGGCTCTTCTACTGCCATCGGCACTACATAGGGTTTGCCATTGACCACGAAATTCAGGCCAATGCCCATCGGCATGCCCAGCACGCCAACGACATTTTCGATCATTTTGTCCGCTGTAGATGGGTCCAGCAGATGTTCACCGCTGCACAGCAGACGGTAATCTTCCTTGGACAGCAGGCCGCGCTCGTGCACTGCGCGTACACGGTCCTGCAGACTTAAGCGATAAAAACTGGGGATACGAGATTGTTCCATAGCTAGTTTACCGTCAGATCGGGTTTTTGCTTGCAAAATGAGCATTGGCTGACACTGCCGAAGATCGATCAGAAGCCGTGACAATACCCTGTTCCGCTGGTGCTAAGTCTAACAGACCATAGCCTGCCGCTTGAACCCGCGTGGCGAATTCTGCAAGCGCATCGGTATCAGCTGCGACCGCCAGTGCAATATCACCGCCGCCCGCGCCGGAAGGCTTAAATGCCACATTGTACTGATCGGCAAGCTGCGCCAGACGACGATGGTCATCGGTGTAAACCGGCGCATCAGCAGCTTCCCCCAGTGCCTGCATGGCGCGGCCGTATGCGTTGATGGCCTGCAGGCAGTCATTGGCTGAGCCATCGTTGAAAGCCTGAGCGCCGGCCTGTGCAAGTTCACCAAGCCGGTTCAAATGCCTGAGGTAATGATTCGGACTGGCCAGTTTAAAGTCATTGATGCGGCCTAAAAACACCCTGGTTGAAGCCGAATGCCCCAACCAGATCCAAATGCATTCTACTGTGGCTGGCCAGCGCCGGGTGTTTGCGGCACAGTGATCATCACTGGTGTGATATTCGATAAGGCCACCGTACAGGCTGGCGGCCACATCAGCGCCACTGCCACGTCCACCCTGCAACTGGCGATGCAGGTTGACCAGCAGTGGCAACCAGCGCTTCCGGTCAAAATCCTGTCCGGGATGACGGTGCTGGTGCCAGACGGCAGCCAGTGCAACAGTCAATGCTGCGCTGGATCCCAGGCCAAGTTTATCGTCATTGGCAGAGAAAAATTCACTAGTGTCCAGAGTTAACGACCAGTGCTGTGAATCATCACATCGCCAGTCACCCAGCGCACGCATCAAAGGAGCCACAAACGGCAGCCGTTGGTTATCATCAGGGTGCTGCCAGCTAAATTCCTGATGTTGATCAAATTGAAACGGCAATGGCCGGTCAATTAAAGGGATTGCGTTGATGGTATACCGGTCAGCGGGCTGCAGCCTGATACGTGCGTATCTGCTCAATGCCTGGACGATGGCAGGATGGCCTTCCAGTACGGCATATTCTCCCAGAATCAATGCTTTCCCGGGGGCAGCAGTGTTGATGGTCTGACTCATGATGGTTGCAGGCGTGCGCCGTCACCTAAACTGCAGCTGATAATTCTGACTACACCTGGTGCCTGCTGCAGCTTTTCGCTGACCTGATCAGCCACATCCGCCGTACATATAGCTTTGACCTGCGGGCCGGCATCCATCGTGAAGCACACCGGCAAACCATCACTTCTCAGTTCACGAATGCAATGCACAGCAGCCAGGGTGGCGGCATTCCAGTAGATCACACCGGGTTGCGCTGCCAGGGCCGATGCGTGCATTTTAAGCGTGCTGAATTCAGTAACCGAAGCCAGTGCTTCAAAATCGCGTGCCGCAATGGCCTGGCGTGCAGAGGCAAGATCAGCTTCCGCACCGGCAACCCATGCCTGGTAATAAGGAGAGGTTTCCATGGTCAGCTGCATGCCATCGGTGGAGCTGACTTTCTTGCTGCCGGCGTCGGTTACAGCAATCAGTACATTAAGATTCCAATAATCAGGCTTATGTAACTGGCTGGCGATACAATCAAGCCCGTCCGCCCGCTGACCGTGAGCCATTTCCACAATACCGCCGTAAATGGAACGCGCAGCTGAGCCGGAACCCCGCCTGGCCAGCATTGATAACTGCTCAGGGTTGGCGTTGGCATTCAATGCATGAGCTGCAGCCACTGCTAGTGCCGCGAATCCGGATGCTGAAGATGCCAGACCGGCAGCAGTGGGGAAATTGTTCCCGCTGGTAACACTGGCGAATGGACGCTGATCACCGGAGCTATGGAAATACCGATAAACCAGATCAAGAAAAGCGCTGATTCTGCTTGCTGCCTGCCTATCGGGTGTTTCACTGTTAAGCAATATCCTGTCTGCTTCCAGGGCTGAATCAAAATCCACACTGGTAGTCGTGTTTAACCCGTCAAGCGTCAATGACAGAGATCCGGTGGCCGGGAGGTTGAGTGCTTTATCGCGTTTACCCCAATATTTGATCAGGGCGATGTTGGCATGTGCGATGGCGGTGGATTGCATAGAAGTCACTTTCGGTCACATTCAGGCCACAGCAGTAGCCGGGCGGCTGTCCAGAAAACGCCGCCGGTATGCCCTGAAATGCTCGTTGATTGAATCTGCCTGTAAACCGTAATCAGAGAGTAAATGCTGGTGGCGGCCATGTCTGTGTTTGGGGTTGCATTCCAGCCAGTCATGCATGGCCGCTGCGGTTTGCGGCTGCCAGTCCAGTTCAAAGTGCGCATAGATTTTCTGCAGCATGGCTAACGGCGAAGCAGTGAACTGGTGATAGTCGACATCAAAAACCCGTTTTGCAGGTATCTTGTGATGATCTCTTGCATTCAAAGCTGAAGATAATGCCTGTGACCAGCGTTGAATGACTTCAGGGCCAATTTCGTGAGCATCATGCCGGTGACTGAATGCCTTGCGCAGATCAACCGTTAAGCTGGCCAGTGAAGACATCACTTCAGTCGGCTCCCTGTGGGTTTGAATTATGCAGGCGTCAGGATAAACCTCAAGCAGCTCTGCGAGGCCAAACAGGTGTGCCGGTGCTTTCAAAACCCAACGCTGGGGCGGGGCCTGCCACTGCAGGTGTTGCAGAAAGCGCCGGTGGTATTGATATGCAGCCAGCCGGCTTTGCTGCTGCAACCAGGCCTGATAACGGGGTACATGATAAGTGGTTTGGAATTGGTAGCTGTGCAGGGCATGTGCTGTAATCACCAGACACTCCTGGGGAAGATCGGCAGCCACTGCATGAATTCGGTGAAAATCCGGCGCCAGTCCGTCCAGCCATAACAGTTGCGATGCAACTTTACGTTGAGTGTCCAAATGTTGTGCTGCATGTCCTGTGGCAGCGATTACCGGCTGCATGGTTTCCCAGGTCAGCGGTGCGCGATGCCGGTGGTCACTGGCCAGCAGGTTATGCAGCATGGTGGTGCCGGTGCGCGGCAGTCCGATCACAAAAATCGGTTTATGTATGGATTGTCTGGTGATATGTGGATTATCAGCAATGGCCTTTTCGATTTGCAGCCGATGCTTTAGTAATCTGAGTAAATCAAAGCGGGCTGCTACGCGTCCAGGCAAGTGCAGATTTGCATCTGCAGTCAAATCTTCACACAGTAAGGACAGCGGTGGTTTGGGATCCGGGTTTCCCCATTGATCCCAGTCAGCCAATGCCTGAGCGGCAGCCAGCAACTGTTCACTGGATAACCTTGGACCGTCCAGTCCGAAATAACGCAACAACCGTCCCGCCTGGATGGCGCTATGGACGGTGTAACGGCGTAAATGACGTAACATTAAGCACTCCCTGAAAGCCGGCATATTGTTGCTGGTTGGTGCATGCGCAGCTTTATCATCCAAAATAACCGTGCTGGCGGTACCAGTCCAGCGCATCGCGCAGTGCATCAACAGCTGGCCGTGGCCGGTAACCCAGCTCATCGATAGCGCGCTGGCTGCTGAAAAACATCGGTTTACGTGACAGCTTTACACCGGTAACCGTCATCAGAGGTTCACGGTGAGTAATCAGGTTTGCCAAGGCTTCGCTGATATAAGCCAGGGGTAATACCAGGTTGGGCGGCAGCCGCACTGCTGGTGGTTTGCGGTTGAGCAGTTCAGCCAGCTGGGTCAGTACCTGACGGAGGCTGAGGTTTTCACTGCCAAGTATGTATCGGCGGCCGCAGCGCCCATGCTCCAGTGCCAGTAAATGACCATCGGCAACATCATTGACATGCACCACATTAAGACCGGTATCGACAAACGCCGGCACTTTACCGCGTGCGGCTTCTACAATCAGCCGCCCGGTTGGTGTGGGTTTGATGTCACCCGGCCCTACCGGTGTACTGGGGTGGACTATTACCACTGGCAGCTGATGGCTGGTAAACAGCTCTTTGACCCGCTGCTCGGCAGCGTATTTGGTCTGTTTGTAGGCGCCGATCAGGTCTTTTGGATTAAATGCTGTGGTTTCATCGCCGGGTGATCCATCCGGATGCAGGCCAATAGTGGCCACTGTGCTGGTATAAACAATGCGTTTAATACCCTCTTCCAAGGCCGCATGCATCAAGGCTTCAGTGCCTTCAACATTAACTGCATGCATATGTGCCGGATCAGGCACCCACAGACGGTAATCGGCAGCAACATGGAAAATATAATCACAGCCCCTGACAGCATCTCTCAGGGATGCATGGTCAATCAGATCACCGGTTGCCTGCTCAACATCCAGATTCTGCAGATTGCTTAAGTCAGCATTGGGCCGGGCCAGCGTTCTTACGCGGTGGCCGGCTGCCAGCAACCGGCGTGCTACGGCAGCACCGACAAAACCGGTGGCGCCAGTCACCAGGCTAAGTGGTTCAGTCACCATCAGTCTCTCCATCCGTAGGCATAGTCACTGCCGGCAGTAGAGCCGGTAAAACCAGTAAAGTTGCGGTTACCATCAAGCTTAGTCCAAGCGCCAGCAGCAACCCCATACTGGCAGTCCCGGTGTGAGTGGAAAACATCAGGTTGCCGAAACTCAGCACAGTAGTCAACGCGCCAAAAACTATCCCACGCGCAGTGGTGGTGCGGAGCACATTGGCCAGTCCGCCATCTGCGGTGGTCGGCATATCCAGGCTGCGGTGCCGGTATACCAGATGCACACCATTATCCACTGCTACACCGAGCAATAAGGGCAGGGCAACCACATTGGCAAAGTTCAGCGGTACACCAATAATGACAAGGATGGCACCAGTGACCAGGCCACCCAACAGCAAAGGCACCAGCACCCGGGCACTGTCACCGATACTCCGCAGTATCAGCAGCAATATCAGCCCGATACCCAGCACCGCCCATAACATGGCCTGCTGCAGCGCAGTACTGACGGCCTGTCCGGAACGCTGCTGCAGCACCGGCATACCGGTTACCTGTGGAGCGATGTTACTGACTTTATCGATCAGGTTACGAACATAGGCAAAGTCATTGGTATCACCGGCCGGAAATATCTGCACGATATAAGTGCCTGCTTCACTGAGCCAGCGGTCACTGATATGCTCAGGCAAGTCAGCTCTGCTGACAGGTTGATCAACACCGATAACCCGTTGCAGGCGGCGAAGGGTATCGGGTAGCAGGCTGACCAGTGAATGATTGAATGCGGTGTATTTCTCATACCCGTCAGCAGCTTCACCTTGTAATCGCGTTAAACTGGCCTGCAGGCGGTCTGCAGCTGGACTGCCAAACTGTGGCAGTACTGATGTTAACTGTCCGATAGCCGCATCCAGACGCTGGCCATCAGGCTCGGCTAACACATCCGGAACCGTCAGAAAATCCAGGCCGGTGGTCCAGCGTAAATCTTCAAGCAGCAGCAGCTTTTCTTCCTGATTCACCGGTACCAGGTCAAGCAGTGATACGGCACGGTCAACTTCCGGCAGCGATCTTAATTGTGCAGTGGTTTGCCGGGCCTGTTCGGCACTGTCACCGAGCACCTGTAAATTCCGGTGGCCGGTTGATTGACTGCTCAGCAGCTGCCGCAAGGTACTCACAGATTCTGATTGTGGATCACGCAGGTTAAGCGGGTCGCTGTCAAACGGCAGCTGCCAGGCCAATACTGCACTGGTCAGTGCAGTCAGCAAAGCAGCAATGCGCACCCCGTTGCGATAACGTAGCGGCCCATCCAGCAGGGCAGGCGGCAGCTGCAGGTTCTTACGGTCGGGGCGGATTCTGGGAGGTGGAGTGACTGCCAATAGTGCCGGCAGCAGACTGTAGCTGATGGCGAAAGTGATAAACATTGCCACTCCGGCAATCAACCCCAGTTCCGCAACCCCCCGGAAAGCTGTTGGCATGAAGGCAAAGAAACCGATGGCCGTGGTTATCGCACTTAATGCCAGCGCACCGGACAGCAGTTTGGCGCTGGTAATAATGGCTTGTGTTTTAGACGGCTGCCGGATCAGCTGCTCACGATAGCGCAGCATAAAATGAATACCGTAATTTACCCCCAGACCAATGTATAAAACTGTAAAAGCAATTGATATCAGATTAATTCGCCCAACCGCCCAGGCAGCAAACCCAAGTGTCAGTGCAAAACCAGCGGTCAGACTGAGAAGGGCGATCATCACCAACCGTACAGAACGCAATGCCCACAGCATTACCAGCGCCACCAGTACAATGGCCAGAATTCCGGCCCTTTTTGCACCGGTCAGTGCGCTGAGCAGTTCTTCGTGCTCCAATGCTACCGGCCCGGTCAGCAGCATCCGGACGGGTTGATTGGCCGTCAATTGTAAATCTTTGCGAATTTGACCGGCTGCAGCCATAACGTCACGGCCTGCCATCACCTGTGCAAAGTTCAGGCGCGGTTCAACGACCAATGTTTCCCGGAAAACTTCCGGTGGCGGATTGTTACCGGGAGAATTAAAGAACACCTGTTCCCAGGACATAGGAGCAGACTGATCTGCCAAAACCTGATTAATGGTTTGTGCAATGGCCGCCAGCATATGATCCAGTTCAGCGGGTTGAGCGTCAGCATAATCACCGGCTTCGGCGAGCAGTTCCAGCAGTGTGGCTGCCTGCATGTCTTCGGCCAGTCGGTTAAGAAAGGGCTGTGCGGCGCTCAGTTGATCGCCCAGTTCGGTTAACTCATCGGTAGTGAGAAACAGCAGACCGTTGTCCTGGAAATAGGCTTCGCCGGCCAGCCAGTCAACGGCGGCAAAGTGCTGCTGATCCGCCAGCAGCCTGGTTTTGACCTGCGCCGCAGCAGAACGTGCCTGCTCTGCAGTTGGTGCTTCAATAACCACCAGCAGATTATTGGCCAGGGTAGGGAACTCCCGTCGGAAACGGTCGAAGGTTTGCCGGAATGGCAAACCGGCATCCAACATATCGGCCGTATCGGTATTGACGCCAAGGTGCTTAGCGGTGTAATTCAACGCGCCGCCGCTGAGCAGCAAAATCAACCCGATAACAATCCACGGGTAGCCGACCACCAGCCCCAGCCACTTGCCCAGGATTAGTTGTAATCGGCTGTTTTGGGAATCTTGCTGCATCAGCACAATATCTGTGATTACTCAGCAGCGAGGCGCTCAGTTTGCTGCTGAAGGTAATCAATCACTGCATCCAGCCCGCCCTCGTTGAACAATTTGCTGTACTGGGTGCGCTTCAAAGCCAGATCACTCACTCCCCGGGTAGTAATATTCACGATTCGCCATTGCTGGTCTTCCTGAAGCAGCAGATAATCAAAAGCTATCTGTTGACCCTTGCCGGTGATCAGCTGGTGTCGCACCTGGGCACGGTTGCTGCCAGGTTGGGCAACACTCACTTCAACAAACCGTTCGTTGTTGTATTGGTTGAAGCGGGCGGCGTATGTTGCGGTGGTTAAACCGCTGAACGCTTCAGCAAATTGCTGTTGTTGCGCCTGGTCAAAGGATTTCCACCGGCTGCCGAATAAAAATCTCCCCATTCGTGGAAAGTTGAACGCACGCTCAACCACCGGTTGAAGCCTCAGACTGCGACCGGAATGATCAAGTTGCTCAGTTTGCATTACGTCCAGCAAAGAGTTTTCCAGACTGGTTACCACCTGTTCAGGAGTGGCCTCGGCTGCCGCTGGTACACTGTTGTTCTGTTGCTGAGCAGACAAAGCGGCCGAGCATAGCAGCAGGCTGGGCAGCAACAGTGCTCTTAATAGGATTGAATAGGGTTTGCTGATCATTTCATGTTCTCAATTATCTGTGCAAAAGCGGCTAGCGTCTGGCGTGCCTGTCGCTGTGCTTTAGCCAGTGAATAAAGCGCCTGCAGGCGAACCGGATTGCGCATCAGCCAGCCGGCCAGCAGTCCGGCTTTTGGCTGTGCATATTCATCACAGCAGTCCACCAATCCAGCCGGCAAGGCCTGTTCCGCACTGTCCAATACCGTCCGCGTTGCCAGTGCAGGTATATTGTGCTGAGCTGCAACCTGCATCACCATGGCGCTTTCCATGTCCGCGGCTGCCGCGCCTGAGGCGGCGGCCAGGGCAGCTTTGGCTGAACGCGATGCCAGCACAGTTACTGCTTCAGTCAGTGGAGCATGGCATGGTTTAGCTAACTGGCTGCTGAACCGCTGATGCCAGTAAGAATCGCAGATCAGCTCGTTGCCGTTGCCGGTAAGGATTTTTTTCGGGAGCAAAGCTGTACCGGAGGGAAGTTCGGTCTGCAGACCCGCCGCGCAGCCATAACTGATCAATAGCCTGGCGCCCTGGTCAATCAGTGAATGTGCCGCCGCTGCCGCTGCCGCCGGTCCCATTCCAGCCAGCTGCCAGCGCACAGATCGGGAGGGCCTTTGCATGACCTGTTGCAGGCATTGCGCTTCCCAGCGCAACGCCACCACTATACCGATCAGCATTTCGCATTAATCTCCGGCAAGCTGGCGATATCTGCTAAGTGCCCACAGCGGAAAATAATGGTTGTAGCCATGGTAGCGCAGATAAAAGACCCGTGGAAAACCTGGTGCATTAAACCAGGGGTCGGTCCAGCTGCCGTCATTTTGCTGGTGCTCAATCAGCCAGGCAATGCCGCGGCGGACGGCCATATCCTCAACCCGTCCCACCGCCATTAGCGCCAGCAGCGCCCAGGCAGTGTGACAACCGCTGCTGAATTCCGCCCGGCCGTTAAGCTCTGGATTGTCATAGCTATCGTTGGATTCACCCCAACTACCGTCGGTCCGCTGACGGGACAACAGGTAATCGACTGCTTTCTGGATATAGGCCTGTTGTGTGTTCTCACCGGCAAATGCCAGGCCGGCCAAAGCGCTCCAGGTGCCGTAAATGAAGTTGGTGCCCCAGCGTCCCCACCAGGAGCCATCAGCCTGTTGGGTTGCTTTCAGATAGTTGATACAGCGCTGGATCACTGCCTTGTCCTGGGGGCGTTTTAACAGTCCCAGCGGCAGTAGTACCCGTCCGGAAACATCCTCAGTGGCAGGGTCCAGCAGCGCACCATGATCAGCAAACGGAATGCTGTTCAGATAGTACTTGTCGTTGTTGGCATCAAAAGCCGCAAAACCACCCTTGTTGGCGCGCCTGTTCGATTGCAGCCCAACCAGCCAGTCACAGGCGCGATTGACCTGTTCGGTATATTCCCCATGCTGATCCACGACATGCAGCAGCGCAGCTACCATGGCGGTATCGTCCAGATCCGGATAATGCGGGTTGGCGTATTGAAATGCCCAGCCTCCCGGCGGTGTGGTTGGCGCCTGGACAGCCCAGTCACCGATAAATGTGGTTTCCTGTTTGCTGATCAACCAATCACATGCCTGTTTAACGGCCTTACGGGTTGCCTCATCTTCGCCGGCTTTGAGCAGTGCAACCGCGGCCCAGCCGGTGTCCCACACAGGCGATACGCAGGGCTGACAGTAGGCACTGCCGTCCGGGTACTCAACCAGCAGCTTTTCTATGGAACGCTTGCAGGTGACACGCAATGGATGGTCTTTGGCATAACCAAGACAGTCCAGCGCCATACAGGCATTGACCATGGCTGGGAAAATAGCGCCTAACCCATCTTCTCCGTTGAGGCGTTCTACAAACCATTGTTCTGCCCGCTGCAGTGCTTTGCGCCGGATAAAACGGGGAATCAGCGGTTCCAGGCAGTACAGTGAAAAGCGCTCCAAACGCAATAGAAAACCATTCAGGCGCGAGCGGATGGGGAAATAATCACGCTCCTGATCAGGTGGCTGAGTGAACAGCTCCTGGATATCTACGTCATTCGGGTTAATGGCTTTGGGTTTATAGGCATACAGCACGAACAGCGGCACCATAACCGTGCGTGACCAGTAAGAGACCTTGCTGATGTGAAACGGAAACCAGCGTGGCATCAGCATGACTTCCGGTGGAATAAACGGCACCGCCCGCCATGGAACCTGGTTAAATAAAGCCAGCGCAATGCGGGTAAAAACATTGGCCCGGGCGGCTCCGCCGGCTTCCAGGATAGCCTGCCTGGCAGACTGCATATGCGGGGCGTCAACCGGGTCGCCGGCCAGTTTAAGCGCAAAGTAAGATTTAATGGTGCAGCTGATGTCCATGGCGCCACCTGTATATAGCGGCCAGCTGCCGTCTTCACGCTGATGCCGGCGGAGATACTTGGCCAGTCGCAGCTGCAACCCGGCATCGATCTCATCCATGAAATGCATCATCATGATGTATTCAGCCGGGATGGTGCAGTCTGCTTCCAGCTCAAAACACCAATGCCCGTCAGCCTGTTGATGGCGCAGCAGGTTTTCCCGCCCCAGTTTAATGACTTTATCCAGCGGTTGGCTGGAAACCGGGGGTGGTGCGGTTTGCTGCTGATTAGTAGCCAGAGAGACTTGCATGGTCGTTATGATGGTCAGTTCACAGAAACGGATTGGTCAAATAGGCAATACATTGTTCAGGCATGCATGGATTGCATTTTTACGTTTGCGCAGGCAGCAGTCACGTTATCATCGACCGTATCGCTGTTGTGATAGTTCGGTACAGGCAGTTCAAAATCGCTGATGTCCACACATGGCAGATGTTGACCGGCTTTACGGAATAACCATTTCAGCAACCTGTTACTGCGACCGCATACTTTGCTCAGCACAATCACCTGTTTAACCCGTTTGCGGCTGACTTTGACTTCCTGACCGCTACGGAAATGCGGTGACTGGTGAATGTTTTTCAAAGTCAAAATTGCCAGGCCCAGCGCCCATAGACAGAACTTGCGTATTCCCCTTTGCCGGTGCGGCAGCATCAGGGTATACCGCAGGGCATTTTGAATGTGCCCGTGGGTGATTCCGATTAATACATTCAGAGCCTGCTGATACCCGTTTGAGTTATGCTGGTTTTCTATTTGCGCCAGATTGATACCGTGTTCCTGGAATGTGGCTTTAGGCCACCAGCAGACCCCCCGTTCACGGTCATCCCAGACATCTTTGAGGATATTGGTCATTTGCAGTGCCTGCCCGAATGATGGTGCCAGCTGCATCAGTTGCTCACGCTGCTGCTCAATCACAGGATCGTGATAGCAGAACAGGTCGGTCAACATCTCCCCAACCACACCGGCTACGTAATAACAGTAAAAATCCAGATCACGCTGCTGTTCCAGGCCATCGGCAGAGGCTGTCTGCTGGTAATGGTTCATGCCCCTGCCCATCACCTGGACACATTTGAACAATGCTTTCTGTTGTACCGGAGCCAGGCTGCGGGTAACGCGGATGACTTTATCAGTGTTGGCTATCAGTTCACGCTCGGCGGCCAGGGTTTGCGGTGCCACCAGAGGGGAAATCTGCAGTGCGAAACTGCGCGCGTCTCGTTGGCCCGCGATTACTTCAATAAACTGTTGCTGATACTGGATCTTCTGCCTGGTGTTCCAGGCTGCATCATCTTCGATGGTATCGGCGATGCGACACAGCAGATAGGCATTGGCGACAGCAATATATAAATCCTTGGGCAGCTGCGGGATGGTCAATGCAAAGGTGCGCGAAACCGACGCCAGGATATGTTCCTGATAGGCCAGCGCTGCAGCCAGAGAATCAGCAGCAGTGTCAGCGTCAAGGGTTGAAGCTGAAATTGATGGTTGCAAACCAATAACTCCCTTTAGTCTAGTACTGATCCGCCGGATGATAAGGTGACTGGCTGCCGCATTAAACCTGGTAGTGCAAATAACGGTATAAATACCGGAGCAGTGTATTGGGTGGTAATCTTGTTAAGCATATATCTGCCAGTTATCGTTCCGTAATCAGTGCGAATACTGCCGCGAATGTTACTTATAGGATGTATAGCCGCGTAGTATAATCAACTGTAAGAATCTAACCCAAACTTTGAATAGTTTAGCTGGTTGGCCCTATCCAGGTCGAGTCGTCTGGAAAAACCGCTGGCTAGCGTCGGTTATTGGTAATCGATGCAATCTACTGGAGCATTATGACCTCACACCACAATTTCGCAGAGCACTCGGCAGAGCTGGTGCAGCGAGTCAATCAGTATTTGGATAAACTGCTGTCGCAGTCATCAGCCAGTGAGCAGCTGCAATCTGCCATGCGCTATGCAGTGCTAGGTGGCGGTAAGCGCATTCGGCCACTGCTGGTATATGCAGCCGGAATCCTGTCAGATGCGCCATTATCAGCATTGGATGCACCGGCAGCAGCTGTTGAGCTGGTGCACTGTTACTCACTGGTACACGATGACCTGCCGGCGATGGACGATGACGATTTACGCCGTGGACAGCCCACTTTACATAAAGCCTATGATGAAGCCACCGCGATACTGGCAGGTGATGCATTGCTGGCAATGGCGTTTCAATGCCTTGCTGATGCCTGTAATGAGTACCGTGACCCGGTAGCGCTGGCTGCCAGCATTCAACTGTTGGCGCATGCCAGCGGTGGTGATGGAATGGTTGGCGGTCAGATGCTGGATATTGCAATGGCCGGCAGTTATCCCGAAAAAGAGCGCGTAGAGCAGATGTTCAGATTGAAAACCGGTGCATTGATACATGCCGCAGTGATGCTTGGGGTGCATGCTGCCAAAGCAGCGCCGGATGAAACGATGCAGAACCGGCTGTCGATGTTTGGCGAATCCATCGGTTTATGTTTTCAGGTACAGGATGACATTCTCGATGTGGTGGGCGATACCGATAAACTGGGTAAGCCACAAGGCTCGGATGAGCAGAAGGACAAACCCAATTATGCGCTGCGCTATGGTTTGGAGTCGGCCCGGGAACGTGCTGATTCCCTATATGCCACAGCAACAGGGTGCCTGACGGAATATGCAGATGAGGCCAATCCATTGCGCTGGATGGCAGCATATATCACCCGCCGGGATTACTAGAGCACTACGGCAGCATTCAGCCTTGCGCGGTTACGCACAGCTGATGAGGTTTTCAGACCGGCTGCTGATCAGCAGCCGGCCTTACCCGTATCAGTTCGGGCAGCTTGCCAGCAGGCTTTCGAAGCTGTCCCGATAAAACACTTCACCATCGAGCTGGCAGAAACCCGGAAGCTGAAAGTCTTCCGATACGTTCAGGGTGGTCGGGCCGCCGCCATCGCTGGCACATACGCCCACACCCCGGCGGGCAAAAGCATCCCAGATGGCACATTGATTGACTCCGCCGTTACTGGCGATATCAGCAGCCAGAATGGCATCCCGGCTGGTAACGAATGTTGGTCCGCAGGGTTGCATTTTCATACCGTCCATAACCAGCTGGATAGCCAGATTATTGCCTCCAGTGCCACGGTAAAGGTCAGGATCAAAGCCGTATTCATCGACCAGGTTCCAGTACATATCCCAGAGAATGGTTGCCCAGACTGTACCTACACCGTGTGGTATTGATAACGGACTGCCTGCTTGACCGGCGGTGCGGATATCGGCATAAGTTAATGGATTGACGGCGAGGTCACGGCTGTATGGAAATGCTCGGATACCGCCGGCAGGGTCATCGTCCTGGAAAGTGGCCCAGCGACCGACACCTCGGGGGCTGTCTGCAGTATCCAGCGGATCAGGGGTAAACACCAGAGCCATGAAATCACTCCAGCCTTCACCCTGTTGTTCAGCGCCAAACAGGCAGCCGGCGCTGCCGGGGCCTCCGGTCAGGCGATTGGATACTCCATGCCCGTATTCATGCGCGATGATGCCTGCATCCAGGTCGCTGTCCCGGTTCAACAGACCGGCACTGTTGTCCAGCAGAGTGGCATTCACGCCAGGCAGCTGATCACGAATCAGTTGACCGTCGGAATTGCCGATCATGGCCGATGGAATGGTTACGGAGCCGCCCTGAGCACCTGCACCCATGGTAATCACACCATTACCGGGCTGGTTATTGATGACCACCATGGCCACCGCACCGGCGTTTTGCGCATTCACACCTTTTTGTCCGAATTCACAACCCCCGCGGTCAACCACGGCAATGTTCCCCGGTGTAAAACCATTTAACGGACCGCATCCCTGTGAAGGGTTGCCTGAGCCGTCATTGACGATGTCCAGATCTGCGGTAGTACCGGGACCCAGTGAGGGTCCAAAACCTGCGGCGGCGGCATTGTAGTCTCCGCTGATTTGAGGTGGGGAATTTACCTGCAGCAGACCTGTATCGGAAGGGGTGAATACAAACATCTGCATACGCGGGTTGCTGCCGTCAGGAGGGGTGCCGAAATTGGCATTGTTGGTACCCGAACCATCCTGGGCATCTGCGTTGACTGCATCTGATGCCTGTCCGCCGCGTCCATAGTTGTTTTCCTGAAAATTTCCGGAAACTTCATCGAATCCGTATTGATACAGCACATCGTGGAGTATGTTGTTCCAGTAGAACAGGTTGACTACAGCAAAATCCAGATAATCTGCCGGCTGTTGGGTGTTTAAATCCAGTGGGATATCGAAAATTAATTCGGCACCACCGTCAGGGCGGGCCGGGTCAACCCCAGGGGTAAATGTGTTGTTGGCGTCCAGATCTGCCTGAGCCAGTACATTGTTGCCTCTGGTATCGGTGAACTCAGCACCGATAACACCATCGGTGTCATGCCAGCCGAATGGAGAGGCAACCATTTCGTCAACGTCAACTTCCAGGCTGAGGCTGCCGTCCAGTGGCGATTCCAGTGGCAGGGGAAATACCCGGTAGGAAGCATCATCCACCCAATTATCGATGGCCAGCACCTGACCACTCTGAGCATCCACCCAGCCATGCCACCAATCCGGCTGTGTTGCCGGTCGAATGACGATATCCCATACCAGGCGCAGTTGCTGATCCTGCAGGAAATAAGCATTGGCTGCAGGAATGGGGTCCAGTGATAATTCAGGCAGTGTGTAAGTCTGAATTCCATCCGGGGTTGAATCACCCGCGGTCAAGGTCCCATTCGCCGGCAGATCCAGGTGTTGCGCCAACAGCAGAATTGCCTGTTGGGGTGGTAACAGAGGGGTTCGAGCTGGACTTAGTTTGTGAATCTCCGGGATCAGATCGGAAGCAAATGTAAGCACACGGCCATTGCTGTCCAAATGGATTCCGGCAGGTGCATTGATTACCGGAATGCCATCGACAGTTTGCCTGAAATAGGCATGTAATACTGAGTTCCTCCGGTCCCGATATATATCGGTAAACTCCAGCATTGCCAGCTCTTCAGTCTGCATACCGGTCACCTGCTGCAGCGTTGTCAGCGCCAGGTTCCGGTCGCTGGCAGAGGCGTTGCTGGCTGAGGTATAGGCAGGGAACAACAACAACAGAGCTAAGAATAAGATTGCAGGGTGCATAGCTAAATCCTTTTAAAGGCAAACATGCAGGCCAGCAGATGAGTTGGCCTGATCGAATCTGAAACCCGGGGTAATGCCGTGGGGCCGGCAACTACCCGAACCAGGCCGGAATTATGCCAGACAATGGCCCGGCCTGCAGTTGACTGGTCTAGTTTAGCTCGTGTAACGCTTAATCAACGCCAAGGCGCTGATGCATCAGGGGGCTGGTGGTGGTGTACTGCAGCCGCACTTTCTGTTCCGGGTGCAGGTATTGCTGAACGCCGAAGGCCGCCAGGGCAGCTTCATGAAAACCGGAAAGAATCAGTTTCTTTTTGCCCGGATAAGTATTGATATCGCCAATCGCAAAAATGCCGGGAACACTGGTCTGGAATTTTTCAGTATCAACTTCGATGGCGCGTTTTTCCAGTTGCAGCCCCCAATCTGCAATGGGTCCGAGGTTTGGTGATAAGCCCCAGAAAACCAGCACCTGTTGGCATTCTATCCGGCTGCGCTGGCCTTCACGGTCAATCAGTTCCAATCCGGTTAATTTACCTGATTCGGATAATACCTGGGTCACATTGCCCTGGTGTTCGGTGATTTTTCCACTGCTGGTCAAGGCTTTCATTTTATTCACGGAAGCCGGTTGGGCGCGGTAGTCAGGGCGGCGGTGTACCAGCTGGATACTGGCAGCCTTTTCATGCAGAGCCAGCGTCCAGTCCAGCGCTGAGTCGCCGCCGCCGAGAATGGCCAGATGCTGTCCGGCGAAATCGTCTGGCCGGATCACTTTGGTATGAATACTGCTGTCATAGAAGTCGCTGGCGCCGGGTGCTTTCAGCTGGCGCGGCATAAATGCACCCAGTCCAGCTGCAATAATCACCGCGCCGGCATCGAATTCAGTGCCTTTACTGGTTGTCACATTAAAGCGCCCCTCATCGGTTCGTTCCAGACGGTTAACTTGCTGCCCCAGGTGAAACTGGGGGTCAAACGGTTTGATCTGCTGTTGCAGTCGGTCTATCAGTTCCTGTGCACCGACTTCCGGGAGTGCCGGGATGTCATAAATCGGCTTGTCAGGATACAGCTCCGAACATTGGCCACCCGGTTGTTTCAGGCTGTCGACAATATGTGCGGAAATATCCAGCAGGCCCAGCTCAAAAACCTGAAACAGGCCACATGGGCCGGCGCCGATAATCAGGGCATCAGTTTTGATGGTCATGTAATATCCAGTCAAAGCATTTAATCATGTTGCTTATGGTCGGGGTTGCCGGAACTGAAAACAAGCCATTGACAGCATAGACATGCTAATCTGCAGGACAGCTAATCCGAATTGTAATTTTATGTCTGCAGCACCACGCACTATTCAGTTGCATGAATCCTGGTTGAGCCGGTTGCAAGCCGAATTCGAAGCCGAGTATATGCAACAACTGCGAGCATTTCTGCTACAGCGCAAGCAGGCCGGGGCAGTGGTTTTTCCGCCTGGGGGAGAAATTTTTGCTGCGCTTAATACCACACCATTTGACCAGGTCAAAGTCGTTATTCTGGGGCAGGATCCATATCATGGCCCCGGTCAGGCACATGGCCTGTGCTTTTCTGTAAAACCTGGCGTGGCTGTCCCTCCATCACTGCTGAATATATACAAAGAACTGCATTCTGACATCGGCTTTGAGATTCCCCGGCACGGCTATCTCATGCCTTGGGCGGAGCAGGGCGTGTTACTGTTAAATGCTGTGCTGACAGTTGAGCGTGGCAGGGCCGGCGCGCACCAAAACAAAGGCTGGGAAAAATTTACCGATGCGGTTATCCAACATCTGAATGCTGAACGCAGAGGCCTGGTATTTCTGCTGTGGGGCAGTTACGCGCAGAAAAAAGCGGCTTTTGTCGACCGCAACCGGCATCTCGTGCTCAGTTCACCCCATCCATCCCCGTTATCAGCCAGCCGCGGCTTTTTCGGATGCCGGCATTTTTCCCAGGCGAATCAATATTTGCAGCAGAATGATCAAGCGGCAGTCGACTGGCAGCTGCCGATGCAGTAAGCGATTCTTTTCATTCGCTGGATGTGATTTACAGTGAAACGATATTTTCTTCTCCGGATTCAATAGTAACGGAGTAGCTTTGCTGACCGATACGAACCTGGTAATCACCTGCAGGTAATGAAATATCAGGTCCGTTGACCGAACCGCCGGCAACGATGTTTTCGCGTTCATCATAAACATTAAATGTGACTTCCAGAGACTGTTGCATGGCATCAGTCAGTGCATCGGCATTATTCGCATCAAAGTACGCGCCACCGCCAATTTCTGCCCAGCGGGTGAACTCCTGCTTCAAGGCATATTCGTCTATGGCAAAACCAATGATATTGACACGCACGTCAAAACCTGAAGCACGCAGGGCTTCCAGTGCCTCAGCAGGATTGCCTTCACAGGTTTCCTCGCCATCGGTGACCAGAATAACCAGCGCTTCACCTTCTACACCGGCCAGGTCATTGGCGACTTGAGCAAGAGAGTCTGCAATCGGTGTGCGCGCCAGGTTCTTGGCCTCGATGCTGTTAATGACTGCGCTGGCTGCAGAGCGGTTCAGCGGCCCCATCGGCTGCAGCAGTTCAGTATCACAGGCGTCCGGCTGGCGGTGTCCGAACACGCGCAGCGCGTATTGGCTGTTGTCCGGCAGCAGGTTGTTGACCAGCTGTAACAGCGTTTGCTTGGCGATGGCAATACGGCGTTGTCCATCCAGCTGCTGCAGCATGCTGCCTGAAGCATCCAGGATCAATTCCACTGCGCCGAAAGTGTTGATCTGCGTTTCAGTGGAATCACTGGCGGACATAACACGAAGTGTTCCCGGTACACTCGACGGTGTAACTGTGAAAGGCAGACTGGCCAATGAAATATCATCCTGGCCGGTGAGGTAATGCAACTCGTAATCACCGGTTTCATAGGGGGCGCGGATACTGACAGGATTACCGCGGCGGGTGTAGCTGTAAGCATGATAATCCGCCGGTGAACCCGCATCGGTAACTGCAATGTAGTCGCTGGGATTATTTGGACCTTCCCAGCTGACTCCAAAAGGTTGGCCTGCCTCTGCGCTATTCGGAGCAGTCAGTGCGGCTGAAGGCGGCAATAGGGTGATGGGTACGCGCGCCAGTACTCTGCGCTCCTGAGCAGTGAGGTATTTCAGCTCATATTCTCCCGGCTGTTCAGGCATTAAGAGCTCGCCGGGACTACCGTTATGCGTGTAGACATAATTAGCGTAATGGCTGTCCTCACTGCCTGCCGGTACCACGGTGATGAAGTCCAGTTGGTTGTCGGGTCCCTGCCATTCGAGACCGATCCGGCTGCCGGCAACGGCTTCTTCAGGGGCTTGGATATTCACAGAGCTATCACCGACCTGCAGGGGGGCGCTTCCCAATACCCGGTATCCCTGCTTGGCCGAAGTCAGATAACGGACTTCATACTCACCCGGGCTTTCCGGGAGCTTGATGTTCAGCGGGCTGCCGTGACGGGTATAAGTGTAATTGTTATAGGCATTCTGTTCCGACCCGGCCGGCACAATGGTAATGAAGTCCTGCTGGTTATCAGGGCCAGTCCAGGATACGGAAATATCTCCACCTATCGAAACCGATGGCTGGAAGTCCAGCGTGGCGCTGGTGTCCACTACCTTGATCGGTATGCTGGCCAGCGTGAAATAGTTTACGCCGGTGAGATAACGGATCGCATAGTCACCGGGCTCAGCCGGTGCCCGCAGTTCTAGCGGGCTGCCGTTCCTGGTGTACTTGTAGGCGCCGTACTGACGTTCTGCTGCGTCACCGGGCACGATGGTAATAAAATCCTGATGGTTATCCGGCCCTTGCCATTGCACTTTGAATGCCGACCCTATGGTCACACTGTCAGGTGCCTGCAGACTGGCACTGGTTGCTTCGATTGTCAGTTCAAGCTGATGCAGTGTCGGGTAAGGCGCTGCGTCATCCAGCAATCGGATTTGATAAGAGCCGGCAGTTTCCGGCACTCTGATTTCAACACTGGCGGAACGCGCATATACATAATGATCGTAGCCGCCTTCCGGCTTATCCGGTGCTACGATTGTGATGAAATCCCGGCTGTCAAAGCTGCCCTGAATGTTGATGTTTATGCTGCTGCCGGCCTGGGCAGTTGCCGGTGCAGACAGGGTTTGAGCAAATAAGCCGGAACTGACCAGTAGCAATAAAGCAATGCCCGATGCGAAACGAAGTGAAGTTGTCATGAAAACCCCGATGATTAATTTGTTTTACTTATATAAGCTAATGCTAGCAAAACTTGGGGGTTTATTGTGTGGCTGATTGTTCAGGCTGCCATGTGAGTATTCTCAGGTACCAGCAGTGACTCATCAATTTGGCTGAACAACTGGGCGAATTCATGCATAAAGGCTTCATTCGCATTGCTTTTTCGCCAGCACATAGCGATTACCCGCTTGGGTTCAGGTTTAGCAAAAGTCCGGATCACCACATTTTCCATATGTGCCACCGGTGGTTTGACTGCCAGGGTAGGCATCAGGGTGATACCGGTGTTGGCTGCGACCATCTGCCGCAGGGTTTCCATGCTGGTCGCATGAAAATCCAGTTCTTCCAGCGCACCGGCCATCTGGCAGACTTCCAGGGCATGATCACGCAGACAATGACCCTCCTCCAGTAGCAGCAGCGGAGAACTGCGCAGATCATTGGTTTTGATGTTGGTTTTGGCGGCAAGCGGATGGCCTGATGGAATCGCCAGTACAAAGGGTTCTTCAAACAGTACCTGGTGCTCAAGCGTTTCGTCAGGCAGCGGCAGTGCCAGTACGCCGGCATCCAGTTTGCCCTGTTCCAGCATCTGCAGAACGTCTCCGGTTTTCTCTTCAAACAGCTGTAATGTCAGCTCAGGGAAGTGCTCTCTGACTTTCGGCACCACATGTGGCAGCAGGTAAGGGGCCAGGGTTGGGAATAAACCCAGCTTTAATACGCCGGAGGCAGGGTCCCGCCGTTGTTTGGCCAGCTGTTTCAATTGCTGAGTATCACGTAATACTTTACGCGCACGTTCCACAATTTCCTCACCGATAGGCGTTAACATGACTTTGCGGGGTGCCCGTTCGAACAGCTGTACTTCCAATTCCGATTCCAGCTTGCGAATCTGGGTGCTCAGGGTAGGCTGGCTGACGTGACAGGTTTCCGCAGCCTTGCTGAAATGACGTAAATCGGCCAGTGTGACCAGATAATGTAAGTCCCGTAAGTTCATCAGAAAAGCGCCATAGGATTTAGCTATAAAAAAGATTAAAACATTCAATTTGAATTATAACAGTGCAACCCCGATCATTGCGTCAACAAGATAACTTTTAGGCCAGCTCGGCCAGCCATACTTTTTAGGAGAGAAAAATGTTAACCATTGGTGATCAATTTCCGCGTTTCGATTTGACTGCGACCGTTTCAACTGAAATGCAAACGGCCTTTCAGAATGTCAATAACGATACCTATGCCGGTAAATGGCTGCTGGTATTTTTCTATCCAAAAGATTTTACCTTTGTATGCCCGACCGAAATTAAGGCGTTTGGCGATCTGAATGATGAATATGCCGATCGTGACTGCCAGGTACTGTCCGGTAGTGTCGATTCTGAATTTGTGCATCTGGCATGGCGCCGGGATCATGATGATCTGCGTGACCTGCCGTTCCCGATGCTGGCGGATATTAAACGTGAGCTGTCATCAGCGCTGGGTATTCTGCATCCGGAAGATGGTGTTTCAATGCGCGCCACTTTCATTGTCGATCCACAGGGTATCATCCGTCATGTCTCTGTGACTGATATGAATGTGGGCCGTAATCCAGAGGAAACACTGCGTATTCTGGATGCGCTGCAGAGCGACGAATTGTGTCCGTGCAACTGGCAGAAGGGTGAAGAAACCCTGAAAGTTGCCTGATTGAAATCAAAATATTGACTAGGGCCGCATTTGCGGCCCTTTGTTTTTAGGAGTACTGAAATGTCCATACAAGAATTGAAAAATATCATCCCGGACTATGCCAAGGATTTACGCTTAAACCTGAGTAGCGTATTAAGTAATGCTGGGGCGCCCGGACTTAACGACAATCAGCGCTGGGGGGTGGCTGTAGCATCGGCCTATGCAACCGGACAGCGAGAATTGCTGGCTGCCATTGAGGCTGATGCCGGTGAGCAGCTGGATGCTGCATACCGACAGGCTGCCCGTTCGGCTGCGGCCATTATGGGGATGAACAACATCTACTATCGCTTTTTACATTTGTCCTCCAATGAGGATTATTCTCAGATGCCGGCCCGGTTGCGGATGACCGTCATTGGTAATCCGGGCATTGAAAAAGTTGACTTTGAGCTGTTTTCAATTGCTGTATCAGCGATCAATGGTTGTGGCATGTGCATTGATGCCCATGAAAAAGTCCTGCGTCAGCATGGTGTCAGTACCAGCGCTATTCAGGATGCTGTGCGTATTGCTGCGGTCGTAAATGCAGTGGCTTCAGTATTATCACAGGAAGCCTGAACTTTACCCATATGTAAGTCGATGCTCCCGGCCAGATTTCTGGCCGGGACGTTCTATCACGCAGTCGCCTGGTTCTCCAGTCTGGAGTGGCATTCGAGATCAATAGCGATCCGGGCGGCAATCAGCAACAGTTCACTGACCTCCGGTTTTTTCAATCTGGCATTCCTGCCTTGCAGTAATTGCTCCACCGGCAGCAGCTCTCGAATACGGCTGCTGCCCAGCATGGCGTAAGCCTGAGAGCCATGCCAGCAGCGGAGAATATTGCCTCGAGGATGGCATAATCGCAGGCAGTGTTGCTCTTCGCAATCAAGCTGCAATGTCCAGCGGCCGCACATAACGGCCGATCTAATCGGAGTGACCAGCTTGTACATATGCTGCCAGCGTATTGCGAATTTCCCGCTGTATCCTGCCCGAGGCCTCGGTTTTAGCATCAGTATGTTCATCTGCCAGCTCAAACATGCGCTCGTACATGGCTTCATCGTCTACCTTGCTTTGAATGTTCAATGATTGGTGGCGATTTAATTGCTGATTCCAGTAGTTGCGCACCTGAGCCCAGAACACTTCGGTTTCATGCATATATTCGCTGGCCAGCGACAGTTCAGGAGCATCAACCGGCTCATACCGATTCAGACCGAATTCACGTGCAATAACCGGGTGATCAGTGTTGCGGGATAAGTCCAGCTTGTAATTGTCCTGTTCGTGGTACCAGCCATTGGGCGTGATGACATGACGATTGATCGCCACCAGGACATCATAATCATCCCGGACAGTATACTCACGTCTTGGCAACGGGCGCCAGGTGGTTTCCGACTGCCATACCGATTGATTGCCATCGTGCTGCCACCGGCCATACCCTTCGTAGCGAGGGCTGTCGTCGACCTGATAAACCGCTTGTGACCAGGTGCCGCGAACCTGTTCTGCAGGCAGACTGACGTTTTCCCAGCGGTTATTTCCACGAAATTCCAATAAGCTTTGATCCTGGTAAATCCAGTCCTGGCGCCAGTGCTTAATCGGAAAGCATTCTTCATCGTCACTATCAGCAGATTCTTCGTTGTAATCGCTGGTTTGATCATTGGCCGTGAGGGTTTCAGTATAGGTGGTTTCCTCTTCTGCGGGCTCTTCCTGTTCCTCAGAGTCACTGCCGCAGGCAACCAGTACATGCTGCAGTACAATCCGGTTGTCGGCATCCTCAAGCACGGTTACCCATTCAGTGCCGCCTGAATGATAAGGTTCAGCCGTTTCATAGTCAGGGCGGACGGCAATGGTTTCGCGAAAGGTAAAATCCACAGCGTAGCTACCGGCCATAGCCAGAATGGCTTGGCGGTCACGCTCAAAGTCCGTGTGTCTGGCATGATCAGTCAGTTGCGGCTGAGGAGCTGTGGTTTGACAGGCACTGAGCAGCAGGCCTGATAAACCAATTCCGGCTAACTGAAAACGCTGAAAAACGTTATTAAACAACATGCTGTTCTCCATGGTTCAAAACTAGAAAGTAATGCGCAATGCTGCGCTGAAATTGATGCCGGGACGGCCGAGCCGCTGTAAAACAGGATCGTTTACCAGTCGGCCCTGAATATCGACCCACTCGTTGTAGTTGCTGTCTGTCAGGTTGAATACGCCGACATTCAGCCGGGCAAAATCCGTCAGCTGAGCCCAGGCGGTTAGATCAACAGTGGCGAACTCATCACTGCGGGTGAGATTTCCATCGGGATCATTAAGACGATTTTGGGCACGGGTGTAAGTGCCGTGCAGATTGACGCCATAGCGTCCATCCAGCGACTGCCACAGCAGGCCGCTGACCAGCTGGCCGGGGCTGACGCTGTTGAGTGGTACATCGGCCTGCCTGTCATTGCCCTCACTCCAGGAGGCGGACGTCTGCCAGCTTAAACCAGGCAGCCAGTTATCCAATTGCCAGCTGAAAGCAAATTCAGCACCGAAAATTTCCGCACTTTGCAGGTTGATTGATTGGAACTGCAGAATACCGTCATCACGTACGCCTATCAGAGCCAGAGATTCGATAAAATCGTCATATAGGTTGTAAAACCCGGTTACATGAAAGCTGAAATCCTGCCAGTTGCCGCGCAGACCCAATTCAAAGCTATCGCTGGTTTCAGGCTGCAGGTCCGGATTGGGCAGCGCGGTATAGCCGAACTGAAAGTTGGTAAAGCCGATATTGACGTCATTAAACGGCGGCGCACGGAATCCACGGGCATATTGCGCAACCAGGTCCAGTCCGCCACCAAGCTTGGCTATAAGCCCAAGTTTGGGTGATACGCTGAACTCATTTAAGTCGACCGCTTGTATACCCGGATTATCAGCTATAAAGATAGCATCCGGATCGGAGCTCAGATCGTAATAATCCAGGCGCAGTCCCGGGACCAGCATCAGCCGGTTGTCCAATAGTTCAATTTCGTCCTGAATGAACCAGCCGATGGATAAGGTATCTGACTTGGGGAAATCACGGACCGGAAAAGTATCCGGTCCGACCACGTTGCTGACTTCACCGGTCAGCAGGCTAAGCGCAGTTCCGTCACGAAGCTGTTCGGTTTCCACCTGTTCCAGCTCGAATCCATAAACCAACCGGTGCTGTGCCGACCCGGTTGTAAAATGCGATTGCAGGTAAAGCTCTGCACCGAAGCTTTGCTGCTCAAACTCAAACACCCGCATCCGCTGCTGGGGGTCAGGTTCGCCAAACACGATGGTGCTGCGCTGCTCGGTGGTGCGTTGCACAGTTTCACTGTTCTGATAGAACAACCGCCACTGTCCGCCGGCCAGCCAGCTGCCATTACCCGCCAGATTTTGTTCCAGCCCAATGCGCTGGCGTTCACGTTCGTCGTCTGCGACCACCAGGCTGGTTTCCAGTAAAAATGGAAAGCCGAATCCAGCACTAAAGTCCTGAATGCCCAACAGTGATTGCACATCGGTCACACTGTCTGCATCCAAACCATCCACAGTCAGGCGCAATGGATTGCCGTTGAAGTCATAAACCAGCTTGGCCAGCAAGCTATAGCTACGCTGTTCAAATGGGTCAGCCTCTATTACAGCATTGGTTTCCAGCTCATCGCTGCTGCGTCTGCTGAGGCTGACCAGCGCAGACCAGTCATTCCATTTGGCTGCGCCAGTGATACGGGCGGCATTCTGGTCGTCAGCTGTGAAGTATGCTGCTTTGAAGTCAGCGCTTGCATCCCGCCCTTCGAGAACATCCACCGGGTCTTTGGTCACAAAGCTGACAACGCCGCCAATGGCATCAGAACCAAACAGACTGGATGCGGCGCCGCGGACAATTTCCACCTGTTTCAGCAGATCGATATCAATGAAATCACGACTGGCATTGGAAAAGCTGCCGATGGCAAATGCATCCGATACCGGCACGCCATCAATTTCAGTCAGCACCCGGTTGCCGCCTATGCCACGAATAATAAACCCACCTAAGCCGAATCGGCTGCCCTGGTTATTGATATCCACACCGGGTATATAGCGCACCAGTGTTTTCAGATCACTGGACAAATCACGCTCTATTTCTTCATCGGTAATCACAGAAACCGTTCCGGTGAGTTCTGTTACCTGCCGGGGACTACGGTTGGCGACAACCGTGACTTTGTCCAATAGCGTGCCGTTGCTGCTGGTATCGGTGTCATTATTTTGGATTTCCAGCTCGCTCTCGCTTTGTGCGGCAGCATGAAAGGCCGGTATGCCCAGTGCGCACAACAGGCAGACCAGCAGCCACGATGATTTACACTGCCGGCGGATATTGGACGATTCTTGATTTTGGTCTTGCAAGCACATGGTATCTCCTCAGGACACGCTTTAAATCGGCTTGCTGTATCCGGCTATGCCCGGATCTTGCTGGCTGATGGTTTTCTAAGATGTAGTTATTTGGTCAACAACAGCTTGTTTTGCCGCGTCAGTCGCAGGCAATACATTTCGTTGTTGTGCCGGATCATCAGCGTTCGTTTACCACGTAGTAAAGCTTCACTGGCGATTGAGTCTGCAGACCCTTCAGTGCGTCTTACTGCAGGTTTGGAATGCTGCTTGTAGTCAGTCTTGTTATCCGTCATTCATTAATGATAATCATTCTCATTCGCATCGTCAATGGCTTGTCTTTATTTTATAAATGGCTCTTCAGCGGGGACCGGCATTGCTATAATCAACCGCGATCATATCCAGGACTTAGCGTGAATAGTTTTCAGGAACGGGTGGAAAAATCCGCCACAAGGGTTACCAAGCTGGTTTTCCCGCATGACACCAATCACATCCGGACACTGTATGGGGGAACCGCCATGCAATGGATGGATGAAGTCGGTTTTCTGGTATGCACCCGTTTCTCGCGTCAAAAAGTGGTGACGGTGTCGATCGACAGAGTGGACTTCAAAGTGCCCATTGCCGAGGGCAGCATTGTTGAGCTGAAAGGTAAGGTTATACGCGTTGGCAATACCAGCATGACTGCGCTGGTACAGATTTTTCGCGAGGATATGTTTGAGGGTAATCAGGTGCTGGCTGTATCCGCGGAAATGGTGTTTGTTGCAGTAGATGGAAATAATCGGCCGACACAGTTGAGTGTGCATCAATCATCAACTGCCGACGGCGACTGATCAGATGCTGCATTATCTGGCTTACGGGTCAAACCTGCACCCTGCACGGCTGCAACAACGGTTGGGTAGTGTGGTCAGAATCGGTAATGCCCAATTGGCAGGCTGGCGATTGTGCTTTCATAAGCGTGGGGCCGATGGTTCGGGCAAAGGCAATCTTATCCAGGCTCCCGGCAGCGTTGCCTGGGGTGTGGTGTTTGGCATTGATGCTCAGCAGAAAGCCGTGCTGGATGAGTTTGAAGGTGATGGCTATGACTGTATCGAGATGCCGGTGACAGTGGAGCAGCAGACTTACCATGCTTTCTGTTATATGGCTCAGCCGGACTGGATCGATAACAGCATACTACCGCACGACTGGTATCGTGATTTGATTTATCACGGTGCCCGGCATGCACAATTTGAAACCGCCTATGTACAAGGCATTCAAACCCAACCGGTACAGATCGATGCGCAGGGGTACCAGCGACATGCCCGGCTGCTGACAGAAATGAGAGGCCTGGAGCCGGCGGCGGGCTAGACCTGCTGAGGCTTGTCCCGGTAGCGGTCTACCAGGCAGTAAAAACCGAATACCTCGTCTCCATCGTTGCGCAACTGATGAGCGCTGTGCGGAGGCACATAGGCAATATCGTGCTGTTCCAGCAAATAGGTCTGATCATCAATGATTAATCTCCCGGTGCCACGTGCGCCAATGATTACATGGGTATGCCGGTGCCGTTCGTGGCTGGTATAGCCATTCGACTGCAACTCGAAATATCGCAGTTCAAAATTTGTCTGTTCCTGATGCTTGCCGATCAGTTCAGTTCTGGTTGCATTGGCATGGGGCAGGCGCTGATCAGTTTTATAGGCAGTTTTTTGGCGGTTGGACCAGGTATGTCCAGCTCCGGACTTGATGACTACCGGCTCTGCTTTGGGTTGCTGTCCGGTCACTACAGGCTCCAGCCTGCCCGGAAAGCGTGTCTGAATGGCAGCCTGGTATTCGCGTGTACTGGCCTGCAGATCAGGTCCGTGGGCCAGTAATGCGCCGCCGATCAGTAAAATGGCATTATCGCCATATTCATCCAGCATTTCCGGTATAAGTCCCAGCGTTTTTCCGCCCGCCGGACACGGTAGGCTGGGGAGGCAATTGCCAAGCGGGTCAGCCAGTGCATGATGGATATGATCGCAGGTGATTTCCCGGCTGGTGATGCGGCCGCCATGGCCCGGAAAAATGCTGATATCAGCGCCACCCAGGCGCAGCAGTGTGCCGTACAAAACCGAAGCCGCAATGCCATGCTTTTCCGGCCGGGTAAAGGTGCCGGCCAGTGCTGGATGAGCCATATAGATCAGCTCAAACTCTTTGGCCAGTTGTTTGCAAAATCCCAGCCCCAATACCCATGGGCACAGCAATACGCCATGCAGGCCCAGTGATTTGATCACTTCCAGGCGCCGTTTGAGGTCATCACCGGCACCGGTTACATGAGGTAAGTAAAGGCATGGCCTGCCGGTTTTTTCAGTGGCCAGGGCAACTGCCCGGGCACAACCGGTAACCCTTTGCCGGAATTGTTCAAAGTCCTCTTCTGACAGATTTTGATCATCTTTAAGCACATCGCCACCCCCCAGGATGAAATCTGTAGCGACCTGCTGGAAATAATCCAGAGATTCTCCGCGGGGCTTGAGTACAGTTGCCAGCATTGGCCGATCATAAATGCCCAGCAACTCACGAATGCCGGCAGCGCCGTATTGAGGGCCTCCAATATTGTTGGCCAAAGCATCTGGTATTTGCAGATGTTCCAGTCTCACCAGGGGGTAGAGTGATACGTTGCCGTATGCCAGATTGAACAATTGGCTGACATGATTGCTGGCCAGATGAGCGTGGTAACTGATTTCCACCAGGTGGCTGCCATCAGTTTGTTCGGTTACTTCAAGCACTTCACCGACAACCTCGCGGCGTACGCGCGGGCTGACCACCGACTCAACCACTTCGACGGTCTGCTCCCAGGCCATCGCGCGTGCCATGACAGCCGCCTGTGCAGCCGGGCAATGGATACGATAGCGGGCAATAATGCTTGCTGATGATGTAGTCATGATCGGCATATGATAGTTTTTTTTGAGTGGTTGTGGCAGACAGCAGCGTGCTCAGCGCTTACAATGCCGCACCGGATATAATTTGCATGTTTTACTGAAGACATTATGAGTAATCGCAGAAGCCTGACCGGCATTACTACCAGCGGGACGCCACACCTGGGTAATTATGTGGGCGCTATCAAACCGGCGATAACCGCCAGCCGTGATGCTGCCACAGAATCCTATTATTTCCTGGCTGATTATCACGCACTGGTGAAATGTGGTGAAGCCGCCCGGTTGCACCAGTCCACGCTGGAAATTGCCGCTTCCTGGCTGGCACTGGGACTGGATACCGAAACAGCGGTGTTTTACCGTCAATCGGATATTCCTGAAATACCGGAGCTTACCTGGCTGCTGACCTGTATGACCGCCAAGGGCTTGATGAACCGCTCACATGCCTACAAAGCCGCAGTACAGGCCAATGATGAAGCTGGTGAAGACCCTGATTTCGGCATCAACATGGGGTTGTTCAACTATCCGGTTCTGATGAGCGCAGATATTTTAATGTTTAATGCCACCCATGTGCCGGTCGGACGAGATCAGGCCCAGCATCTGGAGATGACTCGAGATATCGCCCAACGTTTTAACCATCATTATGGCGAACACTTCGTGTTGCCTGAAGCGGTAATCGATGATCAGGTGGCTACGCTGCCCGGGCTCGATGGACGCAAAATGTCCAAGAGCTATGACAACACCATTCCCCTGTGGCTGCCGGAGAAAAAGCTCCGCAAGCAGATCATGCGGATTGTTACCAATTCTCAGGAGCCGGGAGAGCCGAAAGATCCGGACAGTGCAAATGTGTTCAGTATCTATGCAGCATTCGCCAGTGAGCAGCAGCGGCTTGCTATGCGTCAGGCATTTGCTGACGGAATTGCCTGGGGCGAAGTAAAGCAGCAATTGTTTGAACTGATCAACAGCGAGCTGGCAGAACCGCGCCAGCGCTATCAGGATTTAATTGCCAACCCGGCAACCATCGAAGCAGAACTGCTGGCAGGGGCTGAAAAAGCCCGTGAATATTCAATTCCGCTGATCCGCAGATTGCGGGATGCAGTCGGTATACGTCCACTGGCATGAGGCACTAGAATGATTATTTCCCTGGCTTTGCTGGCACCGATAGTTGCTGTGCTGTATTGGATATATGCGCGCACTGGCAGCCAGCCGCTGACGATTGCCGATTGGGTTATCCTGTCATTGGTAGCGGTTGTGGTGTTGATAGGGACGGTTTTGACCCATCTGCTGGTTGGCGAAAAATATGGCGCATTGTGGGTTTATGTGTTGGCGCCGATGGTCGGGTATGGCTTATTGCTGATTGGTACCGGTCTGTTATTCTGGTGGCGCAGCCGTCGCGGAAATAAATGACTTGCATGGTTGCGGGGCCGTCACCATCTGTGCCGGTATGCATCTGATTATCCTGTCATTAACATGTATTATCTGATCTACGCACTGGACGCACCCGACAAGCTGCAGGATCGGCTGGCAGCACGGCCGGCGCATATTCAGCGTATCCAGCTGTTGCGTGACCAGGGGCGGTTACTGACTGCAGGGCCGATTCCCGCAGCAGACAGCGATCAGATTGCACTGGCTGGGGTCAGCGGGTCATTGATTGTGGCCGAATTTGATAATTTGGAAGCTGCCGAGCAATGGGCGGCTGAAGACCCATACCAGCAGGCCGGCGTCTACGCTAAGGTAGAAGTTAAGCCGTTTGTGAAGGTGTTTTAGCTGCGGTGAGATGACACAAATGTCGAACCAGCGATTGGAAAAAATACGATCCTGCCTGGCTTCGGATTTACAGCCGGAGCATTTGCAGATTGATGACGAAAGCCATCTGCATGTCGGTCATGCTGGCGCTAAAGATGGCCGGGGACATTTCTTTGTCCAGATTGTCAGTTCAGTGTTTGCCGATAAAAGCCCGTTACAGAGACATCGGATGATTTATCGAGCGCTGGGTGATTTGATGCAATCTGATATCCACGCGCTGCGTATTGAAGCTTATGCTGATAATGAGTTTGATTAACGCCTGACAACAGGCATTTGCTGTGCCGGTGAATAGCACAGCTGTTTGAAATAATGGAAAAACCGATGTTTTTTATGCGTAAAGTGATGTTCATTGGAGTCGTTCTTTGTGGTTTGCTGTTGCTCAGCGGGTGCAACCGTGAAGGTGCTGATTTATCTGTACCGTCAGTGGCTACAGTGGATGGTGCACCGATTACCCGCACCATGTTGAACGTATATCTGGAACAGCAGGGAATTACTGATCCGACACCGGAGCAGTCTGGTGAGGCTGTTAATAACCTCATTCAGCTATTCAGTGTTTCCAATGCAGCTCAGGAAGATAATGCATTTCAGTCAGCAGAACTGCACGCCGCTTTGGAATTGGAGCAGCGCAGGCTGCTGTTTGACCGCTATGCAGCAGATTATATCGAGCGCTATCCCACCAGTGATGCAGAACTGCAAAAACAGTACCGTGAAACTGTAGCCAATGCAGGTGGTGAGCAATACCGTCTGGAAACAATTGTTTTTCCGAATGAGCAGGAAGCGCTGAGCGCCATACTGGCATTGCAGGACGGTGGAAGTTATACCGAACTGTCCGCCGCCAACCGTACCGAAGCCTTGAACTGGATAGATTTATCCCAGGTGCCGGGTGATTATGCTGATGCCATTAAAAACACCTCGACTGATGACATCGTACCGGTGCCGCTGCCATCACCACAGGGCTGGCGGTTGCTGAAGGTTGTTGAAACGCGGCCGTTTTCCCCACCGGCGTTTGATCAGGTAAGTGACGGTATGCGCCGTGATCTGAACCGTCAGAAAGTAGAGCTTTGGATTAACCGTCTGCGGGAGAAAGCAGACGTAGAGCTGGAAAACGTCAGAGTTGAATGAATTGTGGGTTCAGGCCAGCTCAACTTTAGTTGAAGGCTGCCAGCCTTCGGCACGGTATTCGGCTGTTACTTTGGTATAAATGCCACCACGAACATTAAAGTCCGCCAGCAGACGCATAAACCGTGGCTGTGTTGCGGCAACCAGATCATCCAGCATCTGATTGGTCACGGCTTCATGAAAAGCGCCCTGATCCCGGTACCACCAGATATACTGTTTCAAGGCTTTTAGTTCCACGCACAGCCGGTCAGGGATATATTCGAGATGCAGCGTAGCGAAGTCCGGTTGACCGGTTTTTGGGCACAGACAGGTAAACTCCGGAATGCTGATACGAATGGTATAATCGCGCGCTTGCTCCGGGTTGGGGAATACTTCCAGATCGCGTGCAGGTTGATTGGCCATGTTGATCTCCACAATAAACGCGCACCTTAACCCGAGATGCGTATTGCGACAACTAAAACGATGGTCGGTAACTCCTCTATGGTTTTGCCGGTCCTCAGAAAATGAAATAAATATATGCGCTTAACTGCGATTAAATTAGCTGGGTTTAAATCCTTTGTGGATCCGACCACCCTGAGTTTCTCCAGTAACCTTACCGGAGTGGTTGGTCCAAACGGTTGCGGCAAATCGAATATTATCGATGCCGTTCGCTGGGTTATGGGTGAGATTTCCGCGCGTCAGTTGCGTGGCGAATCGATGAGTGACGTGATTTTCAATGGCTCCAGTGCCCGCAAACCGGTGGGCACCGCAAGCGTCGAACTGCTGTTTGACAACAGCCAGGGCCGGGCCGGTGGTGAATATGCTGCTTTCAGTGAGATTGCAGTGCGGCGCCAGGTCAGTCGCGACGGCGCTTCGAGTTACTTTCTTAATGGTACCCGGTGCCGCCGCAAAGATATCACCGACCTGTTCCTCGGTACTGGTCTGGGGCCGCGCAGTTATTCCATCATCGAACAGGGAATGATTTCTCAGGTGGTTGAAGCACGGCCTGAAGATTTACGTCATTACCTGGAAGAGGCGGCCGGTATTTCCAAATACCGTGAGCGGCGCAGAGAAACTGAAAACCGCATTCGGCATACCCGCGAAAACCTGGACCGGTTAAATGATCTGCGAGAGGAAGTCAGCAAGCATCTGGATAAGCTGAAGCGTCAGGCACGCGCCGCCGAGCGCTATAAAAAGCTGCAGGCTGATAAGCGCCATCTGGACGCCCGGCTGCTGGCATTACAGTGGCGTGAGCTGCAGGCTGCGAGTGAAACCGGGGAGGAACACAACCGCGAACTGGAAATCAAGCTGGAGCAGGCCATCGCTGCCCAGAGGCATGCCGAAACAGGCCTGGAACTGCTGCGTGAGCAGCAGACCAAAGCCCAGGACCATCTGGGCAGTGTACAGGGTGAGTTATATCAGTTAGGAGCCCGGATCGCACAGACTGAGCAGTCCATCCAGCATCAGCGTGAACTGCGGGAGCGCCAGGACCAGGAGCGGACCGAAACCCGTGCAAGCCTGGATGAACTGGAACGGGTCAGGGTTAATGACGTAGAGCGAATTGAGGCGCTTGGTAAAGAGCTGGCTGAGCGGGAGCCGGAGCTGGAAAACTTGCAACAGTCACTGGCAGGTCAACAGCAACAGCTGCAGCAACAGGAGTCGCAGATAGGCCGGCAGCGTTCGGAACTGCGAACTCAGCTGGACACAGGCAGTCAGCACAGCCAGCAGACAGAGGTTCTGCGAACCCGAATTCAACACCTTGATGAGCAGTTATCCCGGGATGTGCAACGGCTGGCCAAAGTGCAGGAAGAACAGCAGCAACTGAATCCTGAAGCCGGTAATGTGCAGCTGAAAGAGGCCGCTGCTAAGGCGGAACAGGCACGGGAGTCGGTTGCCGGTATGCAGACCGATATTGAACAGCAGCGTCAGCAGTTGCAGAGTCAGCGGGAACAGGTCACGCAGTTGCAGCAGCGGGTCCTGGAAACCCAGCAGCAGATCAGCGCCGACCAGGGTAGGCTGCATTCACTGCATGCATTGCAGCAGGCAGCGCTGGGAGAGGACGATCAGGCTTCATTGCAATGGCTGCAGGCGGCAGGTTTAAATGAATCACAGCGCCTGGCTGAGACACTGGACGTGCCGGAGCAGTGGGCGACAGCTGTGGAAACTGTATTGGGTGATTTTCTGCAGGCGGTGGTGGTTGAAGATGTCAGCGAGCATGCCGCAGCCCTGGCGGAACACTTTGCTGAGAGTGAATCGGGTGGTTTGACATTGGTTGCTGATAAAGCAGCGAACCAGGCGCCGAATGCTAAAGGCCGATCTGTCAGCCTGGCGGATCAGGTGAACGCCCCTGCAACCATACAGCCGCTGCTTTCCGCAGTGCGCTGTGCCGATAGCCTGCAGGAAGCGCTGGCATTGCAAATGCAATTGCAGCCGGACGAATCAGTGATTACGCCGGCAGGCGAATGGCTGGGAGCTGGTTGGGTGAGAATTCACCGGGACGATAATCGTGCTGCCGGCAGTCTGCATCGCCAGCAGGAAATCCGGAAGCTTGAGCAGCAGTTGAGCTCGCAGCAGGAACAGGCTGAACAGTTACAGCAACAGTTGGAAACAGCGCGTCAGCAACGTGTGCAGTTGGAAGACCAGCTGGAGCAGACCCGACATCGGCATAACCAGGCGCATCATGAATTGAGCATGGCCGAATCGGCACGCAATCAGGCAGCTGAACGGTTACAGGCAATGCAGAGCCGGCATCAGCAGCTGGACAGTGAGTTTACCAGTCTGACGCAAAGTATCAGCGAGCATGAGAGCAGTGCCAGCGGTGCCCGCGGGCAACTGCAGGGCTTTGTAGATACTCTGTCTGATCTGCATCGCCAGCAAACCGAACTGGAGCAGGCGCTTAAACAGCAGACCGGTGAATATGAGCAGCTGCGTCAAAAGGTCGGTCAGCAGCAGGCCCAGGTTCAGCAGTCGGTTATCGGCATTGAATCCAGGCGCGCAAGCCTGGCCTCGCTTCAGGAGTCGCGGCAGCGTGCCGATCAGCAGCACCAGCAATTGCAGCAGCGCTATCAGGAGTTGTCGGCATTGCTGGAACAGCAGGATGAGCCGGGAGCCGCGGAACGGCTGACATTGGATGAACTGCTCAAACAGCAGCTGGAAACGGAGCAGCGATTGAAAGATGCCCGCGGCAGGTTGGAAGAACTTGCCGGGCAGCTGCGGGAAACTGATGAGCAACGGCAGCGCGCAGTAGCCAATTCCGATGAAGTGCGTGTACAAAGCGAGCAGGTGCGGATGCAGCTGCAGGAGCTGAAACTGCGTGCTGATAACCTGTTAAGCCGTTTGGATGAGCTGGAAGATGTACCGGCAATCGCCGAGTTGGTGCAGGAACTGCCAGAGGATGTTATTGCTGATGAATGGCATCAGCAGTCTGAAAAGCTGGAAAACCGTATTCGCAGGCTGGAACCGGTCAACCTGGCCGCCATCAGCGAGTATGAGCAGGAAGCGGAACGCAAAACCTACCTGGATAAACAGAATGACGATCTGCAACAGGCATTGACCACACTGGAAAATGCTATTGCCCGGATTGACCGTACCACCCGGACACGCTTCAAGGAAACCTTTGAGCAGATTCGGGCGGGCATGGAAACCTTGTTCCCGCGTCTGTTCGGGGGCGGACATGCGTATCTGGAACTGACCGGAGACGATCTGTTGACCACAGGCGTGTCCATTATGGCCCGGCCGCCCGGCAAGCGCGTCAGCAGCATTCATTTGTTGTCAGGCGGTGAGAAAGCGCTGACCGCAGTTGCTTTTGTATTCGCGATATTCGGGTTGAACCCAGCGCCGTTCTGTATGCTGGATGAGGTTGATGCGCCATTGGATGATGCCAATGTCAGCCGGTTTTCCAAGCTGGTACAGGAAATGTCTGACCAGGTGCAATTCATCGTGGTAACACATAACAAGGTCACCATGGAAATGACTGAGCAGCTGGTCGGTGTGACCATGCGAGAAGCCGGCGTCTCCAGGATGGTTAGTGTGGATATCGAACAGGCAGCACAAATGGCGGCATCCTGATAGATACCTGCAGGCGTAATTGAAGAATACCGTTGGGCGTGGATATTTTCCGCTAGAATAAAGCAACGATTTGGCTGGGTTACAATAGGCGCTAATGGAACATCTGCGTTGGATATTGATTGTCGCGGGCGTGCTGATTCTGATCGGCATAATTCTGTTTGCCAACCCCAATCGCAGGGCTAAGCCGGCACGGTCGCGTAAATCAGGCAGGCGCAACACTGCCGTCAGAAGAGTCGAACCGACTTTAGACTCTCCGGACACTGCAACTGACAACCTGGATGGTGGTGAGCAGCAATCCATAGCCGGGTTGGATATATCTGCAGCACAACAATCACCAGACACCGAAATACCACTCACCGGTAATGATACGGTTTCATCACAACCTGAAATAACATCTCCAGAATTTTCTGATGCTGCTTCGAGCGAATCCCAGCCATCAATGGAATCAGCAGGTGAAATCGAACAGTCTGGAGCGGCGCCTGGTGATGATCAGATAGTCAGCCTGTATGTGGTGGGCCTGCAAAGACATCCCATCAGCGGTGTAGAACTGCTGGATGCTGCATTAAAAGCCGGCCTGAGTTTCGGCGCACAGGATATTTTTCACCGCCTGCCCGAAGGCAGTGATAAACCACTATTCTCAATGGCCAACCTGACCGCGCCTGGGCATTTTGACAGGACTGCCTGGAACCTGTTTGAAACTCAGGGGGTTACGCTGTTCATGACGCTGCCCGGACCTACATCCGCCCTGGTTGCCTGGGATTCGATGCTGGCCACAGCCGAGCGGCTGGCCGAGTTGTTGAAAGCTGAGGTCCAGGATAAACAGCGACAGGTCCTGACCAGGCAAACTATTGCCCATCAACGTGAAGCCATGCGGGCCTACGATAGACAAAAACAATAATGTCTGACAATCAGGATTTTCAGCGCATCGAGTGGTTGCGCGAACAGCTTAATCAGCATAATTATGAATATTATGTGCTTGACCAGCCAAGCATTAGCGATGCTGAATATGATCTTTTGTTCAGAGAACTGCAGGCACTGGAACAGCAATATCCGGAGAAACTGACTGCCGACTCACCCACTCAAAGGGTGGGTGCGGAGCCTTCCAGCGCGTTTGCCGAAGTTCAGCACCAGGTGCCAATGTTATCGTTGGCCAACGGTTTTACTGAAGAAGAAATTCAAGCTTTTTATGATCGCCTGATAAAGCTGCTGGAGCTGGGGGAAGAACAGTCGATAGAGCTGGTAGCTGAACCTAAATTGGATGGTCTGGCCATCAGTTTGCGTTATGCGCAGGGTCAGCTTGTGCGTGCTGCTACCCGGGGCGACGGCCAGCGTGGTGAAGATGTTACCGCTAATGTGCGCACAATCCGTGCTGTACCGCTGAAGCTCAGGGGCGAAAATGTGCCGGCTGAGCTTGAAGTCCGCGGCGAAGTATACATGCCGCGCAGCGGATTTGATGCGTTTAACGATACGGCTGAACAGCGTGGAGTGAAACCGCTGATAAATCCGCGCAATGGTGCAGCAGGCAGCCTGCGGCAGCTGGATCCTGCGATTACTGCTCAGCGACCTCTGGCGATGTATGCCTATTCGCTGGTTATTGATGAGCAACTGCTGCCGGCAACCCATGCAGAGGTACTGGATCAGCTGCGTAACTGGGGGCTGCCGGTGAATCCGTTGAGCAAAGTCGTGCAGGGCAGCCAGGGCTGCTTCAGTTATTACTCGGATATGGCAGCACGCAGAGCCCAACTGGATTATGAAATTGACGGCGTGGTGTACAAAGTCAACCGACTGGACTGGCAGGATCAGCTGGGATTTGTCAGCCGTGCACCGCGCTGGGCCATTGCACACAAATTTGCTGCAGAAGAACAGATAACCACACTGGAGTCTATCGAGATTCAGGTGGGGCGTACCGGCTCGCTGACACCAGTGGCGCGCCTGAAGCCGGTGTTTGTCGGAGGGGTTACCGTCACCAATGCCACATTGCACAATGCTGATGAAATTCGCCGCAAGGATGTAAGGATCGGCGATCAGGTTATCGTGCGTCGCGCCGGCGATGTAATTCCCGAAGTAGTGCGCAGCCTTCCGGAGCGGCGGCAGCAGGTGCTGCCGGAATATCAGATGCCGTCTGTATGTCCGGAATGTGGCAGTCCGGCTGAACGTGAGCAGGACGAAGCAGTACTACGGTGCACCGGTGGGCTTATCTGCCCGGCGCAGCGAAAGCGTTCGCTGGAGCATTTTGCGGCACGTCCAGCGATGGACATCGAAGGGCTGGGCAGCAAATTGATTGCACAGCTGGTGGATTTAAACTTGGTGATGTCGCCGGCAGACTTATACCGGCTTGACCTGGAGACGCTAAGCGGTCTGGAGCGAATGGCTGAGAAGTCTGCGCAGAACCTGCTGGATGAACTGAATAAAAGCCGACAGACCACTTTGCCCAGGTTTTTGTTTGCACTGGGTATCCGTGAAGTGGGTGAAGTCACGGCGCAGGATCTGGCGCGTGAATTTGGTGGAATTGCGCCGATACAGGATGCCGAAATTGAACAACTGGAAGCAGTTGATGGAATCGGCCCCATCGTGGCCCAGCGCGTTCATCAGTTTTTCCACAACCCGCAGAATCTGAGCATTGTCGATGACCTGCTGGCCGCAGGAATCAGCTGGCCACAGCCTGAACAGTCAGCTGGCGGAGTTCAACCGCTGGCCGGTAACACTTATGTTTTAACCGGCACGCTGGAAGCTTTCAGCCGCAGTGTGGCCAAGCAGAAGCTGGAGGCATTGGGTGCAAAGGTGACCGGGAGTGTTTCCGGAAAAACAACGGCGCTGATTGCTGGCGCTGATCCAGGCTCAAAAGTCGCAAAAGCAGAAAAACTGAGTGTTGAGATACTTGATGAAGCAGGTTTGCAGGTATTGCTGAACAGTCAGTGATTATTGAACAAGCAATCTAATTTTGGGATTACAGGCTTTGCCATTCAATTTTAATTGCAGCCTTTACTCAGATTTCAAGCGGTCATGATACCGGTCCGCGTATGAATTTATTTAAGGGAATGAAAAAAGCCGCTGTAGATACAGCGGCTTTAGGAAAATTGGCTCCCCGGCACGGACTTGAACCGCGGACCTAGTGATTAACAGTCACCCGCTCTAACCAACTGAGCTACCGGGGAATAGGCCGGGTATTTTCCAGTTATCCAGGGCATTCGTCAAGTCATTCAGGCTATTTATTTCAAAACACTGTCATGCCTGCCTGCCAGCTGATGCTGCACAGACGTCAACTGCAGCTGTATTCCTCGCTGCGCACCCGTCCGACATTGGAAATCACCAGCCGGTGTCCCATGTCCGGTTCGCCGTCAACACACAGGAAAACACTGCCGGTACTGCCTGGAGCAGTGCCGTCCGGGAAAAACCGGAAGTGGGTGCGTCTGCCGCTGTTGACATCAACTTTTGATTCCAAACTGGCAACCCGCAGCAATGGCTCGGAAGCTTCACGCTGATGATCGGTATTGAAATCCTGAAAGATGATCCAGCCCTGATTCCAGTTGGTATCGCCGCTGCAGGTCTGCTGATCGGTACTTGGGCAGATCACTACCCGGCGGTACTTATCGACAGCCGTGTTACGGGCAAAATTGAAATCGGTTAAAAGTTGGTGGCGGGTGCCCTTCAGCTTGTTGCGATCCATCATGTCGCTGACGCCGGGCATTGCAGTGGCCGAAATAACAGCTACCAGGCATACGGCAATCATTAGCTCTACCTGGCTCATGCCGCGCTGCCTGGTTGACTTCCTTCCCTGAAACGTATTGCTGTTGCTTCGTTTCATTGCTATTTTTTCTGACATTGTACGTCTCTGCTTGTTCCAAAGATATTGTGCTTAAGCGGTAAGCCGCATTCGATGGCAAATTACTGTCAGGTTTTGTAAGAAAATCGCTCGGCCGAGAATGCGATGGCTGTTCGCCAATATCAGGCTTTATTATTAATACGTGTGCAGCAGCAGATCGGTTCGATTAACGCATTCAGAGAGGAGAGTTAAATCGCGGTCTTGTTAATACACAGACCGGGTGAAGGCCCGGCACCATCGTGAAATCGATGGTGCCGGTTAAAAGCCGGGCGGTGTCAGGCGTCAGCTAAAGCCTGTTGCAGGGCATTATGAATTCGGCTGACCGCTGCCTGCAGAACTTCCATGCTGGCGGCATATGACAGGCGCAAGTGCCCAGGAGCGCCGAACGGGTTGCCAGGCACAACTGCGATGCCAGCGTGTTCCAGCAGCCATTCGGCCATATCCAGGTCATTGTCTACGCCCGGAATAGCAATAATGGCTTCAGCAAATGAAGGAAAGGCATAAAATGCCCCATCACAGGGCTTACAGCTTACTCCGGGGATACGGTTCAGTGCGTCGATCAGCCAGTCATGGCGGCGCTTAAACTCATCACGCATCTCAAAAACACTGTCCTGGTTGCCGTTCAGCGCAGCAGCTGCTGCAGCTTGTGAAATTGAACTGGGATTGGAGGTGGACTGGCTTTGAATTTTGCGCATGGCAGTCACCAGCGCTTCAGGTCCGGCCATAAAGCCGATGCGCCAGCCGGTCATGGCATAAGCCTTGGAAACGCCATTGATGATCATGGTGCGGTCGCGCAGCTCGGGACAGGCGCTGGCAAAACTGATAAACGGCTCTTTACCCCAGTAAATATGCTCGTAAATTTCATCGCTGCTGATCCCTATCTGCGGATGCCTGGCCAGCAGTTCACCGATGGCCTGGTATTCAGCTTTGCTGTAGGCCATGCCGGTCGGGTTGCTGGGTGAGTTCAGCATCAGCAATCGGGTTTTAGGGGTGATTGCCTGCTCAAGCTGTTCCGGTGTGACTTTGAAGTTCTGACGGTCATCGGCGTGCAGTTCTATCGGTATACCACCAACCAGTCTTACCATGTCCGGGTAAGAAACCCAGCTGGGTGTCGGCACCAGAACTTCATCGCCGGGGTTGATCAATGCCAGCAGCATATTGAACAGCGCCTGCTTGGCGCCGGTGGAGACAATAATTTCTCCCGGGCTGTACAGCAATGCATTGTCACGTTTCAGCTTTTCAATGATCGCCTGCTTCAATTCGGCTGTACCATCGACCGCGGTGTATTTGGTCTGGCCATTCTGCATTGCTGCAATGGCGGCTTCACAGGCGGTTTCCGGTGTCGGGAAGTCCGGTTCACCGGTGCCCAGCCCGATGACATCCTCTCCGGCCGCTTTCAGTTCAGCTGCCCGGGCGGCCACTGCCAGTGTGGCGGAAGGTTTGATTTGTTGCAGGCGTTCAGCTAGGCGCATGTTGTTCCTTTTAAGTTATCTAATATCAGGTGAGCGATGCGTTTATCAGCAGGGATATAATACCAAGTTGCTCGAATAAAAATGCTGATTTATGACTGCCGGGAACAGATTCAAGTTACGCTCTGCCTATCGACCTTCAGGTGACCAGCCGGAAGCCATCCGACAGCTCTGTAAAGGCTTGGACTCAGGCCATCAGGATTTGACGCTGCTGGGGGTTACCGGCTCCGGAAAAACCTTCACGATGGCCAATGTGATTGCCGAATTGCAGCGTCCTACGCTGGTCATGGCACCTAATAAAACGCTGGCTGCGCAGTTGTATGGCGAGTTTCGGGAGTTTTTCCCGGGTAATGCGGTGGAGTACTTCGTAAGTTATTACGATTACTATCAGCCGGAAGCTTACGTACCCAGCAGTGATACCTATATTGAAAAAGATTCGAGCATTAATGAGCACATTGAGCAAATGCGCTTGTCGGCCACCAAAGCAATGCTGCAGCGCCGAGATGCGCTCATTGTGGCAACGGTTTCTGCCATTTACGGTCTGGGTGATCCTACTTCATTCATGCAGATGACCCTGCAGCTGCAGCGGGATGACAGTGTTGATCAGCGCCATATTCTGCGGCGGCTGGCGGAAATGCAATACGCGCGAAACGATATAGAACTGCGGCGCGGCACTTACCGTGTCAGAGGAGACATTATTGATGTGTTTCCCGGTGACTCAGATACTGAGGCAGTGCGCATTGAATTATTTGATGACGTGGTCGACAGTCTGGCGCTGTTCGATCCACTAACTGGTGAAGTGCTGCAACAGCAGGATGAGTTAACCATATTTCCCAAGTCGCATTATGTAACACCCAGGCAGGTAGTGCTGGATGCTGTGGAGGCGATTAAAGTCGAACTGGCCGAACGGCTGGAGCAGTTGCGCAGCAATAACCGCTTATTAGAAGCACAGCGCTTGGAGCAGCGCACCAAATATGATCTGGAAATGATGCTAGAGCTGGGCTATTGCACCGGCGTGGAAAACTACTCGCGGCATCTGACCGGCTGCCAGCCTGGAGAACCACCGCCGACTTTGTACAACTATCTGCCTGAAGATGCTTTGCTGATATTGGATGAAAGCCATGTCACGGTACCGCAGATCGGTGCGATGTATCGTGGCGACCGTTCACGCAAGGAAACACTGGTTGAATACGGCTTCAGATTACCTTCGGCCCTGGACAACCGGCCGCTGAAATTTGAAGAGTGGTCGGCGCGGGCGCCGCAGACTGTTTATGTTTCCGCTACACCACGTCCCTATGAATTGGATTTATCCGAAGTGGTTGCCGAACAGGTTGTACGGCCAACCGGCCTGATCGATCCTGAGGTTGAAGTGCGACCGGTTGCCAGCCAGGTGGATGACCTGATGTCGGAAATCAACCGGCGGGTGGCCCAGGGCGACCGGATACTGGTGACCACGCTGACCAAGCGAATGGCGGAAAATCTGACTGAGTATTTATCAGAACACGGTATCAAGGTGCGCTACCTACATTCGGATATCGATACTGTGGAGCGGGTTGAGATCATCCGCGATTTACGGCTCGGTGTATTTGATGTACTGGTTGGCATTAACCTCCTGCGCGAGGGACTGGACATGCCGGAAGTTTCACTGGTAGCAATATTGGATGCTGATAAGGAGGGTTTTTTGCGTTCTGAAGGATCGTTGATTCAAACCATCGGACGCGCAGCCAGAAACGCCAGCGGCAAAGCCATCTTATATGCTGATAAAATCACCGGCAGCATGCAGCGGGCAATGGATGAGACCGGGCGCAGGCGGGACAAGCAGTTGGCCTACAACAAGCAGCATGGAATTACGCCGCAAACCGTGACCAAATCCGTTGCCGATATTATGGAAAGTGCAC
>JANQPN010000037.1 GCA_028289455.1 Wenzhouxiangellaceae bacterium
GCATTCTGAGTTGTTGCCAAAGGGCCGGCATGCGGTGGCAGGTGTTCCCTCAACGCCAACGCCTGTTCCAGGTAGACCTGGGCCTGGGCATAGTCTTCGTGCTGGTTGAACAACCTGCCCAGTGCAGTTAACGGAAAAGCCGTTTCCGGATGATCAGGCCCCAGGGTTGACTGCAGCCGCTGCAGTGCACGGTTCAGGTAAGCTGCTGATGATTCCAGCTGACCCCGTCCCAGCTCGACCAGGCCAAGCCCATAATACGGCCAGGCCAGGCTGGAGCTGTCGTCCGGCAGTTGCTGCTGTTTGATTTCCAGTGACGTTTCAAAGCGATACTGAGCCTCATCAAGCTCACCGAGCTCAACCAGCACTTCGCCGATATTGCCATGCATATTGGCTGTCCAGACGGCATCGGGACCTACCGCCGCAGTAATCAACTCAATAGCCTGCAGATAGGTGTCTCTGGCCTGCTCAAACTGGCCGGCCTGCTGCTGGGCATACCCGGTGTTATGCAGAATGTTACCCAGCTGGCCCGGTCCGGCATGCATATTGATACTGGCCTGATACGACTCCTGCAAATAACTCACCGCTTTTTCATAATCACCGGATTTGGTAAAAAAAACCGCCAGGCTGCTGGCAGTTCTGGCGGTCACCAGCGCATTGTCACCGTAAATGGTTTTGGTTAACTGATACGACTGTTCGCCCAGATCCAGGGCTTCCTGATATCGGCCCAGTCCATCCAGCGCGACCGCCATGCCATACAGTGCCTGGGCGTAGCGGGGGTGACTGGTGCCATAGCGTTCCAGCGCGATATCGTGGGCAATCTTATAATGATCGTAGCTGGCCTGAAACAGACCGGTATCGCGGTGCGAGGTGGCCAGCACAACATGAAAACCCAGGCGGTCATCGAGATGCGCATCTGACTGGTCACCGATGCTATCCAGTTCATCCAGTGAGGCCTGACTCAGCTGAATGGCTTCCTCGGAGCGCTCCAGTTCATTGTAGATATAAGCCAGACCCAGATTCAGATTCAGATTGTAGTCGGGTACATTGCCGGACTGATCGCTCAGCGCAATGGCCTGTTCCGCAAAGGGCAGGGCTTCACCGGGTTTGCGCAAACCGAACAGCAGCCAGGCTTTCTGACCCAGTGCTTCAGATTTAAGATGCTCCAGTTCCGGCTGTGATTCAATCAGCGGCAATGTGGCATCAACCAGCTCCAGACCGGCAGCGTGTTCGCCAAGGTCCAGATAGCGGGCAGCCAGTGCCAATTTCAGCTCGGCATAACTCAGCAGATCGGAGGTTTTGAGCCGTTCGAGTTCATCCACACCCCGGTCCAGCAGCTGCCGGGCGGAAATGGATTCACCCAGGTGATTGGCAGGGTCGGAAATATCAAATAAGCCGGTAATAAACTCCGAGGTCCGCTGTGCTTTTAATGCAGCCAGCTCGGCGGCCTCCCGGCTGGCGTTGATCTGGTAAATATAGGCGACCAGCGCAATGACCAGGCCGGCGGCCAGCCCGGAAGCAATCAGTGAGGCAAATCGGTTGCGCTGAATCAGTTTGCCAAAACGGTATGCCGGTTCATGCTGACGGATGGAAATCGGGCGCTGTTCCAGATAATTCAGAATATCGTCAGCCAGCTGATCAGCCCCAGCGTAGCGGTCTTCAGGTTTTCTGGCGGTTGCCTTTTCAGCGATCAGGTTCAGGTCGCCGAAACGGTCCTGCCATGCCGGATTACCCCGTCCGGCAGAACGCATATGCTGATCCAGGGTCGGCAGTTGCTTGGCGGCAACCTGGGTGGCCCAGGTGGAGGGGTCCGATTCTGCTTCTACCCGGTGCGGTGAAGTGCCCGACAGCAGGCTGTAAATCAGCAGCCCCAGCTGGTAAATGTCGGATTCAGTAGTAATCGGTTTGCCCAGTGCCTGCTCCGGACTGCAGATAGACAGTGTCATGGCGGTTGATTCCAGTGCGTCGGTATCACCGGAATCTCCTGCACCCAGCATTTCGGCAATGCCGAAATCCAGCAGGCGGACTTCGCCGTCAGTATCAATCAGGATGTTATTGGATTTTATATCGCCGTGGATAACCCGGCGGCGATGACAATGGGCGATGATGCGGCACAGGCGCACCAGCTGGCGCAGCCGTCCAGCTGCCGGGAGTGACTGCTGCTGGCAATATTCATGCAGTGGTACACCATGGATGAATTCCATAACGATATACGGCCGGCCATCCTCACTGACACCGCCATCCAGCATCCGGCTGACACCGAGAGCATCCAGATTGGCCAGAATGCGCTGCTCATGCTTGAACCGAGCCAGCAGATCATCGCGTGATATATCGCTGGATTTAATGACCTTTAAGGCGACTTCCTGCTCAAAATCCGCATATTGGCGAACCGCCCGGTAAACGGCGCCCATGCCGCCGCGTCCGACACTTTCGGCTATGCGGTAAGGGCCGATCATGGTGCCGGGTTGCAGGGGAGGCTCAGCAGCGGGCGTATCGGCTGCTTCAGTGCCGATTTGAGTGAGAATCTTCAGGCCACCGCCGGTTTCAAACAAGTTGCCTTCGGTCATGGACAAATGATGCTGAGCGCTTATTGTTGTTGTCGGGTTCCGATGTTAGCACAGGGCTGATAATGCAGAGCACAGACAAATAAGAAATTTACCCCTGAAATCGCTATAATGCGCCCTCATTTTAGTGGTCTCCCGGTCTGTTGTAAGTGCATCGGGAGAACATGACCGATCATCATTATTCAGCGCTGCGCTACCTGTAGTATTTGAGGTTGCTGCAGCCGTTACGTTACTGGAACATCAACATGGCAGACAACTCGCTGAAAATCATCTACACCATTACCGACGAAGCGCCCGCTTTGGCGACACAATCGCTGTTACCCATCGTGCAGGCGTTTGCCGGTGCTGCGGATGTGGCAGTGGAAACCCGGGATATCTCACTGGCCGGGCGGATTATTGCCAACTTTCCGGATAATCTGAGTGCGGATCAGCGGCAGGATGATCACTTGGCGGAATTGGGCGAACTGGCCAAAACACCGGATGCCAATATCATCAAGCTGCCGAATATCAGTGCATCCATACCTCAGCTGCAGGCAGCCATCAGCGAGCTGCAGTCGCAGGGATACGATCTGCCTGATTATCCTGAAGAGCCTGAAAATGATGCTGAACAGGCCATTCACAACCGTTATGCCAAAGTGCTGGGCAGCGCGGTTAACCCGGTGCTGCGGGAAGGTAATTCAGACCGCCGTGTGGCCGGCCCGGTAAAAGCCTATGCCCAGAAGCATCCGCATTCGATGGGTCAGTGGAGTTCAGATTCTCTAACACACGTAGCCCATATGCAGGATGGTGATTTCTACTCCAGCGAACAGTCGCATGTGATGGCTGCAGCAGGCAATGTACGGATTGAACATGTCGGTGAAGATGGTACTGCAACCGTACTCAAAGCCACCACGCCGGTACAGGCCGGTGAGGTGATCGATTCTTCAAGAATGAGCAAAGATGCACTGTGTGCATTTTTTGCCGAACAGATCGATGAAGCCAAAGATCAGGGTGTGCTGCTGTCACTGCACATGAAAGCCACCATGATGAAAGTTTCCGATCCGATTATCTTCGGCTATGCCGTTAAAGCTTTTTACAAAGATGTTTTTGCCAAACATGCCGCCACATTCGAGCAGTTGGGTGTGGATGCCAACAACGGTATTGGCGATGCCTACGCGAAAATTGCCGAACTACCGTCAGATCAGCGCCAAGCCATCGAAGCGGACCTGGCAGCGGTGTATGACAACCGCCCGCCATTGGCGATGGTGGATTCCGACCGCGGCATCACCAATTTGCATGTGCCCAGCGATGTGATTATCGATGCCTCCATGCCGGCATCCATCCGTGCCGCCGGCACCATGTGGGGACCGGACGGCAAACAGCATGACACCAAGGCAATGATTCCGGACCGCTGCTATGCGGGCATTTATCAGGCCATCATTGAAGACTGCAAACAGCACGGTACCTTTGATGTAACCACCATGGGCAATGTGTCCAATGTCGGTCTGATGGCACAGAAAGCCGAAGAATACGGCTCGCATGACAAAACCTTTGAAGCCTGCGATCCGGGCAGCATTCGGGTGGTCGATGACAACGGCAATACGCTGATGGAACATGCCGTGGCGGTCGGTGATATCTGGAGAATGTGCCAGACCAAGGACCTGCCGATTAAAGACTGGGTGAAACTGGGTGTCAGTCGGGCGCGGGCAACCGGTGCTGCGGCGATATTCTGGCTGGATAAAAACCGCGCCCACGATGCCAATCTGATTGCCAAGGTGAATGAATACCTGCCGGAACATGATACCGACGGCCTGGATATCCTCATTCTGGCGCCGGTGGATGCCATGAAAGCGACGTTGGAACGGGTTAGAGCAGGGCAGGACACCATTTCGGTTACCGGAAATGTGCTGCGTGATTACCTGACCGATCTGTTCCCGATTCTGGAGCTGGGCACCAGTGCCAAGATGTTGTCTATCGTTCCATTGCTGGCTGGTGGCGGCTTGTATGAAACCGGTGCAGGCGGTTCCGCACCTAAGCACGTTCAACAATTCGTCAAAGAAAATCACCTGCGCTGGGATTCACTGGGTGAGTTTCTGGCACTGGCGGTGTCGCTGGATGATCTGGCCGACAAATCCGGCAATCAAAAAGCCAAAGTACTGGCCAATGCGCTGGATGCTGCCAATGGTCAATTCCTGGAAAACAATAAATCGCCTTCGCGTAAAGCCGGTGAGCTGGATAATCGCGGCAGTCATTTCTATCTGGCGATGTACTGGGCCCAGGCGCTGGCGGCACAGGATGATGATGCTGAAATGAAAGCGCGGTTTGCACCAGTAGCTGCAACCATGGCTGAGCACGAAGCGGCGATTGTTGCAGCTTTAAATGAAGTGCAGGGTGTTGCTGTTGATATGGGTGGGTATTACCGGCCGGATCAGGACAAAGTGGCGCAGGCTATGCGGCCGAATGCTTTGTTGAATGATGCGTTGGCGAGTATCTAAGTAATTTACATTTCAAGTGCGGCCAGCATTATGGCCGCACATTGCTTGAGTTTCCAGGTTAGTTGCAATAGCGGTTGTGTAAAGCAGCTGCGATTCCTTTCGTCTGGGTAATCATGGTCTGGAGCAACTTGCCTTCAGAAAACAGCAAATAAAGACATGAGCCCCATTAATCGCTACCTTTTGTCTTTGCAATGCTTAACTATTGCCTCGCTGCATCTCTCGCACGGATGTCAGTAACCAACTCGCCGCCGACTCCCCAACTGTCAGTTGGAACTTCCTCGACGACCACAAAGGTCGTTGCGGGATCCTTGTTTAGCACGTCTTTCAGTAATTGCGTCGTCGCAGTGATCAACGCTTCCTTCTGTTTACGGGTGACGCCTTCGTCCGTTACCTTTATGTTTACGTAGGGCATTGGATTTTCCTCCGGTTTTGTTAGTGTTTCAAATCTGTTTAGCTGAAGCTGTGGCCCGCTGCATGCCCACCATCCACCCGCAGGGTGGTACCGCTGATGAAATGGTTGGTTGCGAGCATCGTCGCGGCGTCTGCGACATCTTCGGGGGCGCCGATCCGATTCAGCAGATGCAGACCGGTAAGCCCACTGGTGTCGTTAATACCGTGTTTGGCATGAAGCGGTGTTTCGACAATGCCTGTGTTAATCGTTGACACCCGGATATTGTCGCCACCAAACTCGGCCGCCAGTTGCTCGGTCAAGCTACCCAGAGCGGCTTTGCTGGCAAGGGCTGCAGATGCTGGAAATCCTTCGATCGCATGCTCCAACAGCGTGGTGCTAATGTTGATGATGGCACCGCCACCACGCTTTTGAAGTACTGGAATCGCCGCTTGGGCAGCAAAATAGGCGCCTTTGAAATTGATCGAATGGAAGTGGTCAATATCGCTTTCTTCAGTCTCGAGAAATGGCTTGGCAGCGAATACACCAGCGTTATTAACAAGTATATCAACGCCACCAAACGCATCTTCCGCGATGCGCACGAGCTCTGCACCGACCTTCTTATCGGCGATATCACCGACTAAGATTCTGGCGTTTGTCGGTCTACCAAGGGAATCGTAGGCGGCTTCCAGATCTGCCCTTGTGCGCGCATTCATCACGACATTGATCTCCTCTTCCAAAAATCGCTTGGCGATGGCGAAGCCAATACCTGTTGATGCACCGGTGACGATTGAGGTGAGCGTTTGCTTGTTTGTATTTCGTTTCATTGTCTTCTCCATTAGTCGTTGAAGTTTTTCTCTTCACGATGCATGTCGGGCCCCAAGCATCCATCTGAGTACTACCTTATATCGCTCCTACCTTTCTGATAAATACACGAAATACGAAATTACTATTGCGTTTTATGCAAAAATAGACAGGCGATGTAATCTAGAAAGGTAACCAGTTATGGATCAGCTTGGCGCGATAACGCTATTTAATAGAGTGGTAGAAACGGGGTCTTTCTCGGCTGCCGGCCGACAAGCGAACTTGGCACCATCGAGTGTGTCGCGGCGAATTGTGGATCTCGAAACCTGGCTAGGAGCCACCCTTTTCCACCGCACGACACGCAGGCTAAATCTCACCGAAGCTGGGCGTCAGTTCCACCAACGCACACGCAGCATACTGCTGGATCTGGAAGAAGCACGTACTACAGCCGCTAACCTCGAGAACAAACCCGCAGGCTTGGTACGCATCACAGTGCCTGCAAGCCTTGAGCAGCATATTGTTGTTGCTACTGCTTTATTCCAGGCGCGCTGGCCAGACGTGAGTTTTGGACTGACGTCTACGGATATCAAAGTAGACCTGATCGCAGAGGGCTTTGACCTGGCTATCCGAGCCGGGAATCTCAAAGACTCATCTCTGAGAGCCCGCAAACTGGCCGATGTCACTCGCAGGCTTTGCGCCAGCTCAGAGTATCTGTTGACGGCACCACAACTCACTCACCCGTCCGACATTGAGCAGCACAATTGTTTGGTACTTAGGAGAGACCCAGGAGAAAACACCTGGCAGTTTAAGCACGGACGTAAACTTATTGACGTGAAAGCAGGTGGGGCGTTTACCGCTAACAGTGGCAACATGTTGGTCACGGCAGCTCGTCATGGGCGCGGACTGATGTTATCGCCGGACTGGATCATTGGTCCGTCCATCGCTAATGGCGAACTGATTGAAGTCTTGTCTGATTACCTTCCATACCCCGAAACTTCCTCACTGTATGCAGTGCATCCTTATCAGCGCTTTGTTCCACCAAAGGTCAGGATGTTTATCGATTTCTTAGCGGAACGATTTGGCCATAGCTATGACTGGTCGAAAGATCCAGCCAAGCTCGATTGATCATCGAGGTGTCGCCTTATCGGCTGGTTGCAAAGCGAGCGCTGATATTCATTTCTGGCCACTGTTCGTACAGTGATGAGGATTATTGAAATTTCCAGCCAGACAAATGTGCTGAATACTGGGTGTCCATAAATAGAGGCCTCCATAAATAGAGACCTGGTTAGTAACACTTTTCAATCGTGCTGCATATCGATTTCACACCTAAGCCGGTAAGTTCTGTTTCCAAGTGGTTTGACATATAACTGAGCACAATACCAGCCACGGAAATCTTCATTGGATACGTACTGCAGACCGGTGTCTGTTAAAGGGCCAAATTCGCTTGTCGGAGCCGGTTCTTCAGGAGTGTTATTTGCGGCCATACTGCCTTCACTCATCGTGGCTACTGCAACACCACTGCCGCTAGCAGCTGGTGTGTCTGGCCTGAATTGATCCAGCTCGTAGTATTCTTCACTTCGAACGTATATTTCCTTGCCAACAAATCCCACATCCAGAAATTGGCCATCCACTATGTCAGCCGTTGCGGAGGCTCCAGTGACAGTTTGAAAATTTTCTCCAAAGACAACCACATACCAGCTCTTATCGTTAGCTTCTGTGGTTAATCCAATACAAAGAACAAAAACGACTAAACAAAATCTACGCATAATGTATGCCTATTGCTTAACAACTGAACGGCCAATGTGCCTAACTCTACTACAAATTGAGCAAGACATAACCATTTATGCCAGCTGTTGAACGTGTATTAGCTGGGACACCCGCAAATCATGTCATGCCAGATTCGACAGTACCGTCGCGTCAAACAATGACCGACCGAAACTTATCTTCATTTCAAATCGCCGCTCCTACGGTGATGAGGGTTATTGGGATCTCCGGCCAGTTTGGATTAATAGGTAAAAGCCAATTGGTATACCCACCACTCAGCATAGCGAATGCCGCTTTCTGAACACCCTGTGCAAGCTTGCAATTGGCTCTATGTTCACAGACTATAACTGCCTCAATTTCGACTGATAACGGACAAAACCACTATGTCTGACCTGCAACCACAAATCGATTGGATCACGCGCCTGGTGCGTCATGACACAACCTCGCGCAACTCCAATCTTAATCTGATTGAAGATGTGGAGAGCTACCTCAACGAACATGGCGTGGCCTCAACCCGGGTTTCCAATGCTGATGGCAGCAAAGCCAATTTGTATTTCACCGTAGGTCCGAACGTAGCAGGTGGGGTTGTGCTGTCTGGTCATACTGATGTGGTACCGGTGGACGGCCAGCCCTGGGATACCGACCCCTGGACGGTGGTGGAAAAGGACAGCAAGCTCTATGGCCGCGGCACCGCTGATATGAAAAGCTTCTCCGCCATTGGGCTTTCACTGTTGCCTGATATGCTCGCAGCCGGTCTCAAGCGGCCAATCCATTTCGCCTTGAGTTATGACGAGGAAATAGGGCTTTTGGGCGCGCCCGCTATGATCGAGGAAATCAAGAAGCTGGTGCCGACGCCTGCAGCTGTGATCGTTGGAGAGCCTACAGACATGCAGGTGGTTGATGGACAAAAAGGCATTGCGCTGTTCCGCACGGAAATTACGGGGCATGAGGCGCATTCCAGTCAGCCGCATCGCGGTGTCAGCGCCATCATGGCGGCCAGCCGCTTGATGGCGAAAATTAATGAGATGGTTGACCGGCGACGTCGTGATGCATCCAGCGATTCACCTTTTGAACCGCCGTATACCAGTATGTCTGTCGGGGTTATCCAAGGCGGTACGGCGGCCAATATCCTGGCCCGCCGTTGCGGTTTTGTCTGGGATGTAAGAACGATACCCGGCGATGACGTGGCCGCGATCCGTGCGGAATTCGATGCTGAGGCGGACAAAGTGCTTGCCGAAATGCGGGCTATTGCACCTGAATGTCGAATAATCACAGAAGCACTGGCTGATGGCCCGCCGCTGATGCCGCAGCCCGATAATCCGGCAGCCGATTTAGCGCATCAGCTCACGGGTTCCAGTAGTTGTTACTCAGTTTCTTATGCTGCGGAAGCAGGGCAGTTTCAACAGGCAGGTTTCCCGACCGTCATTTGCGGACCAGGCTCGATTGACCAGGCCCACCAGCCCAATGAGTTCATCACGATAAGTCAGGTGGCCGAAGGTACGCGGTTTATGCGCAACTTGATCCGTCATTTAAGTGCCTGAGAATAGGGCGGTGGTGGGCTTGGTTTGGAAATTGGGTGGGGTTGCTGAGTTTATCGGTCGCGCCCGGGTGCGCTCCTACAGGTTCTTGGGTGACCTCTCCTAAGCCTGCTGTGCCGCAGTAAAAGCCTCGCGGTGTTGTTGAGGCTGCGGCTGGGTCAGCAGGCTCACCACAATCAATACCGGCACATGTACCAGGAGTCCAAGCAGGCCTTCATGTAAATCGAATGGGCGCAGATTGGTGCCAAGGTAACCGCTGATGAAGAAAAACGCAGCCGTGGCTGACCCTGCAGCAAAGCCGGCGATCGCCCCGGCTGTGGTTGCGCGCCGCCAGTAAAGCGCTGCAACGATAGGTGGTGCGAGCTGGCAGATGATGCCGTAGGAGGTCAATAACAGTACCACCAGCGACACCCCTTCGGTGATAGCAAAAAAATACGCAATCGCACCGACCACCAAAACGATGCCTTGAATCAGGCGCCGCCGCTGCAGGTCGGTTAATGACTTGAAAGGCCGAATGCCGTCTTCGACGGTGACCGAAGCGGCCGCGTGCATCAATGCGTCACCGGTAGACATGGATGCCGACAGCGCCCCGGCGCAAAACAGCCCAACTACAATCGCCGGCAGATCCGCATTGAGGACCATAAACGGCAGGATGAAGTCAGATGAGGAGGGGCTCTCAGGATACAGCACGCCGGCGAATCCAATTAGAAACACCGGGATCAAAAATAACTGGAAGGTCGGGAACAACACCACAGTACGCCGTACCGTGTCGTCCGAGCGCGCCGTGAAGGCTTTCATAAACAGATGCGGCCACATCATCAGACCGACCCCAGAGACGATGATGGCGCTGGAATATCCGCCCCAGGACCAGGGTTCACCGCTTGCCGTCAGCCCCGGTAGCGATAACAGCTCCGGCCGCTCGGCAAGGATGCGGGTGAACATATCACCAACCCCGCCATACAGGCTGATCGGCAGATAGAGCCCCAAAGTCCAGGCGATGGTCAGCATGAATAAGCCCTGGAAGGTGTTGGTCCAGCCCACGGCAGTCACGCCAGAGAAAAGCACATAGATAGTGACAACCCCATAAGCCACAGCCGACCCGGCCCACAGGGGGATATGTCCCTCCGTTACCGCCTCGATAACGATACCGGCGCCTCGCATCTGCAGGGTGATATAGGGAATAAACGCCAGCACCGTCAGAGTGGCGATCATCAGGGACAAAGTGCGTGATGGAAAGCGGCCGCAGATCAGCTGGGCTTGAGTAACATAACCATGGCGTCGCCCCAGCGCTGCCGCTTTAGGTCCAATGAAAAAATAAGGTGCGATCCCCAGAACGCCGTAGCAAAGAATATAGAAGGCTGCAGCCCCTCGGCTGTAGGCCCAGCCCGGGCCGCCGAGAAAGGCAAAAGCGGAGAACAGCGAAGCGCCTAAAACGAAGTACATCACCAACAGACCAAAGTCGCGGTCGCCCGCCACATAGCCCTGCACGCTTTTAGATGCACGACGGCCGGAGATCAGCCCGATGGCCAACGTCACCCCGAGATACAGGCCGATGATAATCGCGATGACTTGCCAGCGTTCCAAAGCTTACTTCTTCTGCGTCCGCTGTTCGCTGAAATACAACGCTGTCAGCACGCCAAGTGCACCGACAATCAACACAGCGATGAAAAAAAGATTAAACGGTAAACCAAGGATCAGTGGTTGAACCTTATTGAATAGCAAAGCACCTGGCCAGGTTGTTGCCAGCAGAAACAGCAACATGTAGACCACGACAATTATTCTGACGGAAAGGACGCTCAAGACAGTGGTTTTTTTCGATTTTGGCCAGCAAAGCTACACCATATGATATGTGGGCGCTAAAGGGAAGAAATATCGGGATCGAGCAAAACTCAGAATAGAGAGCTCAACCAAAATCGCGTTAGTGCGAGCTTCTAAGTTTTAACAGCTTCACCCTTGGTCTTTCTAATTCCCGCTTTCTCCTGGCTTTCTTTTTTCAATGGCTTAGACACCGGGCAGACTTCCTGCACATAGCCATTTAAGGTATTGACCAGATTATCCTGCACAAGGTGGTAGTGGATAAATTGGCCTTTACGCTCACGCTCGATCAATCCGGCATTCTCCAATATGCTCAAATGCTTCGATAGCGAAGGCTTGGAAATATCAAACCGCTCGGCGATTTCGCCGGCTGTCATGCTGGTTGCCGACAGATAGGCAAGAACCTTGCGCCGTACACTTGATGCCAACGCCTGAAACACTTTTTCCATAAAAGTACATCTCTTTAATTAGATATTTGACTAAATAACAAAATAGTATATTATTTAGCTAATTAGCTAAATATAGTTTTAAACCAGGAATAAGTCAATAACCAACGGAGAATTCTAATGGCTGGAAGTGCGAGAAGTTCTAATGAACAGCGTTTATGGGGAACCTGTATCACCTATGCATCAATGGTTGGATTGCACTGGTCGTTAGCATTTAGTGCTTTTAAGAAAGCAATACCAGATTTGGGCAAACTGAAAGCTGTCAGATCGTCAGTATTAATTTTCCTGGTGTTATCGCTTAGTTCATGTGTACTGCTGGGTCCAGGCAGGACGGTTCCGCATGCCAATTATAAACTGGCAGTCAGTGAAAATTATTCTCGCACACAGGTGCTTGAACTGGTGGATCAAGTGGTTAAGGAAAACGGGTTTATTAAGGTTTCCACTGGATGGGAAGATGCAGGCGAAACTTTCGATGCTGAAATCAGGGATACTTTGAGCAAATCCATCCGTTATGAACTGAATGATCTTCAAATTTCTTACTTTCCCAATTCAACGCAAGATGTACAGATTAGCTTTTATGAGTTTGGACGGGGGCGCTTCTCGGAATCTGCAATAGAATTATATTACGTAATTCGGGAAGCAATGAGCGATGCTGGCCTGGAACACCTGGCTGAAAGTCCTGATGATGTAGCAGCTTACAGGCGCATAGGTTCTCCGGAGCAATTTAACGAACGTAGTGACTATTCAGCATTTGGCTATCATGCAGGCTGGGCTTTTGGAATTGCCTTAGGTTTGGGGTTATATGTGTTTATTGTCCTTATTCCAGTATGGAAGTTATTGCGTAAATCGTTGAGGAATATGAGTGGCTCGCTCACGGTAAAGCGGATGGTGTTCGTTGCATTGGTGGTATCGTTCTTCTACCCACTGGTTATTCCATTATCAATGTTCGGACCAGTTATTCTGTTTCCGGGTATTGTGCCTGCACCACTGATATTGCTGATTGCAACAGAGTTTCGCGGATTGATTATGGGGTCAATAATCGTAACTTTGATCCTATCGACACCGGCATCATTTTATTACCTTAAACCAGTCTCTGAGACGCCGCCAAAAGAATGAGGGGTCGCTTTTTGGTATGAGGTGTGCTCTTGAATTAGTAATAGCAGGCTAGAGTGCCGACTAAATAAAAATGCGGTGGAAAAACCACCGCATCACAAAAGTTATTCAACAATAATCAGGTACCCATATCAATGGTGCCGGATACATTCTCAACATCCATATCCCTACTGCAAAAACAGCTTCGAATAAATCCTGCTCAGTCACAGAGAGAAAGTTTGCAGAGAAGTGGGATATTTCTCACCAAACAAGAACTTATTTGTGAAATAGGTATAGAGGTGATTTATGAAAGCTTTAAAGATGTTTGTTCTGAGCATATTCATTTTAACGGGTTGTGGCCCAGTTTTGCAGTCATTACCAATTAGAGAGAGAGAGAGTCAGCCAAACCAGTGTCCCGGGGCGAAACAATGTGATCACTTATTAATATATGCTTTACCGCAAACATACATTGAACTTGTAGGCACACCCAAAAAGACGAGTTCAACAGGTGTCGAAAACAACCAAAATAAAAATGAGGGCAAACCCAATCCGCTAAATACTACTGCCACTGCTAGTGTGGGAAATATCACTGTCAATACACAATCGCAATCAAGATCAAATAGTAGTGGATCTTTACCAAAAATTAGCTTTCAAAACAGTGATGGAGAAGTCTTTTATGAGATAACTGTCAGGGAACATGTTTATGCAGATGAGCCTGAGCGATTTTCTCTGATAAGACAAGGTAATAACTTTTCGAAAGACACGATCAATGTGAGTGTGAATAATCGTGGCTTATTGAACAATGCTGCAATCACATCCGATGGACGTATTGATGAAACTCTTGTTGCTCTGGCGCGAAGTGCTGGTTCGGTTTTGGGCGCCTTGTCGGGCGGAGCATTGCCAAGTGGTGTTGAGAGCTTTATCGCTGAGACAAAGCCTGATATAAATCCGTTTCGCTTAATTTGTAAAGTTGAAGGTAAAACTCTTGTAAATGCGTATGAAACTGATAATAACAACGAAACTGATAAGAGTTGTAGTACAGGGATGTGGTCTTTCTCGCTCCTGCCCGCTGCGCAGGAATCTGATGTGGCTGAATGTGATCAGGATAAATTAGATAGTTGTAATAGCATTGATTCTTCTGACGGTATCTATTACCGCATTCGAAGGTTGGGTATATTAAGTGCAAAATATAATTTTGCCTCTGAGCCACTACAGGCACTTTCACCACTAGTTTACATTGACTCTGATAGCCTTTTCTCCGTTCAGCCGCGGAGGAACGGGTTTGGCGAAAATAATCAAACGCTAACCTTTGAGAACGGCGTATTGCTTTCTCATAATGCTGTGTTCGAAAGCACAGCTGAACAGATAGTTTCATTACCTGCAGATATTATCGGTGGTCTTTTGTCAGCAGTGAGTAATATATTTACACTTAGAATTAATAATATTAACAACGAATCAGCTCTTATCGAGGCCCAAAAAGAACTTGAAGCAGCAATTGCAGAACTCCAGGCTCAAAGAGAATCATCGCAGCAACAATAAGATATCGAGCATGATTGATTAATAGAGCTAAATCAAAAGTAGCCTTGGTGAATGCTAATTACTATTCGACAGATAAACAAAATAATGATGTGGCGGTTGAGAACCGCCACATCATGAAAATGCTTATCCAGCAATAATCAGGTACCCATATCAATGGTGCCGGATACATTCTCAACATCCACACCACCACTACCATCATCGTCCAAAACGAAGTTGGCAGCACCGTCGACATCAATACTGCCGGAACCATCGGAAACCACTACGTCACCACCGGCATTGAATACCTTGATGCTGCCGGAACCATCGTCAATTTCAACGTCTCCGCCCAGATCGCGGGCGTAGATAGAACCGGAACCATCGTCGATGAACACATCACCGACTATCTGACGGATATCTATTTCACCTGAGCCATCATCAATGTCCAGAGTACCGTCAATATCTCTGACTTTGATTTCCCCGGAACCATCATCAATATCCAGATTCAGTGACGCCGGTACATGCACGGTCAGATCAATCCAGCTGTCATTGTTCCAGCTGCCCCAGCCGGAACCAGTGTTGGCGTCGGCAATCAGCAGGGCTCTGGAGGAGGATTTCTTTTCCAGGGTAAGTTTGTAATCGTCATTGGCTTTACGCTGATAGATTTCAGCTTCAACAACGATTTCATCCAGTTGAGGGTCACCGGTTACATGCAATTTGCCGGCACCCACGTCAAGACGCAGCTGGCTGATGTCATCAACCGACAGGCGCAGCGTCTGGGTGTCCTGAAGCTTACTGCCCCAGCCAAAGGCGGAGCTTGATATCAGGGCTGCAGCAGTAACCATGGTTAGTGTTTTAATGCCGTTGGACATGCTAGGTACCTCTGTGTAATTAAGTTTCAACATCGATGATCAAACAGATCTGTTAACTGGTTAGTTGCCATAAACCGGGTCAGCGTTTAAATCCCATGCTCATGCCGTTTTAGGGGGCAGGGGATCGGGTCGCCAGCGGCGCGGCAGCAGACGTCTGGCCAGCCAGTTGAACAGCCGCCTGGGCACATGGCGCAGGTAGTCCAGCCAGTTATAAATGGTTGGCAGGAACACCAGACTGACCACCGTGGAAAACAGCAGTCCGCCGACAATGGCCCTGGCCATCGGGAAGTAAGGCGGGCCGTCGCCGCCGACCTGTGCGGAACCAAAGCACAGCGGCAACAGCCCTAAAACCGTGGTACCGACCGTCATCAGGATCGGCCTGAGGCGATCTCGCCCTGCCTGGATGACCGCATCGTTACGGGCCATCCCGTCGGCACGCAGGTGATTAATATGATCGATCAGCACAATGCCGTTGTTCACCACAACGCCGATCAGAATCAATATCCCAATCATCGCCATGAACGAGAAAATCGTACCGGTGGCCAGGAAGAACCAGAACACCCCGACTATCGAGAACAGAATGGATACGATCATGGTTGCCGGGTACAGCAGGGATTCGAACAGTGCGGCCAGTACTATATAGATAATGCACATTGCCAGAATGATATTCAGCAGCATTTTCTGGCCGGTGGTGTCTTCCTGGGAGAAGCCGCGTCCCAGCCGCCAGCTGTAACCGTTCGGCAGGGTCAACAGTTCCATTTTTTCAGTAATCAGCTCGCGTGCCCGCTGCATGGTAATGTCATCCAGATTGGCCTGGACGGTAATTGATGTTTCCCGGTTCAGGCGCCGAATCTCAATGGCGCCCGGCCGTTCGACAACATCAACCATGGCAGTCAGTGGAATCAGCTCACCCCGCTCATTGCGTAACTTCAGATCACTAAGTGATGACGGATCACGTTTATCGGCATCGCGGAACTGCAGTTTTACCGGGACCTCGCCGAATTCACCTTTATATTCACGCAAATCGATACCGCGTATGGCTATGCCCACAGTTTCGGCTATCTGCTGGGTGCTGAAGCCCAGTTGTCTGGCGCGTTCCCGGTCGACTCTGACCTGCATCTCGCGCTCACCGGGGCTGGTGGGGGTGCGAACACTGCTCAGACCTTCAATGCTGGACAGCAGTCGGATGGCATCAGCTGCGATAACCCGCAGGCTGTCGGTAGAATCACCCTGAATGGTCACCGAAACACCTTCCGAGGCGCCGGACCGGTTCTGGTCGAATGTCGGTGTACCAATGGCTATTTTGGGTAGCCCTTCAAGAATTTCATCGGCAATATCGGTGCTGGCCCGAACCGCGTCGGCATCTTCGGTCAACAGAATCGATGACTGGGCAACACCGTTTTCATCGTAATAGGAATATACCGCCCGGATTTCGAACTTTTCCTGATTGTCATACAGGTACTCTTCGATGCGGTCTACCGAGGTCTTGATTTTATCCAGTGGATAGTGGGCATCCAGGTTGTACTGCAGGAACAGGCTGCGTGTCTGGCTGGCCGGGAACATATCGGTTTCCACCATGCTGGCCGGCAGGATAATGGACAGGAAAGTCAGCAGAATCATAATGCCGGTCTTCCACCGGTGAATCAGCGTCCACTTCAGTATCCTTACATAACGCCGGCGCATGGCATCCAGCATGGGTGATTGCTTCTGCTTTCTGGGTTTCAGACGGCTGGCGAGCAGCGGGATGACCGTCTGCGCCATCATCAGCGACACTGCCAGGGAAACCACAATGGCCACGGCTACATGCGACATGAAAATGGAAATCTGGTTTTGCTCACCAAAGATATTGGGCAGAAACACAGCAGCACTCGTCAGAGTGCCGGCCGCTACAGCCAGCGCAACAGCACGGACACCTCTGATGGTTGCCGGCAATGTCTCACCGGGCGTTTTCTCACGTTCGGTGGCAATGCTCTCGCTGACCACCACGGCATTATCCACCAGCATCCCGACCGCCAGCATCAGGCCCATCATAGACAGAATGTTCAGTGAAATACCGATGAAGTACATCACACCCAATGTGATGGTGATGGATACCGGCACCGCCAATGCCACCATAAAGGTCATCGGTAGATTGCGCAGGAAAAAGAACAGCACAAATAATGCCAGCATTGCACCCAGCAGGCCGGCATTGCGCAGCTCTCTCAAGGAGTCAACGACACCTGATCCCTGATCTTCCAGGAAGAACAGTTTGATGCCGCGCATTTCCGGGGTTTCGCCGATTTTGTTGACTTCCTCCAGCACACGCCGGCCGACCTCAACCAGATTGGCGCCGTTTTCCTTGAAAATACTGACGCCGATGGCGTATTTGCGGTCCAGGTGGCGGGCATAGTCGCGGCGCGCCGAGGTGTAACTGATGTCGGCAACATCCGAAAGGCGCAAACCGTTGTCGGCGATAACCATATCGCGGAACTGGCCTATTTCGGTAA
>JANQPN010000075.1 GCA_028289455.1 Wenzhouxiangellaceae bacterium
TTAAATTACACCTGGCCGGAACGAATTTGGCGCTGGCTGCGTCCCAGGCTGGGTATCAAGTAACAGTTGATTGAATATTATGCATTTCAAACCTGCCAGCCTGCCGTTTCGTGATCTTCATTTAGCAGATGATGATGCCCATTTGTGGTTGCTGGATACAGCACAATTACCGGTTCCAGGTATTGATGAACAGACCCACGGCGGCAATGCCGGGCGATTTGTGCGGCGTTTTTATCTACGCTTGCTGCTGGGTGGCTATCTGGGACGCCCGGCACACACGGTAAAGCTTGCCAAAACAGCCTCGGGTAAACCGTATATCGCTGAGTGGGACAACGCTGAAGGGCCGCCGTTGTTCTTCAGCCTGAGTCATCATACGGGTTATCTGCTCATTGCTGTTTGCCGCCGTTATCCGATTGGTGTTGACCTGGAAAGTGCTGAACGACCTTTACGCCAGCCGATGAAACTGGCCAGGCGCTATTTCCATGCGTCTGAATATGAATATCTGAAAAGTCTGCCGCCGGAAAACCTGCATCAGCGCTGGCTGACAATCTGGACATGCAAGGAGGCAGTGGTTAAAGCCACCGGCGGTGGAATAGTTTCCGGGCTGGAACGGTTTGCAGTATTACCGGGTGAAGATCAGCCCCAATTGACGGCAGCGGTTAACACCCCTGATGATGATCCACTGCACAAACTGAAACTGGTTAAATTGCTTCCGCAGCCGGGTTTGATGGGGGCACTCGCATGCGATCAAAGTATCAAGTCTCTGCAGGGCTGGCGGCTGTCGGGAGCCAATGAGCATCAGCATTAAGTCTGATCATTGATGGTCTGCAGCATTTGTGCTGCCAGACGGCGTAATTCCCCTAACGGCAGATTTCTTGAACCGCTGTAACGCAGGCAGGTTTTTCCGGAGCGGATATATTTGAGCTTTGTCTCATACTGGCTCAACAGTTCCGGTGCCACGATATACAGCATCGGGCCTTGTGGCCGGTAAGCAAACCCGGCTTTCCACTGGTTGCCGATGTTATAGACCGGAAATCCGGAAGGGCCGATGCTGCCCTTGGCTTTGCTGAGGTTTTTCTCGATAAGGCGGCGAATTTCGATCAGTTCCGGACGCTGATCATGTGGCGCCATATTTAAATAATCGTCAATGGTGCTTGGCTTATTCACTCTCTAACTCTGAACCTTTTTTATTTATGTACTGCTATCCCGGCAGCTTTATTTATGCATGCGATTTCCGCGCGAAAGCAGGTATTGTTCCCCAACGGTTGTTCGCTGTTTAAGCCTTAATGGATGCTGGTCAGGCTTTGCTATTAGTGGATAATAGCTCTATTCAATCTGGATGTATAATAGGTTTATTCAATTATTTCAATAGTTTGCATGAATATTGCAGAGATTGAAACGTGTGGCGGCGGGAGAGCTCACTTTAACTCTGCAAAAAGCTGAATTTTTGGGCATTAATCAGTCTGGACCGGACATCATGCAATAGACTGGCTACAGGTTCGCGATAAATCACCATGACCGGGCGATAACTGCGGATATTAGCATTGCGGCACTTTGCTATGATGTGGCGGCAATTTGAGCAACCAACCTTACTGGGAGAAATACTATGGAAAATGCCAAACGCATTGCCAATGCATTATTTGTATTGCGGCTGGGCGTATTTATCGTCATGTTCATGTGGACAATCGATAAGTTCATTCACCCCGAGCATGCAGCTGCAGTATATAAAGCATTTTATTTTTTGGGTGATTTCAGTGCCACTACTTTTTATATCATCGGCAGTCTGGAGATGGTGATTCTTCTCGGTTTCTTATTGGGTGTCAAAAAAACCATCACCTACGGTCTGGTGCTGGTATTTCATACCGTATCCACACTGTCGACCTGGCAGAAACTGCTGACCCCATTTGAAAATGTCAACCTGTTGTTTTTTACAGCGATTCCTATGCTGGCAGCATGCTGGGCGTTATTCAGCCTGAGAGACATGGACACCAAGTTCACCCTCGGCTGATATTTTTATTCTGCGCCGTTGCACTGCAGCGGCGTTAGCATCTACAGTTCTCATTCTCCTGACATCCACTAAAGGTAATCCGTATGCGATATCTGGTTCTGCTGACAGCCTTATTAGTCTGCGTTTCCTGTACAGACAGCCCTCAATCCGAGCAGGGTGAAAACCCGACAACATTTGTTGAAGCTGTGGAGGGGATGCAACAGCTGCCGGGATTTATTGATCTATACACCAGCGAATCGAAGGGCAAGGTCCTGGCATTGTTGCCTGCACCGGATGACCAGGGCATCTCGTTAAGGCTCATCCATGCCGTGCGTCTGACGGCCGGCCTGGGTTCAAATCCACTCGGTCTGGATCGCGGCTGGGGTAACTCCGGTCAACTGATCCGGTTCCGGCAGTTGGGTGAGCGGGTGGTTGCCGAGGTGGAAAATCATAAATACCGGGCAATCACCGATAACCAGCTAGAGCGTCAGGCCATTCGTTCATCGTTTGCCAATTCATTTATCTGGTCAACTAAAGTTATTGCTGCCGATACCGATGGCAGGTTGCTGATTGATCTGTCGGGGTTACTCACCATGGACGTGCTGGGGCTGGCCGGTGCAATGGACGAGCAGGGAGCTGGTTTCAGCAAATCATCAGAGAGATCGATGGCCGATGTGCAGTCGGTGCTGGCGTTTCCCGATAATGTTGAAGTCGATGCCTTTATAACGTTCACCTCCAATAATCCCGGTGACGAGGTCGATGCTACAGCCGCCAATGCCAATGCAGTAACGCTGGTCCAGCACCATTCATTTGTCAGGTTGCCGGATGCCGGCTACCGGATACGTGAAGCCGATCCGCGTACCGGTACGTTTGCGCTGGGTTTCTATAATTATTCAGCGCCGTTGTCCCAGCCGGTACTGGATGGCTATGTGATGCGCCACCGGCTGCAGCGTGAAGATCGCAATGACCCCAACAGCCCGGTGCTGGAACCCATCGTGTTTTATATCGATTCCGGCGCACCGGAACCGATTCGGTCGGCACTGGTGGATGGTGCTTCCTGGTGGGCGGAAGCATTTGCAGAAGCCGGTTTTCCTGATGGCTACCGGGTGGAGATTCTTCCGGAGGATGCACACCCGCTGGATATCCGCTACAACGTGGTGCAATGGGTGCACAGGCAGACCCGCGGCTGGTCATACGGTGGTGGAATCATCGATCCGCGCACCGGAGAAATGATCAAAGGACATGTCATTCTGGGCTCACAGCGGGTGCGTCAGGACCGGATGATTTTTGAAGGGCTTGCCGGTGTTGGACAAACGGACAGCGGCAGCGCAGATGATCCGGTGGAGCTGGCGCTGGCGCGCATCCGCCAACTGGCTGCTCACGAACTCGGCCATGCACTCGGCTTTGGCCATAACTTTGCGGCTTCGGTAAACAACCGTGCTTCAGTAATGGACTACCCGGCCCCCTGGGTTACAGTCGGCAGTGACGGCCAGCTGGATTTTTCACAGGCTTATGGCGTGGGTATCGGTGACTGGGATATTCACACGGCTAAATGGCTGTACAGCGAATTTCCGGAAGATGCGGATGAGGCTGCTCAACTTGAGTCGCTGGTCAACCAGGCAAAAGAGCAGGGTCTGCTGTATATAGCCGATGGGGATGCGCGTTCTGTCGGCACGGCCCAGCCGCGTGCGGCCGTTTGGGATAACGGCAGTGATCCGATTGATGAGTTGAATCAAACCATGCAGGTCAGGGCAATTGCACTGCAGAATTTCGGGATCGACAGAATTGATCCAGGCAGCCGTGTTTCTGATTTGCGTGAAGTACTGACCCCGATTTATCTGTATCACCGCTATCAGATCGATGCTGCAGCAAAAAGCCTGGGTGGTTTGTATTTTGATTACAGTCTGCGGGGTGACCAGGCACCGGCATCGCGGCCGGCTGCTGCCGATGAACAACGGCGTGCGCTGCAGGCATTGCTGGCAACGCTGGCACCACAGGCGCTGGATTTGCCGGACACTACACTGAACCTGCTGCTGCCACCGCATGACAGTTATTGGTTCGATGTGGTTGATGAATCCATTGCCGGCCGCTCAGGTCAGGTGTTTGATATCTATGCTGCAGCGGAAACGGCGGCAGACCTGACATTTGCTGCGTTGCTCAATCCGCAGCGTGCAGAGCGCCTGGTTCAGTTCCATAGCCGGGACAACAGCATGCCGGGGCTGGAAGATGTTCTGGATGGTATTGAGGCGGCGGTATTTAATGTGCGGGCAGATTCTCCGCGTCAATCCGGTATTGCCGAAGCGGTACAGTCACGTTATGTATTTGCTTTGATGGCGCTGGATCAAAGTGGTGTGTCACCGCTGGTGAAGGCGCGTACCAGCACCCGTTTGCAGGTTTTGCAGAATAACCTGAGCATTGCTGCCGGTAGTGCAGTGCAGGGGTGGCTGGCAGACCGGATCGGCAGTTATCTGTCGCGTCCTGCGCCAGCCAAAACAGCCTCCACTCCCGGTCCGGATACGCCACCGGGTAGCCCGATCGGTGCCGGTTTTTATGAAACCTGCTGGCATTGTGATTAAGGCGAGAAGATGAAAAACCCATTCCATTTGCTGGTTTACTGTGCGGCTTTGCTGGCGCAATCAAGCGGTGCGCAAACTTATCTGCAGGGCGCTACCATTATTGACGGTACGGGTGCGGCTGGAATTGAAAACGGCGTTGTCATTGTTGAAAACGGAAAACTGAGCTGTGTCGGAAGTTCACAGCAATGCCCGGTTCCGGCTGATGCAGAAGTGATTGAGCTGCAGGGCAGCTTTATCACCCCCGGGCTGGTTGACGCGCATGTGCATTTTGGTCAGACCGGCTGGCTGGACGGCCGCCCGGATGGCATTTCAGCACCGGCCGTCTACCCGTATGCAGCAACTGCAAAAGCAGCCAAAGACAATCCGGGACGCTGGCAGCAAAGTTATCTCTGTTCCGGTATTACGGCGGTGTTTGATGTTGGCGGACCATTCTGGACCACCCAGCTCAGAGATGAAGCTGAAAACGACCCAGGGTCTGCGCATGTCAGAGCAGCCGGTCCGCTGATCAGCTGGGCGGGTCGCGAACAGCTGCAGCTGGACGATGAGGTTTTTTCCTTCCTGCCAATGGGCAGTGTGGAGGAGTCAGTTGAAGGCGTCGCTAAGCTCAAACAGCAGGGAGCACAGGCTGTAAAGGTCTGGTACCTGGCTCCATCCGCTGATCAAAGAGAGGTAATGGATCAGCGAATGCTGGCTATTGGCGAGGCAGCCAAGCAGGCAGGCCTGCCTTTACTGGTTCACGCCACCTCATTGCGGGAAGCCAAAGTGGCGCTGCGAGCTGGCGCACATATGCTGGTACACAGTGTTTCGGATCAACCGGTCGATCAGGAATTTATTAATCTACTGTTAGCCAATAACACAGTATATGCACCCACACTGGTAGTCGGCAGCGGTTGGGTCCGGGCTCTGGCCAGCGTAGTGTTGCAGGCTGCGCCTCCTGTTGACGACCCGAATGGTTGTGTTGATCAAAATACTATAGACAAAATTGCACAACCAGAATTGTTGCATGAGTATCTGCCGGCTGCTCTGAACAACGCCTGGGCCTATCGGCGGCTGGAAAATGAGGGGCGTGAGCTGGTGCTGATGGAGCAGAATCTGATGGCGGTATTTGCAGCCGGCGGATTAATCGCCACAGCCACCGATGCCGGCAACCCGATGACCCTGCATGGCCCGTCGATTTACACAGAAATGGAAGCCATGCAGCGGGCTGGATTGTCAGCCGACGATATTATTGTGATGACCACCCGCAACGGCGCTCAGGCCATGCTGGATGATGACAGGTTTGGAACATTACAGGCCGGCAAAGCGGCTGATCTGGTGGTGCTGAAGCAGGATCCGCGTGAGGATATCAGTGCGTTCCGAAGCCTGAGTCATGTGATGCGTGCAGGAATTTTGCATAACCAGTCTGAACTGGCATACCGGCGGGTTGATTAGAAAAAACTGCGGCCGGAATCCAGCCGCAGGCTTAAAGAAACTTTATCGTTCCAGCTGGCTTAAGCGTGCCTGAAGAGCATCAATCTGGCGCTGTTGGTCAATGGTATGCTGGGTCAGCTGCTGAATGGTCTGCAGTAACTGCAGCTGGAAAGCAATCACATCATGTGCTCTGTTGTCATCGGTAAAGCCCGGCAGCTGCTGATTGGCATCAATAAACTGCCCCAGGTCGGTCAATGACATGGCAGTATTCTTACCCCGTGAATTCAATGAAGAGGCTTTGGGCAGGTCGATGCCGCGGTTGCTGATCAATGTACCGGCAATAGTCAGGTTGCCGCCGGCACTGAGTGACAGCTCGGTTACTCCGGTAACGGCATCATCAATAGTGTAATCACCGGCACTGTCCAGTAATCCGGTGTCCCACTCGCGGTTGTTGGGGCCGATGTTGTCCAGCTTAATGCTTGGGCCGACGGTGGTTTCCTGCAAATGCAAAGAGGCAGCCGGGGTGATGGTCCCCAGACCCACGGCGCCGGTGTTGTCGATGGTCAGGCTGTTGCTGGGAGCGCCTGGCTCGATACGCAGCGGCAACCGGAAACTGGTGTTGTCACGGATGAAAAATTCCATCTCATTGCCGCCAATATCCCATATCTGAGCGGTAAACCCGCCTGAACCGTCCTGTTCCAGCCGCATGGTGGGGGTATTGCCGTTGCGGGTGTGCATATCCACCAGAGGAGTGCGGGTACCCAGACCAATTTTGCCGCTGGCGTCGATGAACAGGGCACTGGTGGGCGCACCGCCGGATACGATAAATGGTGAAGTGCCGGCGCTTATGTCATCAATGCTGAACTGGTTGGCACCGCCATTGGTGGTTTCGTTGGCAGCCAGCTCCCAGTCTGTCGATGGAAAGCTGGCGCTGTTGCTGGTGTCATCAAAGCGGATTCTTAGATTGTTTTCGCGCAGACGGAGAGAGTCGAAATCGAAAGGCTGATTATCATTACAGTCTAATCCGAAACAACCGCTGCCGCGGACTACCAGATCATCTGCAAAAACGACTGCCCGGCCTAAGGATTCATCCTGTTCAGGTGAGGCCAGTTGGCCATTGGCAATGGTGAATACACCGCTGTGCCTGGGCAGGCCGAATTTCGGGCGGTCATCCGGTGTTGCCGGATCAGTACGTTCTCTTGGTGTTGCCTGCAGGCTCACTTCGAAATTATATTGCCCATCAGGCAGGCCGGTTGTATTGAATTCCGGCTGTTGATTTAACTCAAAATGTTGATCAAAACTGTACTCATTTGGTCCGTTAACGGTCAGGTTGGTAGTGAAGACGTTATCCCGAATGGCAATTTGAGTGAATGTAATGGTATTGCCGACATAACTCAGCTGAAAATCCGGCGCCTGCGCTAATGCGCGGCTGCTTATCAGTGATAAAACGGCAATCAATATAATAGTCTGGAACTTGGGGCGAAGTAACAACATGTGATAGCTCTCAGGGCAATAGGTATCAATTTTTATGGCTAGTGTAGTCGCAAAAAATGGTTTTTGCATAAGCTTTGCAAAACGCTACATCCTGTTCGCGTCACAGATGCATTATAGGCCATAGCCGGTTATGATACAGGCATAAATAAAATCGCTAACGCAGAATGGATTTCAGGACGTTCCGTTCTCAGGATTAACCAGCCTTTCCAGGACACAAGTTACTATGCATTGTCATTTTTCACGTCATATGGTCCGTATTGCCCGCCGCTGTGCACTGCTGATGGCTTTATGCCTGGTAACAGTTTCCGCTTATGCGCAGCCGAGTTTCAGCAAAGTATTCAGCCCTGACACCATTGGCCCGGGGAGCCAGAGCGTATTAAGTTTTTTCATCAGCAACGGCAGTTCCCTGCCAGCCATTGATTTAGCATTTACCGATACGCTGCCGGCGGGAATGGACATCGCCGATCCACCGGCAATTTTTACCGATTGCGTAAACGGCCTGGTCAACGCGCCTGCCGGCGGCAGCACAATTACCTTTACCGAAGGGCGCCTGTCTGCATTTGACGACTGTACTGTCAGAGTTAACGTGACCAGCAGTGTTGTTGGCACATCGACGAACACCAGTGGTGATCTGACATCAAGCCTGGGCAACAGCGGTACGGCCACCGATGACCTGACCGTGGTGGATACCCGGCCCGGGTTCAGTAAAAGCTTTGCGCCTTCAACAGTGAATTTCAGGGAGCGCAGTACCCTGACATTTACGATCGATAATACATTGAATGGAGGAAACATCCTCAACATATCGTTTAACGATGAGTTTCCTATTGGAATGGTGGTGGCAGATCCGGCCAATGCTTCAACCACCTGTGTAGGCGGAGTTCTGATTGCTCAACCCGGCACAGACAACATGAGTTACACCCCCGGATTTTTTGGTGATGCATCGCTGACAGCTAACTCTACCTGCACGGTTTCTGTTGATGTAACGGGCAATGCGACCGGCCCGCTGGGTAATGTCAGTAGTGATCTGACTTCAATCACCCTGCCCAGTCCGTTTCAAAACAGCAGCGGCCTGGCGGGTGATACGCTGCAGGTGGATGTCGATGAAGAACTGGTTTTCAGCAAGTCGTTTACCGATGATCCGGTGATACCCGGCGGGACCGTAATGCTGGAATTTCGGATTCAAAATCCCGATCGTAATTTCCCCGTAAGCAATATCACCTTCACAGATGACCTGACTGCGGTGTTGAGTGGATTGACCGCAGTCGGTCTACCGTTCAATGATGTTTGTGGCCCTGGTTCGCAGATCAATGGCGGTACGGTGCTGACTCTTACCGGTGGCAGTCTTGGGCCTGACAGCACCTGTACCTTCAGTGTAATGCTGCAGACACCGGCGGCTGCGCCGGTGGGCGGATTTCCCAACATAACCAGCCCGATAACGGGTGATGTGGCTGGTAATGCAGTTGTTGGTAATGCGGCATCAGAGACATTATTTATCGGTGAAGCGCCGATGTTGAGCAAGACATTCCTGACCAACCCTGTCGGTGCAGGTGAGACGGTCAGTATGGAGTTCACCATTACCAATGTCAGCTCAACTTCTCCGGCTACTGATATTACCTTCAACGATGATATTGAGTCGTTCCTGCCTGGTGTTGTGGCGTCATCACTGCCGGCTGCAGGTTTTTGCGGACCGGGCTCTACGCTGTTTACCTTTCAGAATAACGGATTGACTATATTGTCAATGATCGGCGGGAACCTGGCGGCTGACGCCAGTTGTACCTTCAGCGTGGATTTGCTGGTGCCGGCAGGTGGACTCGGCGGCGTATTTACCAATACGACAACGGCCATATCAGCGACTGTGGATGGCATCACACAAACCGGAATTGCCGCCAGTGCCGATCTGGAAGTATTGGAAGCGCCGGCTCTGGAGAAAACCTTTACCGATGACCCGGTAGCGCCCGGTGATACTGTTATGCTGGAATTCACTATCACACATGACCTGAGTGCGCCGGCTGACGCGACTGGTATCAGTTTTACGGATGATTTAAACGCAGCGCTGACCGGTTTGGCGGCAATAGGATTGCCTGCCAATGATGTCTGCGGGGCAGGATCTCAAATCAGTGGCACCACCAATCTCAGTTTTACCGGCGGAACTTTGTCACCGGGGGCAAGCTGTACCTTCAACGTGACGCTGCAAGTGCCGGCAACGGCATTACCTGGGGTGTTTACCAACATTACCTCGAACCTGACAGCCACTGTTTCCGGCCAGAGTGTCACCGGCAATAGTGACAGTGACGAGCTGACCATAACCGGCCTGGAATTCACCAAGGAGTTTATTGATGATCCGGTGATTGCCGGACAGATGGCAACATTGCGATTCACCATCGACAATACCAGCACGGTTAACGATGCCACCGGTATGTTTTTTACCGATAATCTCACCGCAACACTGTCAGGGCTAACTGCAGTTGGCGCGTTGCCAACTGACCCCTGTGGGCCGGGTTCGTCGATCAGTGGCACAACATTCCTGATTTTTGTGGGTGGCAATCTTACCCCGGGAACATCATGCAGTTTTGATGTAACTGTCCAGGTACCGCCAGGAGCTCAGGATGATACTTACCAGAACATCACATCAAGCCTGACAGCAACCATTGATGGCAGTGTTGTTGTACTGCCTGCAGCCAGTGATGCCTTATTGGTTGATTCCAGACAGCTGCTGCTCAGCAAAGCATTTACTGATGATCCGGTGCCGGCCGGTAGCACTGTGACGCTGGAGTTTATGCTGACCAACCTCAGCGCTACTGATGCCGTGAGTGACATAGCATTTACTGATGACCTGAATGCGGTGCTGCCGGGTTTGGCCGCTGTTGGACTTCCGGCGGCAGATATCTGTGGTATGGGTTCATCTATCAGTGGCACAGGTCTGCTGATATTCACAGGCGGGTCGTTACCAGCAGCCGGCAGTTGTACATTTGCCGTTACCCTGCAGCTACCTGCCGGTGGCTCGCCGGGTATATTTGTGAATACCACCAGCAGCGTTGCCGGCATGCTGGCCGGCCTCCCGGTCACTGGTGATCCGGCCATAGATAATCTGGCGGTGCTCAACTTCAATTTCAGCAAGTCATTTGTCAATCCGGTTGTAACCGGTAATAGCACTACGCTGACCTTTACCATTGAGAACAATGGCAATGCTTTGCTTGATTCGATCAGTTTCAGTGATGATCTGAATGCGGTGGTCCCCGGGCTGACAGCGATTGGCCTGCCGGTCAACGGTGTCTGTGGTGAAAGCTCGGTGGTTAGTGGTACTGGCTTTATTGTGTTGAGTGGTGCCAGTTTGGCCGGCGGGGAGAGCTGTAGCTTTGATGTGACGGTTAATGTGCCGTTGCCGGTGATAGGCGGAACCTATCCGAACATCACATCCGATCTGTTTGCTTCCGGTCTGACGATTGCCGAACCGGCTACCGCAGACATTGTAGTGATCGGTATCCCGGCATTGGCAGTGTCACCGGTGCTGACTGATTTTGGTGATCAGTTGCTGGGTACCACCAGTGGCAACATGCAGGTAATGTTGCAAAACACCGGAACCGATGTACTGAATGTCACCAGCTTCACTTTTGCTGCAGCGCCGTTTAATTTTGTCGGCACAACTTGTCCTGGCCTGCCGTTTTCACTCGGGATCAATGAAACCTGTACCGTGGATTACAGTTTTTCACCCACAGCATTGGGGTTGGCCAGTCAACTGTTCACGGTGGAAAGCAATGGTTCCACTTCGCCTGATACCTTTACTCTCCAGGGCAATGGTGTGCAACCAGCCATCACTATCAGCCCGGCGCTGGTTGATTTTGGTGATCAGCTGATCAATACCACCAGCGGGATAATGACCGCCATGCTGGAAAATTCCGGTACAGCTGATCTGAACGTCTCCAGCATAACTGCCGCTGCCGCTCCCTTTAATCTGGTGGGTGGAAGTTGCAGTGGTACGCCCTTTGTGCTGGCACCTGCGGCCAGCTGCAGCCTGGATTTCACTTTCGAACCCACAACCACCGGTGCAGCCATGCAGGCATTGACGGTTGTCAGTGATGCGCCGACCACGCCGGATACCTTGACCCTGCAGGGCAATGGTACGCAGGCAGGGCTTGGCCTGAATCCGGTTGCGCCGGACTTTGGCGATGTGAATCTGGACACCACAGCGGTTCTGCCGCTGATATTGACCAACACCGGTGATGGACCATTAAGCGTCACTGCTCTCGGTAGTCTGCCGGCACCGTTTGAGTTGTTCGATGGCACTTGCGGCGGCGTGCCGTTTACCCTGCAACCGGCTGCCCAGTGTCAGTTGGATATCAGTTTTACACCGACAGTACTGGGTAATGCCAATGCGATGTTTGACATTACCAGCAATGCGCCGACCAGTCCCGATACCGTGCCGGTGACGGGCAATGGGGTACAGCCGCAACTGGCACTGGATGTCAACGATATTGACTTTGATATCGTGATAGTCGGCGCCAATGAAACCCTGCCGCTGATGCTAAGCAACATTGGTGACGGTATTTTGACCATAACCGATATCACCGATCCGATGATGCCGTTCGAAGTGTTTGACGGAACCTGCGGCACCCTGCCGATCATCCTGGCGCCTGCTCAGCAATGTCAGCTGGATATCAATTTCAGGCCGCGTATGGGTGGTGATTTCAGTTCCACATTTGATATCGTCAGCAACTCACCGGACAGCCCGGCAACGGTTAACGTAAGAGGAATAGGGCTGCTGGTCGAAGTGCCGGCGTTAAGTATGTGGTCGTTGATTACATTGATAATGACGGTGCTGCTGGTGAGTGTATACAGTCTGCGTCGTACCGCTGTACAACGCCCTCAGTAACCCCCGGCCGCGGTATGCGCCAGGCATACCGCGGTACTTGACCGGTCAGAGAAAGCATTGACCGGATTGCACGGTCAGTATTTACCTTCAGCGCAGATATCCTGTTACTATCCTGCGCGAATTCAATGATGGTGTTCTTATGAGATTCAAATGGTCCGTTCTGTGCCTGTTGATGTTGCTGTTTTACATCAATCCCGCCTTGTCAGGCGAAATTCTGCCCGGTGATGAAACTTACCGGTCCGATGTCCCATTGCCTGCCGATGAGCTGGGATGGGAAGTCGGTGAGTGGCATGCGCGCCCGGAGCAGATTACCCGGTATTTTGAGCGTCTGGCGGACATTTCAGGACGTGCATCCCTGCAGGTGATCGGACTAAGCCATGAGCAACGGCCTTTGATTCAGCTGATGATTACCAGCGAAGCGAACCAGGCGCGCCTGGAGGAGGTCAGGCAGAGCCATCTGAATGGTGACGGACCGCTGGTGGTCTGGCTTGGTTACAGTATCCATGGCAATGAAGCCAGTGGCAGCAACGCGGCCATACTGACGGCTTATCACCTGATTGCGGGTGAAGCACAATGGATCGAAGATTTGCTACGTGAAGCAGTAATCGTTATCGATCCGATGTTTAACCCTGACGGACTGGGGCGTTTTGCCACCTGGGCCAATATGCACCGCGGCCAACAGCCGGCAGGTGACCGGATTCACCGTGCCCATTGGGAAGCCTGGCCGGCCGGACGGTTTAATCATTACTGGTTTGATATGAACCGTGACTGGCTGCCGGCAACACAGCCGGAATCTGTTGCCAGACTGACCCAGTTTCATCGCTGGATGCCGAATATTATGGGCGACTTCCATGAGCAGGGTTCGGATGCCGGGTACTTTTTCCAGCCGGGCGTACCACAACGCAAAAACCCTTTAACGCCGGATGAAAATGTTGAGTTGACCACTGAGCTGGCCAGGTATCACGGACGTGCATTGGACGCTATCGGTCAGCGGTATTACAGTCGTGAAACCTTTGATGATTTCTATTACGGCAAAGGCTCGACGTATCCGGATATCAATGGAAGCATCGGCATCCTGTATGAGCAGCCGTCAACCCGGGGGCATAAGGTCGATTCAATCAATGGTGAATTCACTTTCACCGATGCAGTCCGTAACCAGTATGCTACGAGCATATCCACTTTGCAGGGTGCCTATGCGATAAGAGACCGGCTGGTGGATTATCAAAGCCGGTTCTATGCGGATGCACTGCAGCGTGCCCGCAACAGCCGTGGCCAGGCGTGGGTGTTCGCCGACGATTCAGATGTATCACGGGCAGCCATGCTGGCGGAGCTGATGGCATTGCATCAGATTGAAGTCTACCGCTTAGGGGAAGACATTACTGCCGATGGTATTGAGTTTTCCGCCGGCAGTGCCTGGGTGGTGCCGACCCGGCAGCGGCAGGCAGCGCTGATTGAGGCAATGTTTGAGCAGCGTACCGAATTCGACGACAACACTTTTTATGATGTCTCAGCCTGGACTCTGCCGAAAGCTTTCAATTTACCGTTTGCATTGGTCAATACCATCCCGGACAGCGCTGATCAGACAGAACAGGAGGAAGTGGCATTCAACCCACAGCCTGATGCCAGTGCCTATTTGTTCAAACGGCATGATCTGGCCGGTTCGGCTATGGCGATGCAATTACTGAACGAAGATATCCGGGTTTACCGTGCCGGTAATCCAACAATACCAACCGGCCAGGACAGTTTGATCCAGCAGGGTGATTTTGTTGTGCCTGTATTGCGAGGTGAGGACCGCGACAAAATGGAACAACTGCTGGGTGAACAGGCACAGCACTGGCAGGTACCGGTAGAAGCTGTCAGCAGCGGATTTAATTCAGCCGGCCCCGATTTGGGCTCGCCCACCATTCGACCGTTAACAGCCGTTAAGCCGTTGCTGGTGGTCGGCCGGGGCGTAGTACCAATGGAGGCCGGCCATATCTGGCACCTGGTGGATCGCCGTTTGGGTTTGCCTTTGCCGATGCTGGATGTTGATGTTCAGGCCGCATTTGACCTGGATGACTACACGCATTTACTGATTCCCGATACCGATCCCAAAGCTATTCCCAAGGCCTGGTACCCATTGATCAAGGGCTGGGTTAATCGTGGTGGTGTACTGGTAACGCAAAAGCGCTCGGCGCTGTGGGCCGAAGCGGTATTTTCCGAGCGCCCTGAAGATGCTAAGAAATCAGTGACTGAAGATGATCGCATTGCCGGGTTGATCGACAAAATCAGTAATCGCAAAGACACTTCAACCAAAGATATCGGCAGACAACCTTATGCTCAGCATCAGGCGGACACCGCTGACCGTATTCTGGGTGGTGCAATATTCCCCGGTAGCCTGGATTTAACGCATCCACTGGCGCAGGGATATACCCGAGAAGAACTGCCGGTATTTCTGAACAGCATCACCAGATTGGAGCTCAGCAAGAATGCCTACAGCACACCGCTGGTGCTGGCCAGTTCCACTCCAACCGCAGGTTTTGCCAGTGAATACGCTAATCAGGAACTGGACGGACGTCCGGTTTTGATCGCGGACAAAGTCGGACAGGGCGTGGTGGTCAGGTTTGCATTTAACCCGAACTTCAGAGCATTCTGGCGTGGCACCGAGCAGCTGTATGTGAATGCTTTGCTGAATGCATCCATGATTCAAGGCACTCGTCTACCGACTGAATAATTCACTTTATGAACTGGAAGCCAAAACGCTGGATCGCAATAACGCTGGGCTTTTTCCTACAGTTTTTTGGTCTGCTGTATGTCGGCAGATATAAGTGGGCCATATTCTATTTTTTATTAAGTATTGGCGTCGCTGTATTGGATCTATGGTTGTTGAAAATACCGGAATACAGCAGCCTGGTGGAACGTTTCCCGGTCAATATTCTGCTAATGCTGGTTTGTGCGGTGCATGCGGGTGTATTGGCTGGGAAGCCTATAGCCGCAGCAACTCGACCGTGGTATAGCCGCAGGCAGGCCCTGGTGGGTTTGCCCGCTGTTTTGCTGATAACTATATTCACAGTTCGATCATTTTTTTATGAGCCTTTCAGAATACCTGCAGGCAGCATGTTGCCTGGCTTGGAGGTCGGGGATCATTTGCTGATACAAAAATGGCCATATGGTAACTATGGCACCTTTGGATTCTCAGTATATAAATCCAATTCAGCTGCGATAAGGGAGCCTGAGCGCGGAGACATATTTGTTTTTGATTACCCTGCGGACAGGCAGGTGATGTTTGTCAAAAGAATAATCGGGCTGCCGGGCGATACTATCGTGTATGAGAATAAGCAGCTCTTCATCAACGGTTCGCCCGTTGAAAAAGATGCAGTAACAACCGGCCAAATGCTGGATGTTTTTCAGGAACGGCTGGATGATAAAACCTATCAAATTGTGATTCACAATGCCCGTTCTGCCGGTCCTCCGTTCAGGCTGGTCGTTCCGGAAAACAGCTATTTTGTGATGGGTGATAATCGGGATAATTCCAGCGATAGCCGCCACTGGGGGGTAATTGCCAAAACTGATCTGGTTGGAAAAGTTGTGTGGACATGGTGATTCCGGCGTGACATCAACAGAACCAGGTATAACTTCAGTATCGACTGATGTGGTACAACCGCATCAAGCCCCATCATGCTGAATGTGTTGAAGCCGGAGACCGGCTTCAATAATAGCGAAAGCTACCGGTCAGTTCCCAGGTAGCGTTTAAAGATTTCCTGATCCTTTCCGCTCAGTTTAAGGCCTGCAAGTGCATCGTTAAAAGCACCCAGCTGCTCTTCTGAAACGGTGGCCTTACTGAACATCAGACTGACCGGCATATTCGAAATCATAACACCGGTGGCGCGCACCTGATCATGCCATCCCTGCCGGCGAATAATGGCGGCAGTGACAAACGGATCTTCCATGAACCCATCAATGCGGCCATCTGCCAGATTGGTAAAGTTGATTTCTGCCAATGAGGCGTAGACGAACTGATCGGCATAGGTGGCGTCATTCTGGGCACTGCTGATCGGCTCACCATAGATATACCCATCAGTCAGGCCAATGCGAAAACCCTCACTCAGCAGGCTGGCAAACTCCTGGGCCGGCAGATCTGCTTCAGTTGCAATGTAAAGTTCGAACTGTTCGGCGCGATAGGGGATCGAGAACCAGGCATAGCTTTCCCGTTCGGCAATCGGAGTGGCGCCGGCCAGCAGGTCGATTTCGCCTTCCTTAAGCATCGGTAACAGGCTGATCCATTGGCCTTCGACAAAATCGACAGTACAGCCTGATTCAGCCGCCATTGCTTCCACCAGTTCAACGTCAACTCCACGGATGACATTGTCAGCGGCTTCAAAATGATACGGCTCCCATGAATCAAAACCCATGGTCAAACTACAGGCTTGCTGTGTTTCAGGTTCTGATTCAGTTGGTTGGTTGCTGGTGGTTGACTGGTTGTCAGCGGGTGGGTCGGAAGCGGGTGGTTGTGAGTCCTGTTGGCATGCGGTAAGAGCAAACACAAGACCAATGCTGACGAGTAGGGACTTATAAATGGCTGGTTTCATAAACTCTGCCTCCCGTGCGTACATTTATCCGGGGCGCTTGATCATCTACTGATTACCGCGCCGCTCAGCTACAGCTTACGCCGTTTTTAGCGGTATGACAAACGTGATAAGTGATTTAAAACCAATGACATGCCGTGTTTTTCCGGCACTCCGTATCAGTAGATTAGTTACGAAAAAATTCGTTTTATTTTTTGTTAGCCAGTTCTGAACCCGCAGCAGGCGTGCAGATTCCGCTGTCACTGGCTAATACCAGGTCCTTCAATATGCCGAATGGCAAGGGCCCGTTGGTCAGCAGATAATCATGAAATCGAAGTACACTGAAAGTTGCCGGGTTTTCCAGCAACAGACGGCTTTTCCAGTTTTCTATCTGGACAGCGCCATATTTATACGTGATCACCTGAGCAGGCCAGCGGCGCATGCGCTGGATTTCCCGTCGGCCGATATCATCGCGGCCGATAATGTGTTCTTGCCAGAAGGTTAAAGCCTTTTCATCAGACCACCCATGGTAATTAATACCTACATCCAACGACACCCTTACAGACCGAACGATGTCCCATTCCCATCTGCCCAGCTGAGAATAGGGTGTTGTATATAGACCCAGTGGCTGACCCAGGGACTCAACATATGCGGCCCAGCCTTCACTGAAACCAAAATAGCGCACCAGTTGCCTTAGGGGTGAATGGTCCTGTGCCTGTTCGATGTGATTTTGAAAATGGTGACCTGGAACGGCTTCATGCAGGTACAACCAATCGCTTGCCCGTTTATTGTATGGGTTGTCGAATAAGTTGAAATAAAACGTTCGGCCATCGTAGTAGCCGGGTACCTGTGCCAATGCCGGGTTATTGCCACGTTCAATTTGCACTTTGGGAATATCAGGGTAAACAAAAAACTGGCTGGACAGGTTTTCACTGACGGTTGTATCGATTGCTTCAAACCCGGCCTGGACCTCAGCCTGATCACTGGTGAAGAATTCGGCATCTGACAGCCGTTGTGCAAACTGTTGGTCGGAAAGGTTAAGTGACGCTTGCAGCTGTTCAATATTCTGCTTGGCCCGGTCTATCTGCTGCAGGCCAAATTCAAATATGTCTTCAGGGTCAACCTCTGCACCCAGCCAGCGGTTTAAAAAATATGCATACCATTGCTTGCCATCAGTAATATGAAAGATTCCGGATGTGTGCTCCGCTGGTGGGCTATTACCCTGTAATGAACGGCTGAGCCGCAGGCGTTCCTGATTAAGCCTGATTTCAAAGTCGGCTACCTGGTAGTCAACTTTTTGCTGATCAGACAAATGATCCATTGTGATTTCATCCAGCCGGCTTCTGGCAGTGGTGAAAAATGTCTGTTGTGCTTCCAATGCCTCAGCATCAGGAATCTGCTGAAGGTTTTCGCTGTAGGACAGCACCAGCTGTGGAATTTCCAGGCGGTTATAACCGGCCACAAACCAGTGGCTGAAAACCTGAAAACGCAGTGATGTGTCTGCCTGGGCGTATGCATTCGACAGCAAGGTGCATAAGGAGATGCAGATAACTGCCAGCCAATGACGTAATTTAGGTTTGATCAGTCTTGTTTTGTACATCAGTGAATTATCTGCGCTTAACACTAAAGAGATGTTCTACAGGTTTTACAACATCAGTATGTTTAAGCGCCAGTGATAACGGCTGATCAGGCGCCACTTTGGGTTAAACATCACAGTAGCCGGTTTTACCGGAATATCTGGGTAGTAAATTAATCGTTTTGTGCAGATTGCCAGATCAGGTCATCGTATTAATGATAATTCGGCCTGCAGCGCTGTAAGACCAGGACATGCTGGCTAGTTTTTCAGCCGGTAACCGGTTTTGAAAATCCACCTTACGATTAACATACAGACAATCAAAAAGCCGAAGGTGACGCCGGCGCTGACGGCTACATTGACATCACTGACACCGTAAAAGCTCCAGCGAAACCCACTGATAAGATAGACAACCGGGTTGAATAAGGTAATTTTCTGCCAGATCGGCGGCAGCATGCTGATTGAATAGAAACTGCCGCCCAGAAAAGTCAGCGGTGTGACCACCATCATTGGAATGATCTGCAGTTTTTCAAAGCCATCTGCCCACACCCCGATGATAAAGCCGAACATACTGAAGGTCAGGGCGGTCAGCACCAGAAAGCCAAACATCCAGAACGGGTGTTCAATGGTATAGGGTACGAAAAAACGCGCCGTAATCAGTATCAGTATCCCCAGAATAATCGATTTAGTGGCGGCCGCGCCGACGTAGCCAAGAACAATTTCAACGTATGAAACAGGTGCGGACAACACCTCATAAATGGTGCCGGAAAAACGGGGCATGTATATGCCGAATGAGGCATTGGAGATACTCTCGTTGAGCAGCGATAACATGATCAGTCCGGGGATAATGAAAGCACCGTAGGCAATCCCATCGATTTCGCCAATCCGGGAACCGATGGCGGCACCGAAAACAACAAAGTAGAGTGAAGTTGACAGCACTGGTGATGCAATACTCTGCATCAGTGTGCGGCCGGTGCGTGCCATTTCAAAACGGTAAATGGCCCGTATACCATGAATATTCATGTTTTATCCCTCACCAGATTGACGAAGATATCCTCCAGAGAGCTTTGGCTGGAATTCAGGTCTTTGTAATCGATGCCAAGTGAATTCAGCTGACGCAGCAGACCTGCTATGCCGGTGCGTTCGGCCTGAGTGTCATAGGTGTAAATCAGCTGATGTCCATCCGTTGACAGCTCCAGAAGGTGATCGTCCAGTTCTGTAGGAAGCTGCTGTAACGGTGATTGCAGATGCAGAATCAACTGCTTTTTACCCAACTGTTCCATCAACACATGCTTGTCTTCCACCAGGATAAGTTCGCCCTTGTTGATAACGCCGATCCTGTCGGCCATTTCTTCTGCTTCTTCAATGTAGTGGGTGGTAAGAATAATGGTGACGCCGCGGGCGCGTAAGCCACGGACCATTTCCCACATATCACGACGCAGTTCCACATCGACGCCGGCGGTTGGTTCATCAAGGAACAGAATGCGGGGTTCGTGTGACAATGCTTTGGCGATCATTACCCGCCGCTTCATGCCGCCAGACAGTGCCATGATTTTGTTATCTTTTTTGTCCCACAGTGATAAATCACACAGTAATTTTTCAATGTAGGCAGGATTGGCCGGTTTGCCGAACAACCCACGGCTGAAGTTAACTGTCGCCCATACGCTTTCAAAAGCATCAGTGGACAACTCCTGCGGAACCAGGCCGATCTTGGAACGTGCAGCACGATAGTCATTGACAATATGATGGCCATCAGCAAGGACTTCCCCTTCGCCGGGGTTAACGATGCCACATATAATACTAATCAAAGTGGTTTTGCCCGCGCCGTTGGGGCCCAGCAAAGCAAATATCTCCCCCTGTTTGATGTCCAGATTGACCTGATTCAGCGCTTTGAAGCCGGAAGCATAAACTTTGCTGAGGTTTTTAACAGAGATAACCGTTGACACGTTTTTCTCCTGATGGTTTTATCAGCTAATCGTGCAGTGTATAACATTCCAGCCGTTGAACAACCCTGATAAACATGTGGATGGTGGATAGAAGGTAAATGAGTACTTAAGCGTGCCTGAAATAACTGTATCAAGCAGGTTGATATTCGTAATTTTGAGTAATAAGTATGTAAAGAAACGATTAAATAAAACGGGTAATTGAAATTGAAACCGACTAATTTGAAATTGTTGAAAAAAATATACAGAATATTCACCCTCTGTAGTTAATACTGCCGAAAAAGCCGGACAAGATGTCCGGCAGCCTGAAGCATTTCACTTACAAGGAGGTTGGTTGAAATGAAAATGTCTGGTGTTAAAGTTATTGTTGTCTTGGCTGCTGCCCTGTTGCAGTTGGCTGTAATGGGACAACAGTATCGTGCGCCCGGTATTTTGACCAAGAGTTTTCAGGGGGTTAATCTGATGGTGGCTGACTGCCACCGAATGCAGGCCGTAACTCAGGAGGGTGATGATCTGTGGACAGCAGATTTCTGCAGTTATGGGTTGCACTCATCAGACACTCACCCATCCGGTCTGACAGGGCCGAGTCTATACCAATTCTGGGGATCTATTACTCAACTCAACAACCTGGACAATTCAACGCTGGCGCATACGGGCAGGGTAAAAGTTCCGGGTTTTGATGTGAACCTGTGCGGGTTTAGCCGCGACTGTATATTCCAGCCCACCTCACAGCGGCTGGATTGTTTGGCCGGCTTTACCGCGTATCGCCTTGACCTGCGTAATTTCAGCAGTAGAGGTTTGTTGCAATGCGTAGCCGGGAATAATGTCGATGTCGACGGCAACCATGCCGACGTTCAATGGGTGGGCTTTGACATTAATACGGGCAAAAACGCGATCCATGCGGCTGGCAATGATGATCTATCAGGCATACTTGATTCTGGTGACAGTCTAAGTCGCTGGATGCGGTCTGCCACTTTGGGTCAGGTCGATAATATCGGTATCGGCTAAACCCGCTCAGGTAATTTATCCTTAATAGTCAGACCGCCGCAGAGCGGCAGCCTGAAACAGGGGAAGTTGTATTCCCGTTGAAAACACAACGGGAATATCAGATATTCCAGTATTGGCTATTCGGTTCCTGCAGGTACTGGGAATCCACGATCGCGCATCAGTGCGCCGACGCCGGCATCGCGTCCTCGGAATGCGCGATAGGCATCTGCAGGATCAACTGCATTTCTAACGGCAAACAGGTGATCGACCAGCTTGTCGGCTAATTCAGCGTCGTAAAATCCGCCGGGTGCTTCAGCAAAAGCTTCTGCAGCATCAGAAGTTAGAACTTCAGCCCATAAATAACCGTAATAGCCGGCAGAATATCCCTCACCGGAAAAGATATGCCCGAAATGCGGTGTGCGGTGGCGCATCACGATTTCCTCAGGCATGTTCAGCGAGGCCAGAGTTTCGCGCTCAAACTGGTCAGGGTCGATATTGCTGACGTCTTCTGCTGTGTGCAGATACATATCAACCAGTGCAGAGGCCAGGTATTCGGTAGTGGCAAAACCTTCGTTGAAAGTGGCTGCTGCTTTGATCTTGGCTACCAGATCAGCCGGGATCGGTTCGCCGGTTTCATGGTGTACCAGGTAATTATCAATCACTGCGTCTGTGGTCAGCCAGCGCTCCAGCAGTTGTGACTGAAATTCAGTGTAATCACGCACGCCACCATTGAGCGTGGGGTATTTCACATTGGACGACAGCGAATGCAGAGCATGGCCGAATTCATGGAAATAGGTTTCCGCATCGTTCCATGAAATCAGCACCGGCTCGCCCGGTGGTCCTTTGATGAAGTTGGAATTATTGGAGGACAGAACGGTTTCTTTGCCGTCAAAAGTGGTGTGGGTACGGTAGCTGCTGGCCCAGGCGCCGGAGCGTTTGCCGGTACGTGCAAACGGATCCAGGTACCACAGACCGATGTGGTCACCGGTATCTTTGTTGGTTACTTCCCATACTTTTACGTCAGGGTGGAATACCGGCACAGAGCCCTCCGGTACCGGCGTGAAGTTGAAGTTAAACAACTCGCCGGCAACGTAAAACATGGCATCCCGCAGTTTGTCCAGCTGCAAGTATTGCTTCACCTCATCAGAATCCAGGTCATATTTGGCCTGACGAACCTTTTCTGCATAGAAACGGTAATCCCAGGGGGCAATGGTTATATCAGCGCCTTCTTCGTCAGCAATCGCCTGCATGTCGGCCACTTCTTCCTCTACCCGGGCAATGGCAGCAGGCCATACTGCTTCCATTAGTTCCAAGGCATTTTCCGGGTTGCTGGCCATCCGGTCTTCCAGGCGCCATTGGGCATAGTTGTCATAGCCCAGCAGGCCGACGCGTTCATCTCTCAGCTTCAGGATTTCAGCAATAATGGCATTGTTGTCATGATCATCGCCGTTATCGCCACGGCCATAGTAGTTGTTCCAGACCTGTTCACGTAAGTCGCGTTCGGTTGAGTAAGTCAGGAACGGATCCATAGATGAACGGGTATTGGTAATGGCAAATTCGCCTTCACGTTCACGCTCGGTAGCTGCAGATGCCGCAGCAGCCTTAACTGATGCAGGCAGGCCACCGGTCTGCTCTTCAGTCAGGAACAGGACATAGCCTTCTTCATCGGATAATACGTTATTGCTAAACTCGGTATACAGCTCGGCAAGGCGTTGATTGATTTCGGCATAACGGGCTTTGCCTGCTTCATCCAAAGTGGCGCCGTTACGGGCAAAACCATCGTATATCAGGCGTGCCAGACGCTGCTCATCGGCAGGCCGGTTTTTCAACTCGTCACTTTCGTAAACGGTTTTGACACGCTCAAACAGTTTCTCGTTTTGGGTGATTTTGGAATTGAATTCGGATAGCAGCGGCGACATTTCACGCTGAATTTCACGGAATTCAGGCGTTGACATATTGCCGGACCAGATGCTCCAGTAAGTGAATACCCGGCCCAGATCTTCACCGGCGCGTTCCAAAGCAACGATGGTGTTATCCCAGTTGGCCGGTGATGGGTTATTGGCAATCGCATCAATTTCTTCCAGGTTGCCGGCCATGCCGGTTTCCAGTGCACCACGCAAGTCATCCAGGTTCATTTTGTCGAATGCCGGTACACCGCCGTACGGGCCGGTCCACTCTGCCAGTAAAGTGTTTGAGCTTGCTTCATCTTGACCATCGTTTGGATCTTCAAAAGATGAGCTGACAGGCGTTTCCTGGCTGGTGTTGTTTTCAGCCGTGGCAGTTTCATTTCCCTGGTTCCCGCATGCGGCCAATAAGGCCAGCAGGATCATGCTGAACAGAACAGTGGTTAGCTGACGCATATGGTTGATCCTCAATAATAAAACAGACTATTTTACAAGAACTCAATGTGTCGCATACGGCAACAAGCCATGTAATGGATGCCGGACAAGCTGAAATGGTGTAAAAACGGTTGATGCAGGCCCTGAAATGAAATAACGCACAGCCGAATAACCATAGTATGCATGGCCCAAGGGGAAAGCACGATGCGCCGGTGACAGCGGTTTAATTGTCAATCCAATAACAACACTTCAAAATATGCCGGGTTTGACACTTTAGCTATAACTAGAACCCGGCCCGTATTTACATGCAAAGTCAGCACATCATTCTTGTTGGTGTTTCCGTTTATTTGATTGCCATGCTTTGCGTGGGTTTTTATGCCAGCCGCAGAACAGTATCCGGTGATGATTTTGCAGTGGCCGGGCGCAGTCTGCCGCTGTGGCTGAGCACCGCCACACTGATGGCAACCTGGATTGGCGGCGGCACCATATTAGGGGCTGCAGGAGCTTCTTATGAAGGAGGGTACATTGCTACCATAGCGGACCCGTTTGGTGCAGCATTATGTTTTTTCGTGGTTGGGCTGTTTTTTGTACGGATTTTCCGGCGGATGAGGCTGATCACGGTGATTCAGTTTTTTGAACAGAAGTACGGCCGTTATGCCAGTCTGATAGCTGCTCTGGCGATTTTGTCTTCCTGTCTTGGATGGGCCAGCGGATTACTGGTGGCTTTTGGCATTGTTTTAGAAACCCTGACCGGGATAAGGCTGGAAATTGGCATCATGGCAGGGACAGTGATTGTTCTGGCCTACACAATGATGGGTGGAATGTGGGCAGTCGCACTGACCGATTTTGTACAAATCGGTGTAATTGTTGTGGGTCTGATTTTGCTGGCTCTACTGGTTTGGCTGGATATTCCTGACAAAGCAGCCTTGCTGGCGCAGTTGCCGGAGCATAGCTTCCGGTTGATTCCAGTGGAACATACACCGGCAGTATGGATGGATTACCTGAGAGCATGGCTGATTATTGCCATTGGCGATGTGGCTGGGCAGACTTTGATGCAGCGGGCACTGAGTGCAAAAAATGAGCGAGTGGCGCAGAACAGCTTTTATCTGGCGGGTATCGGCTACCTGTTGATTGGACTGATTCCGATAACCCTGGGTTTGGTCGCAATGGTGACCATGCCCGGCTTAAGCGATACCGAGCAGGTGATACCGCTATTGGCACAGCAGCATCTGCATCCGGTAGCGATGGCAATATTCGTGGGCGCTTTACTGGCTGCCATTATGAGCAGTGCCGATAGCGCTTTGCTGGCGGCATCAACTGTAACGGTCACCAATCTCCTGCCATGGGTTGACCGGCAAAAATGGGGAACAGATATCAGTGAACAGCGCCGTTTAAAGGCCTTCCGTATCGCAATTCCAATTCTGGCCGTTGTGGCCACACTGGTAGCGCTGAAGGCACAAGCGGTTTACGACATTATTGTCAATGCCAATACGCTGATTTTAACGGCAATAACCGGTCCATTCATACTGGGTATCTGGTGGCGGAAATCCAACCGTTACGGCGCCCAGGCTGCAATGCTCTCAGGGTTGCTGGTGTGGTGGTTATGCTGGCTGTTGTGGCCACAGGGGCAGGGTGATCTTCTAGGGTTGGCAGTCAGCATCATCGTTATGCTGGTGGTAAGTGGAATCACCCAAAAGCAATGTCCGCCGCAACCATTGCGTGATATCGACGGCAATGTGGTTGCAGCGGACAATCGACTGGGAGTTTTGTTTTAGCCTGTCAATTTGTACTTAGTGGGCGTTCAATCGCATTCAGCTCCCTGAATGGCCACCAGCCTGTCCATTTCCAAAACACCAGTGCCAAAATCCGGGAAGTTGTAATCAACTTCGATCCTGTTGCACTCAAGTGCGCGCAGTGTGAATGTACCTATCTCTGTTCGGGTGGCACTGGCACCATTCGGGTTTAAAAACTCCAGGCCTTCAGCTCTGCGCATCGGGAAAGTGATGGTGCTGGTGCCGTATTCGAAGAATGCATTACCGGTTATCCAGAAAGGCTGACCGTTTAAAAACAGGAACCAGGCTGCCCCCAGAAACGGCTGGCCGTTGGCGGTTTCACCAACATTGATCAGCAGACCCTGATTATTCAATCCATCCCCCACCCAGGAACCGCTCATGTGCCCGGATAACGGGAAACTGCCCTCAGCCGGTGGGCCATCGCTCATGATATAGGTGCCGCCAAATGCGCCTATGTAGATGTTACCCAGTTCATCCTGTCCAAATGTGATTATCTGCAGTGAGGTGTCGGCCATTTCTGCAACCGAGAAAACACCATTCTGCTGACGGATACCCCAGATGGTGCCGAAACAGAAATCACCGAAGAAATACACGCCTTCAAAATCCGGATAATCTTCTCCGCGATAGACTTCACCTCCGGTAATCGAGCAGCCCTCACTGTGTGTGTATTCGAAAGCCGGGGGTACCAGTCCGGTACAGGGCGCGGTAATACAAGTTGTTCCTTCAGCCAGATTCCAGCCGTAGTTTTCGCCACCTGATGAACTGGCGGGCTGGAAGTTCACTTCCTCCAGGCTGGCCTGACCAACATCGGCAATATATAAATCACCGGTTTGTTTATCAAAAGCCATTCGGAACGGATTGCGTAGACCCAGTGCCCAGATTTCGTCACGGGCGCTGCTGACGCCAACAAACGGGTTGTCATCGGGAATACCATAAGGTTGCTCTCCAGATTCGACATCAATACGGATTATTTTGCCCAGCAGGGTGGTTAAATCCTGGCCGTTTTCTTCCGGATCGTTACCTCCGCCGCCATCACCAAAGCCGAAATACAACATGCCGTCCGGCCCAAACTGGAGCCGGCCGCCGTTATGGTTGGCAAACGGTTGAAAAGCACCCAGGATTATTTCCTCGGATTCGACCAGTGCGACATTGGGGTCTGCAGATATCTGGAACCTGGATATGACAGAGTTGCCCATCGTATTGGTGTAATAAACATAGAAATGAGTTTTATTTCCAAAACCCGGTGGAAACACCATACTAAGCAGGCCCTGCTCCTCTTGCAGAAAGCCTACCCTGTTGCGGATATCCAGGAACGGCTGTTCCAACAGAACCCCGTTCTGTGCTATCCGGATAACGCCAGGTATCGTCACAAAAAACAGCCTGTTGCTGCCGTCCTGAGCATTGGTTATATCAACCGCAGTCAGATCATAGACCTGAGTAATATTGATTTGAGATTGTCCGGTTTGTATCAGGCAGAAAGATAAAACCAGAAAAATAATGGCATGGATGCGAAGTGGTTTTTTCATATTTGCACCATAAATCATTAAGTTAAGCTATGCCAGCAAATGGTACGAATTCAAACGTAGATATGCAAGTCTAATACTGTCATGTCAGCAAAGCCTGCGTGCTTCGCGAATTAACGTCTTTGATTGACGGCTTTCCGGCATATTGCTATGGTATTCAAAAAGGCGGGTTCAGAAATTTCTATTGCAGCAAAACAATTATTATGCAGGTTACTGCAGGTTGGCTTGTCCATTGATTCAGCCAAAAATAATTGATAGAAAACTGCAGGTCAGATCGGCAAAACCAGTATAAGCCGGCTTTACCCGTCATATATACAAGGTCAGTTTCAAGCATTGTTCAATTGTGCTTTTATGGACCTTCAGGGGCGATAAAAGGGGAGGGTAGCCAACACCAAAATCAGATATTTCAATCATTAGCTTATTGGAGTGCCCTGCTATGGGTTCAGCTTTGGTAGTAACCATCGCGCTGAGCCGCGCAGGCGCACTTAATCGAAAAGAGGGAATTTCTATGAGCTTAAAAGATCTTGAAGTTGAGGTGACTCAACTAAGTTCAAAAGTTGAAGAGCTGGAACATCGAACCTCCGCATTGGAAGGCGGGCACGGCCCGGTCATCAAATGTGCGGTTTGCTGTTATTGCTGGCCGTGCATCGTAACGCTTTGTGTTACCTGCTCAACCGGTCCGGTGACAGATTGCGCCGAATGTGTGCAGTGTGAGGCCAGTGATTCTGATGATGCCGCACAGCCGGCACCACAGTGCACGCCATGTCAGCCATGTGTGGTGTCATTCTGTACACCATGCCAGCCGTGTGTGCCTTGTACTCCATGTACGCCATGTACTGCATGTACTCCGTGTACTCCATGCACTCCGTGTACGCCATGTCAGCCGTGTACTGCCTGTCAGCCCTGCATAGTGAACTTCTGTGCTGCCGGGCCTGCGCCGCAGTGTACCGGGCCGGTTTATCACTGTGTTCAGTGCGGACCAACACCATTATGTGTCCAATGCGGACCAGCGCCTCAGTGTGCTTTGTGTTGCCCACCGGTAACGACACTTTGTGCGCAGTGCGGACCACCGGTCACAACTTTGTGTGCCCAATGCAGCCCGCCGGTTACATGCCTGTGCGCACAATGTTATCCGCCGGTTGTTTTCTGTGCACTCAGTCAGGCTGGTGCTTCCCCGGATGGCGATGAAGGGGGTGGTGAAGATTAACTTCAGCACGAAATAGCCAATTGCGATCCAGCTTTGCTGGGTCGCAATTAAAGATTAAGGTTACATAGCCAATGGATCTGACATGAACAAATTGAAATTAACGCCAGCTGCTTCTCTGACGAAAAACGAACACGGTATTTTGCTGCAGTCGGACTTGGGAACGTTCCAGTTGCATGGGAAAGATATCACTGCGTTTATTGATAAAGTCTTACCGCTTTTGCAGGGACAGCATACCAGTGAGGAAATATGCAGACAGTTGCCGGAATATGGCAGTCAGAGCATTGGCAAGTTGCTGAATCTGCTGATCAGTAAAGGGCTGGTTGAAGAGCAGCTGCTGACAGAAAATGCATCCAGCATGCCATATTGGCAGGCACAGGAACGATTTCTGAAAGCCTATGGTGTGCAACAGGATGACTCCGGTAGTCTGGGTGATAAGAAGGTATTGATAATCGGCCTGGAACCGTGGAGCATGAATATTGCTGCAGAGCTGGCGCGGACGGGCGTGGGTTACCTGCATCTACTGGACAGCGGACAGCTGAATGAAGAAGACCTGCTGTGCATTCGCACGTTAACTTCTGAACAATTGGGGCAGCCTCGTGCCCTGGCTTATCAGCAGTCGATCAATGCTGAATCTCCCTGGTGCAGGGTCAGTAGTGAAGCACTGGAAATTGATGATGAAGCAGGATTGAAGGTTGCAGATGATCAATGGGACCTGGTGGTAATCGCGCTGGCCAATGATGAGCAGTTTCGACTGAAAGCCACTGCTGACTATATCCAGGAACATGAGCTGACCGCTTTATATGGTTCACTGGATGGTGTGGAAAGCTGGGTTGGGCCATTGGTGACACCGGGTGAGTCAGCCTGCTGGAACTGTTTGCGGCTGCGACAGCTGGGTAATGCCGATACACCCACAGCAGCGCATGATATCGACAGCCATAGTCTTAGTGCAGACCGTGACAGCCGGGCGCGATCCCTGCTGGCGCCGCTGGCATCTGTAGCCGGAAGTCACCTGGCAATGGAAGCCATTAAAATTCTGACCGGCTTTGCTGATTCCGAATTGTGCAGCACAGTGCAGGTGCATCATTTGATCAAAGGTGAAAGCACCCGGCATAAAATCATCCCGATGCCGTGGTGTGAGGTTTGCGGCGGACCGGAAAATCTGCGCAATAAAAATGCGTTTCTGCCGGATTGGGCAGATACATCCAGTCAGTCCAATCAACAGTTCGCGGCAATGAGTGCGGTTGCCGATGTATCTGCCGGACAGGTGATTAATCCGTTGAATCTGGTTAATTCGGTAAAAATGGTGCGAGAATTATTTACCGGATGGGTAGATGATAAATTCGGCGTTATCAAAACTCTGACAGGGCATAACAGCCAATTACCTGCATTACCGGTAACGGCCTCAGCCTATGTATCGGCTTTTACTGAGGGCAAGTTTGACATGCGCACCATGGGCCAGGTTGGTGCAGGTAAAGGCCTTGATGAAATATCAGCGCATATCGGTGCCGTTGGAGAGGCCCTGGAACGCTATTCAGCGGCCCGCTACCGTAAACAGCAAATGCTGTATAGCGGTATTGATGGGTTAACAGGTGAGTTCATCGATCCAGATGATCTGGTGTTGTATTCCAAAGCACAGTACCGTGATCCTAATTTCCTTTTTTCAGCATGGAATAAAAAACAGAAAATCCATTGGGCCAAGGGCGTTTGGCTTGGAACTGACAGGCCGGTGTGGGTACCTTCACTGGTCACGTATTTCAATTTTGACTGCTCCAGGCAGGAGCTGTTCAGCCAGGCCTCTTCCAATGGACTGGCGGCAGGTCAGGGATTTGATGATGCAGCCATGCGGGCAACTTATGAACTGATTGAAAGAGATGCAATGATGCTGACCTGGTATGCACAGCTGCCCGGTCAGCGGCTGAGCATGGCTTCAGTGACAGATACCGGCATCCTGGATGTCATTGAAAATATTACCGGACATGGTGTATCGCTGGAATTGTATCTGTTGGATATGGGTACCGGCATTCCCACCGTGGTCTGCCTGGGTTTTGGTGATGGAATTCACAATCCGGCCACCTCGGTCTCACTGGCAACCCATGCGGAAATACAGGTTGCACTGCACAAGGCTATATTGGAGCAGGGTCATGTGCTGCCATATCTGCGCAGCCTGATGACCAATCAGCATGGCTGGCCACGTCATGTGCAGCAGGTCCAAAGCCTGGAAGATCATGCCAAATACTATTTTGCCAAAGACAAGCAGCAGCATTTTGATTTTATGCGGCAACCGGAGAATCAGGCAATTCTGGCCAAAGACTGGCAAGGTGCCGACATCAAAAATATTCAGGATTTAAGGCAATGCCTGGAGAATGCCGGGCTGCAGGTTGCTGTGGTTGATGTTACATCACCGGATATGCAGCTGAGTCCGTTCACGGTGGTCAGAGCGGTTGGGCCGCACATTCAACCGATTCATTTCGGGGAGCAGTTCAAACGGGTAGACAATCCGCGCCTGAGAAAACTGTTGCAGGGACGGCCTCCAAACAGCCAGCCTCATCCGATTGCCTGATTTGATGCGGTAATTTTTTGAAGCAGAAATTTACAGGGGGACTGATATGAAAATATTGGTATGCGGCACCAATTATGGCGCAACTTATATCAGGGCATTAGCCCTGGCCACCAGTGGAGTCAAGCTCGGTGGCATTTTATCTACCGGCAGCCGCCGCTCACGGGAATATGCCAGGCAGCACTCGGTGGATCACTATACCGCGCTGGACCAGCTGGACCCCGGCAATTTTGATATTGCCTGTGTTGCAGTGGCCGGCACTGTCGGTCAACAACTGGCTGCTGAATTAATGCAAATGGGACTGCACGTCATCATTGAACATCCGCTCGGTGAGGCTCAGGCCTGCAGGCTGCTGGAGATTGCTGATGCCCAAAACCCGCCGCGGCAGTTGTTTATCAATGCACATTTTGCCGATTTGCAGGCGCCGGGCTTATTCTTGAATTCGCTTTCGCAGGCTGCCGCTCAGTATCCATTAATGCATCTTTCCATCGACGTAAACCTCCGTACCATTTACTCAGCACTGGATGTTATCGGGCGTATCTGGAACAGGCTGGATCATTTTGAAGTAATACCGCTAAGGCCAGCGGATCAGCAGCAACCTGCAGCCTTTGAAATGCTTGGTTTAAGGTCCGGGCCGTTTATGGCGCATTTGCTGGTACAGAATTACTCGTCTCCCAGAGATGATGGTTCGGCCACTTTGCTTAACCACAGGATCTCAGCATGCTTCCAGCACGGTAACCTGCTGCTGGCGGAAACCACCGGCCCAGTGTTGTGGTACCCAACCATTACCAGCATGCCGCAAGATGCCTGGAGCTGTTATCTGCCGATAGATTTGAGCAATTACAATCTAAGCACGCTGCAGATGCAGCGCGACCAGGCCAATCTGAATCTTATCTATAAAATGATGAATACCATCCAAAGTTGTGAAAGACCGGCTGAGCAACAGCCGGATTATTTGCTGTCACTCACCAGATTATGGGATCAGGTGCTGACCTGCCTGCAGCCACAATACCAATCAAGTGAATAAGCAGTGCCATCACTTTATATTTGATCAGATATACCGGGCGTGACTTCAGTAACCCCTCAAGATTAGCTTTAGAGTTGATGGAACTCGCGAAGAAAATCCTTTTTGTTCTGTTCAAACTTTCTATGTCCAGGATGATTGAGCCGCCGTTTTTTTTCGGTGAACGCCGGGGCAATCATTCCCCAGTTGGAATTCCGGGCAAAGTAGATGACCACATCAACATTGCTGTTTTTCCAGCGGTTCTCAACAACGTGACTTTCGCCGGTGGCTTCTACGGTTTTGACTTGAATACGAAAATAATTGGGACCGTCTGAAATCAGAATATCGGTCTGGTGACCATGATCCAGAATCGGTAAAAACACCTGCCAGCCGTCCTGCATCAGCCAGCTGACAACCTTACTTTCATATGATGTATTGATTAACGCCTGATGTGTTCCGGATTGAGTCTGGGTGAGTCTTCTGGGCATTGACTATTCCGGGTTGAACTGTTGGTTTAGAAAATGACGGAAGAATGTCTGGACAAAGACTGATTTGTGAATTTCAGCTCCATCCAATGGATTCCCCCACCATAAGCCTTCACCATTGGCCAGCATTATCAGGGTGATTTTGTGCTCCGGCACTTTAAGATAGATGGCTGAAAAGCCTGCTTCCTCGTCCCATCCGGAATGCCAGAGCAACCGGGTACCCTGATAGTCCTGAACGTACCAGCCGTAGGCATATACCGGGATAGATCCGTCATTCAGTTTGCCCGGGTCAAATAATCTGCTTCTGATCGGTTCCGGTGCAATTTTGCCGGTATCGATGGCTATGTCATATCTGGCCAGGTCCATGACAGTTGAAACAACACCGGCGCCACCGGGAATATGCCGGCCGGGGCGGGGGCGTTTGGTTAATTGTCCATTGTCGGAAACCCCAAAACCTTCGGCCATATCGAAGTAAGCCAGTGCTTTGGACCGGTCCCATTGACTGGACATGGTTCGGGTCATTCCCGCAGGGTCCAGGATAGTACGGTCGATGGTTTGACCCAAGAAGTTATGGCGGCCCTCTACAGCATCCACACCTTCACCCAGTTTGTGTTCCAGGTAGCGTGATAATCTGGAGTACATAATCGGATTATAGGCAAAGCGCTCGCCCGGTTGTCCCTGCACCTGGTGCTGCAATATATGACGGATAGTGATTGGTGATTCGCAGTTCAAGTCATGCCCAAAGGGCAATGCAGTGCCGGCCAGCCACTCACACAGTCCATCAAATTTAGGTGTGTCGGCAGCTTTTTCATTCAGATCAATCAGTCCTTCGGCCTCCAGGTGCAAAAATGCCAGGCCAACAAATGTTTTGGTCACCGAGGCAATCCAGAATGGTGTGTCAGGTTTAATCGGCACTTCATGGTCATCATCTGCATAGCCATAACCCTTTGACCATAGCAGTTCCTGATTTTTGATAATGGCTACTGCCAGGCCCGGCAGCAGCTGTTGCTTTCTCAATGTGGTCAGCTCGGCATCGAAAGCACTGAGGTTGCTTTCTGTTTCATCTAAGTCTGCACATGCTGGTGAAATCCCAGCAATAAACAGGGCCGCGGTCAGCAGTAATCGGTATACAGACATGAGCAGGTTTTGTCCTTTGTTATAAGCACTATATTATGGATTAGATGCCGGTGTTGTTAGCCAGGTCGCAGATTACCTGAGTTTATATATCGGATTACTTTAAGTCTGTTTAAATTCCATGTGTATCAAAAAGCGTAATAAGCTGATCAGCAACACGCCTGATGGGTGGGCGTTGGTTTACATCTTCGGGCAGTACCATCCAGATTTGCCCGCGATCAGGAACAAATGGCTCGCTGACCTGTTGGAATTGAGGTTCATGGCCGCCAACAAATACCGGTAATATTGCCAGCACTTCTGCACTTTTCACCGCATCGATAAGTGTGGTGGATGATGAGCACTTAATCAGCGGTGTTTTACTGCAGCGGGTGCGCAACCATTTGGATGTCGGGAAGTGATCCAGCTCCGATAACAGCATGGCCCATTCGAAGTCGGTGAATCGTCGTTCATCGAATGCGCCCGGGTGATTTTCCACCAGGGTTTTTGCACCATAAACGGCGTAGGGGAAATGTGCCAGCCGGCGAATTTTCATGCGGCCGGTTTCCGGCCGTTTGGTTCTGACTGCAATGTCGGCTTCGCGTCTGGGAATATCTGCAAACAGCACACTTGAAGCGATTTCCAGCTGGCATGCCGCGGGAGAGCCGGTGATCTGAGTGCAGTGTCTGGCTATCAGGCCGGCAACCCATGCGCCACAGGCGATCCTGACCACTGGGGTTGTTTCAGGTGCAGTGGGGTCGTGACCAATCTGATCAGCCAGTTGCATCATCTCACCCAGCAGTGGTGCAAGACGCAATCCTTCCCTGGTAACTACAATGCCTTCGGGTGTGGTGTTGACCAAAGACTCACCCAGCTCTTTTTCGAGTGCGCGAATCTGCCGGCTGACAGTCGGCTGGCTTAATCCGAGTTGGCGTGCTGCAGCAGACAGGCTTTGACTTTCAAGCACGGCTTTGAAGATGCGCAGACGTTCCCAGTTTAGGCTATTCATAATTGTTGATACTTATTCAAAAATGATAATTGTTATTCAATATTATGCAGCACTATACTGGCCAAAACTAATCGGAAGCTGCTCATGAAAAGATACTTGTTAGCTATAGCTGTCTTTTGCTGGGGTGTAACGCCTTTGTCAGCAGAAGAGCAATGGTCGCGTCATTTTGCCGAGAGTGCAGATGGCACACGCATTGCCTATTATCTTTATGGTGAAAATAACCCGGAGAGGACGCCGATATTAATAGTTTCCGGTGGTCCGGGCAGCGATCATCGCTACATGCGTGCGGGCGGCAGTTTTGAACGGTTGGCGGAGAACCGGCTGGTCATCAGTTTTGACCAGCGGGGAACATCGCATTCCGACCCGGCAAGCGGTGATCCCCGTCTGCAACAGTGGGTGCAGGATGTTGAAGCTGTTCGAGCCGCTGTTGGGGTAGAGCAATTGAACCTGCTGGGTCACTCATTCGGCGGTATGGTGGCAATGGGATATGCAGATGATTACCGGCAACATGTGCACAGTATTATCTTTGTCAATTCAATGGCTCCGACAATTGCCGGCACCAAAAATGTGATGGCCGAATTATTTCCGGACCGGATAGATACATGGCGGGAAACCAGAAGCAATTTACAGCCACGTTTCCGGGCGCGTGATATCAACGTTTTTACTTCTATGGAGTTTGTTGATATCCAAAAAGGCGAAGCCTTTATGCAGTATATTGATAATTTCCTGTACAACGTAGAAGTGAACAATGCGCTGCGCATTGATATGGCAGAACTTGACTACACTGGGATACTTGCTGCCGCTGATTTTCCGGCGCTGGTGCTGCATGGTCGCTATGATCCGGTAATCACACCACAAACTGCCTGGGAACTGCATCAGCTGATTCCCGGGTCTGAAATTAAAATCATTGAAGCTTGTGGTCATCTGCCGTTTGTTGAAACGCCGGACAAATTTGTGTCTGCAGTCAATGAGTTTTTGATGAGTTTCGATTAATTCCGCTCTGATCGATTATCAGGATTGTTGCTGTGCCGGCGGAGGTGTAACTTGGCGGTGTTCGTTAAGTTGTCCGGCTACTGCACATTGTCATATTTATCCCGCATTTCCTGCTCAAATGCCTTACCGGTCTGCATCGATAGTTCAACATCGCTAAGACGAATTAATCCTTCGTTTTGTAATTGTGACAACAGTTGATCATTCACAACCCAGATAATGGCTGTCTGATCGCCAGTGGGCAAAGTAACAAAGCGGCTGTTTAATGACTGATCAACCGCCATTCTGTTCAGCAGCATCAGTACGGCATGCAGGTCATACCAGTCGCCAAAATTTTTTGCAGTCTGCGTATAGTGTTGGCCGTTGAATGTTGCCCTAAGCTGATAAGGCTCATCATCGGCATCATAATCAATGGGTGCTTGCTCAGTAAATTCAGCGTCACGTAATTCGCTTAATGCTGCCGCGTCTGCCAGCAGATAGTCGTGGTTATTGGGAAACATGCCGGTCTCAACATCAAACCAGACTATGTTGCCCAGTTCACTGATATAGTCAGCGGCGGTGAGGGCATAATCAAGGCGGCTGTATTCACCGGGAGGATTGGGTAACACTTCGAGAGAATCCAGATAACTTCGCAGACTGTCTGGTTCCGGATAATTGCTTAAAGCCATCAGCAATGGTTTAAGCATGGAATAATTATCCTCCTGAATTTCCCAGGTGAGCAACAGCTTCGCTTCTTCAACAGCTTCCTGCCGGTTTTGTATGGCTTTTTCGCGCAGGCAATACTCAACTTCACCTGTTCTTCGCCCCTTGGCCAGGCTTTTTTGCCAACCAGCGCAAATGCCATCCTTAGGCGGGGTATCAGGCAGATCTGCAAATGCATCCTGTGTTGTGACGGCTGGCTGTTCAGATGGGCTGTCGCAGCTGGTAAGCGCTGCGATTATCAGGAGGGAAAATATTAAGTGGCCTGCATGTTTCTTCATTATGTAAACGGTTGCTCAAAATGATGAAGCCGGATTGTAGTGCAAAATAATAGCAAACGCGCAACTGGTATTCAGGAGAAACAGCAGGTGTTTTGTAATTGACTGTAATTCCTTTTTTCTTAGGGTTGATTACCATCATTAAACGGGTAATTCATTAACAAGGGCGAAAGGAGAAGTTTATGCCTGAATTTTCAGCAAAAGATATTAACGTAGTCGGCCGGAATGATTCGTTTCTCGGCGGTGAAGGGATCGGCGCCGTGACCGTTACATCCACCGGTGACATCACTCAGGTGAGATGCGGTATTTTTGGCACCAACCAGGGTATCCCTACAGTGGGTGAAGAATATTCCGTCAGCGGGGAATATGATCCGGAGCGGAAAATACAATTTAAGAAAATCCTAACCTGCACTACATCAGGCAGGCCGCAGTCTATTTTTGGACTATAGGTTTTTATTCACAGATAATTGAAAATAAATTATTTTCAGCCGCTGCCGGCATTGCCCGCAGCGGTTGGGCATAATTAGCTAAGTGGGATATGATTGTTCAGTTATTTATTTTTTAGCACATAAATATAAGCATCAACTGTGTTGCCGTCTTTGAGTGTGGCGGTGGTTAGAATCCGCTGATAGGCTTCACCTTCAAATTCATCAAGTTTATTCCAGTAATTGCACAGATTTGCTGAACTGAACAAAAAGCCTGATACCTGATTGCCACTATCATCAAGCACGATACCCGGGTAACCCATTGCCGCTCCCCAGCCTTCCATATGCAGATTGCCGGTAACAGTCGCCTCATCCCAGGACCCTCCAACAGCACCGAGTACATGTGCATTGGGGCGGTTGGGCGCCAGGGTTCCGTATACAAACAACCGTTCAATCATGATTCAAAGAACAGTTATCCTGACTGCATTAATGGCAAGCCCTAAAAGACAAAATGTAGATAACGCAAAAAGGGTCACGCGGACAATTACCACATTAACCAATGTCTGCCACAGGCTGTGTACGATGCGTAGCCCGACATAGCTCCAGGCCAGTGTCAGGTTGACCGAGCTGTTATCACCGGCAATGGCAAGTACAGCAATCACCGCATAAAAAATGGTCGGCTGTTCCATCAGGTGCGTGTGGTTATGCGATATCCAATTGACCCTTGCAGGCATCCTCGATTCGACATCAGCATAGCGGATGCCTTTGGGTGCAGTGGTAAGAGCAATGCCTTCCCGGGCAAATGCGCTAAACCGGGTGATGACCATCCAAATCAATATAACCAATGACCACAATACCAGGACAGCAGGTGGGCCTAATAAGGCTGATGAATGCATTTTTTCTCTCCAGTAGCAGCCATTAAATTCTAAATATCAGCAAGACTTCCAGGTAATGTACTACAGCCTGTTGAAATTAACAGGCAAAGATATCATCACCTTTGGATGAAGATAAACGTGGGATTTATCAGCTACCTGATCAATTGCACCACTGCTGTTCACAGGGCACTCCATCATTATTGCCATCCATTTTTGTATCGGGGCAGTGGCGCAAAAAGAATTGTGCTTCCTCGCAGGAGGTCATTTGTGAGCAGTGCGTGCGTCCATCACAGACAAATATCTTACGGTTGGATGCAGCAGGCCGGTGATCAGCCGGTGAGAATGGTTTGAGAGTGGTTGCAGCAGGCGTCATTACTTTAAAACCAAAATAAGCCAGTACGACAATCAGGATGATGACTACAGGTAAGGTCAATGATGATCTGTTGTCTGATCTGAAGGTATTTGACCGGCGCTGTGCAGGTATTGATTTGCTTGCGCGTTGCACATTCTCGGCCCGCATTCTTCCATCCCGGTCTTTCCGGATTTCAAATGAAATCTGCTCTCCGATCCTGGGTTTGGTGCTTCCACGCGGAAAGGCCGAGATATGCACAAAAACGTCATCGGGTTGTTGTGGAACCCGGATAAAACCATACCCCTTGTGCGCATTCCATTTGATTATTTTTCCCTGGGTTCTCATCAACACTCCAATTCCATTTGCTCTGCTCCCGAGTGAACTTTACTACAACCTGCAACTGAACTAAGCGCATGGCTGCACGAGGAGGTTATTGATTGGCTTACTGATCAACAGCGTTACGCCCCATTAGATTAAGCAATAATGGTTGACATATATGTACCAATGTACCAAAATAACAACCATGACAAAGGCAATCCAACGCGTACAAACGGGCGTACGCATCGAAAAACGCCTGTTAAAGGTGCTCAAGGCGCTGGCTGAACAGCTTGATTTATCGCTGGGCGATCTGCTGGAAGGCATGACCCTGCATTGCTTCGAAGGCAAAACACCGTTTTCGGACAAAACACTCAGCAAAATTCAAAAGCTGAAAGACGTTTATGAGCTTGACCTGAATGCTGCCGACAGTCACAAACTACATGAAGGTGATAGTCATGGCTGAGATACAAGAGACATTGCTGGAACGCTTTGAACAACAGCGGATTGAAGCCGCTGAATTCCGGCATATCGATCACATCCAGGCCGCCTATGAGATGCTGGACAAGTATGATTTTCTGGATGCCTGCGCCAGGTACGCATCCACCATCCGGACGATGGCTGAAAGTGTCGGGGCATTGGATAAATACAACACCACGATAACGCTGGCCTTTATGAGTTTGATTGCAGAGCGTAAGTCACTCACGGATGTTGCTGATGTTGATGCGTTTATCGAAGCAAACCCGGATTTGCTCAACAGGGGCATCCTGAAGTCATGGTACAGCGATGAACGTCTGGATTCTTCTACAGCACGCCGGCAATTTGTATTACCTGATAAGGTTGTCGGCCGGGCAGCTTGAATCGTAAAGTCTGTGTGAAAGGTATTCGTTCAGATTCTAGCCTTTTACTTCTAAACTGTTGATGGCGGCCACAATGGAATCTGGAATCTGACAGCTCTTGCCGGCATTGTAATCATAGTAAACCAGCAGCCCGTGGCCTTCAGCGGCGATGCCATCCATATTTTCGCTAACGACCAGATAATCCATTTTGAATTTCTTCGGGGAGAGAATGGAGGCACGTCCGGCGATGTGGATTTTATCCGGATACTGCAACGGTAATCTGAAGTTACATTCCGTGTTGGCCAGAATGGGGCCGATATTGGTTTTATCCTGATATTGCTTGATGCCGGATTTCTCAAAGTAGGCAAGGCGGGCATCTTCGAAGTAACGGAAATAGACCGTATTATTGATATGGCCCAAGGCATCCATATCGCCCCAAATTATATCTTGGTTAAGTACTACTGAATATTTTTCAAGCATGGAGGTCAATTGGGTGTCCTTGTGATCTCTATCATTAGCAGCATTTTCGAACATCTTTGATAAATCCTTTAAGTGCAGAAGATTCAAACTCAAAGCTGAATTGGAAATCGTTAACATGAATTGCGTTTAGACTGTGATTATATGACCTTACAAAGCCGGTTGTTTTCATATGTCCGAGTTTGTTTGCTGCTTGAATAATTAGACGAAAGCCAGATGCTACCGGTTCCAGCAGAGCTTTTCCTCTACGATGCTTCTCTAATGATTCGAGGTCATACAAAAACCTATCGAATAATGTAGAAGGTGCGTGATCGGATGCAGCGCCTTTGAAGCCATAAGAATTGACGCGCAAATTAACTAGGTATTCCTTATTAAATGAGGCTGTCAGGTTCAGTGATCCGTGATTAGCTTTAAGTATTGCTTTTGCCATATTGATTCAGCCATTGCATTTGGTGGGGTCATATCGAGAAATTAGTTCAAGCTCAATCCTCTCTAACTAGTGATACAGACATTATTGAAAGAACTTCACATAGGTTGCTTGTTAGATCTTCATGAATTAATGGAGTCTGTCCTATTCATTAAACGAATTACCTGAACTATGGATAAGCTCATGACTAAAAATGCGAACAAGAAGTTGATCACATATTGCATATTTAATTTATGAAATTCATCAAATGAAAATTTAGAAACTTTGCTGTAAATTTGAAATAACTCAGGATCTTTTTCAGGGTCAAGCTGGTGCACTACGCCATGCTCGAAATACTCAATGTCGTGGATATATTCATATGATGCATTGCGCTTATACAATTGAGTTCCAGAATATATGCATATCAGCGCACTAATAACAATAAAGAACCAGAGTAAGAGCTTCGTTGATCTCATTTTAATTGCTGAACCCCTGAGCCATTACTAAAAATAGTATCAGGAAGATCAATAAACAAGAACAAGCCCCTTCAATCTAAATAGAAACTGGCCGGCTCAGAGTCAATGACGCCAAGCCGGCAGTTATCTACCCTAAATCATTCTTCCACAAAATCCGGCACCACAACCCCTTCCTGCTCGGCATCAGCGAACGCCTGATTAAATGCAGCAATTTCTCCACTGACAACGGCATCACGCGCTTCTTTCGCTTGCTGCCATTCAGCCATCAGATCATTGGACCGGTCGCGAATACCCTGGGTTACCGGGGGCAGGGTGTTTTCTACGGTTACGGCATATAGCCATTGCAGACTGAAGTCCAGCGTGCTGGGCCAGTTGAGGGCATCCTGGAAAGATTCCCATTCGGAGGTGAAGACAGTATTTTCCCAGTCTTCGGTAGCTTTGATTAGCGCATCGGCAGCTTCAACCAGCGCCTCGTTTTCCTCCTTATCCAGCAGTTTCTTGCGGGCTTTGGCCTGCTGGCTGACACTGCGGAAAGCTTTGATGCTGCCGTGCAGCTCGTCAAGGGCAGTCGACAGTTCCAGTTTCAGCGCTTCATACTCATTGATGTCGGACGGTGAAAGATCCAATCGTGGGTCCATCACGACGTTCAATGACTGCTCCTGCATGCTGTCTTCGCCCATGGATAACCGGGCGGTATAGGTACCTGTAGGTACAGTTGGACCGCCAATGTTTTTACCGCCCCCGGCTGCCAGAACAAATTCATCCTGTACCGTATTCAGATGATCAGCAGATAAATTCCATACCACGCGGTTCAGGCCGGCATCGGCAGACAGTTTGTCACCGCCTTTCCGGTCGCTGGCCAGTGTGCGGACCACATCTCCGTCAGCATTCACCAGTTCCAGTTTCAGTACCGCATCGTCTTCCGGTTTCTCGCTCAGGCTGTAATAAATCACAGCGCCGTTGGGCGGATTGGAGCCGACGTTATTACCACCGCCACCGCTGCGCACGATGTAGGCCTGTTCCGGCGCAAACAGGTGGGCGGCTGCCTCGCTGGTGTCTTCATCCATTTGTCTTAATGGCGAGATATCGTCTAGAATCCAGAATGCCCGGCCCTGGGTGGACAGAACCAGATCGCGGCCATGCACTTTCAGGTCGGTGACCGGAACAGCCGGCAGATTGTTTTTCAGCGGCTGCCAGTCATCACCGTCATTGAATGAAACAAACACACCGGTTTCGGTACCGGCAAACAGCAGTCCCGGTCTTTCGGTATCTTCCCGAACCACCCGCACAAAGGTATCTTCCGGTATTCCGTCAGCGATCTGGGTCCAGCGCTCACCGTAGTTGGTGGTTTTGTAGATGTAAGGGGTGTGATCGTTGTACTTGTAACGGGTATATGCAACGTAGGCAGTGCCCGGATCGTGCGCGGAAGCATCGATGGCATTGAACAGACCATCATCAATGCCGCGCGGGGTGATGTCGGTCCAGGTTTCGCCACCGTCACGGGTTATCTGCATCAGTCCGTCATCGGTTCCCGCCCACAGTACATTCGCATCATGCGGGCTTTCTTCCAGGTACATGATGGTGTTGTAGTTCTCTGATACCTCATTGGTGATCGGCTGTCCGCCGGGCCCCTGGGTGTTTTCATCATCGCGGGTCAGGTCAGGGCTGACGGCTGTCCATGAGTTGCCGCGGTCAGTGGATTTAAACACGATATTGCCGGCGTGATAAACCACATCGGTATCGTGGGCAGATACCACTATCGGCGCATTCCAGTTGAACCGGTATTTGCGTTCTTTGGGTGGTACGCCCGGCAGCAGTTCCGGATAAACCCGGATATCGCGTTGGGCATTGTTGCTGTTATCGAACTCACTGATCAGGCCGAGATAGCAGCCGGCATACACCAACTGCGGGTTATCCGGATCAAAGGCAATGTGTCCGCTTTCACAACCGCCAACGGCTTTGAAGTCTTCCCGTCCGATAAAGCCGTCATCGGCACGGCTCAGGATGGCAACCGTAGAATTATCCTGCTGTCCACCGTATACGCGATAATTAAACAGGTTGTCTGCATTCACCCGATAGAACTGTGCGGTCGGCTGATTGTTTTCAGTTGACCAGGTTTTGCCACCGTCGAAGGTAACCGTCGCACCGCCATCGTTACCATTAATCATATTGGCTGGGTTGTCCGGGTTGATCCATAATTCATGGTGGTCGCCGTGCGGTGTTTGGATACCGCTGAAGGTTTTGCCGCCGTCAATGGATTTCACAAACGGTGCGTTCAGCACATATACGATGTTTTCATTTTGCGGATCGGCGAACACATGCATGTAATACCAGGAGCGTGCATGCAGGCGGCGGTCTCCGTTGACATGGCTCCAGCTTTTGCCGCTGTCATTGGAGCGATACAAACCGCCTTTTTCCTTGGACTCGACCACAGCCCACACCAGATTCGGATTGGCGCCAGAAGGCGCGATGCCGATTTTGCCCATCAGCTCGGGTAGACCTTCGGTCAGTTTTTCCCAGGTTTCACCGCCATCGGTGGATTTGTGGATACCGGACCCCGGACCGCCTGAACGAATCTCCCAGGGTTCGCGATCGTGGTCCCACATGGCCGCGAATAAAATTCGGGCGTTGGTGGGGTGAATGGCCAGATCGACCGCACCGGTGTTTTCATCAATGAACAACACCTGTTCCCAGGTATCTCCACCATCAGTGGATTTATACACACCACGCTGTTCCGTTGGGGCCCAAGGGCTGCCTTGCGCTGCAACCCAGATAATGTCCGGGTTGGTCGGGTGGATCACGATTTCAGAAATCTGCCGCGAATCTTCAAGACCGGCATGCCGCCAGGTGTTACCGGCATCTATCGAGATATACACGCCATCACCATGTGATGAGGCTACACCGCGGAATGGTGATTCGCCCATGCCGGCTACAACAAAGTTGGGGTCGGATGGAGCTACTGCTACTGCTCCGACTGAGCCGGTTTTGAAAAACTTGTCAGAAATATTGTTCCAGGTACTGCCGGCATTGGTGGTTTTCCATACACCGCCACCGGTGCCGCCCATGTAATAAACCAGCGGATCCTGAACGACACCGGCCACTGCCACTGAGCGACCGCCACGGGTAGGTCCGATATTGCGGTATTTAAGTCCTGCCAGTGCTGATTCTTCTGAATCATCAGCAATTACAGGGGTAATCGACAGGCCGGTGGTTAACGCAATGGTTAATACAGTAATCAGCCATTTTTGCATGGTGTTCTCCCGAGTGGTTCAGCCGCCACGGTAATTGTGAAGGCAAATAATAATAATGTGTGGCGGGCAAAATAGCACGGTTGAGGAAAATCATGCACAATCGCTCGGTCAACAGTCAGTATTAAGAGTCATAGTGATGATGCGTATCAGCAGTCAGACAGTGAATCGTGTAGTCGCGATCAGCGCCATTCTGATATCAGCCGCTTCGTTTTATGTGGCTGTACTCCAAACCAAGGCCAGTCAGCAGCAGGTCAAAGCAGAAACGTGGCCGTATTTGCAGATTGATAACAGTAACTACGATTCAGAAGCGGGTGAATCAATTATCAGTTATACCCTGGTCAATGCTGGTGTGGGTCCGGCCAGAGTGGTCAGTATGCAGCTGTTTTACAGAGAGCATCCGGTCGGTGGTTTTTTTCAACTTGCGCAGTATTGTTGTGTTGAAGGAATGGAGGTCTCTGATCAGGCAGCGCTATTCAGAAGCGAAGCCATCGGTACGGTCATCACCGCCAATCCGGCGCCGATAATACTTCCCAGTGAGGCAGAAGTTGATTTATTCAGGTTATATCCAAATACAGAAAACCAGGAATTCTGGGGCCGGATAAACCGGGCCCGAAACGAGTTGCGTGCTGTCGCCTGCTACTGCTCGGTACTGGATGAATGCTGGAATACGAATTTCATCGACGATCCTGAACCTGTGAAAAACTGCAGTACTGATCCGGATGCTCAATACCGCGGTTAGCGCTAAGGTAATTTACCGGCTTATTTAAACTTTGAGCCAATACCCGGAACCCCGGGCTGTTTTCAAAAACTTCGGTTTGGTGGGGTCCGCTTCCAGTTTGCGGCGCAGTTCTGCCATATGCGTGTCTACAGTACGGGTGGCTATATCGGCCTGGTGTTCCCATACTTTGCGCAACAGTGCCTGGCGGGTCATCACTTTATTGGGCTGATCAACCAGAGCCAGCAACAGATCATATTCCTTAGGCGTCAACGATACCGGTTGATCATCCAGATAAACCTGGCGGATATCTCGGTTCAGGGTAATGCCGGGAAACAATGATTCAGGTTGGTCTGTTGCCGGACGCATACTTCTGGCGCGGCGCAGCAACGCCTCTACTCTGGCCAACAGCTCCATCAGTCCGAATGGTTTGGTCAGGTAATCATCAGCACCACCCCGCAGAGCGCGTACCTTATCGGTTTCTTCACCGCGTGCAGTCAGCATCAGAATGGGCAATTTATTGCGATGCTCACGAAATTCCCTGAGTAACTGAAAGCCGTCTTTATTGGGCAGCATGATGTCCAGAATAACCAGATCGGGACGGTATGAGAGCAACTCACTCATTGCCTGACGGCCATCTGTGCATAGGTGGATTTTATGCCCCTCCAGCTGCAGGTTGGCTTTCAGACCGGCAGCCAGATCGGGATTGTCTTCAACGATCAGAATCAGCGCCATGCTTAAGCCCCCGGTAAAGTCAGGCAAAACCGGCTGCCGCTATGTTCAGCGGTGACAACCTCGAGTGATCCACCCAGCTGTTCAGCCAGTTCGCTGGCAACCGATAGGCCAATGCCGGTGCCGGCGATAGCCCTTTCGGTTTCACGCTCAAGCCGGAAATACGGGGCAAAAATCTTTTTCCGATAACGTTCAGGAATGCCCGGTCCCTGATCTGTTAAACAGATTCTGATGAAGTCTGCATATCGATTGACCTGCAGAGAAATAACCTGGCCGGTTGGTCCGTACTTGAGTGCATTGTCGGTCAGATTACTGAGAATCTGCAGCATGCTTTCGCGGTGACAGTGAGTGGTGATATCCGCATCACACTCAATATCCAGGGTGGTCTGTCTGGCACTCAGCATCGGTAAAAAGTCTTCATGCAGATGTTCCAGCAGCTCGATAACAGGATATGCGTCATCTTCCGGCCGATGCTGTTGTTCTTTACTGCCGGAAAAGCGCAACACGTTGTCCACCAGGTGGCTAAGCCGCTGGGTTTCCCGATGAATTACCTCTAAAGCGCGGGTTTGTTCAGTTTTCTCCGGCAGTCTTCCCAATAAAATCGATTCTGCATACATGCGTATCTGTGTCAGTGGTGTGCGCAACTCATGTGACACCCTGGCAATAAAATCCTTGCGCAGTGCAATCAGTTTGCGCTCACGCCGTAACAGCAGCAGAGCGGAACAGCCCAAAATAATGGTCATGCCCATCAGGATCATGATGCCGTTGAGGTTGGTATGTGTGTACTGTCCGATAGCCAGCAGGCTGGTTGCCTGTCGTTCAATGATTACTGAAACACTAAATCCGGAAAACAGGCCGGCGTAATCATCCCCTTGAATCATTTTGCTGGCACTGTTGTAAGTTCTGGAATAATCCGATGAACGATAGATTACCCGCTGTTGAGTGTCTTTGACCTGAATATGCACAAACGGACGAATGGCATCGGAATCGCCCAATGCTTCAGGCAGCAACTCATGACTGTCAACGTCTTTACCGATAAGCTGCTGCAGTGTCTCAGGGTTAAACTGCAGAGCAATAATATCGTTGCCGTTGGATGCTGGAATAATCAGCACTGTTTGGGTCGTTGCATCTTCATCCCAATGCAGGATACGAAATGATTGACCAAAACCGGCGCCTCTTTCCGTCCGCCATTGTTGTACCTGGTTGACCGCCTCACCGGGCTCTCCCAGTAACTGGACGGTGGAGCCATCATCGCCGGACAGGAGAAATGCTCCCTGCAGCGGGGCGCCTATGTTGTTTACAGCAATTTCATCAACCCTGTCAGCAGGCCATTGCTGAATGCCCGACTGTAATAGTTCGGCTTCACCCAGCGTTTGCACCAGGCGATAAATATTGCCATAACCGATTGATCTTAATAAGGACCGGCCGTAATTATCTGCGATCAGTTCGGCATAATCGCGCAGCAGCGAGTTGATCACCTGCTGCTGGCTGCGGGCAATATCATAGCCTTGCCTGGCCAGTGCTACGCTGAGTATCATCAAGCCTGCCAGCAGCAGCATGATCCAACGGTTCAGATAGTTATGGGGGTGGGCTTTGTTGCGCATATCAGTGTTGACCATTTTGTCGGCCGTCCCGCTGAGCTGCAAGTCGGCCAAGTGCCGATGAGTGGCTGTTCTGACAAAACCCTGACATATCCCACACCCGATAACCACCTTAGCCGGGCACTTCGCTGTTAGCGTTGTACCCAGTGACATTTGGGAGAAAAATGTGCGAGTACTGCTGGCGATCATATTAAACGTTGCATGGCTGCCGATGCTGTCTGCAGCTGATATATACGATAACCCTCAAAATCTGAAAGTGCTGCCGGAAGGTACTTCTGCGGGCGAGTTACGAAATACGATGAGGAATTTTGCCTTGTCCACCGGTTTGCGCTGCTTTTCCTGCCATGTCGGTGAAGAAGGGCAGCCACTGGAGACCTATGATTTCGCCAGTGACGAAAAAGAGCTGAAAGGCAAGGCGCGGGTGATGATGCAGATGGTTGGCAGAATCAATACGTCGCTGAGTGCTGAAATCGGCGATCCACATGTAGAAGTCAATTGTGTGACCTGCCATCGCGGCGTATCAAAACCAAAAATGCTGGGCACCGTACTGGCCGAGGCTGCCGAAGAGGGTGGAGCACAGGCGCTCAAGGACAAATATGCTGCTTTGCGTGAGCAGTATCACGGTACCCACAGTTATGATTTCAGTGAATTCACCATGACTGAAATTGCCAGGCAGCGATTAGGTGCAGGACATCCAGATCAGGCATATGCCGTGCTGGATATTGTGCTGGCAGAGAATCCTGATTCGTTCCAGGGGCACTTCTTCTATGGTGAACTCGCGCTAAGGCAAGGCAATAAGGCGCTGGCCAGGGAGCACTATGCAAGAGCGCTTGAAATCAATCCTCAGGCAGCCGGTTTTGTGCAGCCGCGGCTTGATCAGGCGAAGGAATAGGGTATGGATTGATCAGAGCTGAATACAAATACGTCCTGTGGTGGTGACGACTGCGATTCAGCTCGTTGCAGGAGTGGGTGTTGGCATAACTGGTCTCTCATCGGCTTTATCCGGCCTGCTGATGCCCGCTCCTGCAGATCAATCGTTTTATTAAAACCGGCACGTTAAAATTCGGGAGCCATCGTGCCAATGGCTCCCGCCTTCTCCTCCCCAGGTTTTCGTTAAACTTCAGCTGTTGCAATCCAGTGGCGCTGCTCTTTTGTTTCCGGCGTGGCGGCGGTGTCGCGGGTGCGGCTTTGGCATGGCTTCGAATGCGGCCAACTGTTCTTCATTAAGAACAGCGGCCAGTTGAGACTGAGTATCTGAACGGATTGCACAGATTTCATCGCGACCGGCTTCGCGTTGCTGCTGGTGAAGGGTTCGCAGCTGTTGATGCTGGTTTTGCAGGATTTCGTGCACCTGTTCTGCCTGGGGTTGATCCAGGCCAAGCTCATTGATTAAGCGATCAACGCGTGCCTGGGGATTATGCTTGCCGCTTTGAGCGGCAGTTGCCAGTACCGATACGGCCAGCAGACTAACGACAATGGCTGATTTGATTATTTGTGATTGCATGAAAATTCTCCTGTTTTGATATCACCTCTGTTCTGGTAATGCCCACTTTGGGCTCTTAATTTGTGGCAAATATGAAGACATTAAGAAGATTGCTGCTGATGCCTTGTCTGGCCGGCAGTGTTAAGGCAGGATGATGGCCAATCGTTGCGCATAACAGTCAATGAAGGTTCGCCTTTTCCATAAAATTCTGCTGTCAATATTCACTGCCAGTCTGGCGGCGATGATCAGCATTATGGTGTTTACCCATATCAGCTTTAAATGGGAGTTTCTGGACTATCTGGCGGAACGGGAACAGGAGCATATGCAGCAACTGCTACCCTTGCTGGCGGCTCATTATCAGGAATTCGGTAATTGGAACAGCCTTGCCGCTGACCGGCGTGAGTGGCATGAAATTTTACGATCAGGCCGGTTGGACAGGCCGGCACCACCCGGTTTTCGAGGGCCGCCGGGCAGGCCGGATCACAAACCCCGCCCGCGGCACGCCAAACAGGATGGCCGCCCGCCCCGAAGACCGCCTCCGGGTAATGACCCGATGCAGTTCCGTGCAAGAATTTATTTGCTGGATCAACAACGGCATGTTGTTGTCGGCGGCCGGCGCCTGGATTTATCGGAATCATCAACAGAACTGCCGGTTACAGTGAATAACCGGACGGTGGGCTGGCTGGGCGCAATGCCGCTGACTGAAATTACCACGCCCGAAGAGCAGGCTTTGCTGCGCAGCCGGCTGCGGACGCTGATGATAGCGGGGTCTGTGAGTCTGGTGCTGATTGTTGCGCTTTCATTATGGCTGGCGCGGCATTTAAGCGCGCCTATCGGCAGGCTGGCCGAGGCGACCAGCCGCATTACCAGGGGGCGCCTGCAAACACGGGTTACTCCTCATGGCGCAGATGAGCTGGCCGAGCTGGCCGAAGACTTTAACGAGATGGCTGCAACCCTGGAGCGTCATGATCAGGAGCGCCAGCGCTGGGTCAGTGATATTGCCCATGAGCTGAGAACTCCACTGGCGGTACTGCGTGGTGAAATTGAAGCATTGCAGGATAAGATCAGAAATCCGGATGAAAATGCATTGGCATCACTGCATGCAGAAGTGCAGCAGTTATCCGCGCTAGTGGCGGATTTGAGCACACTGGCGAAAAGCGACAGTGGCAGTCTGGTGTATGCCATGCAGCCGGTGCATTTGAATAAACTCCTGCAGGAAATAGTCGATGGTTTTCACAATCGCTTTAATGAACGGGATGTGGTGTTAAACATTTACGATTGTGCTGATGAATGCTGGATTGCCGGCGATGAAATTCGATTGCGTCAGCTGACCCATAATTTGCTGGAAAACAGCCTGAGATATACCGATACAGGCGGGCGAACTGAAATTCAACTGCAGCAACGGGAGGATCGGGTTGTATTAACTGTGAATGATTCCGCGCCCGGTGTACCCGATGAGAGTTTGCCGAAGTTGTTTGATCGACTGTATCGTGCTGACAACAGCCGCAGCCGCAATACCGGCGGCTCCGGCCTGGGGCTGGCGATCGCCAAAAGCATTGTTGATGCGCACGATGGTGTGATCCGGGCAGCGCACAGTCCGTTGGGCGGGTTGAGTATTGAGGTCAGTTTACCGTTGGATCAGGAGAGAGCCGATGGATGATTCCGCGAAATTAATTCTGGTGGTCGAAGACGAGCATAAAATTGCCAGGTTAATCTGTGATTACCTGCATTCCATAGGTGGGTACCGCAGTCATCACTTGGATCATGGCGACAGTGTCGTCCAATGGGTCCGCAACAACTCACCGGATCTGGTTGTGCTGGATTGGATGCTGCCGGGTACCGATGGTATTGAGCTGTGCAAACAGATACGCAGCTTCAGCCAGGTGCCGATTATTATGCTGACAGCCAGGGTCGAGGAAATTGACCGATTGCTGGGGCTGGAGCTGGGAGCGGATGATTACATCTGCAAACCATTCAGTCCGCGTGAAGTGGTGGCCAGAGTGAAAGCACAACTGCGCCGTAGCGAGATGCATCTGAAACCGCCTGAGAATCATCAGCTGGTGATTGACCCGGTCAAATTTCAGGCGGGTATCCGCGGTGAAATACTGAAGCTTACCCCTGTTGAGTTCAATCTGCTGCGCTGCCTTGCAGACAATCCCGGGCGGGTATTTTCACGCGAACAGCTAATGAATGATATCTACAGCGATTACCGGGTAGTCAGTGACCGGACAGTGGATACACACATCAAGAACCTGCGCAAAAAGCTGGCTGATGCTGCCGATGGCAATGATTTTATCGAATCAGTTTATGGTGTTGGCTATCGCTTCACCTATTAATATCAATTGCTACAAACCAATATCTCAGTAATTAATACCCGGCCGGGCCAATAGACAAATTATTAACCCGTTATTAACCCGGCTTTAACCGACTTTCACAATTTATCCTATATTCGTCCATTTCTGCTCCACAGTGCAGGCCTAATCTGAGCCTGAAAAACCAGCACTTCCCCAAAACGAGAGCAGAGAATGATGACTAAACGACTATTAATTTCCTCCCTGCTGGTGGCATTGACCAGCCAATACTCGAGCATCAGTGCGCAGGATGCAGAACAGCCGGTGTCGGCATCTGAAAACATTTTGCAGCAGGCCGATGCCAATGCTGTTGACCCTGATGTTTCTCCGGTGCGGCGAATTCAGCGACCGCCTTTTGATGATGGCAGACCGGGCAACCGGCCACCATCGCCCATTGATGAAATCCGCAGTATCGACGGCAGTGGTAATAATCCCAACTTCCCGGAGTTGAATGCTGCAGAAACCGATCTGGCCCGCCTGGGGCAAAGTGACTATGCCGATGGCATCTCTGCACTGACAGGTGAGCAGCGGCCATCCCCGAGACTGATCAGCAGCCTGGTCAATGCGCAGGAAGATTCCCTTCCAAACAGGCGCGGTACCACCGATTATTTATGGCAATGGGGGCAGTTTCTGGATCACGATGTGGATTTGACGGATGGTGTTGATCCGGCTGAGCCGGAAGATATTGAAGTGCCAGCTGGCGATCCGTTCTTTGATCCTGACAATGCCGGTACTGTGGTGATTGCATTCAACCGTTCAATCTGGAACCCGGAAACCGGGACTGGTGAAGACAATCCGCGCCAGCAGCTGAATGAGATAACCGGATGGATTGATGCTTCCAATGTTTATGGTTCTGACACAGAGCGGGCAGAAGAGCTGCGCGCGCTTGATGGTACCGGGAAACTGAAAACCAGCGATGGCAATCTGCTGCCGTTCAATGAGGCCGGACTGCCTAATGCAGGTGGATCCGGTAGTGAGCTGTTTCTGGGAGGTGATGTACGCGCCAATGAGCAGTTGGGCCTTACTGCTATGCATACGCTGTTCGTGCGCGAACATAACCGCCTGGCCGATGAGCTGGCTGCCGAGAATCCGGATTGGGAGGGCGAGGAAATTTATCAGCGGGCGCGCGCCATCGTAGCCGGGCAGATGCAGGTGATTACCTATAATGAATTCCTGCCCGCATTACTGGGCAACAATGCCCTGTCGCGCTATCGGGGCTACCAGCCAGATGTGGATGCCAGTATTGTTAACGAATTTTCTACTGCAGCCTATCGGTTGGGGCACAGTATGCTGAACGGTCAGATTTTACGGGTAGATGCTGACGGCAATGAAATCGATGCCGGGCATCTGGCACTGCGCGATGCGTTTTTCCGACCGGACAGACTGATTACCGAGGGTGGCATTGATCCGATGCTGCGAGGACTGGCCGGTCAGCGCAGCCAGGAAATTGATGTGCGTATCATTGATGATGTGCGTAATTTTCTATTCGGTCAGCCGGGTTCCGGCGGTTTTGATCTGGCGTCGCTGAATATTCAACGAGGCCGCGATCATGGGTTGCCATCCTACAATGATATGCGTGAAGTCCTTGGGCTGCGTAGGGTCAGGAACTTTAATCAGATCAGCAACTCACCGGAGGTACGTCAGCGCCTGCGCGACGCGTATGACAATGTAGACCAGATCGATCTGTGGGTTGGCGGTCTAGCGGAAGATCATGTACGTGGAGCCATGGTGGGGCCGACTTTCTTTGCGATTTTGAAACATCAGTTTGAAGTCTTAAGAGATGGCGACCGGTTCTGGTATACACGTACATTAAGCCGTGAGCAGGTCCGGCGGCTGGAGCGAACCCGTCTCTCTGACATTATTCGTCGCAACACCGAAATCGGTAATGAATTGCAGAACAATGTGTTCTTTATGCGAGGAAATCCGAATACGGATAACTAACTGTAGTACAAAGCAATAACGCGAAGCCACGCGTTGGCCCCGTAGCCAGAGTTAATCAATAATCGCAGCAGCGGATATGGCAATGCCATATCCGTTTTTTTTTATTTTGTCTCCTAAGTAACGTCCTTTGCGTTTAACTGTAAGTAAGCCAAAAAATTGAATTGCAGGTGTAGTTATGCTGCGTGTATTTGTCTTGTTGCTGGCCGGTTTCGTATTGGTTGCTGAGCTGCCGGCAGCCACATTTACTGTGGAAAATCTATTTGATGATGTCGATGCGCCCGATGTATCACCAGGTGATGGGGTATGTGCTGATAATTTTGGTACTTGTACTTTCAGAGCGGCAATCATGGAAGCCAATGCTCTGGGCAGTGATGATGCGATTGAGTTTTCCGTGAGTGGAACGATAACGGTATCTGCAGCAGTGGGGCCATTTCCTGTTATTACCGATTTCATCATCATTGACGGTACTACAGCACCAGGCTTTAACTCAGCGGGTGAGACCCTGCTGGCTGCACCACCGGTGGTGCTGTTAAACGGTAATGCGCTAACCGGCAGCACGGCAGACGGATTGCGATTCAGTGGTGGCGGTGCAGCCTTCTCTGAAATTTACTCAATCGCAATTGTCAATTTCCCCGACAATGGAGTGGAAGTACTGACTGGCACAGATAGCCTGATTTTTCAGGGCAACAGCATCAGCGGTAATGCAGACGCGGGACTGTTTGCCATCAACTCCGATTTTCTGGTCATCGGTCAGATCTACGGCATTTTCACCAACGAGTTCATCGGCCTGGGTAACCTGATCAGTAGTAATGGCGCTGATGGACTGGTACTGAGCAACAGCGATAGTAACCAGGTATTCACTAACTTTATCGGCATTTTGGCCGATGGTGCTACGGCCGCCAGTAACGGTGGGAACGGAATTACCCTGGTGGGTGATAACAATCTGATTGGTTTTGGCGATGATGATGAATCCGGCGGGAACATCATTGCCAATAATTCGGGCACCGGCATTACCCTGATAGGAAGTGGCAATACCATTCAGAGCAACCGGATAGGTCTGGGAGCGGCTGACGGTTTCTTCGGTAATGCCGGTAACGGTATTTCATTGACGGGAACGAATAACCGCATTGGTGCCATGGGTAATAACCGCGGCAATGACATAGCCAATAATTCGCATGGCATCCTAGCCGGTGTAACCGGTGGCGCCTCGGCGCCGCAAACCATTATCGAAAACAACCGTGTGGGAATTTCCTTTGCCGAGCTGGGCAATGCATTGGATGGAATTCGTATTGAGAATGGTGATGATGTGCAAATACTGAATAACTCAGTGGTCAATAATCGCAACGGTATCTGGGCCAACACCAGCAATAACATCATTCGTGGGAATACTGTTGGGGTGGTAGGAAGCAATCGGTTAGGCAACAGTGAGCATGGCATATTTTTATCGACCGATGCGATGGACAATCAGATTGGCGGGCCGAATGCCGAACATGCCAATGTGGTTGGTGATAATGGCGCGAATGTGGCGCCGTTTTTTCATGGTATCGAGGTTCGAGGATCCGGCCATGAGGTGACCGGCAATTTTATCGGTGTGACGCCATCGGGTCAGAATGTCGGTCAGCCTTCAATCGGCCTGGTTCTGGCCGCCGGGCTGACTGAAGTAACCGGCAATGTAATAGGTAATAACGCTATCGGCATAAATGTGGGTGGTGCCAATCACACATTAAGTGAAAATTATATTGGCACAACCAGAAGCGGTGGCAATATAGGTAATTCCAGTGATGGAATTTTTCTGGCCGGCAACAACGCGGGGCTGAATGTATTCATCGGCATTAACAACATTATCGCCTACAACGGACGTTTCGGAATATTCGGTAATGCAGTACCCGGGCAGGGTGGTATTTACAATATTATCGGAAATACCATAGTGCAGAATGATAATGCCGGTATGGCATTGCCTTTTACGGGAGATAACGGCCGTTATTTTGTTCAGTTCAATCGCCTGGCGCTAAACGGCAACAACGGCATATTTGTTTTCGGCAGCGATTCCAGAACCACCATCAGTTCCAATACCATGCAGGGCAATAACGGCATTGCCATTGATGTGAATGGTGGCGGCATGGACGCCAATGATCCCGGTGACGCCGACACCGGACCCAACCGGCTGATGAACTCACCGGAAATTATTACGTCGGTATTCATGCCGGGCAGCCCGCCGATGCTCAGCGTGGATTTCAGAGTAGATGCAAGTTCTGCCAATGCGGCTTACCCGATAACCGTCCAGGCTTTCTGGACAGACCGGGAAGAACCTATGCAGGGGAGGTTTTTTATCACCTCGACCGAGTATCCAACAGCACAACTTATCCAGAATGTCGTATACACACTGCCCAATGGTACGACAGGCGGGCGTTTTGCCATGACAGCCACTGATGATGACGGCAATACGTCGGAAATGTCGGCGGCGGTTGATTTTGGTGTTATCGAAACGTTGCTGAAGGATGGGTTTGAGACTTTCAGTTCGGGGTTCAGGCTTCGGTGAGTATGCTAACTAAAATAAACAGATTCACAGCTTGGTATGGCCCGGATGTTCATAGCAGATGATTGCATGCTAAGAATTGTTCAAGCAGGAAATTATTCTTCTTTTTCAACTCGCTGAAATCGCATTTGTGAGCTCAAAAGTGTTTCCCTATCTTTCAGATATAGAACGAAAAAGACATCTGGTTCGTTTTCCTCTATAGCGAGTAGAAACTGGCCATTCGTGGTGTATGGGATGCCTTCATCCTCAAATTTATAAGACCCAATACCCATATATAAGTGTGAGTCATCAATTCGCAGCTTGATTTTGGTTTGTTCGAATTTTTGCAGGGCCTTTTGTTTGAGTTCAGGGCTGACACTGTCAAAATCTGTTGATAAAACCTGCACGAAAGTGCCGGTAAAATCGTTGGCAAGAGCTGTCGAGCAGCAGAAAAGTAAAATAACTGTCAGTAATTGATAAAACTTTTTCATGTGTCTGCGTGATTTGTATTGGTGAAATTGTTTACGCTACACGGCTGAAGATCAGATCGCGTTGCCGATCTGCACCCAAATAAAAGCAGTGATCACCAACCTCTTTAAATCCCCATTTTTTATAAAAAGTGATAGCGCGTGGATTCAGTTCCCAAACGCCCAGCCATATAATATCGGCTGCCAGTGAATCAGTACACCGAAGAATTTTGTTCATCAAGCTCTGAGCAATTTTTTTACCGTGCCATTCAGCGTCAACATAAAACCGACGTATTTCGATAGGTCTTGTTGCTTGGATGCATTCAGGTGACTTGTCCTTATGAAGTTGTGCGTAGGCGATTAGCTCGCTTTTGTTTTCAACGACCAGAGTGATGATGTTAGGGCTGGAAATCTCGTTAAATTGTATTTTCTCTGAATAGGAATTAGAACAATGATCCTGCATGTTCTCTTCTGAGTTCACTCTGGCAAAAGTTGTGCGAAAGGTCCGCTCAGCAAGTTTAGATAGCTGATTCGCATCACTTTTGACAGCATTTCGAATACAGTATTGAGTGCTCATGAAAATTAATTGGGTCTTTCTTCAATGACAAATGAACACCAATCATTGGGTTTCTCCCATCTGGGTTCCAATTGATAAATTTTTCCGCCTTCTAATGAACTAGTAATAGAAAAAACCTGTGTGCCATCTATGCCTTTGCCATAACCACTCAACGTGCACTTAAAGTCCAGTCGAAACTGGTCAGCATAGAAGAAATACATTTCTTCTCGTGCTTTTATGTGTTGATACGCTGCATCAGAATTTAGTAATTCGATCTTGATTGTGGGGAGATCTTCATTCTGTTCACAGCATAGGCAATGCTGAGTTATTTCCTCAAGAAATTGTAAGCGAGCAATATTTTGCGCCCTAATTTTTTGATCAGATGCGTTGACCAGGAGTGGCAAAGTCGATAAGAGTAGAAAAAATCGAAGCTTTGACATAATTTTCTATGTCTTAAAGATCACCTGTTCAGATCTGCAAGCGCCTAACTGTCCGGTATTGTTGCAGCAACCGCTTTAGCCGAATCAAAAATTTCAATCAGCTCGATAATCTTGCCATCAACAAACCGCCACAGATGTGAAACATCGGTATCGGCCACTTTGCCGGTGGTGCGAAAACTCCAGGCACAGCGCCCGAACATCGCAATACGGTCACCCTGTTCAACGAAAACATCCGGTGACCAGTACACCATTTCCCAGTCCTTAAGGACTGCCAACAGGTAATCAACGGCTTCGGTTTTGGAGAAGCGGTCCCTGGCAAACTCCAGTCCGGGGCTTTGTTCGCCTACCGAATGAATGTGAACCTGATCTCCCATCAGTTCGAGCCAGGTGTCCTTGCTATGTCCTTTACTGTCGTGCCATGCCTGATAAGCGGCTTTCAGTGCCTGTAGATTTTTTGACTCAGACATAATGCTCCTCATTTATTGTCAGTGCGAATGGCTTCTTGCCGTGGTGGTTCCCGGGATTCCATGACGCCGGTATAGATTCTGAGCGAGTTCGCAATCTGCAGACCGCTTTAAAATTGGGTACATACCTATATAGGCGTTCCCTGATGAAAGCGTATTTGCCACCCTTTTGGGGTATCAACCCAAAGCGAAGATCGCAGTGTTTGTCTATAGAGCTTACCAGAATTGTCCGACAGTGAGCTTCGATAGGTCAGCAGCAAGACGCCATCCGAAATGGTTGAAAGGGCATAGCTATCGGCCAGCACGGAAGACATTTCATTCTCCCCCAACATCATTTCAATAATCTGTTTCTTATCGTACTGACGGCCGGAACGGCCTATTTCCATAAAGTCCGGGTGTAGCAGCTGCTCCAGTTTCTCACGACTGCTGCGGATAGCAGGCTGGTGCAGTGATTGTTCCAACTCGCGAATAGTTTTTATCAGGTTCAATGGCATGCCCGCACTTTGGGTTATGTCGTTTTTGATCTTTCAAGTATTACACATTAGGGCTAAGTGACATTAAGCAATTCTGCTGGATTGACAAATGCACTTATTTATATAACCATAATGTTATGGAACAATTTGGTTATATAAAATCACAGCCAAATCTTGATGCTATCTTTTCCGCGCTTGCGGACCCGACCAGGCGCGCCATCCTCTCCCGTCTGGCTGATGGTCAGGCGTCGGTTAACGAGATTGCCGAGCCGTTTGCCATGAGTCAGCCGGCTATTTCCAGGCACTTGAAGGTACTGGAAAGGGCAGGGCTTGTTGAGAGGGAAGTAGATGAGCAAAGGCGGCCTGCCAGGCTGAAAGCCGAAAAAATGGCAGCCGCAGTGGAATGGCTTGCGGAGTTCAGGGCGTTCTGGGAAACAAGTTTTGATCAGCTGGATGAGCTGCTGATCAGTATGCAGAAACATAAACAATAGGAAAAATAAAAATGACGGATTTACCTGAATATGTACTGGAGCGGGTTTTTGACGCGCCGCGCGAGATGGTCTGGCGTGCCTGGACTGATCCCGATCTGCTGCATCGCTGGTATGGCCCGGGGGTGGAAACCGTGATTCACCGGTTTGATCTGAAGTCTGGGGGAGCGTGGTTGAACGAGATGAAATGGGGAGGTAATTCCAATTTCAGCAAAATGTCGTTTCAGGAAGTCGTGGAACAGGAAAAACTGGTCTGGCATCACGCCTCAACCGATGGTGACTGGAATACCATTAAAAACCCGATGATGCCGGACTGGCCCCAGGTTTTGCTGACAACAGTCACTTTTACTGATCAGGGTGATAAGACCATTGTGCGTCTCACGCAGGTTCCGCTGGATGCCAGTGAAGCCGAGATTGCCTGCTTTGCAGAAACCATGGCCGGCATGGATAAAGGCTGGGGCAGTGGTTACGCCGTTCTGGATGAAATCTTTGCGGAACTGCAATCGTAATAAAGCCGCTTGATAGTCAGCCCGGCATTGGGTCGCTAATTGGCAGGTAAAACCTGCCTGTTGGAATTAGCTGTGTGCAGCATCGGTAATTAGACTATTGCCGTGGCTACCGGTTTCGTGCATTAAGGTTCCCTGGTTGCTTTCCAGGGTGCTGATGGTCTGGATATCAAAATAGCGGAACCGCTCATAAAAGTCCTTCAAATCAAGCATTGCGGTGCATGCGGCTGCGCCACGAAAAGCCAGGCGTTTATCTCGCAGCCGGCGGACCAGCGCGAGTGCCGCCAGTGTAGGGACATAGGGGCCTTTGCCGGCACAGGCAGATAGTGTCCATTGTGCCTGTACCTGACGGTTATGCTGATCGGAGCCGGTAACCTGTACCAGCATGCCGCCCCTGTCGGTCCCAAAGGGCAGGAACAATGAGGCAATAAACCGCATGGGTCTGGCCCAGGGGCGCAACGATTTAACTAATCTCCAGCGAACCAGCTGGCTGCACCACTGCAGGCCACGGTGAAGTATTCGCAATTCCAGTCCTGCATAAAACTCTGCTGCGGTTTGCGGATGGAAACGCTCAACCAGCAAATCCAGATCTGGTGTATCACACAGCGAAAGCAGGCGATTTCCCAGGTCGGGGAAATGCTGAGTATGGGTTAATCCCCAGCCGGGCGCATGCTGCCATTGGCCGTGACGGAAGATGCACACCGGTTTGCCGGCATACGATAAAATCGCCTGCATCACTGCTAATCCCCGAGGGGCACGATTACCGGGGCTGATGGCAACTTTGATGGTATTGATACTGCGCCAGTTTTCTGTCAGCTCATCGACCACCGCATGAGACAAAGCCGGTGTGGAACTGGCGCCGGATATTACAGCCACTTGCTGCTCCACTGCCTGCTGGTTGAATTGCCGGATAGCATGAACGAAGTCACGCCCATCAGCTAAATCAATGTAATGACAGCCGCTTTCGATGGCTGCCTGAACCACTTGGGTATGGCTATGCTGAAACGGACCGGCTGCATCAATGATGACATCACAACCCAGCTGTCGCAGTTGTTCAGCGGTGAGTTTGTTTCGATCCAGCTGGCACAACCGGCCGGTGCCGTTCAGCTTTTCCTGCAGCGAGATCAGGCTGGTCATGGTTCTGCCTGCCAGCTGTAAATTGACCCCGGGTTCAACGGCCAGCTGTTCCGCCAGGCGTTGGCCGAAAACACCTGTTGCGCCGATTAACAGAACGGTTATCGTCATGCTGTTATCACCTATGCCCGTTTTCAGGAAGCAGATCAGCAAACCTGGCTTCCTGATAAATCAGCTCGCCCAGCCAGGGGTGTTCCACCTGCAGTACAAACAAAAACTGCCCAGCGTCACGGTCAAGGTGGCTGACCAGTACTTTGCCCGGGCTTAACCAGCGTGGCAGGCGTAGCCGGCGCTTGCCCAGCTGAATAAAGTAATGATCGCTGTGAAAGCGGATACCATCGACTGAGCAGTGTACTTTCAATGCCATGCCGATTCCGTAACCGATATATTCCTCCAGTCCGGTAGCTCCCTGAAATCGTTTGATGCTGTGAATGACTTGTGGAAACTGATGCGTGCGTGCATAAACGCGTGTCCATATCTGACCGCCACTGATCGGGTCTTCGGTGACGGTAACGGTTGCTGCTGTGCCGGTGCTCAGCGCATAGGGCAGCGGGCCGCCGATCAGTCGCGTGATCCAGGCCAGGAACTTTCCGGCAGTGGAGGTGCGTACAGTGGTTGTAATGCCGGTGTAGACAGCGGTATCTCCGGCATCGAGCCGCTTGGAAAAACGCCGTTGCACGGCTGCCGGAAGTTGCTCCCATTGACGGTTGTTGACCAACTGCCGAAATCGCAGGTCGAGCAGGTTGTCCCTGTTTTTCAATGAATTCGGTGTAAGCGATCTGCTGCCTGTTTGCGGTGATTGGAGGGTATTGTTCATGGCAGAGCTCCTTACTTTGATCAGCCGGTATATCAGATGGCCGGCTGGTTGGTTATCCTTCAGTCATTGGCAGAGGTGTTGCTGTTTGATGATGCCGCCGGTGACAGCAACTGTGTCACTTTGGTGCCCATTTTGATCAATAACATCAACTGCTTGGGTGGCAGGTTCAGCATTTGCTCATGCCACAAACTGGTCAGCTGAATAAATTCCAGCATCTGTTGAATGCGCTGCAGAGCAACCGGATCCACTGATTGATCATCTGCAGCCATTTGTACACAGGATTTGAGTACTTCCTCAGCCGGATCAATCTCACGATTTTTCCGGCCCCTGGCAATGCGTCTGACGATTTCCCAAATATCGGTTTCAGCGGCAAAATGGTCACGGCGGTCACCTTTCACCGGTACCCGGTGAATAAGCTGCCAGCTGAGCAATTCCTTAATGGAGTTGGAAACGTTGGAACGGGCCAGATTCAGCTTTTCGGCAATGTCTTCGGCCGTCAACGGGCTATCAGTAACGTACAGCAGAGCATGAATTTGTGCGACTGAGCGGTTTACGCCCCACTGCCCACCCATATCGCCCCAATGCAAAATGAAAGACTCAATGGCTTGCGGCAAGTTTTCTTTATTGTTTGTTATTTCTGTCATAACAGAAATATAAGAAATTTTCATGGAAATTGCAAGCCTATGCACTGAGATATCAACAAATCAGTTTGAGAAAGGGGAGAGGGTTAGCTGTGTGTGGCAGCGATATTCGCCTGAATTTCCCGGTAGCGTAAGGTAGCCAGTTCCGAAGGCAGGCCTTTAGCGCAGAAACTCAGACCTTTCAGGCCACGGTGAGGTCTTTCAACAATAACCTGACCGTCATCACTAAGTTTGGACTGTAAGACGCTCAGGGCATCCAGAAATCGTGGGTCCTGTTGCGCATAACTGAAAAAAGAAAGCACATAAACATAAAAAAACAGGTTATAACGGTAGAACGGAAACTCAATCTGCATGAACAGGCTGCCAATGCCCCAGTGACACGGTCCGATGGGCTGGCGGGTTTCCCAATGATTCAGTAAAAAATCAACCGCGCCATCAGTTGCCAGACTGCCTTCACGGAATTCCCGAACCCAGCCCAATACATCCAGAGCATAAAGCGTCGCGCCCGGGTTGGCGCACACGGTTTCAGGCCCACGGCCAAACCTGCTGAAGCTGCAGCGCCAACCACCTGATTCATGGACACTATCTGTCAGGTAAGTCACTACCGATTGGACCAGTGCATTATCGGCCAGGCCGAAACGGCACAACATGCGCGCCGCTTCAGCGGTATAACAGGGATACATCGGTGTTTTGGGCGCAACGCGAATCCGGCCGTCATCCCGGACTGCATCCAGGATCAATTTCAATCCGCCCTGTACTGCTTCATGATCCTCATCAACCCCAAGCTCATGCAGCATACCCAGGCAGGCAATGGTGCTGTAGGGATTGCCGACATATATCCGGCCATCCGCGGTGGCCCAGAAATCTGCACCGTTGTTGTGGCGGCGTGAAAGTATTGCCTGTATATCAGCTTGACGGTTGTGCTCAGTCATTGGACAGCGCTGGTACTGCTGTAGCCACGATAATATGACTGAATCAGCTCAAGTAACGCCCGGTGACGTATCTTCAGGCTATTGGATGAGATATTGATTGAAGTACCGCTCAGGCTTTTGTTGGCACGATTAACCGCCTTTTTAAGTGTGCTGTCATTTTTCTCCTGTTCATTGGGAGATTTCACATGCACTGCAATGAAGTTTTGTTTTTCTATCTGGTATTCCTCGATACCTGATACATCAGACCATTTCACGAAGTCAGCTGACAAACCGCCTGAGTTGTTCCAGATTCCTTCAGCGTTGAGGATAATACCGGGGGATTTATCCAGTAGTTTTTTGAAGCCAATCACCCCGCAAGCACCAAAGAACCCAATGGTAGCAAGGCTGATCAAATAGACTTCCAGCATGGTGCTGGTATCAAAGAGGTCTTTGGCGGATTCTGGGTCCATCGTCAGAAACCAAACCCCCAGTGCAACGAACATCAGAGCACCGAGCAATAGCAGGATGATTCTGATTTTGCTCAGCTTAATAACTGTTTCATCAGGAAAAGGCATGGTTACAGTGTTTATTGCAGTTTAATCAGCATACGCTTGGCGTATGTAATCAGCAACATGCTTGGCCGAGATGTCATCGGCAGAACTGATTTTAATATGCCGCCGGTATTTTCCGCTGCCTTCCAGTACGCTGTGGGGGTCATCCATTTCTGAGCCTTTACCAAACTCGATGGAAGTATGTGCCTTGTAACAGAACACGCCACTGGTTAATTCCTGGTTTTTTAAAAATACCAGGCCACCGTATTTAATTTCTTCTGTTATGTCAGGGTTAATGTGGAAATGAATATCTCTGATGTGGTTTATGATGTCATGCATTTCGCTGGAGACAGCCTGCAGGTCTGTCATGAAACTGGAAATTCTGGTTGAGCTGTATTCGGTCATATTTTTTCCCGTTTAGATCCACTGTATTTTACTGTTTACCTCTATTAGCAGATTAATTGTTATTTTCTAACTCAAGTGTCTGCATCGAAACAATTTTGCCTTGCTCAGAAACAGCCTGCTTGCCAACTTCCGTAAAACCGATTTTCAAATGAAACGCTCTTGATGCTTCGTTCATTGGTTCTATGTTGTATTCACAAACTAAACGTTCAGCATTCGACTCAGAGGCGAATTTTGCAATGTCTCCATAAAAGCGGCTCCCCAGGCCCAAACCGGCAGTGTTGCCAGCAACTACTATTCGATCTATATACACGAATTGATCATAACGGGCTTTAAACCATTCAAAGTTAGCATTCTCGTATTGGCTGGTGCTGTGCATGGCAATCAGGAATGCCACAACTTCATCATTTACACAAACAACTTTGTAATAGCACGACAGGCCGGCAAGTTCCTCCAGGCGCTGAGGTGAGATAGGGGATGTCCATTGCACTTCAGCTGCATTGAGTTTTAAGACGGTATCGGCGTCCTCTGGTTTAGCATCGCGGATGATGATGGAAGTCATATTGCTCATCTGGTGAATAACAGGTATTCGATGATGTTAGTGGAATCTGACACTGATTACATCTGGGCTAATGTGAAGTCGAGTTGTCTATGCGAATCGTAAAGATGATGAATATGACGCAATCCTGACAATCCTCTGACATTCAAAAGCCCTCATTAAGGTAGTGTTAATTTTCAATTTCTAAGCTCAATAAGAAAAATATTTTCAATTCAAACACTTAAATTTTGACATGAATAATTATCTATTTCGGGTGATCGCAATTGCATTAATGATGCTTGGGGTTGGCTCAGTACAGGCAGATACCGATGAGCAACTTTCTTCCTGGCAGTTTATCGGCCAAGCGCCATTGCCCGATGATGTCAAAGCAGATCCGAATTTAACTGTCAGGTTTGTAGGCGGTTTTCTGCTGGTCGGAAGCCCAGGGTTGGAAGCGGGACGATGTGGCCGGTTGATAATTTTTAAGCAGAACGAGAATGGCAGGCTGGGTCGGGTCCAGAATTTGAGTGCTGAAGATTTTAATCAGACATGTGATGATGAAGACGGTTTTGGTTTTTCCTTTGCCTTAGGCCATAGGACACTGTTTGTCGGCGCGCCCGGTCAGATAATGGAATCAGAACGTATGCTTCCTGCCGGCGCTGTATTTGCTTATTCAGTCAGAAATACGCGCTTTATACCGAGGCAGATGATTGCGGGTTCCAACGAAGCCGGGAATCGCGCATTGGGTACCCTGATTGAGACTGATGGTAGACGGGTGCTGGTACAGGGAAACGAACTGGGCGGGCAGAGGACAAGCCATGGCGTAGCCAATCCCCGTAGTGTGAACCTGCTGCAGCGTGACAATAATGGCGTGTGGCAGACAACCAGAGTATTTACTGACGAAGAAAGTACTGTGTACGGTCAGGATTTCAACCTGAATGAATCGAGTGTATTCATTGCAAGGCACACATTTATCGATTTTATTGATTTTGCTCATTATGAAAATCTGGCGCGGTTTAATTCAGCATTGGATATCTACGATATCAATGGCACAGGCGAAGGCGGTATCAGTTCTGAAGTAAGCCAGCTCATTGCTGATGATTTAGTAATTTTCGATAATCTGGAAACTCTGCCGGATTTTAATTATTTAATTCAACGCAGGGGCCGCTTCGTATTGTACTTTTCTGAGATTTGCGCTTGCGGATCACTTGGTCTAAATGCGCGGCGCTCAGGTTATTCCAGTTATGAATTAGAGGATGGCCAATGGGTGATAGCACCGACTGTTATGACTTCATCTACAGCAGATATCGGGCGTGAAGATTTTGGTGATCCGAATACGAATTTTCGATTTAAATATGGGCCGGATAGGGTCTATTCACTCAGATTAGGATCAGATAGATTGACTCTGGATATTATCGGTGATCGATTACACGATACTATCCGGACAGAACAGCTTTTTACTACAAACAGTATATCCCCAGGTTTCCGCAAGAAAATACTGCTTAATGGAAACCAGCTTTTCGTTCTAGATTCAGAAGATGAGTTGGTTGAAATAAATGCATTTTCGGCCGTTCCGGCATTGGATCCTGCCATTACTCAAGCCTGGTGGTTCGGGCCGGAATACAATGGCCAGGGTGTGACAATGGAGGTATTGCCTAATAACCGTTTGTTGATGTACTGGTTTACCTATGACTTATCCGGCAGGCAGATGTGGGTTCGGGGTATAGGTCAACTATCTGACGGTGCTATCAATATGCAGTTGGTGCGAGCCCGCGGACCCAGGTTTCCTTTTGGGGAATTTAACCCTGATGATCGTGTGATGGAGCCATGGGGGCAAGCGACGATTCGTTTTGACGATTGCACCAGCGGTACGTTGAGCTATCAAAGCCCGGAATTCGGTAGCGGTGAGCTACCTTTGACGCCAGTGGTTGATAATCAATTAACCTGCGGCAAAGGTTTCATAAGAGTCATTGAAAACAGTTTCTTCAGGCCGGTAATTGCCGGCTCGTTTTTTGATGCCGAGCGCATTGGTGAGGGAATCATTTTTATGCCGATTCCCGGTGTTAAACGAGAGCACTTTTCCATAAGCCGCGCAATTGGCTTTTGGCTGACATATACCCCCACAGGGGAACAAGCCTGGCACTACTTAGGTGTCTTCGAGGATTGCCCGCGTGGAACTATGCCGGATCCACTAAGATGTGAACTGGTTGCAACAGGTGAACCGCGCAGCACTATGGGGCCTGTGTTTGGGCCTGCTTACGATCCCAACGAAAGAGTTTCTATGCCCTGGGGTACCGCTGATACATTGAAATCTGATCGGGTACCATTCCAAAATGATCTATCAGATTTAACCTGGTTTTTGGATGTGGAAAACCCCCATGGAAGCGGACAGCTGAAGTTAAAGAGAGCTACTCAGCCGGTCGAGTACAGCATAGCGTTCTAAGGTAATAGCTAAATTAATTTATCGCCAGGGGGTCGAATGTCAAAAAGAAGTTTGAGGAATTGATATATATTGGAATAGCGCTTAGGGAATCTCGGTTAAATTAATGGTGCTTATACCAATTGAGCTTATACCAAATAAAACCGGTTACTCCACCTACTGTCAGCCAAAATGCCGGTGCTAAAAATGAAGCTGCATCACCGTAAAGAAACCTGGCCAGTGTCCATAATCCCAGTAATAGGCTGATGACTGTGATAATTCCGAGGATTGGGTATTTCATTTTGCAAAGTCATTTATCTTTAGTGAGTAGCATGCAAAGATAGTAGGGTTTCCAGCTCTTGCACATGCGGCGCATAAACCTTTTAAACTAATTATCCAATACCGCAGCCCACCACCCAAGTTCATCACGTCCCCATTTAACACCTAAATGCTTGGCTATAGCTCGTAGCATTTCAAGCTCGCTTGCGGGCTTAGGAGCTGAAAATAGTTTCCCGGAAACTTCCTGACCATGTTCGTTTTTTGCAAGTATTGGTAAAGTGCTCAGGTTACAGCCCGGGCCTCCTGGTTCACCAAGGCGATGGTATTTGCTTCTCTCATTCAATTTTCGTGTTCCTCCTAAGCACTCTTCGCTTTGAAATATCTCTAATCTGGATGCTGGCAATTCCGATAATAGTTGTGAGAATTATTAGAGGAACAATTGAATATATCCATGATGATTCTCTTACAGCGCTTAGTGCTAATGAGCTTATCAGCATCATTGTTAGTGCTACTAATTGGATAGTACGAGCCTGGATTGCTGTATTTAATCTACGCTCTAACTTTAGCTTATTGCTCGTTACCATAACCCCAGCTCGACAAGCTGATAACTACTCTCCCCGAGCCATGTCTTCAGAGTTGGGATCAATCTGCATCAATGAGCCATCTTTTAAACCTGCGAAAAGCGAACTCATTTGTTCCATTTGTTCAAATGTCAACGCATAATTGACTCCACCTTTGACAAAGACAAACTGCTTATTCTTGTTTTGAAAAGCAGTACCATCGCCTTTGCGAATCACTTTTATTTTATCCACGAAATTAAATCCTTACTGTTCGCGACACAGTCATCATCTTACATATAAGTAGGATATCCGATAATACTAACTTAACTATTGGTTAGCATGAAACACTAACTTATTTGTTTTTGATGGTTGTAGGGTGTATTTCAAAGCTTATGTTTGAGTGAGGTGCGGACGTAATGATGCGGGGTTGGAGACCAACCCCACATTCTTGTATCTGACAGGATTTAACTTATCAGACTATTGTGCTTGATCTAACAAGGTGAATTAGCCAGGCACTCACTGATTTGTTCCTGGGTACAAGCATTGTTTAGGATGTTCCGTGCTTCAGACTCGGCGGTTTCAGCCGCAGCGGTGGCCTGTTGCTTCTCGTTCCATATGAGTGTTGCTGTTATCAGTGCAGCACCCAGTGCCAAAGTGACTGTGCCACCGAGAACCGCAACGGCAACTCCGCCTGCGAATATAGCGCCTGCTATAACAGCAGGGATACCAAACTTAGCGAATAAAGCAATCAGTGCGGCAGAACCAATTAGTGCAACTACTATTGATACTGTACCCGTTGCTACGGCTGTGGTTAGCTGGGCGAACAGGTCAACACGTTCTTTAGCGTCTGCTTCTGCACGTTCGGCATCACAAAGCTCGCCTTTTCTTGCCTGCCACTGTGCACAGGCTTGGTTGCATTCGTCTGACGGCCTGTTGTCTCCGGGTCTTACGCTATCTGTATTGCCGGAATTTCCAAGGTAAATGCCTACACCAATAGCAACAATAATTACGCCTATTACGATTAATTCAATCATGACAATTTTTCTCCTTCATGGTTAAAAAACACCAATTCCAATCTCGAAGCCGTCGTCAAATAGAGTTTCAAAAACTGATGCAGCCTTTGGTAGTAAAGCAATTTTTGGTAATGAGTTTTTGCCTTATCCTGCCGCTTTTATTTCATTATTAGGGGGCAGAAGTCGGCACGGTTGCCGCATCAATACTGGGTAGACGACGTAGGTGGAGCACTTTCAACAAAATGTTAGAAGATGACAAATGTCACCCCAAATTCCTGATACCTCCCACTAACAACCTCACCGCCATCCTGGCAAATTAACCCACAAGCAAAAACACGCAGGCAGTTATGTCTCAACAACAACTACATGAAGTTCCTACACAGTCGGCTGACGGCATTTTGGCGGAAGTGACTGGTGTTGAACATGCATTCGGCAAGCTACAGGTACTGAACGGCATTGATATGAACGTTAAAGCCGGTCAGATAGTCGCGGTGCTTGGTCCTAATGGGGCAGGCAAGACGACATTGATTAATATGCTGCTGGGTATCTACACACCGGATGCCGGCCGGATTCAGCTGTTTGGACAAACACCGGGTGATCTGACGGTACGTCAGCGAATCGGCGTGATGCTGCAGCAGGCGGAGATGGCAGAGACGCTGAAGGCAAAGGAACTGGTCCGTCAGTTTTCTACTTACTACCAAAATCCCTTATCTCTCCAGCAATTACTACAGATGGCTGGTCTGGAAGAAAAGGCGGAGAGCCGCTACGGAAAATTATCCGGTGGTGAAAAGCGCCGGGTGCAGTTTGCCATTGCACTAGCGGGTGAACCGGATATGGTGTTTCTGGATGAACCGACCACTGGTCTGGACGTACAGGCACGTCGCAGTCTGTGGAGTAATATCAAAGCCTATGCCAAACGCGGTGCAGGCATTGTATTGACCACCCATTACCTGGAAGAGGCCGATGCACTGGCCGATCAGATCATCGTGATTGATCACGGCAAAGTGGTAGCCACCGGTACGCCTTCACAAATCAAACAGCGGGTCAGCTTGAAGCAAGTGCATTGCCGGACTTCAGTCCCTGTCGAGCAGCTGCATCTTCATTCGTTAATCGAAAGAGTTGAAGTGGAAAAGCTCGCGAGTCAAAGCGGTGACAACCTGACTCAGTGCATCTTATTAACCCAGCATGCCGAAGCACTGCTGCGTGATCTGCTGCAGCAGGATCAAAATCTTACCGATCTGCAGGTTAAAGGTGCCGGCCTGGAAGAAGCTTTCCTGGCTTTGACCCAGAACAATGCAACCACCGATAAGCAGGAGCAGGCAGCATGAGTACTTTAACGCTACAGCATCAAACGAAAATTCATCTCCAGGAAATCTGGAGCGAATGGCTGCGTATGATTCGTACGCCGATGTTTGCTTTGCCGACCCTGTTGTTCCCCTGGATGTTTTACCTGTTCTTCGGGGTGATATTCGGCCGGGGTTCGGGCACGGCGGAATACCTGCTGGTGAGTTACGGGACTTTTGGGATTATCGGCCCGGCGCTGTTCGGGTTTGGAGTTGGCGTGGCCAGTGACCGGCAGCAGGGGCTGCTGCAGCTGAAGCGAGTATTGCCGATGCCGATGAGTGCATACTTTGTAGCCAAAATCGGCCTGTGTCTGATCTTTGCGTCGTGCATATTGCTGGGGCTGGCCATCATCGCAATGGTATTGGGTGGTGTTCGTCTTGAGCTGCTGCAATGGCTGCTGCTGTTCGGCATTTTGCTGGTAGGTACGCTGCCGTTCTGTGCAATGGGCCTGTTTATTGGTATCCGCAGCAATGCCCAGAGCGCACCGGCTGTTATCAATCTGCTGTATTTACCGATGGCATTCTTATCCGGCCTGTGGATACCAATTTTTGTCATGCCTGAACTGCTGCAGAAAATCGCGGTAGTTTTCCCAGCCTATCATCTGGCGCAGCTGGCGCTGTCGGTTATCGATAAACACCAGGGCCAACCGTTGCTGGGACATCTGATGATATTGCTGCTGTTCACAGCGGTATTTCTGCTGCTGGCCGGTTCGGGCTGGCGGGCACTGCGTGATCGCTGATTCATCCATCGGAGAAGTTTCATGAATATTCAATGGAAAGAACAGCAGGGATTCAGCACTTCCACAGTGCTGACCATACTCCTGGTAGCTGCTTTGGCATTTGCTATCTACTGGATGATAGGCAGCACCACAAACAATGAAGAACCCACGGCTACTGAAGTCGTTGCTGAAAACAGCTTTGCTGTGAGCAATATCCGTTTATTTGATGGCGAACGTGTACTGAATAATCAGACCGTGCTGGTCAAAGATGGTCTGATCCAGGGTATCGATGCGAACCTGGCAATACCCGAAGGTATAGAGAATATAGACGGCACCGGCAAAACGCTGTTGCCGGGGCTTATCGATGCACATGTGCATACCTTCGGCACTGCCCAGCAGGATGCGCTGCGGTTTGGTGTCACCACTGCCATCGACCTGTTCAGCGACCACCGCAATCTTGCCGAATTCGTCGAACAGCGCGAAGCCATCAATCAGCAGAACCAGGCAGATGTATACAGTGCCGGTACGCTGGTTACCGCAGCCGGTGGTCATGGCACTCAGTTCGGAATGCCGATTCCCACTTTGGATGATGTCGCCGATGCTGAATCGTTCATTGCAGACCGGATAGCCGAAGGCTCGGATTTCATCAAACTGGTTTACGAAGATGGCAGTCAGTATGGCGGTAACCTGCCGACGCTGGATCAGGCCCGGCTGACTGCAGCGATTGGTGCTGCGCAGGCGCAGGGATTATTAACAATAGTGCATGTTTCCACACTGGAGCACGGCAAGCAGGCGCTGCGTGCTGGCGCCAATGGGCTGGCACATATGTTTTCCGATCAGGTGGCGGACGATGAATTTATTCAGCTCGCATTGGAAAAGCAGGCTTTTGTTGTGCCGACTTTGGCGGTGCTGGCCAGTGTCAGTAACCAAAGTGATGTGGCGCGCTGGTTGGATAAGCCTGAGATTGTGAGCTTACTTAACGGAATGCAACGCGATACCGTGCAGCGGCAGTTTCCGTTTCAGGATGCGGACCATATCAATAACGGAATGGCCAGTGTTGCACGGTTGCATGCTGCAGATGTACCGATACTGGCAGGCAGCGATGCACCCAACCCGGGTACCGCGCATGGTATCGGCGCACATCAGGAATTGTGGTGGCTGGTGCAGGCTGGATTGACGCCGGTAGAGGCGCTGGAGGCAGCCACAGCCAAAGTGGCGGATGCATTCGGGTTGACTGACCGGGGCCGGATAGTGGAAGGCTTGCGTGCCGATCTGGTATTGGTCGCAGGTGATCCACTGACGGATATCGATTCCAGTTTTAGCATCGATACTATTTGGAAAGATGGATTCCCGGTTCAGCGCAGCGTGGCGGAAGTAGAACAGCAGGCTGCTTCGACTGATTGGCCTGGGGAACAACATCGAGATGGTCTGCTGGCTGATTTTGAAACATCTGCTGATCTGGCGATGCGCTGGCAGGTGACTACTGATCAAATTATGAACGGCAGCTCTGAAGCATTGGTGGAGCAGCGGACAGACAGCCGGGATGCAGACAATCAGGTGCTGTATGTCAGCGGTGCCATCAAGCCCGGCACGATGTTCCCGTGGGCAGGTGTTGTTACCTTTACTGCAGAGCAGCCGATGCAACCGGTGGATGCATCGGGTATAAGTCAACTGGTGTTTCGTGCCCGTGGTCTGGCTGGCCAGTACCAGCTGATGGTGTTCAGTGGTGAGCAGGCCAATTCGATACCGGTAATCAGCCCTATAGAGCTGACCGACGAATGGCAGGAATTCAGTATCGATCTAGTGGCACTGAATGGTGTGGATATGTCGCTGTTACGCGGCTTTGCTTGGACAGCCGGTATGGGTTTGAGTGAATTCGAATTTGAGCTGGATGATGTCAAAGTGCGGTAAAGTACTTTAATGAAAATGTCAGGATTGAAACGACTGCACCGCTTATTGCTACGGGGTAATACCGATGTCGGTTACACGCCGTATCTATGGCTGATTTATCTGCTGTTTCTTTTGCCGGGCCTGTATTTCAATGGTTGGAAAACCATGAGTGTGTGGCTCACGGTATTGAGCGTAGTAGTTTTTCTGCCGTTCTATTTCCGCGGTTTCCGCTTGTACGGTCAACCGCAGTTAATAGCCAACAGCCTGGTGATAGCTTTACTGGGTGCTGGATTATTGCCGTTCAACTCCAGTGCCAGTGTGTATTTTATTTATGCGGCCGCCGGCGTGGCGTTTATCAACAGAACACGTCTGGCGTTATTGATAATGGCTGGTTTTGCCCTGTGGCTGGTGGTGGAATGCTGGTTGCTGGGCTATCCGGTGCTGGCGATTGTGATTCCGGCCTTGATGGTTCTGATGATCGGCTGCGCCAATCTGTTTCATTCAGCCATTGTGCAGAAGAATATACGGCTGCGCGCCAGCCAGGCGGAAGCCTCGCGACTGGCAGCGGTGGCCGAGCGCGAGCGTATCAGCCGTGATCTGCACGATCTGCTGGGGCACACGCTGTCGTTAATTACCCTGAAAGCCGAGCTGGCCGGAAAGCTGTTGCAGCGTGACAAAATTCAGCAGGCAACGCAGGAAGTCGCTGAACTGGAGCAGATTTCAAGGGAAGCACTCAGCGAAGTACGCGAAGCGGTTACCGGGTATCGTCAGGCAGACCTGCAAGATGAGCTTCAACATGCAGGGAAAGCTTTGAAATCAGCACGTATTGCATTGAAATTATCCGGGGAACTGAATGATTTACCGCAGGCGTACGACAATGTCCTGGCGATGTGTGTGCGTGAAGGCGTGACCAATGTCATCCGCCATGCCGGCGCCAATCATTGCCACATCGAAATGGCACGAATGGATAATGGTGTGCGTTTGACCATCAGTGATAACGGTCAATCAAATACCGGTAACTTAGCGGTTGCGGTTGAACCGGGCAGTGGCCTGTTGGGTATGCGTGATCGACTGGCTTCACTGGGCGGGAGTCTGCACATAAAGCATCAAAACGGCGTTCGTCTGGAGATTGAATTACCCTTGCCTGATGGGCATTCACAGCAGGATGCTGACCCGGCATCTCTGGAGAGTGCCGCATGAGCAAGACAGTAATTAATCTGCTGCTGGCTGAAGATCAGACCATGCTGAGTGGCGCGCTGGCGGCGCTGCTGGAACTGGAAGATGATCTGCATGTAACTGCGCGTGCCGCTGACGGTCAGGAAGCATTCCAATTGCTGCAACAGCAGTCTGTGGACGTGGTGCTGACCGATATCGAAATGCCGTATATGACCGGCCTGGATCTTGCACAGGCCATTCAGCAGGACATTCCCAAACCACCTAAGGTGATCATTCTGACCACTTTCGCGCGGGCCGGCTACCTGCGCCGTGCCATGGATGCAGGTGTCAAAGGTTACCTGCTTAAGGATTCACCGGCAGAGCAATTGGCAGGCGCGATTCGTCAGGTGATGGCCGGCGGCAAGGTCATCGCACCGGAACTGGCTGCTGCCGCCTGGGGAGAGCAGGATCCGCTGACTGACAGGGAACGTCAGATTCTGCGTCTGGCTGCAGAAGGGCAGAGTACCGGACAGATTGCCGGACAGGTGCACCTGGCTGAGGGAACGGTTCGCAATTATCTGTCTGAAGCCATCAGCAAGCTGGGCGCCGCCAACCGCGTGGAAGCCGCACGGCTGGCGCGTCAGCAGGGTTGGCTATAAGCAGCCGCTCCGAATCTGCTCAGGTTATTCGCCGAAACTGCCGGCAGGACCGGGAAACACAACCGGACTTTCTGCACCGTTCTCAGCAACAGAAGCAACGCCGAAATAGTAATTATCAATCACCACATTTTCGATGGTATAAGAGTCCACATCCCCCACCCAGCGGCTGAAAGTCCACTGTGGCGCATCGGTCAGCCGCCAGTAGACCCGGTAGCCGGCCAGATTTTCTGCCGCTGACCCGGTGGGACGATCCCAGGACAGGGTGGTGCTGGGTTGAACTGCGCCTTCAATCTGCACATTGGCGGGGAATGCTGGTGCAGCAGCCATGCCGGCCAGGCTGACGGCGTTCAGGGCAGTCAGTTTGGCTGCATAATCAAAATCCACAGCTTCCAGCACATCGCCGTATTCAATGCCGTTTTCGGTGCGCAGGTCCTGGTGCTGCTGGGTGTAGTTTTCATGGGTTTCCATGATCCGTACGCCGGGCATGCCGCGCTCGTTAAAGGGGCGGTGATGACCACCGCGGCCGAAGCGGTCCAGTCGGTAAACCATCATGGTATCCAGGTTGGGCACATAGCGGTCGGCCATGCGGTCGATATAGCGCGCCAAGTTACGTGATGGGCTGTCCACTTCGCCGCCGGTAAAACGTCTGATGCGGGCTTCTTCAGCGGTTTCAGTGGCACGCGTGCCTTCGGAAAAGACCCGTGCGGTGCTGTTGTCGATAACACCGTCAACACCTTTGATGTTGCCAATCATGTCATTGTTCAGCACGGCTTTCATGCGCCAGCCGTTGGCCAGGGCATGATCGGCCAGAATCGCTCCGCCAAACAGACCCTGTTCTTCACCGGACAGCGCTGCATAAACAATACTGCCGGCGAATTTGTGCCTGGACAACACCCGTGCGGCTTCCAGGGTGCCCGCCACACCCGAAGCATTATCGTTGGCGCCGGGAGAATCTGAAGTGCCGTCCAGTATGTCGCTGACCCGGCTGTCGATATCGCCGCTCATCAGTACCATCCGGTCAGGATCCAGGCTGCCGCGCTGGATGGCGATGACGTTAACCACTTCGGTGCGATTGGGGATGCGGGTTTCACCTTCAACAAAATCGGATACCGTAAACACCTCCAGACAGTTACCGCAATCGGCGGATATACGGTTGAACTCAGCTTCAATCCAACGTCTCGCTGCCCCGATGCCGCGGGTATCGCTTTCGGTTTCAGATAAGGTATGACGGGTACCGAAGCTCACCAGTTTGGTGATATCGGCTTCAATCCGGTCGGCGGAAACCGCTGCTGCGATCTGGTGCGGCAGGGTGTAATCGCCGGGGCTGCCATCAGCAGGTTGTGCGGCAGCAGCCAGGCTGAAAGCCAAGGGTAATAACGAAAACAGATAACGGCGCATCAGAATCTCCGGATAGCAAAGCGGCAATCGCCAAAAAGTGCTACAGCATATACTCTACGATGGTATAACGACAAAAAGATATCGAGGCAAACATGCGTTACATGGCATTTTTGGTGTTGGCGGGCTGTTGCCTGGTAACCGGTACCCTGCCGGCACAGCCGGATGATTGTGCAGTCAGCGTATTGGTGCTGGGTGTGGCGCAGGATGGAGGCAGGCCACAGATTGCCAATCCGGCTGATCCTGCCTGGGAAAATCCGGCGCTGCAGCGGCTGGCCAGTTCCATTGCTCTGATTGACCGGCGTAGTGCCCGAAGCAGCAGGTGGTTGTTTGATGCGACGCCGGATATGAAACAGCAGCTGCATCGTCTGGACCTGTTTGCTCCGGCCGATAACCGGATAGGACTTGATGGCGTTTTCCTAACGCATGCACACATTGGCCATTACACCGGTCTGATGCTGCTGGGTCATGAGTCTGCCGGCGCCAACGGCATACCGGTGTACGCCATGCCGAAGATGCATCAGTTCCTGTCCAGTAACGGACCATGGGATCAGTTGGTGAAGTATCGGAATATTGAGTTGCATATGATGCAGGAAGATATGCCGGTCCAGCTGGCTGAACAGATATCAGTTTCAGCCTTTCTGGTGCCGCACCGTCAGGAGTATTCAGAAGTGGTGGGGTTTCGAATTCAGGGACCGAAACGCTCCTTGATCTATTTGCCGGATATCGACAGCTGGGAACAATGGGATGAGTGGGGTACCCGAATCGAACAGGTCATCAGCAGTAGTGACATTGCCCTGCTGGACGCGACATTTTTTGCCAACGGTGAAATCCCGGGCCGCGATATGAGCGGTTTTCCACATCCGTTTGTATCGCACTCGATGCAACGTTTTGCCGATTTACCTGCAACTGACAAAGCCAAGGTGCACTTTATTCATATGAACCATACCAACCCTTTGCATAATACCGGCGGCGCTGAATTCAGGCAGGTGCTGGAGCAGGGCTTTGCTGTGGCCGGAGAAGGCCAACAGTTTTGTATGTGATCACAGACAGATAGGGTCCAAGCAGTGCCCGGCCGTTGAGACAATTAGGAGAAATAGCCTAAATGGTTGTATTATCTTAGAAAGTCTCGGTAAGCGGAGGCATTATGCGCAGTGTCAGACAGATTTTGTCGGGTAAGGATCAGCGCATCATCAGCGTTACGCCGGATGTGCCGGTCCTTGAAGTGGTGCAAATAATGGCAGAGCACGCCATTGGCTCAGTGCTGGTCATGCAGGGAGGGGACCTGGTTGGCATTGCCACGGAACGGGACTATGCCCGCAAGATCATTCTAAAGCAGCGTTCTTCCTCAGATACGCCAATCAGCACCATTATGTCGACACCGGTGATTACCGTGGAACCGGATCAGCGCACCAATGAATGCATGCAGATAATGACTGAAAAGCGCATCCGTCATTTACCGGTAAAAGATGACAGCGGCGTAATTGGAGTGGTATCCATCGGCGATCTGCTGAAAGTGGTCATCGAGGAGCAGCAACACGAAATCGAACAGCTGCAGCAATATATCGCCAGCTGATTCAACACCGGTGGCGCCGCTTAAAATCGGTTGCCGTCATCTGACTCCTCATCAGAGGGTTGTTCATCGTCCTGTTGTCTGCGATTGAACAGACTGTTCAGTAATGCACCGCCGATTTGTTCTTCAACGCTGGGTTGTTCCTGCGATTCATCATCGGCTGGCTGTTCATCGCCGGCTGCAGAGTCCTGCGATTCTGCAGCTGCATCTGCCTGAGTTTCCTCGCGGGTTCTGGTACCCAGCGCATCGCTGAGCACATTATCCAACAGTCCTGATGCCGCACTGTCGTCACCACCCAGCCTTTCGCCGATTCTGTCCAGCAACTGATCTTTCTGATCCTGAAGCCGCTGGCCGGCCAGTATCTGCAGAATGGCGCGCGGGTCAACGCTGTACTTGGGCGCTGCCACACTGCCAGTGATATGAATGGGAATCTGCTTACCGGTCAGCTGTTCCAGCTCAGCGCCACCCTGGCCCTGCAATGATTGAACCAGTGCTGCGGTTATGCGGTAGTCAATCACATCATTGGGTAAATCCACCATGCCTTCACCCTGAACCCTGAGCAAAGGAGACAGCAGGCGCAGATCATTGTTGGTAATTACACCGTTATCGGCAACAAAGCGTCCGGACAGGCTGGCAAAATCGGTTTGACCGCCGCCCTGCAGGAACTCTTCACTGGCGGCAGCACCGGCCGTCAGGTTGTTGGCGATGTTGAAACCCTTACGCAGCAATTCGGCAACATTAATGCCCTTGATGGCACCATCACGAATATCAAAGCTGACCTCGCCTGTCAGCGTATCCATAGGACGGTTCAAATCGGTATTGATATCGGCATCGAACAATGCCAGCCCATCCAGAAAGTCGGTGCCCAGCATGTCTGCCAGCATGGCCTGGGCAACCACCTGATTGAGGTTGTCATCTGCTCGCAGCACCGGTGAATCACCGGTGGCGTCAATGGCGATCGAGCCGTTCAAACGCCCTTCGTAAAAATCTGCGCTGATCGGGTTAAACCGCCAGCCGTTACGGTCTGCCTGCATCTGAATCGAAATATTCCTGGCATTCAGATTGTTGACAGTCAGGCTGTCGACTGAAAATGCACCATTGGCATCAATGGCCCGGAAAGTTTCCACCGGAATATTGCTGACGGTATCGTCACCAGTGGTTGCCGGTGCAGTTGTTTCAGCCGGTACCGGCATGTATCGGTCGAGGTTAATCTGATCAACATTTAATCCGAAGCGAAAATCGGGGCGATCGCCAAGCAGCATGCTGATCTCGCCGCTCAGGGTGCTGTCATCCAGGCTGGCCTGCATGTTGGAAATCCTGACGCTTTGGGGCGTAACAGCCAATTGCAGCTGGCCGGCAAAGCGCTGCATGACGCCATCATCAGTCAATTCAGGCAGTTCAGTACCAAAAGCGGCAGCTACTGAAGTGGGGTTGAAGGGGGCAAGATCAAAAGCACCGTTGAGCTGGGCTTCGCTGAATACGTTCCGGCCGGTGACCTCACCGGTCAGATTTAAGTCATCAACCGTCAGCGCCATCTCGGGGAAGTTTAATACTTCTGTCTGGCTGTTGAGTTCACCGGTAATCATAAATTCAATGGCCGGTAATGGCTGTGCAGAGCGGTCAGTCACTGTCAGGCGGGTGTCATCCAGGTTCAATTGTCCTGTGGCCTGATCAAACAGCATGCTTCCGCCTATTTCCAGTGCATAGCTGGCCGCCTCAGCCGGCATATCCAGCAGCAGGCCGCCATCCAGGGTAAAAGGCCTGCCGGAGGCAATGTTTCTGGCGTTCAAGTGAATATCACTGACTTCAATCCGTTGTCCGGATTGGATGTTATCCAGTGTTACCGCTCCATTGCTGACATCAATAGCGGCGATACTGAGTGAACCAACACCGCCACCTTCACCGGTATTGGTTTCTGTGGAGGTTGACGACCCGCCCAGTCCTGACCAGTTATTGAGGCCATTGGCATCAACCAGCAGGTTGGCGTTCAGACCATCCAGCATAATGCGGTTTATCTCAATGTTTTTGCCGATCAGCGGCAATAATTTGACTGCTGCGCCGGCGCTGTTGACGCTGGCTAATTCGCCATCAAATCCCGCAGGGTTGCCGATGCTGATTCGGCCGAGTTCGACGCCCAGCCAGGGGAACACCGACAGAGATAGATCGCCTTCTATTTTAATTTCACGGCCAGCCGCTTTACTGGCTTGAGCGGCAATCTGTTCACGGTAGTCGTTCGGGTCGATAAAAAACTTCAATGCCACTGCGGCCAGCACCAGCAAACCAATGACGCTGACAATCACATAGACTAGAAACTTGAATAACTTTTTCATGTCATGGGGAAGTAGTTGAAGCTGATTGTAGTATCGCAGAATAACCGCTAGCGAAGGGTTAAAAATGGTTAAAAAGCGGCATGCCTTTCAGCAGCCGGGAACAGGAGATATCTGGGCGGATGGTGTACCGGAGTTCGGTATCGATATGGACCTGATGAATTATGACCTGGATCAGTTGTACTTGAGCAGAAGCAGGAAAGAGTAAAAAACAGTCTGCTCAGCCGTTCCGATCTTCAGGGCTCTGCATAATCTGCCGGCGGATATCAGCCAGTTCAGCTTCATTATTCAGCCGTACCCGTCCCCAGCGTTCTCTGACACCCAGGTCGGTCAGCACATCTTCAACCGCCGGGAAGTTACTGGAACGGGTGTGCTGCCGGTAAATCCGCATAAAAATATCAGTGCCGGTAATCTCGTCCATGCGCTGCATCATGTCGCGTGCACGCCAGACTTTACTGAGGTCCATGCAGCACTCTGCAATGCCGGCCAGTGCGCTATCCAGTGTCTGCCGGCCGCCGCTGCGGCGACGTAACTCCACATCAGCCAGCAGCAGCATAGCGGCACCGCTCCAGTAAACCCTGCGGTATGAACGGTTGCGACTCATGCCGCTGGCTTCTTCAGCCAGAGTCCGGTTGGAAGTCATGTTTTGCCGGCCGCGTTCAAAGCCGGCCAGTAATTTGTCCCAGGCTTCTCGTTCGCTCAAACGGCCATCACGGGCACGCATAATATTCTGATAGTAGGAGGCCAGTCCTTCAGACAGCCAGGCATCGCGGCGATTGATATACGGCAGCAGCAGATGGCTGAATTCATGGGTTGGTACCCAATCGTCACTGTATTCACTCAATCGCCGATTCGGGTCGATAAAAAACTGCAGTCCGATGCCTCCGCCACGCAATACCCGGCCAAATGGTATGGCTTCATTCTGCCGGCCAACCGGCATAACCAGAACCTGCGGGTGTGACTGCGGCAAGTCGCCATGGGCGTTCAAAACTGCCTGAGCAGATTCGCGCACCCATTTGCGGGTAGTGGATAAATTCGCTGCAGGCCTGGTGGGCAGCACGGCCAGCCGCAGATAAGTGTCATCAACCGGTATGGATTGAATTTCGAAATAGCCAAACGCCACATTGGAGTTCCAGTGTGGATTGGTCATGCTTAAACGGTACCATTGCTGCCCGTCACCGGTTACATCATCAGCCAGAGGCCATGGGTGAGATACCGAGACACCTTCCGGAACCTCAAAGCGGGCAACGGCATTACTGCCTTCCGGAGGCGTCAGCAGCCAGTGTTTGGGGTCGGTCAGGGTATAACGGCTGGAGGTATAGCCCCAGCGCTCGCCGCTGTCAGTCAGCTGTGCCCGATACTCCAGACAGCCTTGCCGCTGTTGCCGGTTGATCGCTACCGGGCCCCAGCTTTTCAGCTCGGGCAGGGTTCGATCATTCCATTGCAGCCGGCTTATTGCCGAGCGCGCCTGGCTGTTGATGTACAGTTGACGGGGGTGCGGGTCACCGGGATCTCCGGAAAAGCACGCTGTAACATGAACTGATTTAAGATCATCAGCAGTTGTAATGGTGTAGCGTACCGCAGCCGCGGCAGATTGAACCATGGCAACTGTGATCAGCAGGCAGCAGAAATAACGCATATTGACAGCTAAGATAACATCCAACTGTCCTTTTCGATGATTGCCGGCAGTGCAGGTTCAATCAATGAGATGAATGCACCATAAAATACGGGCAAAGTGTTATAACCACTTATCCAGTGCCGAATAATCACCGGAGCAACGGCGCAGCAGGGTTTGTATCCATTGGCAGGCGGCGGTTATTTGAGCACCGTTATCGCGTCTGGATTGAGCCAGTGTGTTCAGTCGATGCTGGGGAGAATAGGGTTGATCCGGTGCTTTGGAGTAACGATGCAGCCAATGAGAAATGGTCTGTTCTGATGCCGGCTGGCTGTCAAACCGGTTGGTGATTCGTGCCGTGTTTTCAACCGGATCACCCAGCCAGGCTTCAAAATCCATCAACAGTGTTTGCTCGGGGAAGCGCTCAACCGCTTCCATAAATGCCAGCATATGTGTCAGCCAGGTAACCGCAATTTTCTTCGGGCGATCGAGGTCGGGGATGCGGACCGGTAGATCGGGAATACGTTCGAGCAGATCCTGCATATGTGCCTGGATCAGTGCGTCGATATCCAGCATATGCTGATCACTGCGCAGCATAGTAGCCAGATAAACCGGCAACTTGACCGTCAACAGCAACAGCCTTTGTTGTCCCGGCAATGCCAGCACCGACTTGATCAGGTTGTTGCAGTAACTGGTGGCCTTCAGCAGAAAATGTGATTGCCGGGCTTCTGCCGGCCGGCCCAGACAGGTTATACACGTGGAAAACCATTGTTGCCATTGAGCATCATTGATTCGGTGCCAAAGCAGGTCGGCTTCCCGTTTCAGATCTGCCAGGGTGCGCAGCACCTGGGGCTCTTTCAGGGCATTGGTTTGCGGGTTATCACCGAGAATCTGGGCAAGCAGGGTAGACCCGCAATGTCCTGCATGAAAAATCCACTGGCAGTCAGGCACCTGGGGGTGCAGCTCTGACAGCATGTTCAATGGTGTGCCAAGCCGCTTGAAGTCACGTGTCAGTAGCCGTTGATCCATGAACGGCAGCAGCTTGCGCTGTTGTGGCGGAATGTGCAGCCACTGGCTTTGCGACCGGGGCAGATTGATATCGAACAATAACCAATCAGGATTGGTCAGGGGATTATCGATGGCTCCAAGGGCTGATCTCACGGCAACCACTCATTGTTAATATTCTTCTTCACGTAAACCAAAGCCACTACAAATGCTGATGGTTAAACCTCTGTGCCGCTGTTTCGGTAACTACCGGAAATCAGCTGCCGCTAACTAATAACAAACTCAGCCTAACTGACATATTGCGGCTGCAACACTGCCAAAAGTTGGGTTGCAAAACCGCCCGTCAGCAGACTGGCGTTATCTATCAGATGCTTGAAACAGGGAAATGGTTTTGTGACTACGATGAAACGCGTATTTAGTGCGATAAGCAGGCTGAAAGTGGCTAACGTGTGGTCAGAAAAGTCACTGCGCCGGCCAGCCAGAATGACCAGCTGAGCAGTGGCACCTGGAACCATTCCGGGCCAACTGGGTGCACCAGGAAAATACTGCCGCAGATCAGCAGGCTGCCGGCCAGTACACTGCCGGTCAGGCTGCGGCGCAGACGTTTCAGGTCACTGGGCAACTGTTCCAGCGCCGGGTGCTGCATATGTGTGGTGAGCTCGCCGGCAGCTGCCTTCTTTAAAGTGTTGTGAATCAGCTCGGGCATTTCGGGGGTGCGCTCGAGCAGCAGTGGCAGGCGTCTGCGAACGGACTTCAGGGTTGCCAGGGGGCTGCGCTTTTCGCGTACGATGCTTTCCAGTTCAGGTTTGGCAACTGCCCAGAGGTCCAGTGAAGGGTATAAGTCGCGTCCCAGGCCCTCAATGTTAAGCAGGGTTTTCTGCAGCATGATCAGCTGGGGTTGAATGGTCAGTTTGAAGCGTCTGGCCACCTGGAACAATTTCATCAGCATTTCGCCGAATGAGATTTCACTGAGCGGGCGGGTAAAACTGGATTCGCATACCGTACGTACACTGGCTTCCATTTCATCCAGGCGGGTATCGGCGGGCACCCAGCCTGCTTCGACATGCAGTTCCGCCACGCGCCGGTACCGTTGTGCGAATATGGCCAGAAAATTCTCGCCTATGTAGTACAGATCCTTGTTCGAGAGTGAGGCTACGATGCCGAAATCCAAGGCAATAATTTGCGGATCATCAGGATTATTTTCAGCAACCAGAATGTTGCCGGGATGCATATCTGCATGAAACAGGTTATCGCGGAATACCTGGGTATAAAACAGCCGTATGCAACGCTTGGCCAGGCGTTCCAGATTAATGCCGTGTTTTATCAGCGCCTGTTTGTCTTTGATCGGGATACCGTAAACGCGCTCCATAACCAGCACGCTTTGCTTGCAATAGCTCCAGAAAACTTCCGGAATGTAAACATCGCTGGAGTTCTGATGATAACGGCGCAACAGGCTGGCATTGGCAGCTTCCCGCTGCATATCCAGTTCATCAAAAATATACGTTTCAAATTCACTGACGACATCAACCGGCCGGATACGCCGACCCTCCGGATGGTAGCGCTGCGCCAGGCTGGCGAGGGTTTTCAGTAGAGCAACATCGCGAGCGATTCGTCGCTGAATTTCCGGCCGGACCACTTTAACCACCACTGAACTGCCGTCTTTAAGTTCGGCAGCGTGTACCTGGGCAATTGAAGCCGATGCCAGGGGCTGCTCCTCAAATACTGAAAATACATCTTCGATGGGTTGCTGCAGTTCGGCTTCTACAATGGTTCTGGCCTGATCACCGGGGAACGGTGCTACCTCATCCTGCAGCTTGGCCAGTTCATCAGCGATATCCGGGGGCAGCAAGTCCCGGCGGGTGGACAGCACCTGGCCGAATTTAACGAATACCGGTCCCAGTTCCTGCAGAGCCAACCGCAGCCGTTGACCATGGCTCAGCCTGCGGCTGTCACGCCGGCCTGGAACCAGCCAGCTGATTGGCCGAAACCAGTGTGCGCTGCGCACCAGTTCATCCAGCCGGTACCGGCTAAGCGTGGTGGTGATGGTCAGCAGTCGCCAGCCGTGACGAAAAGGGTTTTTCATCGGGCAGCCTGTCTCGCCAATAGCCGGTCGGCCCGTTCAGCAAGATCATCCACGGCATCCAGGAAGTGCTGCATTTCAACAGCTGTAATTAACAGTCTAGATTCTTCCTGCAGATACTCGCCCAGCATGTCAGCTGCCTGCCGCGAGTTGGTCTGCGCGGCATTCAGACATTGCTGCAAAGCCTGCGCCAGCTGATAGCCCAGCACCGGCCCTAATCGCTGGCTGAGGCCCTGTTCCCAGTCTGGATTCAAGGCGCTGAAATACTGCTGCCATTGCTGTGCCAGAGTAGCATTGCCCTGAATTTCTATTCGCCCGCCTGGTTGGCCGCTGCCTGCCTGCAGCGCCAGACTGACCGGGCTGGCATTGATAATGGTCTCGGCCTGTGATTCCAGCAGGCTGGATACGGCAATTTCATCCTGATCGCCACCGGCAAACTGCAGACAAAACCCCAGCCCCTGTAAATTAATGGCCAGTGGTTCACGCGGAATCGCAGGTGGCTTGCCATGATGCAGTTCCCGTGCGCGATTGAGCATGCCTGCTATCAGTCTGGCTGCCAGCCGTGGCAATGGAGTGAGAAAGCCCTGTTCAGCCATTACCCGGTGACGCCGCGATGAATGGCAACCATGCCGCCACTGAGATTACGGTAATCGGCAGCGGCAAATCCGGCTTCCAGCAGCATTGTTTTAAGTGCCTCCTGCGGAGGGTGTTTGCGAATCGATTCGGCCAGATACTGATAACTGTCTGCATCGTTGGCAATTGCGGCGCCCAGTTTGGGCAGCACATTGAATGAGTACCAGTCATACAGCTTGCGGGGTAACTCATCACGAACCTGGGAGAATTCCAGAATCAGTACTTTACCGCCGGGCTTCAGAACCCGGTGCATTTCAGCCAGGGCAGCAGGTTTATCAGTGACATTGCGTAAACCGAAAGCAATGGTGACGGCATTGAAATATTGATCAGGGAAGGGCAGCTGTTGTGCATTGACCTGGGCATATTCTATTCCGCTGACCAATCCGCGGTCCTGTAGCCGGTTGCGGCCGACTGCCAGCATTTCAGCATTGATATCAGCCAGAACGATTTGCCCCCGGCCACGCATGCGATTATGCAGTAATGCAGCAATATCGCCGGTGCCGCCGGCCAGATCCAGGACCCTGTCGGTTGGGCGAATACCGCTGGTGGCTACAAAGTGCCGTTTCCAGAGCCGGTGAACGCCCAGCGACATCATGTCGTTCATGATGTCATAGCGTTTTGCCACCGAGCTGAAAACCTCATCAACCAGCTGCTGCTTGCGCTCTACCGGTACGTCGCGATAACCAAAATGCGTTGTGGCTTGTTGCTGGTCTTTTGACATGGAATATGCGGCTGATCAGTCAGTGATAATTAAATACAGCCGCATTTTCGCATGTTGGCGGAGAAAAAACATGACCCGGCATGGTTACTGTGGTTCGGGCGCCGCATAGCCATGTTCTGTCTGTATGTTGCCGGCTACAGAATGTAACGGCTGAGATCCTGGTCATCTGCGACATCATTCAAGCGCTGATTGACGTATTCAGCATCAACACAGATGGTGTCATCCTGCTGATCGGGAGCGGCGTAAGACAGCTCGTCCAGCAGCCGTTCCATAATAGTATGCAGACGGCGTGCACCGATATTCTCGGTATTTTCGTTAACCTTAGTGGCGATTTCCGCCAGCCGGTTGACTGCATCTTCGGTAAAACTGAGGGTTACCCCTTCAGTGGCCATCAATGCTGTGTACTGACGCGTCAGTGAAGCTTCCGGTTCAGTCAGAATTCTGGCGAATTCGGTCGCGCCCAGTGCCGACAATTCGACTCTGATCGGTAACCTTCCCTGCAATTCCGGAATCAGATCTGAGGGCTTGGACATATGAAATGCACCAGAGGCGATAAATAAAATGTGATCAGTGCGGATCATGCCATGCCGGGTCGATACGGTGCTGCCTTCAACCAGTGGCAGCAAATCCCGCTGTACCCCTTCCCGGGAAACATCGGCACCGCTGTATTCCGCACGGCGCACTACTTTATCGATTTCATCAATAAATACGATGCCGTTCTGTTCGGCATTACTCATGGCCTGATGCTTGACTTCCTCTTCGTTGATCATTTCATTGGCGGCTTCTTCGGTGAGCACCGGAATCGCATCTTTGATTCGCATGCGGCGTTTATGCTTTCGGTCACCACCGAACTGCTTGAACATGCTCTGCAGCTGACCGGCCATTTCTTCCATACCGGGTGGGGTCATGATTTCCACACCGATATTGGATGACACTTCCAGCTCAATTTCACGCTCATCCAGGTCGCCATCCACCAGTTTGCGGCGCATTTTCTGACGGGTATTCTGTTCGCTGGAGTCGGCTTCCACAGGCTCATTTTCAAATGCCGGTGTCTGCCGCTTGGGCAGCAGAATATCCAGAATCCTGTCCAGGGCAGCATCATGTGCGCGTGGTTCCACTTTGGTTATGGCCTGTTCACGGGTCATTTTCAAAGACACATCAGCCAGATCACGCACAATAGATTCAACATCTTTGCCGACGTAACCGACCTCGGTGAACTTGGTGGCTTCGATTTTGATGAACGGTGCATTAGCCAGTTGTGCCAGTCGCCGGGCAATTTCTGTTTTACCGACGCCGGTAGGGCCAATCATCAGAATATTTTTCGGCGTGATTTCATTGCGCAGAGATTCCGGTGTCTGCATCCGACGCCAGCGGTTGCGCAGGGCAATAGCCACTGCTCGTTTGGCGTCTTTCTGGCCGATAATGTATTTGTCCAGCTCCTGAACGATTTCGCGGGGTGTCATCTGCGACATGAGTATTGCTGTTCTAACTGTTGGAGCTCCTGTTATGGTGTTGCTGACTGACCGATGCAAGCCTGCCAGCCTTGCAGGAGGTTAATTGCAGTCCATGCAGTATAATGAAGGCTGTTTATGCAACAACTGACCGAGCCCCGGATACCGGTCTTATTTCAGTTAATAAAATGAAAGCAAAATTGGATAAATCCGGTTGTATGCATGACATCAAGTTTAATTGATTCAGATTGATGCTTTATCAATCAATAGACTGAAACATCTAGGAGATATCTGTTATGAAACAAGCAATCGTACCTGCATTATCAGGCGTCGCTATGGCAATGGCTGCTGCTGGCTGCGCCAGCAATGGTACCGATGCGGTCGGTGCAACCGCCAGCAGTGCTGACAGCACTGACCTGGTGCACTGCTACGGCGTCAATGTTTGTGGTGGTCATAATGACTGCGCGACTGCTGATCATGCCTGTGCCGGCCAGGGTTCCTGTAAAGGTACCGGTTTTGTCGGTATGCCGTCCAAAGCCTGTGCGGATGTTGGCGGTGAAGTCAGCGATGAATGGCGTGGAACCATTGCCAAAGCTGATCTGGTGCATTGCTATGGCGTCAATGTCTGCGGCGGTCACAATGACTGTGCTACAGCTGAACATGCCTGTGCTGGCCAGGGCTCATGTAAAGGAACCGGTTTTGTCGGCATGCCTGAAAAAGCCTGCAGCGACATTGGCGGTAAAGTCGGTCCCTAATTTTCCGGGCTGATTCCAGGGCGCTTGTGACTGTAACAACAGATTCTGCCATTAAGCGCCCTTATCTCGGTTTCGGGCTGGGACTGCGGACAGTACATTTTCAACATGTACTGGAACACAAGCCGCAGGTCGACTGGTTTGAAATAATTTCCGAGAATTTTATGGTGGCGGGCGGCAAGCCCCGCCACTATCTCACTTCGATACGCGAACATTATCCATTGGTGATGCATGGCGTGTCGTTATCCATCGGCAGTACCGATCCACTGGATTGGGATTATCTGAAACAGCTCAAAACCCTGGCAAATGATGTGCAGCCCGAATGGGTGTCGGATCATTTGTGTTTTACCGTGGCGGGTGGTGTAAACAGCCATGACCTGTTGCCGCTGCCTTACGACGAGCAAACCATCAGGCATGTGGTCGATAGAGTCAATCAGGTTCAGGATTTTCTGGGCCGGCAGCTGTTGCTGGAAAATGTCTCCAGCTATTTGACCTACCGCCAGTCGGCAATGAGTGAGTGGACATTTTACCGTGAAGTAGTGGAGCGCGCCGATGCGCTGATGCTGTTTGATATTAACAATGTCTATGTGAGCGCACGCAATCACGAATTCGATCCGCTTGAATACCTGGATGGTATTGATCCGGCCAGGGTCAGGCAATTTCACCTGGCGGGGCATACCGACCATGGCGACTATGTGGTAGATACCCATGACCACGATGTGCCTGACCCGGTTTGGGAACTGTACGTCCATGCCCTGCAGCGGTTTGGTCCTGTCAGTACCATGATCGAGCGTGATGACCATATCCCTGAATTCGATGATCTGTACAGCGAGCTGCAGCATGCCAGACAGCTGGCGGTTGAAGTCTATCCGGAGCTGAGCAGCCGTTCAGTGGTTACCCGCGCGGCGTGAGCGAACCGGCAGTGGAATCACTCCCACTGAAAGAACTGCAGCGACAGTTCCTTGATTACCTGCAGCGACAGCAGCTGGAGGAGCCCCATGATATGCATCAGCAGGTGGTTGATCAGGGAAATATCACTGCTGTGCAGCGTCTGGAAATTTACGGCAATGCCTACCGCATCCGGCTGCAGAAGGTCATCGAAACCGATCATCCGGTGTTGTGTGCTTATCTGGGGGATGAGCTATTTGCCCAACTATTACAGGGATATCTGCAGGTTTATCCGTCGAGGGTTCGCTCGTTGCGTTATTTTTGCCGGCAGCTGCCGGATTATTTGAGCAATACCGAGCCATTTTCAGAACACCCTATTCTGGCTGAAATTGCTGCATTTGAAAGTCTGTTGCTGGACAGCTTTGATGCACCTGACCGGCAGCGGGAGAATTTCACCGCTGCTCAGGCACTGCCGCCGGAGAAGTGGCCAACTATGCGCTTGCGGCTGCACCCCAGTGTGCAGTTTTTCGCAGCCCATTGGAACAGTGTGGAAAGCTGGCAGGCTATCAAGGCGGAAAAAACGCCTCCAGGAGCGGGCGAGATACAACTGTCTAGCGGTGAACAGGGTGTACTGGTGTGGTTGGTGTGGCGTGATCGGCAGCGGTTGACTCAGTTCCGTTCTCTGGACGGTGCAGAGAATGCGCTGTTGTCAGCGATTGTCAGCGGTCATGACTTTGCCCGGTTGTGTGAGCAGCTGGTCAACTGGTATCCACAACAACAGGTGGCACAGCAGGTAGTCAATTATATGCAGCGATGGTTTGCTGATGGATTAATCAGCGGCCTGCAGGGTTGATGTCCAGTCCTGCAATTTGCTGATAATCTGCGGATTGCTGCTGATCTGAGGCTCAGATGCAGTAAAGCCGTCCCGTTGTTCCCATTCACTGACATGTTGTGCAGCTATCTCAAAGGCTTCGCTGAAAGACCGGGTTGAATTCAGCCCGAACTCAAAAAACGCCCGGCCAAAATAAGTCATATCACTGTCATCCCCACAGCCAAACGAATGGCGGTCCGCTCGTGCAGCGGTGATGATCAGACTGTGCTCATCTTGCAGAGGCTCGATGAAACCACCTGAAAAGCAGGCTGAAACAACCACGACTTTGAATTGAATACCTGACTGCTTCAATAGTGTTCCCAGATAATCAGCAGACAGATTACTCAGCGGCACGTTGTAGAGCGAAAATGACATCCAATGGTTTTCCGAACCATGACTGGTAAGAAACAGAAACAGGATATCTTCATCAGGGTCCATGATCCGGGCGAGGCCGTTCAGCGTCGCTTGCAGATTGGTCACGCTAGCCAGAGGGTATTGATCGATAACCGCCGGGTTGTTGATCAGTGTTATCTGCCGGTCATCCGCCGCAAAGCGATCAATCAGTAATTGCTCGACAAACATGGTTTCCTGCATGAACACATCCTGTTCACCGAAAGCAGCAACCTGGACAAAATACATATCGGTATGGCCTGGGCGCTGAGGGGCCAGATCAGCCAGCAGCCGGTCAATCATTTCAGGCTGCCGGTACAGGGTTTTCTCAATATCAAAACTGGGAATTTCCTCTGCGGCTTCGACATCCTGGTAATAGCTGGAGTAATCGGTCTGCCAGAAATCCACCAATGTCAGCTGGGTGGCCAGCAGATACGCGCCAATCGAATAACTGATGGCCGGCAGCAGTTGCCGGCGCCGAAACTGCCAGGGCTGCAGTGTTCGCAGCCCGATGAACACTGGAACAGCCAGCCATATAAGCGTGGCATACCATAACCAAAGATAAGCCGGCCAATAAGCTTCCGGCGCACGAATCAGCCACGCGTAAACAGGTATAAGCAGCAGACTGCGGATAATATCCGCGCTGATCAGCAGCACCGGCAGCTGCCAGATTAAAGCGGGTTGTTTGCACCAGCGGGCAGACAGCATGCCAATCAGCAGAATCAGCAGAGTAAATATTGTCCAGCTCTGTAACGCATTCAGTTCAAACAGCCTTGGCGGCAGAATAGCGGCAAAATCGAAAGCCAGTTCGGTCAGCAGACTGACAGCGGCCAGCAGCCAGAACCAGCCGGCGGTCAGCGGTAGACGGTTAATCCTGGGTTGCCTGCCGAATAGCAGCTGCCAGCCGGCAAGTAGCAATCTAAGTAAATGCATGGCTTAAAAACCTGGTATCAACTGATATCTTAACAGTGATTGACGGAACACCAATGGTGTTTCAGTATGGTCCGACAACCGCAATCGATAATCACAATTGATCACCGCCCGGAGGCCGGTTTGCCCGCAGCATTACGCTCATTATTCATCGACTTTGATGCCTGGTTTGCATCCGTTGAGCAGGCACTGGACCCGCGGCTGAGGGGTAAGCCGGTGGGCGTGGTGCCGGTAATGACGGATAAAACCTGTTGCATAGCCACCAGTTATGAAGCCAAACGCCTTGGCATAAAAACCGGGACGGCTGTATGGGAGGCCAAAAAGATCTGCCCGGACATTCAGCTGGCGTTGTCGGACACCGGCCGTTATGTGCACTATCATCAGCAGATGATAAAGGCCATTGAGAGCTGCATCCCGGTGGACAAAGTGGTCTCAATTGATGAAATGGCCTGCACCTTGACCGGTGACTGGCAGCGCCCCGATAAAGCTGCTGAAATTGCCCGTCAAATAAAACAGGCAGTCAGTAAAGTACTGGCGGTTACCTGTTCAATCGGTATAGCACCGAATCAGTTTCTGGCCAAAATGGCATCCAAGCTGGATAAACCTGATGGCATCAGAGTGTTGCAGGCAACAGATTTGCCCGGTGCTTTTGAGCATCTGGAACTGGAAGACCTGACCGGAGTGGGAAGGGGTATGCACCGCCGTCTGCAACGGGCAGGGATTAATACAATCAGACAGTTATATGCTGCCCGGCGGGAGGTGTTGCGCAGTGTCTGGGGCGGTATCGAAGGGGAGCGTGTGTATGCCGAGCTACGCGGAGGTCTGGCCTACCGGCCGCCATCTGAGCGGCGCAGCGTGGGACATTCGCATGTCTTGCCACCGGAATCGCGGTCACCCGAAAAAGCCTTGGCCATCCTGCATAAAATGCTGCAGAAAGCGGCATTCCGGATGCGTGAGATGAACTATCATGCTGCCGGCATGAGTTTAAGCCTGTGGCTGGATAAGAACAGCCATACCGGTAAACGGCACAGCTGGGGAGAGCATGCTCAGTTTGCGCCGGTTAATGATACCCGCGACCTGATTCATGTGTTGAAAGCATTATGGGCACGCCGCCCCGGGCAAAAGAAAATTCTGGCGGTCGGGGTACAGTTAAGTGATCTGGTGTCGGATTCTGATGTCAGTGGTGATTTATTCTACCGGCGGGACCATCACCCGGATCTGGCAGAAGGCAACTTAAGCCTGGTTGCCGATAAGATCAATAAACGGTTCGGCGCTCAAACGGCTTATTTCGGCGGCGCTAAAGAAGGATTACAGGGCGCACCCATGCGTATTGCGTTTACTCAGATTCCCGATCCGGAACTGGAAAGTGACCGGCCTGATGGCGGCAGGCAGTAACAGCCGGGTGTAGTTTAGGGGGCGTTATTTGCGGGCTACCGCAATTAATCTTTCCGCTTCAATATCATAATCACCTGCTTTCCAGTCTCCATACAACACTACCTCGGAAAACCCGGCATCATACAGGCGGTCGGCCAGCTCTACACCGGAATAAACGGCGTGACTGAATTCAGTTCGTTTGACCTGTTGCTCATCAATCAGCAGCCATTCGATGCTGATACGGGTCATATTGTCATTCAAAACCGGCCGTTCGATCAGTATGCGGCCATCGTCATAGTCGCGGGCATGCACCGGCTGGATGTTGCGGGTGAGGTATTCCTTACCGACGGTATCGATCAGCAATACGCCGTCTTCATTAAGGTTGCTGCAGCATTGTTCCAGCAGTGCCAGATTGTCCTGTTCATCTTCGAAGTAACCAAAAGATGTCCACATGGAGATAATTGAGTCGAAATGCCCGGGGTGGTTATATTCACGCATATCGCATTGCTGGATATCGATATCCAGTGAGTCACGATTAGCGCTGTGGCGTAATTTGTCCAGCAGATAAGCACTGCTGTCCAGCGCACTTACCCGGCAGCCGCGTTTGGCCAGTGGCAATGTATGCCGGCCTGGACCGCAGCCCAGGTCCAGAATTTTTTCCGGAATAAAACCGAGATAGGCAAATAATGGATCAATTTGTTGGGCAGCACGCTGAAAGTCGGCGTCAGAGAACATACAATCATAAAAGTCCTGCCATAGTTGATCGTCGAAAAACCAGTTGTCAGTCATGCGCCGCCTGCCAGTATTGAAAAACAGCCTATTGTTAGCGATTGCAGCATTGATAGCCAGCGGATTGTGCCTGATGTCTTCCGGATGCACAGCACTGCGCTGGTCATTTCAGGCGGCCGAGGGACATTTTGATCTGCTGGCCCGGCGTGAGCCCATTACTGCAGTCATTGAAGACCCTGCGAGTTCTCCTGAGTTGCGCAACAAGTTGCAGCTGGCGCTGAACCTGCGCGATTTTGCCAGCGCTGAGCTGGGTTTGCCTGACAATGAAAGTTACCGCAGTTATGCCGATCTGCAGCGCAGTGCGGTTGTCTGGAATGTCATTGCCGCGCCCGAGTTTTCACTGGATGCGCAAACCTGGTGCTATCCGTTTGCCGGATGTCTGGCTTATCGTGGCTGGTATCGGCGCAGTGCGGCAGTTGAAGAAGCTCGGAAACTTAATGCCGATCATCTGGATGTGCTGGTCAGTCCTGCAACTGCCTATTCCACGCTGGGCTGGTTTGATGATCCGGTGCTGAACACCATGCTGGCGTATTCAGATGCTTATCTGGAGCCGGTGCTGGCCAGTCTGATTTTTCATGAGCTGGCCCATCAGCAGCTGTTTGTGTCCGGGGCAACCGGTTTTAACGAGGCTTTTGCAGAAACGGTGGCAATAGAGGGCGTCAAGCGCTGGTTGGCGCTTAAAGGCGACACCGCGCTGGAGCAGCGCTGGCAGGCCTGGCAGCAGGCGAATGCCGTAGTGAATGGGTTGCTGGCGGAGGCCCGCCGTGAGTTGCAGGCCATCTATTCGGAATCGATTGATGAAGAACTGGCGTTGCGTAAAAAACAGCAGGTGTTCATCGATTTGCGCCGGGCATACCTGGAAAAGATTAAAGCAACCCCGCCCGATAGCGAGATACTCGCTGCACTGCTGGCCTGGCAGGAATGGTTTGCACAGCCGTTAAACAATGCGCATCTGGCGCTGCATGCAACCTATCGGCAGGGGGTGCAGGCACTGCAGAATCTGCTGGCCTGCAACCAGAATGATTTAACCCGTTTTTATCAGTCTGCGGCAATAATTGGTGAATGGCCAGATGGCCAGCGCCGTGCCTGGCTGGAGGAAGAATACGCTACGCCTGCTAATGTATGTGCAGGCGCTTGAAACTGAGCTTACAATACACGCTGTTTGAAATGGAATGAATTTTGCCTGTTAGCTGTCGCTTATCCAATGTCAGCCTGTTGTTGTTGTGTCTGGCCTGCAGCGCCGCACAAGCACAGTTCAGCAGCATCAGCCAGGGTAGTGGTAACAGTGCTGCCGTAGCGGAAATGTGTGTTGCAGATGTCCGCACTACACGCCGCGGTCCGACACCTGACCGCGAAGACGCCCCGGTTTATGTGAATGCCGAGCAGATTGACCTGGAACGGTTCGGTCAATCCGAGTTCCTCGGCAGGGTATTACTGGAACGTGCCGATCAGCAGGTGGAGACCGGCCGGCTGCTATACGACCGCAGTATCGGTGAAGTGGTGTTGCCTGAAGCGCTGCGCTACAGCGATCAGGATTATGAAGTACAGGCAGAAAGCGCCTCGTATCTGATTGGAGACGGTACGGCCAATTTTGATCAGGTCGAGTTTCAGGTGGTCGGTAGTACTGCCAATGGCCGGGCTCAAAGCGTGTTTCTGGAAAACGGCGGCATTGCCCGTCTGACCAGCATCGATTTCACCACCTGTCCGGGTGATGAGCCGGCCTGGGAGCTGTCTGCCGCCCGGGTTAAACTGGACCGGGAGGCCGGTGTGGGTACGGCACGCAATGCTACATTGCGTTTCCAGGGCGTGCCGTTGCTGTATCTGCCTTGGATCAGTTTTCCCATCGACGACCGGAGAAAAACCGGTTTCCTGTATCCCACATTCAGCACCACCTCAGATAACGGCGTGGCTTTTTCCTGGCCGTTTTACTGGAACATTGCACCGAATATGGATGCTACGCTGATTCCCCGGTTTATTTCAGACCGCGGCCCTGCGCTGGGTGCCGAATACAGGTTTCTGACCCGTCAGTCGAGTGGTGTACTGGATGCTGATTATCTGCCCAGCGATGATGAGTTCGCCGGATCAGACCGATACCGTTACCGGGCGCGCGCCAATTACCGGTTTGGCCGTGGTATATCTTCCCGATTGAATGTTCACAGGGTGAGCGATGAAGATTACTTTCTGAATTTTGGTGGTGATATCAATGAAACCACCATTTCTTTCCTGCGCAGTTCCTTTGGTTTTTATGCTACCGGGCGGGGTTGGAATGCAGCACTGGTATTTGATGACTTCCAGGAGTTGGATCAGAGCATCCCGGATGCCAGTGAACCGTATTCACGGTTACCGCGGCTGACTGCCGACTGGCGTTATCCCATTAAGGGAAATCTGGATTTTGTAGTCGATGCCGAAGCGGTATATTTTGAGCGAGATGTGGGACCGACAGGCGCACGTCTGGATATCCACCCGGCTATTGAATGGCGCTATCAGCGTCCCGGTTGGTATATCGCGCCGCGTGCCGGCTTCCGGTATACCGCATATTCTCTGGAAAATCTGGACGAATCAGTAGTGCCTCTGGTGGACAGTAGCCCGTCACGAGCGCTGCCGATTATCAGTGTGGACAGCGGCCTGATTTTTGAGCGCGGGCTGGACAGTGGAGACCGAATTACACTGGAGCCACGGCTGTTCTATGCCTATGTTCCGTTTGAAGAACAGGATGACTTGCCTGATTTCGATACTGCGGCTTTAACTTTCGGAATCAGCCAGCTGTTCAACCCCAACCGTTTCACCGGCGCCGATCGGCAGTCTGAAGCCAATCAATTGTCCTGGGCGGTTACCTCGCGCCTGATTGACGGCAACAGTGGCCGGCAGTATCTGGATGTGACGTTGGGACAGACGCTGTTTTTCCGTGACCAGAATGTTCAGCTGCCCAACAACGAAGTGACCAGCTTTGTCAGCTCGGCCATTCTGGCAGAGGTCAATTACCGGCCGTTTTCCAATTGGGCGATCACTGCCGGCATTCAATATGACCCTGAGGACAACCAGGTGGACGTCGGTCTGTTTGGGTTGAGTTATATCGGTGATGACGGCCTGCGGGTACAGACGGGTTATCGTTTTCGTGATCAGCAGGTTGACCAGTTCGATGTGCGGGCGCGCTACCCTGTTTCCGAATCCTGGAATCTGTTGGCACGCTGGAATTATTCATTCCTGGAAAATACCAGCCTGGAGGCAGTGCTTGGATTTGAGTACGAAAGCTGTTGCTGGGCGTTGCAACTGATTGCCCGGGAATTTGTCAATGGACGTGACGGCAGTGATCAATTCGGTATCTTCGTAGAACTGCACCTGAAGGGACTCGGCAGTTTGGGGCGGCAACCATACGATCTGTTTGGGATTAATCAACGCAATTTCTGATCGGTATAGCCCATTTGCTGAATGCTCACGTAACGCATGCAGGTCTATACTGACGGAAAGATTTTTGGAGTTTAGTAGTGATGATGAGATTATTAGCTGGTTTAATCATGTTGCTGCCGGCATTGACAGTGCTGGGACAGTCCGGCAGCGGCGCGCCTGAAAGCGAATTCATTCGTGCCCGGGACAATGGCCAGCCACCGGCTCCAGCTGAGCCGGCTGCTGAGGGTGACTCGGTCAGCCTTCAGGAAATCGCTGCGCGGGCGGTTGGTGAACAACCTGCTGAAGAGAACAGCAAGCGCGCAGAACTGCCGGTAACTGCAACCAGCTTTGACCGGATTGTGGCCGTTGCTGAAGAAGACGTTATTCTGGAAAGCGAGCTTCTATTAAGCATTAAAGGCGTGCGAGACCAGGTACAGGCACGCGGCGGCGCAATGCCACCCATGGACCTGCTGCGGCAGCAGGTACTGGAGAGGATGGTGTTAAATAAACTGCAGGTGCAGCGCGCTGCCGGTACCGGCATCCGGGTCAGTGATACCGATGTTGATCGTGCGCTGGAGAATGTGGCTCAGCAGAATGGGATCACCATATTGCAGTTGCGGCAAACGCTGGAAGCTGACGGTTTCAACTTTGCTGATTTTCGTGATGAGCTGCGTGATGAACTGCTGATTACCCGCCTGCGTGAACGCGTGGGTGATTCAATTCCGGAAATAACAGAAACGGAAATCGAAATTCTGCTGGCATCGGAACGATTTGGCGGCAGCCAGTATAACCTTTCGCATATTCTGATCAGTGTCTCAGACGGTGCTACGCCGGCTGAAGTACAGGCAGCCCAGGAAGAAGTCAGTGATGTCTATCAACGGCTGCAGAATGGATTGGAGTTTACCGCAGCGGCGATCAGTTATTCCGATGCACAGGATGCGCTGGAAGGTGGTGTGCTTGGCTGGCGTGAATTAAACAGCATGCCCACGGTGTTTGCCAGTGCCATTGAAGGCCTCAATGCGGGAGATTTCAGCCAGCCGATCCGCAGCCCGGCCGGTTTTCACATTCTGCGCTTAAATGATGTGCAGAATGATGCAGTGGTGATGATTGAGGAAGCCAAAGTCAGACATCTGATGATTGCCGCCAATGAACTGGTAAGCTCGGATGAAGCGCATGATCACATCATGGAGATGAAAACCGAGCTTGAACAGGGCGCGGATTTTGGAGAAATGGCGCGCGAACACTCTGATGACACACTTACTGCAAATCTGGGTGGTGATATGGGTTGGATCCAACCGTCTCAGTACGGCCCCCGTTTTAAGCAGATTATCGATAGCCTGAATAATGGACAGATCAGTGAACCTTTTCAGGATCAGTCCGGTTGGCATCTGATCATGCTGGAAGATGAGCGCGAGTCGGATGTTACCGATCTGGCCTTGCGTACCAGGGCTCGAGATACCATCCGGGCGCAAAAAGCTGAAGAGGAATACAACCGTTTCCTGCGTCAGCTGCGGGATGAGTCTTACGTCGATATTCGCCTGTAGCGGTTTGTTCCGGTAAGGAAACCCTGCGGCAGTGATTGGAGGCGATTGTGAACACCGGTCTGCCGCATCTGCTGATTACTCCCGGCGAGCCTGCCGGCGTCGGCCCGGAACTGGTTTTGCGCATGGCCTGCCAGCCTTGCGCAGCCCACATCACGGCGGTGGCCGATAGAGAATGGCTGCAGCAGCTGGCCGACCGGCTGCAAATTCCTGTAAAGCTCACCGAAGCCAACCTGGATAATCCCGCTGCACATCAACCGGGCGTTTTACCGGTGCAGCATGTGCCGCTGGTTGAAACACCGGTTCCGGGACAGCTTAATCCGGCCAATGCTCGCTATGTGCTGAGTTGTCTGGATGTTGCTGTTGACTGGTGCGCCACCCATCAGAATTCAGGCCTGGTAACAGCGCCGGTGCACAAAGGTCTGATTAATGACGCCGGGATAGATTTTACCGGACACACGGAATACCTGGCGCGTCGTCTGGGCGTTCAGCAGGTGGTCATGATGCTTGCTGATGACAGTTTGCGGGTAGCCCTGGTGACTACTCATATCCCACTGAAACAAGTGGCTGATGCTGTTACCCGGGAACGCCTGCACAAGTGTATTGAAATTATCCATAGTGATCTGCAGAACCGGTTTGGCATTATGCGACCGAGAATTATGGTGCTGGGGTTAAACCCGCATGCCGGTGAGCAGGGTCATCTGGGAATGGAAGAACAGACAGTCATCGAACCGTTGCTTAACGAGCTCAGTGCTCAAGGGATGTCCATCAGCGGACCGATGCCCGCCGATACCGCCTTTTCCCCGGAACGCCTGGAAGATTGTGATGTGGTGTTGGCGATGTACCACGACCAGGGATTAACTCCACTTAAAGCCCGCAGCTTCGGTAAGATTGCCAACATCACGCTGGGGTTGCCAGTTATCCGCACATCCGTGGACCATGGCACGGCTCTGGATCTGGCCGGACTGCCATCCTCTGTGCCTGAGCCACAGCGTGCCCGTATTGACAGCCTGTTGTTTGCCTGCCGACAGGCACTGGCAATGTGCCGGGAAGCTGCATCAGGGGCATCTGCAGACTGATGGGCAATCAACATCGACCTCGGCGCCGCTTTGGTCAGAATTTTCTGCGGGATGGTAGTGTCATTCAGAGAATTGTGAGTGCTGCCGGAATTCAGCCGGATGATACGGTTGTTGAAATCGGACCGGGTCAGGGCGCGTTAACCAGTCAGCTGCTGCCAGTGTGCCGGCAGCTGCTGGCGATTGAACTGGACCGGGATTTGGCAGCAGCGCTGCGCAGGCAATTTGGCGAGCGGCTGGAATTGATTGAACAGGATGCTCTGCGGGTCAATTTGAACGAGCTGCCAGGACAGCCATACAGGCTAATAGGGAATCTGCCGTACAACATTTCCACACCACTGCTGTTTCACTTTTTTGAGCATGCTTCTGCCTGGCAGGATGCGCACATCATGCTGCAGAAAGAAGTTGCACAACGGATATGCGCGCCTGTCGGAGATAAGGAATACAGCCGGCTTACTGTAATGACCCAGTTTTTTGCTGTTGCTCAGATTTTATTTGATGTGCCGCCGGAAGCGTTTTACCCAGCGCCCAAAGTGACTTCAAGTATTGTCCGGTTAACGCCCAGGCAGCTGCCCGTGAGTGAGCCTGACCGGCAACAGGCGTTTGCCGGGCTGGTCAAAGCAGCTTTTGCACAACGGCGTAAAACACTGGCCAATAACCTGAAAGGGATCATTTCGAGAGAAGCAATCAGTGAGGCAGGCATTGACCCCAGGCGGCGTGCACAAACCTTGAGTGTTGAAGATTTCATTAACTTGTTGAATTCAGCTTAAACGTAGCTGCGGGAGCAATTGAAAAGCAGTATCCTAGGCAGCTGATCAGCAGGAGCTAAGACATATACCGGCTCCGGTTTAGTGACAATGAATCCCATTTGGAGGTCACCTGTGAAACCGGTAGGGCTGGATAACAACCACCATGAGTACCTATGCCATCGGCGATATTCAGGGCTGCTACACGGCATTTTGCCGGCTGCTGGATAAAATCAAATTTGATCCCGGCAATGACCGGCTGTGGCTGACAGGTGATCTGGTCAACCGGGGTGGTAAATCACTGCAGGTGCTGCGCAAGGTATACAGTTTGCGCGAGTCGGTAACCTGTGTGCTGGGCAATCATGATTTGCATCTGCTGGCAGCCAGGGAAGTAAACAACGGCCGGCAGAACAACCCGGAATTTGCCAAAATTTATGCTGCAGATGATGGCGACGAATTACTCGAATGGCTGCGCTTGAGGCCATTGCTGACTGTTGATGAAACTCTCCGTTTGGTTATGGTGCATGCCGGTCTGGCACCTGACTGGACGATCAAACGGGCGACTCGCCTGGCAACCAAGGTAAACCGGCGGCTGGCAGGAAAGGGTAAGCCCCGCAAACGCTTTTTCAAACAAATGTACGGTAATCGGCCGGCGGTCTGGCGCCCTGGTCTGGAATCGGAAGTTGAGCTGAGAACCATCACCAATACCTTGACGCGAATGCGTTATTGTAAAGCGAATGGGATGATGTCGTTGAGTGACAGCGGTCCGCCCGGCTCACAGAAAAAGGGTTACAAACCCTGGTTTATGCACCCCAGAAGAACAGCCGATTACACGATTGTTTTCGGGCACTGGTCCACATTGGGGCTGTATTTCGGTCACCAGTCCGTCTGCCTGGACACCGGCTGTGTGTGGGGCGGCAAACTGACCGCGTTGCGGCTGGGCCACAACTTTGATTTGATTCAGGTGAAAGGCCGTACCGGCTGATCCGGTAGCTGTTTATCCTATCCTTGCCCGTTCAGCGCATCGCGCATGATGCCGATGGTTTGTGCATAGTCGTCGGTGCCGAAAATGGCTGAGCCGGCAACAAAAGTATCTGCGCCGGCTGCAGCAATCTCTGCAATATTATTGGTCTTGACACCGCCGTCGACTTCAAGCCTTATTTCCCGGCCACTGGCATCAATCATTTGACGTACCCGGCGAATACGGTCCAGAACCCGCGGGATAAATGCCTGCCCACCGAATCCCGGGTTGACCGACATCATCAATACCAGGTCCAGTTTGTCCAGGGTGTCGTCCAGCCACTGCAGCGGAGTCGCCGGGTTTAATACCAGGCCTGCGCGGCAGCCATGCTCCCGGATCTGCTGGATGGTACGGTCAACATGCCGGCTGGCTTCCGGGTGGAAGCTGATGACACTGGCGCCTGCTTCGGCAAACTCAGGGATCAGCGCGTCAACCGGTTCGACCATCAGATGTACATCAATAGGTGCTGTAATGCCGTAGTCGCGTAAAGCCTGACATACCATAGGCCCAATGGTCAGGTTGGGTACATAGTGGTTATCCATTACGTCAAAATGTACCCAGTCGGCGCCGGCATTCAGCACAGCCTGGGTATCTTCTCCAAGCCGGGCGAAGTCAGCAGACAGAATGGAAGGTGCAATCAGATAGGGCTGTTTCATAAATAGGGTTCTCGATGATCAGCGGAAGTCCCGCTGTTTGCGAATCTGGTCATAGGCTGCACGGACTTCGCGTACTTTATCATGTGCATATTCACGCATTTTTGCGGGTACTTTCTGGCCGGCCATTTTGTCTGGATGATATCTTGACATCAAGCGGCGGTAGGCCTGCTTGATCTGTTTTTCGCTGGCATTGCGGTCAATCCCAAGTACCTGGTATGGATTGGGCTGCCGGTCTGCTTCGGGACCCGGGCGATAACTGCTTCGCTGACCGATCATCTGGTTCAACTGCTCTGCAGTCATTCCAAGTGTGCGTGCAACCCGCTCGAGAATCTGACGTTCAGAACTACTGATTATCCCGTCAGCCATTGCACCATTGAGTAATATTTCAACAAACATCCGGCGCAGGTGCGGCTGATTGCGGGTCAAGACTTTAAACGGGTTAAGTTCACTTTCCAGTGGGTAGCTGGCACTTTTACCCAAGCGAAAATTGCTGATGGCTTCCTCACGCTGCCTTTTGGACAGGTGCAGTTGGGCCATCAGCTGCTCGGCTATGGAAATTTCCTGACGGGTAACCCGCCCGTCAGCTTTAGCCAGGTGCCCCAGTGCACCGAACAGTGCACGTTGAAACACAGTCTGGGCATGTCCGCCATTAAATACATTAAAGCCTTCACCAGCCATGATGCGGCTGATATTGCTGTCCAGCCACCAGCCGGCTGCAAAACCCAGCACTGCGCCTAGCGGGCCTTTAAATAACAGGCCGACTGTCAGCCCAATCCATTTCCACACAGTAATCAGATAAATAGTCAAAGAAAAGTTATTGTCGCAGATTCTATGGCTTGCGGCAGCCTGCAACCGGAGTAAAATTAGCTTTGGTTTTACCTGAAGCGATCATTTTGAGCTCGCAACGTTCTATTCAAGCTTTGCCATTGGTGCACCGAGGAAAGGTGCGCGATGTTTATGCGGTTGACGATAACCATCTGCTGATGGTGGCCAGCGATCGTCTGTCTGCTTTTGATGTGGTATTACCCGATGCCATCCCGGGGAAAGGTGAGATTCTGACCCAGCTGTCAAATTTCTGGTTTGCGCAGACTGAAGGCATTGTCACCAACCACCTAACGGGCGTGTCACTGGAAGATGTATTAATTCCTGAGGAGGCAGTACAGCTTCGGCGCCGGGCAGTGGTGGTCAAACGGTTGCAGGCACTGCCGGCGGAAGCAATTGTGCGTGGTTATATCATCGGCTCCGGTTGGAAGGATTATCAGGCTACCGGTAGTTTGTGCGGAATCAAATTACCTGACGGCTTACAGCAGGCTGAACAATTGCCAGAACCTATCTTTACTCCTTCCAGCAAGGCCGCGGTAGGTGATCATGACGAGAATATCAGTTTCGCAACGCTGATAGATATTATCGGCGCAGAGCAGGCAGAACAGATACAGGCGGTTAGCCTGAAGTTGTATAAACATGCTGCAGCACATGCGGCTGAATGCGGCATTATTATTGCCGATACCAAATTTGAGTTTGGTCTGGACGCTGATAATCGACTGGTGTTGATGGATGAAATATTTACGCCGGATTCTTCGCGTTTCTGGCCGGCAGCGGATTATCGCCGCGGTACCAGTCCTGCCAGCTATGACAAACAGTTTGTGCGTGATTATCTGGAAACACTGGATTGGGACAAAACCAGCCCTGGCCCGCATTTGCCCGAAGAGATTATCAATGCCACGGTAGAGCGATATCAAAGCGCTTATACAGCGCTAACCGGAACCCCCTGGAGTTGAATATGAAAACTATCCAAACCTGGTTGGATGAATATGCAGTGTGTCATCAAAACCCGATCAACAAAAAAATTCATTGGGTTTGTGTTCCGCTGATCGTCTGGAGTCTGCTGGCGCTGCTGTGGACTATCCCTCTGCCGTTAGGGGAAGCGCTGCCGGTTCCCGCTAATGCAGCGGTGTTGGTAGTGGCGGTTATTACGGTTTATTACCTGTCATTGTCATGGCCTCTGGCGATAGGCGTGCTGTTGCTGGTGAGTGCCATGCTGTGGTTGGGTTTGAAAGTATCCGGGGTGTTGGGAATGCCAATGTGGTTGCTGGCGGTGATTGTATTTGTGCTGGCCTGGGTCGGACAATTTATCGGTCATCACTACGAAGGGAAACGGCCGGCGTTGTTTGAGGACCTGCGTTTTCTGCTGATCGGGCCATTGTGGTGTCTGGCGCATTTTTACAACAAGCTTGGCTGGAAATACTGAACATGCGTGTCCGGTATTCAACACTTTTGGGGCTTCTGGCAATTCTGCAGCTGGCGGGTTGTGCGAGAGATACCAGGCCCGATCTGGCGAGACTGTATACGCTATCGAATGCTGCCGAACAGCCACCGGTAATTATTGTGCCCGGCATCATGGGCAGCAAACTGGCGAATAAAGATGATGATAAGGAAGTCTGGATAGGGCCAATTACACGGGTGTTTTTTTCTGATTTCGATGAGCTGCGCCTGGATATCAATCCGGATACGCTGGAACCCATGGAATCTGATCAATATGTTACCGGCATCACTGATAAGGTTGCCGGGCGTGATTTTTACGGTTCTATCATTGATACCCTGCACAATGCTGCCGGTTATCAGGAAGGTCAGCCGGGTGTGCCGGCGGAGCAGGGAGAGCGGCGATACTATATTTTTGCCTATGACTGGCGTCAGGATAACAGCCGCTCGGCGCGAAAGCTGAGTGAGCTGGTTAAGCAAATCCGTCAGGACTACAATGACCCTGACCTGAAAGTCGATATTATTGCGCATAGCATGGGCGGTCTGGTTACCCGGTATTATCTGCGTTATGGAGAGCTGGATGTACTGGACCGGAGAGATTTTCCGGTTACTCTGGAAGGCGCGAAAACCGTGCGCAGGGTGGTGTTGCTGGGCACGCCCAATCTGGGTGCGGTGGATTCGATACGTACATTTATCAAAGGCTTTGAAATCGGTTTTACCAAGATACCCACAGAAACTGTCGCTACCTTTCCCAGCGTATACCAGCTGTTTCCGCATGCTATTAATGATTGGATAGTCAGTGAGAACGGGCGGCCGTTAAACCGGGATTTATTCAGCCGCAGAATCTGGGAACGATTCGGCTGGTCGGTGTTTGATGCCAAGGTGGAGCAGCGGATTATCGACCGGTTTGACGATGAAGCTGAGGGCCGCGAGTATCTGGAAGTTCTGCAGGATTATTTCCACAGACAGCTGGAGCGTGCCAGAACTTTCGTCTGGTCATTAACAGTGCCTACACCGGAGGTGCCGTATAAAATGGTGGTGTTCGGCGGAGACTGCTCGCTGACACCGGCCAGACTGGTTGTGGAAAGGGTTGAGGATGATTTTGAAATCCGTCTGTGGCCCGACGAAATAGCCAACCCGGTGCCGGGTGTAGATTACGACCGCATCATGCTGGAGCCCGGGGATGGCACGGTCACCAAAGCGTCTCTGTTGGCCAGGGAGTCTTTAGATCCTTCAGTACCACGGCACAGATATAGTTTTTTCCCAGCCGAGTATCCGATATTTGTTTGCGAAGGACACCAGCGGCTGACGCAAAATCCGACTTTCCAGGATAATCTTCTGCATTTCATATTAAGCCAGGATGTTGAGGATTGAATTCATAAATCGTGATGTTGTGCCGCTGAGTTCCTTTAAGATGCGTGCATTGTTGCTGGCCGTTTTTGGGGTGCTTTTATTGTTCAGTATGCCGGCAGCAGCGCAAACCAGCCGGGTATTATTGATTGGTGACAGCTGGGCGGCACAGCAATGGGATGACCAGGCCCATGAGAATGTATTTATGGCCAACGGATTTGGTCAGTATGCGGTTGTTGGCGGAGCTACAACCATCAGTGGTTCCACCGCAGCGGAATGGACGGCCCCGGATCGCCTGCAGCTGATCCAGGATGCGCTGCTGGCGAATCCGGATATTGATACCGTTCAGCTGACCATCGGCGGTAATGATTTCCTGGATGAATGGGATGCTGATATGACTGCAGGGCAGCAACTGCAGTTACAACAGCAGATCGCTGCCGATCTGCAGCTAATCATTGATTTTATTCTGCAGCAGGATGCCAATCTGGAAATCATACTGAGCTTTTATGATTACCCGAATTTTGTCGATACGTTAACTGGAATACCAGCGATATTCTGTTTTCCATTATGGCTTTCGATGGCTCAGCCCAGCGCTTCTGAATTGAATTCTGCGGCCGTTGCATTCGAAAATTTTTATGCTGGTGTGGCCATGGCAAACAGCCGAGTTCAGCATGTCAGTCATTTTGGGCTGATGCAGTTCAATTTTGGTTTTCCGGATGAAAATATCTTACCTGGTGATATTCCGCTGCCCGGCGATCTGTCCAGACCCAGCCCGATAGAATCGATGCGCAATCAACTCGATTGCTTCCACCTGCAACCGGAAGGTTATGACATTCTGGTACAGAATTTATTTGATCAGTACCTGATGAATCGTCTGGATACAGTATTTAAAGCATCATTTGAGCAATAATCTATGGGTGCCCGTTTTGCTCCAGTGAATCTGCAGCGGCTGGTGCGGTTGCAGACACAGCTGGCACAGCGGGTTGTACTTGAAGATCGGCTGTCCCAGCCAATCCGTTATATTGCCGGAACCGATGTGGCGTTTCCCAACAGCGGAGAAACCACACGGGCGGCGATTGTGGTTATGGATTTTCCCGGGTTGCGTATCGTCGATCAGGCGCTGGTCGAACAGCCTACCGAGTTTCCTTATGTACCAGGTTTTCTGTCCTTTCGTGAAGTGCCTGCATTGCTGCGTGCATTTGAAAAAATCCGTTATATTCCGGATTTGTTTTTATGCGACGGTCAGGGCATTGCACATCCAAGACGATTCGGGTTGGCCTGTCACTTTGGTGTGGAAACCGGCATACCGGCAGTTGGTGTGGCCAAATCCCGGTTGACTGGTGAGTACAAAGAGCCTGCTGCGGAGCGTGGTTCGCTGGCGGACTTAACCAACCGGGGTGAGGTAATTGGAGCGGTGTTGCGCACACGTGATAGAGTTAAACCGTTGTTTATTTCACCAGGGCACTTAATGACGCTGACTGGTTCAGTTGAGCGGGTAATGGCTTGCGGCAGAGGATTCCGCTTGCCGGAGCCAACGCGTCAGGCAGACAAACTGGCCGGCGCATATAAACAGTAGATGGGAGGAGCAGAAATGGTCAATGTTCAATCAGGCAAGTCGATTCAGGCCTGTAGATAAAACTTAATGGCAACCATGGCTATAAGCTGTTTCTGCCGAAGTTTCGGGATTACTGAATTCTGCAATCAGCAGGTCAGCTAAGCATGCGCAACTTTATTATTTTTTTCTCAGAGAAAGAGGGCAGCAGTGCATTAATGTATCTGCTGGATAACTTCAAAGAGATTGATGTAGTGCATCAGGTCAACAACCAGGGCTGGGAACCGCTTGACTGGCACCGGTCGGGAAACCTGTCTGTCTACAGGCTGAAGAAAATGTTGCGTTATATATACGCAGATCAACAGACGGATTTACAGCGTATCAATAAGTTTTACCGCAAAACTGCACCGCTGCCGCTGGATGCTTTTGATAAAGACAAATGCATCGGGCTTAAAATGCGTCTTAAAGCACATCAGTACATCTATCCGGTAACACAAACAAGGTTTACCCGTTGGAATGATTACTGGCACCGAAAGTTACAGCAGACCTATCCAGCCAGATTCCGGCAGAGTGTCCTGCGGCTGCTGGCTAAATACCGGGTGACTGTGTTTTTGACAGTAAGACAGGATGTATTACGCTGGGCCCTGTCAAAATACCATGGTGATGGAACCGGAAATCCCGGACACCTGCAGTTCAAGCTGGCAGCCGGTGAGCTGGGCAAAAGTGATATTCAGAAAATTCATGTAGATTGCGACAAGCTGGAAGAGCTGATCATTGAATGTGAATCGGTGCATGCCGCATACCGTGATCTGATTGAGGAACTGAAGGCTTACGGTATTAAAGTTTACCCGTTGAAATATGAAGAATTTCTGAATGATAAGCAAAGTTACTTCACCCAAGTGGGTGAGTATCTGGGCTTAGACTGGAGCGAAGAACAAATCGATGCGGCCATTGCTGCGGGTTCTTATCTGAAAAAAGTGCACAGCAATAAAATTGAAGATTTTGTGACCAACCACAGAGAAGTGGAAGAAAGGTTTGCTGACCGGTTTGTGGCCTGGTGATAATCCGGCAATAACTACTGCTGATAACACCAGCATGTGGTCAGGTGATCATCGACCATGCCGACTGCCTGCATATAGGCATACATAATGGTTGATCCAACAAAGCTCATTCCGCGTTTTTTCAAATCTTTGGACAATGCATCGCTGATTGGTGTGGATACCGGAACATCTGAGAAATTCTCCCAATGGTTTTTGATCGGTGTGTGGTCCACGAAGCCCCATAAATAATCATTGAAACTGCCGAATTCCTGCTGGATTTTGATGAATGCCAGCGCATTTTTGCGAGCTGAGAATACCTTAAGGCGGTTGCGTACAATGCCGGGATTGTCCAGCAGTGACTCCAGCTCTGCATCACTCATGGCGGCAACTTTGTCGACTTCAAAATTATGGAATGACTGCTGGTAGCCACTGCGTTTATTCAGAATGGTTTCCCAGGATAAACCGGCCTGTGCGCCTTCCAGAATCAGGAATTCATACAACACGCGGTCATCATGAACGGGAATACCCCATTCACTGTCATGGTATTCGGCATAGGCCGGGTTGTTATTGCCAAAACAGCGGCTTTTTCCATCAGTGTCTTTAGCTGGAACCATCAGTCGTATCCAAGTTTGCTGAGTAACGGGCCTATCGACTTGTTGCACTGGCGTTTTTCTGACCAGCCCCAGCTATGCCAGCGCGGTTTCAGCTTGTCTTTAGCTGACTGATCTTCGGTACCGGGTGAAGTGTTGATAGGCCGGCCCTGCATAAACGCTGCTGACTCTGGAGCGTTCTCCAGGCCAAGAAATTCAAAAATTTGCATGAATTGCGGTTCTGGCTGGCTAACCAGAGATTCATAACGCAGTTGCATGACCCGGTCGGGATATTGCTGCTGTAACGACAGCCCCGTCTGGGTGTGATCTTTCCACACGCCGGCTGCTTTTGGTATATCCCATTCCCACATGCGTCGCATCGAGTCTGTCACTTGACGACCGTCGCGTATCAGAAACAGAAACTGAGCAGTAGGAAACATCAGCGCCAGTTGCTCGGCAACCATGGTATAGCTTGGCGTTTGTTCTACCCAGCGCTTGCCGCCGGCCCGTGATGCGTATAGCGACTCAAGACCCATGCCCAGATATCTGGCAAACTCGTCAACTGAAACGTTCTGTTCAAACAGCCAGCTGTGCGGCTGATATTTGACGCCGAGTTGATAGGCAGGCTGCAGTGCCTGGGCAATAGGCGTGAGGAATTCGGATTCTTCACTGCCCCACAGCTGCTGGTGTTGCAGCAGCGACCAGTGTAAAACCGAAGTGCCCGATCTGGGGCTGCCGATAATGAATATCGGCGCATTGGCTATGGGACTAACGATGAGGTCAGTCTGCGACTAAATCCGAATAGGCTTCGGCGTCCATCAACTCTGCCAGCTGAGCGTCATCGGCTGCGGAGATTTCGAATAACCAGCCGTCGCCGTAACAATCGCTGTTAATCAGATCCGGCTCATCTTCCAGGTTGTCGTTAACAGCAGTAATGGTGCCGGTAATTGGAGCGTAGATATCTGACGCAGCTTTTACTGACTCAACCACACCACAGGCATCACCACTGCCAACTTCATCTTCCACTTCAGGGAGCTCGACAAACACCAACTCGCCCAGCTGGCTTTGAGCATGGTCGGTAATCCCGACGCGCCAGTTGCCGTCATCCTGCAGTTCCAGCCACTCATGACTATCGGTATAGCGTAAATCCTTGGGTATATCGCTCATTGCTCGAATTCGCTGTTGTTTTAAGGTAGCAAAATAGTGCCGTATGTTACGGTTATCTTCAATGCCTTTTTGGCATTATTTAAACAATTCCGTCCTGTATCTGGCCTTTACGCACAAACATCGGCCGGACAACTCTGGCTGCCAGGCGTTTGCCGCGTATTTCGACCTCGCACTGGTCCTGCACTTCACGGCTGACTCGGGCCATGCCGATGGGTTTTTCGATAGTCGGTGAAAAGGTCCCACTGGTCACTTCACCGACCTGCTGATCACCCAGGAAAACTTTGTAGCCAGTGCGCATAACAGTGCGTTTATCGATCACCAGCCCGACCAGCTTCTGAGTTGTTCCCTGTTGTTTCTGAGCAGCCAGTGCGGTGCGGCCGATGAAATCGCGGTCTTCCGGATCCCAGGAAACCGTCCAGCCCAACCCGGATTCCAGCGGAGATACGGATGCATCCATATCCTGGCCATACAGGCACATGCCGGCTTCCAGTCGCAGCGTATCTCTGGCGCCCAGCCCACAGGGCGTTACGCCGTCCTGTACCAAAGCCTGCCACAGAGTGACTGCCTGGTCTGCAGGTAGCATGATTTCGAAACCATCCTCCCCGGTGTAGCCGGTTCTAGCGATGGTGGTATCGGCATCACGCAATGCATTGAAAGGCTTGAGCATACGGATTGCTTCAGACAGGCTGTCGCGCTGCCGGCACAAATGCTCTTCGGCCCGGGGGCCTTGCAGCGCCAGCAGTGCCAGTTCCGGGCGCTCACTGATTTGTACATCAAAAGCAGCTGACTGTCGATTGATCCATTCAATATCCTGATCTCTGGTGGCGGCATTAACGACGATCCGATAATCGTTTTCAGCAAAGAAATACACAATCAGATCATCCAGAATGCCACCCTGTTCATTCAGCATGCAGGTATACAAGGCTTTGCCGGGGGTGGTGAGCTTGTCGATATTGTTGGCGACCAATCTGCGTAGAAAAGCCGCCGCCTGAGGGCCGCTGATATCTACAATGGTCATATGGGAAACATCAAACAGGCCGGCCTGACGGCGTACGGCATGATGTTCCTCCATCACGCCCTGATAACGGGCAGGCAGCTGCCAGCCGGCAAAATCCACCATCTGACCGTTAAGTTCAAGGTGTTGTTGATACAGAGGCGTATGTTTTGCAGCTGATGTCATACAGTATTCCAATGGTTTAGCTTGTTGCAGTCCAATTCGATTAACGGCACAGCCTCCCTGCCGGGAGAAAATTCACCCCCTGACGGGATAATCTGGTGCTGGTGGCGCCTGGTAAGTGCCGAATCCGGCTATTTTACGATAATGATGCTGCTTTGGGTGATAAAGCGTTAAAGTAGCCGGATGCAGGACTGGGAGATATTCATACCGTTCCGACAGCTGGTGAATGTGGTGACATTCACTCAGGCTGTTATGTTTGCCGCATTTCTGCTGACCAAAAGATTCCGGGGGGCGCCATCCATCTGGTTTCTGGTGCTGGCCCTGCTGGTGATGGCCAGTGTAAAAGTTGATCAGCTTTATCAAATGCTGGGTGGGTTAGTTCATGCACCGGCATACGGATTCATGCTCACGCCGCTGCAATGGCTGATGACACCCGCACTGTATTTTTTCGTGCGGGCCAAAATCACGCCGGATTTTAAACTCAGCAAATCAGATGGTCTGCATCTTATACCGTTTTTGCTTTCAGTCATTTATCTGACCTCGGTTTATTACCGCTTGCCATTAGCCGAAAAACAGGCACTGCTGGCATCAGGCTGGCTGGCCATGCCATTCAACCGGTTTGTTGAGCCGGTATTGGGGCACCTGGTGCAGCTGGTCTATCTGGTGGCGGCGATTCGTTTGCTTGGCCGTTACGGGGTATCACTGAGAAACTGGTTTTCTTCAGTTGAAGCGAGAGAATTTCGCTGGTTAAGAAGGTTGCTGATTTTATGGGCGGGAATATTTATTCTGCATCTTGGGTGGGTTGTGCTGCGGATGACCGACCTGCGGATTCCAGAGATGATCTATGTGATGGATTTGATCAATCTGATGCATCTGGCTTTTATCAATGTATTAACCCTTTCGGCAATTACCGACCACTTTCAGGCGCCTGCTGCATTTAGGCCGCGGGGGGTTAGCAGCGGGCGCTATGCCGGCTCAACACAAAGTGAGGTTGAACGCAGGCAGTTATTCAACAGGCTGGAACAGCTGATGATGCAGCAGCAGATGTTTCTGCAGAATAATTTGACCCTCGGTGGGCTGGCGGATGCACTGCCGGCAACCCCGCGGGAAATATCTGAAGCGATTAACGCAGAAGGAGGCATAAATTTCTTCGAGTTCGTTAATCAATACCGAATTGAGCAGGCTAAACAACAGCTCGCTGAGCAACCGGACAGCAAAATTCTGGAGGTTGCCTATGCGGTTGGTTTTAATTCCAAGTCGGCATTCAATGAGGCTTTTAAAAAGCATGCCGGGCTGACACCCTCCGCTTATAAAAAACAGCACAAAAAGTCCTGATGCACGTATCCGGTCGCTGCCGGATAACACTGCGGATATCTTCTTCCCATTGTTGCCGGAAGAGGATATTCAGACATGCAAATATTAAAAACACTATTACTTGCCACAACCGTCATCAGCGGTGTGGTAATAGCGCAGCAGCCCGTAGCAGCCAATGAAATGCATATCAGGATGACACCTGATGATCATATTATTTTAAACCCGACCAACAGCAGGCGGGGCTATTATGATTTTGTTGTGCACAACATTGGTTTTGTTAATCTGACGGGCCAATCGCTGGTGCTGGAAGGGCTGACAATAGATGTGATTCAGCAGGACAAAATCATACTAAGCAAAGCTATCGGTTCGGAACGCTTGCTGCGTGATACCAATGCGCTTCGTCAGCCGGGGCTGCCGATATTTGCGGCATTCCAATTATTGCAGGCCGGTGGCGTTAGTGAGTTTTTGGGTGATCACGGTGAGGCAGCTGTGCTGTCGGAAACCATGCAAATGGCACATGGCAACGGCATGATTACCTCAGCACATCATTTCAGCATTGACGCGCCGGCAGATACCCTGACAGTTACCGCCCGGTACTTACATCAGGATGGTTCACCCGGGACAGTATCACGGGATATAGTCATCGGGCCGCACAGCAGTCCGATCAGTTATCGCATGCCGCTGCAGGGGGCATGGTTGATGCGCAGTCTACCGGCGATTGAGAGTCATCACCGTTTGAACGCTGCCACTGAGTTCGCTGTGGATTTCTTCAAAAGCGATGCTGATGGGCGAATCGTTAATGGCGACAGAGTTCTCGCCGCCAATTATCCCGGTTATGGTCAGGCGGTGCTGGCAGCGGCGGATGGTGTGGTGGTGAAGGTGATCCATGACGCAAAGCAGGACCGGCAGGCTATGCAGCTCAAGGACGGAGAAACCCGTCAGGACGCAATGCGCCGGATGCAGCAGCTGCAGATGCAGGCATTTCAGGCTGACGCCAGAAAAGCAGCTGGGGGTAATCTGGTGACCATCAAACACCAGCAGGGTGAGCATGTGGAATACAGTTCATATGGTCATCTGGCCGCCGGCAGCGTTAAAGTTAAGGTAGGAGATCAGGTGAGAGCCGGGCAGCCTATAGCGGCAGTAGGCGATACCGGAGACAGCCCGGTGGTGCATTTGCATTTCCAGCTGAACACCGGCCCGGATGCGTTCTTAACAAAGAGCCTGCCGGTCAGTTTTGCTGATATCAGTTTTCCGATTCGGCCGCCGGAACCGGGGATGATGGTCAATAATGACGGTCAGGCTCAATAATCATTCACACAGCTGCCGGAGCATCCGGCAGCTCTGCTTACTAGCCAAATGTCAGTCAGCCAGATGCGTATCAACCTTGATTTCGTTTTCCAGGGTACGGTGTACAGGGCAGCGGTCGGCGATTTCCAGCATTCGCTGGCGTTGAGCGTCCGTTAAATTGCCGGTAATGCCGATTTGGCGTTGCAGAACATCAATTTTGCCATCGGTTTTTTCGCAGTCCTGGCAATCTTTAGCATGAATCCGGGTGTGCGAAACTTGAGTTGTGACCTGCTCGACCGGCAGTTTTTTATGCCGGGCGTACATATTCAGGGTCATTACCGTACAAGTACCTAATGCAGCACACAAATGGGCATAGGGGTCGGGGCCGGTATCTTTGCCACCAACATTGGGCGGCTCATCGGCGATCCACTGGTGAGAGCCTGATTGGACTTTGCAGGCAAAGCCATCGGCAGTACGTCCGGTAACCAAAACACCGTCAACGGCAGGTTTGTCAGCGGCGATCTGTGGATCAGCCTTAGCAGCCGGGTCAAGGTAGCGGCTGGCCCAATGGGCAATCAGCATACCGGCATATTCGGAATCTTCCGGATTACTGAGCAGATGATCGGCGCTATCAAGACTGACAAAGCTTTTGGGGTGCAGTGCAGCAGTAAAGATGTTCTGTGCATTGCTGACATCTACAGTCTGATCCAGCGGTGCGTGTAATACCAGTAGCGCCCGTTTTAAATTTCGCAGCCGGGTGGCGACATCCTGGCTGCGCACATCATCGACAAAATCCTGGCGAATACGAAATGGCCGCCCGCCCAAGTTGACCACTGCCGACCCGGATTGGCGGATGGTGTCCAGGCTGTCTTCCATATGGTGCAGGACATGCTGGGGTTCAGCCGGCGCATTGATGGAAGCCACGGCGCGGCAGCTTTCGATATGCGGGGCTGCCGCCAGCACTGCTGTTCCACCCAATGAGTGGCCAACCAGAATCTGTATCGGCTGATATTCTTCAGCCAGCCAATCGGCAGCTGCAAGCAGATCGTCGATGTTCGCGGAAAAACTGCTGTCGGCAAAATCACCTTCACTTTGCCCCAGGCCAGTAAAGTCAAAGCGCATAACCGCAATGCCCTGGTCGGCCATTGCCCGGGTGATATGCACAGCGGCGCGAATCTTGCGGGTGCAGGAAAAGCAATGGGCAAACAGGGCAAAAGCGCGTGGCTCGCCTGTTGACGGCATTTCCAGATCGCCGGTCAGGGTTAAGCCCTGCTGGTTTTTGAATTGAACACGGGCCATATAAATCCTCATGAACTATTGATGGACAAACCTTGTTAACATTCTACTTTTATTGAATACAGAAATCTCATGGGTAACCGCCTATCAAAAATTTATACGCGTACCGGTGATGACGGTACCACTGGTCTGGGTGACGGCACTCGAACCAGTAAGGACAGCGCCAGGGTTGAAGCCTTCGGCACGGTCGATGAGTTAAACAGCGTTATCGGATTGATTCGCAGTTTTGCTGACGGCCGCCAGATTGATGAATGCCTGGAACAGGTTCAGCACCAGCTGTTCAACATTGGTGGTGAGCTGTGTATGCCGGGTTTTACATTGCTTGAGGCGCAGCAGATTGAAACGCTTGAGCAACAACTGGATGCATTCAACGAAAGTCTGCCGCCGCTCAAGGAATTTATTCTGCCCGGCGGTGGTCACGCCGCAGCACATGCGCATCAGGCACGCACTGTATGCAGGCGTGCTGAACGCCGGGTGCTGACACTGGCCAGAGAAGCTGATCTGAATGAGACCGTAATGCGCTATCTCAACCGCCTGTCTGACCTGCTGTTTGTGATTGCGCGGGTATTAAGCCGGGTGGATGATCAGCCGGAAACACAATGGGATCACGATCGAAAGCGATGACTTTGATCATTACACATTCCGACTGTCTGGCACATCAGCCACCGGATGATCATCCTGAGTCACCGGCCAGACTTGCAGCGGTTCTTCAAGCTCTGGAACCAATGCCCGGATTAACCTGGGAACAGGCACCGCTGGCCACTCGTGAACAACTGCTGCTGGCACATCCAGGCGGGTATCTCGATGCTATAGAGCAAAAGCAGTCCAGTATCGGTGATCAGCTGGTTGCTGTTGATCCGGATACCTGGATGAGCGAGGGCAGTATGCTTGCAGCACAACGGGCAGCCGGTGCGGCCTGTGCAGGTATTGATGCAGCAATGCAGCAGAGTTCAGGCAAAGTTTTCTGCGCAGTAAGACCGCCCGGGCATCACGCTGAACACAATACAGCAATGGGGTTCTGCTTGTATTCAACTGTGGCCATTGCAGCACTTTATGCCGTTGATCGCTATAACCTGAACAGAATTGCAATAGTTGACTTTGATGTTCACCAGGGAAACGGGACAGAAGATATCATCGCCGGCCACAGCAATATCCATTATTTCGCTTCTCATCAGTCACCGTTATATCCCTATTGTGACCAAGCCATTGTGCGTCCTGAAAATCTGGTTTATGAAGCATTGCCTGCCGGCTGTGACAGCGCAGCATTTCGGGAGGTATGGGGTGACCGGTTGTTGCCTCAGCTGGAACGGTTCCAGCCTCAGCTGATATTGATTTCTGCCGGCTTTGATGCACACCAGGCAGATCCATTGGCGCAATGTGAACTGCAGACCGATGATTATGGCTGGATTACCTCGCAACTGGTTTCTATTGCCGAGAGGTTTTCACAAGGGCGGCTGGTATCCAGTCTGGAGGGCGGTTATAACCTGCAGGCACTGGCAGATAGTGCAGCCGCTCATGTAAAGGCGTTAAATTAATCCTCTCATCCGGTTGGAACAGATGCAGGCTTGGGTTAATTGCCTGATCTGACTTAACGGTACAAGCATCCATTTGCAGGCGGCAGGTCGCCGTCAGTTGAACACATTGCAATAACTGGAATAGTGTCCGGTCTATTTGTAGACGCATTTGTATACAACTAAAGGCTATACTATGCGCCGAAATGCCTACACGGATTAATCTACATGCTTCAGCGGTTTACTTTACCACTACTCATTTTACTGTTCAGCGCGCCTGTTTTTGCCACCTGGTCTGTTGTTGTTTTTGATACTCAAACCCAGGAAGTTGGCGTTGCTTCCGCCACTTGTATTTCCAGTGAGCAGTTTCCCGGTATTGATTTGCAGGCCTTATCACCGGTTATTGTAGTGGGTGAAGGCGCAGCGGCAGTGCAATCGCTGATTGATGCTTCAGGCGAGCGGCGGGGGATTATAGAAAGCGGTATCCGCAGCGGTCTCAGCAGCCAGGAAATAGTCAATCAATTGATCATGCTGCCGAATACCGGCGCACATCAGCATGGCGTAGTTGGTGCAGAGGACAGTTCAGAAACACACACCGGAGCCACCAACGGTCAACATGCTTCCGGGGTGGCCGGTAATGACGGAAACCTCTACTACGCCATTCAGGGCAATGTGCTGGCCGGTTCGGAAGTGGTCACCATGACAGAGCAGACATTGCTGAATACCGCCGGGGATGTAGCAGACAGAATGATGGCGGCGATGGAGACAGCCAGGGATTTCGGTGGTGACGGGCGTTGTTCGTGCGGGCCAGTTGCCGATGCCTGTGGTTCGCCGCCGCCGGCATTTGATAAGTCTGCACATGTAGGCTTTTTCTCGTTGTCTCGTTTTGGTGATACAGACGATGCCGTGTGTGATGCCAGTGGCTGTGCTGACGGCGATTATTACCTGAACATCAATATCGCTGATCAGCCGGCTGCAGCCGATGACCCTGTTGATCAGATGCGTGATCAGTTCGATACCATCCGTACCGGTTTGTTGAATCGTCCGGATGCGGCTCAATCGATTGTGGAGTTCATTGAAGTGGCTGAGGGGTATTTATTAAACCTTGAGTTACGTGATCACACCGGTCAGCCCATTCTGAACAGCGTCGATGATGTAACCGTCGAGCATGCGCCGGAAAGTGCCAACAGTACCAGTATAGGACCAGTACAGGACAACGGAGACGGTAGTTACAGCGCATTGCTGAGTTTGAATCGGGGCACCGGAGATGATGTTTTTCTGATTACCATTCAGGACATGGGACGGGTAGTCATCATACCGCCGAGGCATGCAACCCTGCGCCAGGAAACTTTTTTCCGAAATGGTTTTGAAATTGATGATTGATGGATCAGGAGCAGCACTGGTTGTTCCAGGAGCTGTCTGCCAATTCATTTTTGATATGGAATGACTTTATATGCTTAATCGTTTTACTTTAGCCGCAGCGCTCAGCTTTCTGGCGGCTCCCGCATTTGCCACCTGGTCGATCGTAGTATTTGACACTGAGACCCAGGAAGTGGGCGTGGCATCGGCAACCTGTGTTTCGAATGAACAGGAGCCGGGTATAGACCTGCTTACCGAGCTGCCGGTGATTGTGGTCGGGCAGGGCGGCGGGGTAGCCCAATCGCTGGTCGACGTTTCGGGAGAACGACGCCAAATTATGGACAGCGGTATCAGAGCCGGGATGGACAGCGACGCCATTGTGCAGCAGCTGATTGTATTACCGAATACCGGTTTGCATCAGCATGGTATTGCCGGTGCCGGAGCCAGCTCGGCGACACACACCGGAGCAACCAACTTCCCGCATGCATCAGGGGTATCAGGCAATGACGGGACACTGCATTACGCAGTCCAGGGCAATGTGCTGGCGGGCCCCGAAGTTGTCACCATGACCGAGCAGACATTATTAAATACGTCGGGCGATCTGGCAGATAAAATGATGGCGGCAATGGAAACAGCCCGTGATTTTGGCGGTGACGGCCGTTGCTCCTGTCCTGGTGGACCGGATGCAGATTCCTGTGGTTCTCCTCCACCGGCTTTTGATAAATCCGCCCATGTTGCATTCTTACAGTTGTCACGTTTTGGAGATACGGACGACACGGTTTGCAACAACTCCGGTTGTGCAGACGGCGAATACTACCTGAATATCAATATTGATGATCAGCCGGCCGCGGCGGAAGACCCGGTAAATCAGCTGCGCGATCAGTTTGATTCCTTGCGTGACGGATTGTTGAATCGACCGGATGCAGTGCAGTCTCAGCTCGAATTTATTGAGGTCACTGAGGGCTTTTTATTAACCCTGGAGTTGCGCGATCATACCGGTCAACCACTGCTGAGTGGAGTGGACAGTGTTACCGTGGAACATGCTCCTGACAGTGCCGCCAATTTTTCAATCAGCCCGGTGCAGGACAACAATGACGGCAGTTATAGTGTATTGCTCACCGCTGTAAGCACCGGCAACGGTGATGATGTGTTTCTGATCTCCATTCAGGATGTGGATCGGACAATTGTCATACCACCCAGACGTGCAGTCCTGCGGGTGGAGACTTTTTTCCGGAATGGGTTTGAAGATGAAAATTAAGCCTGGCAGCAATGGCTCACGATTTCAACCTGTGTTGTGAACCCCAATAAAAATGCGGGGCATGTACCTCACTGCCCCGCATTATCGCTTAAACCAACTTTCGTTGGATACGTACCAAAGCGATTCCAAAAACCTGCTTCTATTTTTCCTGTCATCGTTTAACAGTATCTCAGCCAGATAATGCCATAGCCATGGTTGAGAAATAGTTAACAGTCGTAAATTGTCTTCCGGCCGAATCTTTAATTGCTCACAGCTGAGTTTGATTCTGTCTTCTCATGATTGCATTCCTGTGCCAGTCAGGCTACTTTGACCGGCATTGTTTTATCGGGAGCTGATATGTTGATGATCTGTCGCGCCATTGTTATTTTTCTGACATGTTTATGGGTGCTGTCTGCCGAGGCACGCCGGCCTGAAGGCGCCGATCCGGCGGATTATGCAGCCAAGCAGGCCAGTTGGGAGCAACGGCTCAGCCTGCAGCAAAACTCAGTTTTCGCAGGTCTGCGCTGGCGTGATGTCGGTCCGGTAGTGCAGGGCGGCAGAGTCGTTGATATTGAAGTATCACCTGAGCACCCGTACACCTTTTATGCTGCCTATGCTTCCGGTGGGTTATGGAAAACCACCAATAACGGTGTCACTTTTGAACCTGTTTTTGATCATATGCCGACAATGATCATGGGTGACATCGCGATAGATCCCAACAACGCCGATACTATTTGGGTCGGTACCGGGGAGCCCAATTCATCACGTTCATCCTACGGCGGTTTGGGTATGTACAAATCCTCAGACGGTGGTGCCAGTTGGCAGCATATGGGGCTGGAGGAAACCGATCGAATCGGGCGGGTATTGATTGATCCGCGCAACAGCAACCGCATCCTGGTGGCTGCATTGGGCAAGTTATATACCAGCGGAGGTCAGCGTGGCGTATTTGTCAGCAATGATGGAGGTCAAAGCTGGCGTAACACGCTGCCGGGCGGGGACTGGGTAGGCGCTATTGATCTGGTCATGGCGCCGGATAACCCGGATGTAGTCTATGCTGCCACCTGGGACCGCAAGCGCACGCCGTGGGAGTTTACTGAAGGAGGCGATGGCTCCGGTATCTGGCGGTCCGATGATGGAGGTAATACCTGGTCAAGACTAAATACCCGCAACGGTAGTGGACTGCCGTCTGGGGGCTATGTGGGCAGAATCGGGCTGGCGGTGGCACCCAGCCAGCCGCAAACCATCTATGCGGTTATTGATAACCAGGAGCCCTTGCCGGAATCTGAATGGGACCTGGGAGACCGTCCATTGGGGGCCAAACGTCTTAAGCATATGACCAAGTCACAGTTCCTGGGCCAGAGCAAAGATGAAATTGAAGCGTTTATCCGCAGCAACGATCTGGCCGTTGATGTTTCTGCAGACAGTCTGATTGAAATGCTGGAAAACGATGAGGTGACAATACAGGATCTGCTGGCAGAGCTGGGGAATGCCAATGCGAATCTGTTCAATACGGATATTAAGGGTCTGGAAATCTACCGCAGCGATGATGAAGGCGGCAGCTGGAGAAAAACCCATGAAGGGCCTATTGCTCAGGTTGTCTACAGTTATGGATACTACTTCGGTCAAATCCGAGTGGCACCGGATGACCCTGAAAGAATCTATGTGGTTGGTGTCCCGATCATTACTTCTGCAGACGGCGGTAAGACTTTCGATGGCAGCATCAACGACCCTAGTGTGCATGTCGACTATCACGCCTGGTGGATTAACCCGGAAAACGCACAGCACATGATTCTGGGTAATGACGGTGGCATCGATATGACCTATGACGGCGGAAAGAGCTGGATCAAACTGGATGCCCAGCCGGTTGGCCAGTTTTACGCGATCGCCGTTGATATGGCCACCCCATACAATGTTTATGGCGGGCTGCAGGACAATGGAACACTGAAAGGCTCCAGCCGTAGCGATTGGCGCGATGGTTCTTCCTGGCAGCGGATTTTTGGTGGAGATGGTTTTTATGCGGCGATAGATGATGAAGACGGGCAAACCTATGTCGGTTTTCAGTTTGGTAATTATGCGCGCCTGGGTGATGGACCGCCGGCTGGAGTAAGACCGCGAGACGGGCTTGGTGAACAGGCCTTGCGCTACAACTGGATGTCACCGATAGCATTGTCTCCGCATAATCCGGATATCGTTTATTTTGGTACCAACAAGCTGTTCCGGTCAATGGACGAAGGTGATAGCTGGACTGCCATCAGTGGTGATCTGAGCTTGAGTGAACAGCGCGGTGATGTGCCGTTTGGCACCATCACCACACTGTCCGAATCACCCATGCAGTTTGGCCAGATATGGGTGGGGACTGATGACGGACAGGTATGGATGACAGCCAGTGCCGGTGCTGAGTGGAATAATGTTTCTGATGGACTGCCGGAAGATCGCTGGGTAACCCGCGTGGAAGCCTCACGATTTAACAGAGAACGCGCTTACATCAGTCTGAACGGTTATCGTAATGATGATATCAGCGCCTACATATATCGGACGGACAACAGCGGTGAGGCCTGGCAGGACATCAGCAATAACATCCCGGCTGAAGCCGTCAATGTCATCAGGGAAGACCCGGTCAATGAGAATGTACTGTATGTGGGTACAGACCGAGGTGTGTACGTCAGTTTGAATGGCGGAGACAGCTGGAGCGTGCTGGGCAGCGGTCTACCAAACGTACCGGTTCACGATCTGGTGGTGCATCCGCGAGATCGGGAACTGGTGGCCGGCACACATGGCCGCAGCATATGGATCATCGATGCGCTGCCTGTCCAGGAGTTAACAGCGGATGTGCATGATGCGCCTCTGCATGTTTTTCATATAGATGATGTTCAGGCCAGTCGCAACTGGCGCAGCCGACGCTCACCATGGTTTTTCCGGGAAGCTAATGCTGATGACGTGGAGGTCAAATTCTGGTCACAGGTTGGCGGGAATGGACAATTTGAAATTGTTGATGAAAACCAGCGGGTATTGCAGAGTAGCTCACTGGAAGTGCAGCAGGGGATCAATTCCTTCAATTGGAATTTATTGCTGAATCAGGACAGCGCATTGGCTGCTGAACAGGCCGTCAATGCAGAAAAGGACCAGGTTCAAGCCAAAGATACACCGTTGCAGCAATCGGTACAGCTGGGACATCCATTGTATATTTTACCGGGCAGCTATGAAGTAAGAATTACGGTCGGCAGCAACAGCGCCAGTGGAGATCTGTCTGTCAAGCCGCCCCGCGGTTTTGAACCACGTGCCAAGTCAAAACCGAAAATACGCGGAGAAAAATAAGACTTAATCAAAAGGTTTGGAATATTTAAGGTGAAATGATGAAAGGGATACATAATTGCTATCGCAACAGATCGTTCAGTTTTATGCTGATGATGTTGACATTAGCGGCGACTGCATTTGCTCAAACAGCATTTGCTCAATCAGGTTCGCTGGTGGTGCCGTTTCCCGAATCTGGCAGCTGGTTTAATGCTGATGCAGCGGATCGAACAGGCTTTAATATGGAGGTTCAGGATGGAATTCTCAGCGGTGCATATTACGGTTACGATGGACAGGGCAATCAGGCCTGGCTGTTATTTTCCGGCCCGCTAGATTTTGCCCCGACCGGTTTTGTTTTCTCAGGCGAATTAACGCGTTCCAGCGGCGGTGGTTGCATAGTGGATTGTGATAACGCCAATACTCAGAGCGAACACAGTGTTGAGGTGGCCGGAATGCTCGACATTGAGTTTCTGGGTCGCAGTTCAGCCCGGTTCCGTATCGATGATGGCGAATTCCAGCCTATTAATGTACTCAGCTATGGCACCAGTGCACAAGCAGTTTTTCCAGAATTTCCCGAAGTGCAGGTGCATAACTTTACCGGGACGTGGCTGCTGGAAATGAAATTTCTGGATCAATGCGGTAATTTTGAAGCTGCCACAGTTGTGCGAATCAGCGACCAGCAGATAGATCAAAGCGCCCCAGGGAATATCAGATTTGATTTTGCCGAATCGGTATTTGACGCATCATCCGTATTTACCGGCGATATGAGCCCGGTTACCGCCGCAATTCAGCAAAAAGCTACGGTTGATATTGGACTGGCTATTAGCGGCAGCGATGAAGTAACGCCGGTACCCCAGTGTTCTCCGGCGATTAATACATTTCCTCAAACCGGAGAGTTGCAGTGCCTGGTATCCAATTTACTGGATGAAAATGCATCCCCGAAACCTGTTTGTGTCATCAGTGCAGATCCGAATTCCGGCGTGATTCCGGATGTAATGCTGGTGTTTGATCCAACATCAAGCAGCGATGTCCGAATTGAAGGCGAGGCCCGTATTATCAGTAATAACAACAACTCATTTTTTGGTGCCGGGTTTTTCACTGCGCATCGACTGAATTATGATTAACCGCTGAACAGTAGTGCAGGCCGGCACAATTGTGGTGTGAAGGTGAGGAATTATGCTCAAGTATCGTACTAAAGAGATTCAGCAGGTATGTTATCCAATTGTCATGCTGGTGCTGCTTGTAACTTTCTGGAGCAACGTATCTTTTGCTTCATTTAGATTGGTTGCACCTGAGTCGGGCAGCTGGTTTAACCATGAAGCCAATAATAAAACCGGCTTGAATATGGAATTCCAGGGTGGTCATTTGAGTGGTGCTTACTATGGCTTTGACGGCAGTGGTGAGCAGGTTTGGCTGCTGTTTTCCGGACGATTGAATGTTAATACCGGTGGTTCCGGTATGTATACCTTTTCGGGTGATTTGACCCGGTCCAGTGGTGGAGGGTGCATCATTGACTGTGCTGGCGCCGATGGGATACCTCATTCAGTTGAAACCGTTGGCACCATTGATATTGAATTCATGGCTCGCAGCCTGGCCCGCTTCAGGGTCAATGACAATGAATATCAAACGATAATGCCGTTGACCTACGGCACCGCTGCGGAAAGAGTCTTTGAACCGGAACTTGCACCGCCCCTGGTTGATTTCACGGGTTTTTGGACACTTGAATATGATTTGGCATTTTTCTGTTCGCATCCTGATTTCGCTACAGTTCTGAGTATCCGTGACCGAACCACACTGGGTCATCTGTCCGGTGTTCGCTATACAGTGGATGAAACCAGTACAGGAGAGGCGATATTTCAGGTGCCGCAATTACCGGGTTTAGCGCAGGCCAGCAGCGTACCCGGAAAGCCTGCTGTGAATATTATCGGGCAACAGAGCAGCGAAAACTCTGGGGATCTTTCTATTGGCCCGCAGTGTACGCCGCCGGCGTATACCTTTTTCCTTTCAGCGGAAATGGTCTGTGAAAGAGTTCAGGAAGATGGAGAAGAGAAGGCGGTTTGCCTGATTCAGGCGAATGAGGAAGTACCACTTGAAATGGCGGAAACAGTATTCAAATTTTATCCGGCAGACACCAGTGATGCACGCATTGAAGGAGTGGTTATGTATCGTTTCCCTGACTCAGAAGGATTCTCTGCCAATGGCCAATTTCGTGCCTGGAAATTACATTACGACTGATACGGAGTGGCGCCAGAGTATTGCATCAGAGCAGAGCAGCTGCTGCCTCTCCCGATTTGTATAAATCCACGCGTGAGATTATTTAAGGTTTTTGTTGCGTAGGAAAGAATCAGCGACGGCATAAGCCGATTGTCCTTCCTGATCAACCGCATAATTAAGCAACTGCATTTGTTGTTCATCAATGAGACCGGCCAGGCGGCTGAGAACTTCAGCAACTTCAGGGTATTTGTTTAATATCTCTTGGCGTATCAGCGGGGCAGCATAATAGGGCGGAAAAAAGCCTTTATCGTCATGAAGAACCGTCAGGTTAAATGCGGGAATCCTTCCATCTGTCGAGTTGCCGCTGACCACATCCACATCACCATTCAGCGCTGCCTGATACAGCAGGCTTAGATCCATTTCAGCTGTATTGCCGAAGTCAAAGCCATAGGCTTGGATGAATCCCGGATAGCCATCCGCTCGTTCATAAAACTCGGATGCAAAACCGATAGTCAGATCATCAGCCAGTGGTGACAGCTCGCTGATGGAGCTAATGCCGTGTTGATCAGCAAAGCTCTGCCTTACGGCAATTGCATAAGTATCATCGAAGCCGAATGGCTCCAGCCATTCAATATTGAACTGGTCTCTGTAATCCTGCTTAACCAGGGTATAAGTTTGTTCAGGCGACAGTGTTTGCTGTCGATTAAGAATGACTCTATAGCCGGTGCCGGTATATTCCGGATAAATATCCAGTTCATCATTCAACATGGCCTGATGACAGATGGTGATACTACCCAGATTGAATTTCCGCTCAACCTGCAATTCTGTGTGAGCTTCAAGCATTTGGGCCATCAGCTCGCCCAGAATAAACTGTTCTGTGAAGTTTTTGCTGCCTATGCGGATGGTATCTGCAGGCTGGCGGTTGTTAACACCGAACAGCATAACCAGCAGCACAACTGCAGCGCCGGCCGGCAGCCATTTCCAAGCCCATTTATGCGGGCGCGCACGTGTTACTGGTGTGTTGCGGGTTATCATTCGCTGCTCAATCCGATGGATCACAAAATCCAGCAATAACGCCAGCAGAGCAGCTGGCACTGCACCCAGCAGAATCAGCCGGGTGTTACTGACTGCCAGTCCGCGGATGATGAAATCTCCCAGACCGCCGGCACCGATAAATGCTGCCAGTGTAGCAATACCCACACCGATAACCGCAGCTGTGCGGATACCGGCGACAATCACCGGCAGACCCAGTGGTAACTCGACTTTCAACAGCCGTTGCCTGCTGGTAAAACCCAGTGCATTGGTGGCTTCTATGATGTCCGCAGGAACCCCTTCCAGTGCGGTGATGGTGTTGCGCACTATCGGCAGCAGCGCATACAGTGTCAGCGCCAGTAACGCCGGCAATGCACCGATACCGAAAAAAGGCAGTAAAAATGCCAGCATAGCTAGGCTGGGAATGGTCTGCAGGATACTGATGACTGCCATGACCACGTGTTTGAAACGCTGCTGGCGGGTCAGCCAGATTCCCACAGGAACTCCTATCAGGATGGCGGCTGCGGTGGACACGCCGGTCAATAATAAGTGTTGCAGAACTTTGTCCAGCAGTTCTCCCGACCGTTCGTTGATAAAACTGAACAGCTCAGTGATCATCAGTATGAATACTCAAACTGGTCAGTTGCTGTAGTGGTTTGTTGAATAGATCACGAACAAAATCAGTGGCAGGCTGGTTGACGATATCGTGTTTGCTGCCGACCTGATGCAGCTGTCCCTGGTGCAGCACTGCTATGCGGTCAGCCAGCGTCAGGGCTTCGAAAATATCGTGGGTAACAAACACAATGGTTTTGCCGAGCTGCTGCTTCAGCTTTAACAGCTCCTGCTGCAACTGGTCACGGGTAATGCTATCCAATGCGCCAAATGGTTCGTCCATGAGCAGTAAATCGGCTTCTGTGGCCAGGGCGCGGGCAACACCAACCCGCTGCTGCTGGCCGCCGGACAGCTCATCCGGCCGGCGGTGTCCGTATTCGTCAGGGTCCAGGTTGACCATGGCAAGGTATTTTTCCGCAATTTTTTCACACTCTTGCGTGGTGGCGCCCTGCAGGTGGGGTACAGTACTGACGTTTTCAGCAACGCTTTGGTGTGGCAACAGGCCGATGTTCTGAAAAACGTAACCGATGGAGCGCCTGAGTGGCACAAGCTCGTAACTGGATAGATCGCGTTGCTTATAAATAATTTTTCCGGAGCTTGGCAACAGTAAACGGTTGATGAGCTTCAGCAGTGTACTCTTACCGGAGCCTGAAGAGCCCAATATCACCAGCAGTTCGTTATCGGCTACTTCCAGAGAAATTGGATGCAGCGCATAGTTATCGGCTAAAAATGACTTGGTAACCGATTGTAGCTGCAGCATTAGTCTATCTGTTGGCAAATATATGCTATTGGTTATCGACCTGCTTAACACTGTCACGCAGTTGCTGAACCTGCTGTTGGAGATACTGACTGGTGGCAATATCGGGAGATACCGGTTCACCTACAATCAGGTGAATTTCCTTAAGAAACTTCCTGGGTCTTTTTTTCAATCCGCTGTCACGCCGGCTGAACAGGCTACCCCATAAACCGTGAATGGCAACTGGTACTACTGGAACAGGGCGTTTCTCCAGAATTCGGTCTACACCGGGGCGAAATGGCTGAATTGATCCGTCCGGCGTCAATCGGCCTTCAGGGAATATGCCCACCAGCTCACCGGCGTCGAGCATTTTATCGATACGTTCAAAGGCCTGCTCCATCAGTTCCGGATCTTCTTTGCTGGATGCAATGGGAATAGCCCTGGCTGAACGAAACATCCAGTTAAGCAGCGGGTTATTGTAAATTCTGTGGTACATCACAAAAACCAGTGGGCGTGGAACTGCACCACCCAGAATCGGGGGATCCATGTAACTGATATGGTTGCAGACCAGCAAAGCCGGACCATCGCTTGGTATGTTTTCCAGCCCGTGAACGCGCAACTTATAGATAAGATTGGTGCCAATCCAGGCCATAAATCGCAAGGTGAACTCCGGCACCAGGCAGAATATGTAAATAGAAACCAGTGCGTTCAGTATTGCGGTTATCAGGAACAGATGCGGAATGGTGAATCCGTTGCCCAGCAATACCAGTGCCGTAATCGCTGCAATCACCATAAACAGCGCATTGACAATACTGTTGGCGGCGATTACCCGGGCTCGCCGTTCCGGTGGGCTGCGGTCCTGTACCAGGGCAAACAGCGGCACGATGAAAAAGCCACCGAAAATCCCCAGCATGATCATGTCAAAAAGAATCCGCCACACTTGCGGCATGCTGATAAAAGCGCCCAGTGACAGGTTCTCACCCAATGGTGCAGTAGGACTGGCAAAAAACAGGTCAATGCCAAACAGTGTCATACCGATGGCGCCCAAAGGTACCAGGCCAATTTCAACCCTGCCTCCCGAGAGTTTGTGACAAAGCAGCGAGCCGGTGCTGATACCGATTATGAACATAGTCAAAATACCGGCTGTTACCGAAGAAGCACCACCCAGCACATTCAGCGTGTAACTTGGTATTTGTACCAGAACAGTGGCACCGAAAAACCAGAACCATGACATACCCAGCACGCTGTTCAGCAAAACACGACTTTCCGCCAGTTTGCTGAGAATGCGCCAGGTTTCGGAAATCGGATTCCAGTTGATCTTAAGCTCAGGAGCGGTTGGTTCCAGAGTAGGAATAAATCGGCTGGACAGGTAGCCAATGACTGCAACCGTCAAACAAATACCGGTGATAATCCAGGTGCCGGTATCCGGTATGGCAACAAAATAAGCACCCAAAGCGGTACCAAGCAGAATAGAGACAAATGTACCGGTTTCCACCAGGCCGTTGCCACCAACCAGCTCCTCGGTTTTCAACACCTGCGGCATCAGGCTGAACTTGATGGGCGAGAACAAGGTGCTTTGCAGCCCCAGCATGAACAGAACAGTCAACAGCAGTGCAATGTTTTCCAGGTAAAAACCCAGCGCTGCGGTCAGCATAATGATGATTTCGAGTATTTTGATACGCCGGATTTGACGGGATTTCTCGAGTTTGTCGGCGAACTGCCCGACCATCGCGGAAAACAGAAAAAACGGCAGAATAAACAAGCCGGCGCTCAAGTTGATCACCTGGTCGGTATTCAGTCCAGCCAGCTGACTGCCCTGGAATGCAATCAGGACAGCCAGCGCATTTTTGAATACATTGTCATTCAGCGCACCACACGCCTGGGTTAAAAAGAACGGTAAAAAACGACGGGTTTTTAATAAGCCAAATTGAGAATGCTGTGCCATTCACAAGCTCCATCCGGTGTTGGCCTATAGTAGCCCAGCAAAGCGCCGAGTGCATAAAACCGTTGCGCAGGCAAAAAAAACCGCCTGGATGTGAATCACAGACGGTTTCCTTTCTACATTGCTAAGTCTTGTTTCCAGGCTTGCTGGTCAAGCCGGATTTAAAATCTCTATCAGCAGGTTGAGACAAACCCGCCGTATAGGTAAGACCGGCTAAGCCGGAATAAATTTCAGCGCTACGCCATTGTTGCACCAGCGTTGTCCGGTTGGCTCAGGACCATCCTTGAATACATGACCCTGGTGGCCACCACAGCGTTTGCAGTGATATTCGGTGCGCGGCAAAATCAGTTTGAAATCACGTTTGGTACCGATATGGTTGGTTATGCTGCTGGTAAAACTTGGCCAGCCGGTACCGCTGTTGTATTTCATTGCCGAGGTGAACAAGGGTAGATCACAGCCACTGCATACATACAGACCATCACGATGCTCTTTGTTCAATGGACTGGTAAACGGGCGTTCCGTACCTTCCTGTCGGAGTACCTGAAAAGCAGCAGGGGGCAGACGTTCCTGCCATTCCTGCTTGCTTAAATTGAGAACATCGCTGACAGAAGGAAAACTGGCACCTTGTGCGGCGAATTGATGCCAGTCCAGTTCTGCTGACAAATTGTTATCCACGGCTGAAGTTCCTGAAACTGTCGGGGCAATCTGCTGTTCTTCAGCAGATTCACCAGTTAGAGTAAAACGAGCGGCCAATAAAACCCCCGCCCCGCTAAGTGTACCTAAAATTATGTTTCTTCTGTTCATGCCAGCAGTTGACCGGGAGAAGCATAAACCGCTTACAGAATAACAACATGCCCGACAATGACAACAATGGTCGCAAGCAAACTGGCTGTACAATGGTCATTATTGCATTCATAAATAATTGCCATAATAAACATCATGAAAAGCACATTGGTTTTAATTGCCGCGTTGATTATTGTTCTGTCAGCCTACTGGCTGTTTGATTCAGATGGACGTTTTACCGCAGCGCAGGATGGGCAAACACAGGCTCAGCTGCAGGGGAAAGCCATGAATACCGATTCAGATCTGGCTGATGAAGTATCTGCTGTTGACGACGGATATGCAAAAGCGACATTTGCCGGAGGTTGTTTCTGGTGCCTGGAACCACCTTACGACAAGCTGGATGGAGTGATTTCCACCATTTCCGGATATGCCGGTGGACACGTGGAAAACCCCAGCTACCGGGCTGTTACCACCGGACGCACCGGGCATACTGAAGTTGTTCAGGTTACTTATGACCCGAACATTGTTTCCTATGAGGAGCTGCTGGAGGTGTATTGGAAAAACATTGATCCAACCACACCCAACCGGCAGTTTTGTGATGTCGGTACCCAATACCGTACGGAGATATTTACGCATGACGCCAGCCAGCAGACACTGGCGGAAGCTTCGCGGCAGCGTATAGAAGCTTCAGGCATTCTGCCGGGCCCGATTGTTACCGGGATTGAACCGCTGGAAGCATTTTATGCCGCTGAGGATTATCACCAGGATTATTACCGCAAAAATCCGCTTCGTTATAACTTTTACCGCACCAGCTGCGGGCGGGATGCGCGGCTTGATGAGTTGTGGAACAGTAATCCTGCAGAAGAGTAAGCAAAAGCCGGTTGCAAGTGGCCGGTGCATTGCAGACAGCAAAATGCAACAGCGCGATAAATGCACGCTGGTAGTGTTTTGTAAACGTCCCGCATTAGGGCAGGGCAAGCAGCGCCTGGCGCAATCCATTGGCGCAGGGCAAGCACTGCAGGTTGCCCGCTGTTTATTGGAATGTACGCTTGAGGATATGCAGCAGTGGCAGCAGCACTCGGCCGGTCCACTGGTTATATCCCCGGCCAGCAGAGATGACGCTGAATGGGCTCAATCACTATGTCCGGATGCTGTTGTGGTTCCCCAGCCGGATGGGAATCTTGGAGAACGTTTGAATCAGGTTGACGGCTGGTTGCGTTCCAAAGGCCATCAACGGCTGATATTTATAGGCACAGATGCGCCCTTGCTGGATATCAATGACTTACTCACAGCAAAAAAACTGCTGGAAAGTAACGATGTGGTGCTGCAGCCGGCTGCAGATGGAGGCGTAACGCTGATGTCAGCTGCTAGTGCATGGCCGGAGCTGGCAGCATTGCCCTGGTCTACTTCCGGTTTGCAGCAGGCATTATGCGCAGCTTGTCTGGTAGACGGTTGCTCAGTCTGGCTGCTACCCGGAAGTATTGACACAGATTACTGGCAGGAGTTGTACGGACTCCTGCCGCAGCTGCAAATGGATTCACGACCGGCGCGTCAGAATCTGGCTGAATGCATAGCCGGAGTTTCCTTCTGAAAGCGGATCTGCGGATGGTCATCAGATTTTAATTAGGCATGGTTATTACGACCCTGCATGGATGGAGTTTATGAAAAACAAAAAACTGCTGATTTTTATTGTGATACTGATCAGTTTACTGACTGCATTTTTTTTGCTGCCGGTTTCCGAATGGCTGCAGGCAGCAGTTACCTGGATTCAGGCTAACCCGGGTATTTCCTGGCTGGTGTTTATCGTGTTGTATGTAACCGCCACGGTGTCGCTGTTCCCCGCGGTGGTGCTGACGCTGGCTGCTGGCGCAATTTTTGGTGTAGTGAAGGGCAGTATTCTGGTATCGGTTGCCAGCATTACCGGTGCCGCACTGGCCTTTGTGATCGGGCGGACAGTGGCGCGTGAACAGGCGCAGCGGTTTGTTGCCCGGATGCCCAAATTTATGGCGCTGGACAAAGCTATCGAGAAAAAGGGGTTTATTGTGGTATTACTGACCCGGTTATCCCCGTTGTTTCCGTTTGTGCTGCAAAATTATGCTTACAGCGTGACCAGCATCAATTTCCGGAATTACTTTATCGCCTCCTGGATCGGTATGCTCCCGGGCACCGTAATGTACGTGTACTTTGGTTCATTAGCGACCAATCTGGCAGCTGTCTTCAGTGGCGACATCGAGCAGGGCAACGCCGGTATGGCATTATTTTTGGTTGGGCTGGCGGCTACCGTAGCGGTTACGGTACTGGTTACTAAAGTGGCGAGTAAAGCATTGAAAGAGGAAATTGGTGATGGACAACAGGCCTGATTCAGAAATGCAGCAATCGTTGCCTGATACCTATCCCGGCGCAGCGTTTGATGTCGAATGGCAGCAGCTGGTATACCCGTCTGATTACACAAACCCTGTACCCAGCGGAAAATATAACCTGGTGGTGGTAGGTGCCGGGCCAGCCGGTTTGATTACAGCAATCGGTTCTGCAGGTTTGGGCGCCAGGGTGGCACTGGTTGAGCGCAAAGCGATGGGCGGTGATTGCCTGAATGTCGGTTGTGTTCCATCCAAGGCAATTCTGTCTGCCGCGATACGATTTGCCGGGAAAACCGATGGTTTTTCTCAGGCTATGGCCTGGCTGCGTGAAGTCAGGGCCGGCATTGCTCATCATGATTCAGTAGCGCGCTACAACGAGCAGGGCGTGGAAGTGCACTTGGGCGAGGCTCAGCTGACGGCTGCCGGTGATGTTGAGGTTCATACCGGCGGCAGTAAGCAAACGCTGCAGGCTACCAGGGTAGTTATTACCACCGGTTCACGTGCGGCAATGCCGCCTATTCCGGGTTTACAGGAAGCCGAACCACTCACCAACGAATCAGTTTTTGACCTGACCGAACAACCGGCCAGCATGATCATCATCGGTGCAGGAGCCATTGGCTGTGAATTGTCTCAGGCATTCTCGCGCCTGGGTATAAAAATTGCCCTCCTGGATATTGCGCCCAGAATTCTGGCAGGTGAAGAACCTGAAGCCAGTGAGGTTCTGCAGCGCAGCAGTGAAGCACTTGGCGTAGATGTACGGGTGTCTGCACAGATAGAGAGGATTAGTGTATCCGGGGCGCTGAAAACCGTTCATTTCAAAGACGGCAGCAGTATCGATGCCGAGCAGATACTGGTTGCTGCCGGACGTGCACCAAATCTCGAAAACCTGAATCTGGAAGCAGCGGGCGTACGCTACAGTAAAGCCGGGATTGAAGTTGATCATAAATTGCGTACCAGCAATAAGAAAATTCTGGCCGCCGGTGACATCTGCTCGATCCGGAAGTTGACTCATTACGCTGATGCACAGGCGCGAATTGCCATTGCCAATGCATTGTTTTTGCCTACAGCCAGCCGCAAGGGCATACAGGTTCCGCGTTGTACCTATACCAGCCCGGAAGTGGCGCATATCGGCCTGACCAAAGCAGAGGCCCAGCAACAGGGAGTCAAATTTCAGACTTGGCGGGTTGAATGGGCAGATATGGATAGAGCCAAAGCAGAAGCGGATACTTCAGGCTTTGTTGAAGTGCTGACGCCTGAAGGCAAGGATAAAATTCTGGGCGCCACCATTGTCGGTGCACATGCCGGTGATCTGCTGGCACCGCTGGCCATTATGCAGGCAAACGGACTGGGCTTATCGGCAGCCGGCAAAGCATTGCTTCCATATCCGACACGCGGTGAATACCTGCGCCGTCTGGCAGACCAATATAACCGTACACGGCTGACACCGCTGGTTGCCGGTCTGATGAAACGCTGGTTAGCCTGGCGCCGTTAGACAGGCTAACATTAGTGCATGTCCGTCAGCATTATCATTCCGGTCTGGCAAGATAATCCGGCTTTGGCCGGCTTGCTGGAAAATCTGCAGCAGCTCGACCCTGCTGCTGCAGAAGTAATTGTAGTCGATGCTAACGGGGATGCTGAATGTCAGGCTTTATGCCAGCAATATCAGGTTCGCTGGATTCCCAGCAGTGCCTGCCGCGGGTTGCAGTTGGACACCGGTGCATTGGCAGCTGCAGGCGATGTGTTGTGGTTTGTACACGCGGATAGTCTGATTCATCCGGCGGCGATTGCTGAAATTTCAGAGTGTATGGCCAGTGAGGCGATAGGCGGATATTTCCGGTTTGGCTTCAGTGGAGTGAATAACTGGCGGTTGCGCACATTTGCCCTATTGACCAATTGGCGCACCAGAATGGGTGTTCCCTATGGTGACCAGGGGATATTCATGAGTGCTGCTGCCTACCGGCAAGCCGGAGGGTTCCCTCATCAACCGTTATTTGAAGAAGTCCGCCTGGTTAAACGGCTAAGACGATTGGGCCGTTTTCAAATGCTGCAGCAGACGCTGGCCACATCTCCCCGCAGATGGCGGCGCGATGGCTGGTGGCGCCGTACACTGATCAATCGTGGGCTGGCGCTGGCTTATGTATTGGGCGTTCCAGCAGGGCGATTGCATAACTGGTATATCCGGCACCATCGTTTCAAGGATGAAAGAGACGGACATTCGGCCGTCAAAGCTTCTCTGGGTCCCTGAAAGCAGTAAACAAACTATACATGCGCAACTGGTTACGTCGTGTGGTGTTTCCTTTCTGGCTATTGGATGCACAGAAAAAATACCGCTGGATCTCAGATCATCTGAATCTCGGTGACAGTATCCTGGAGCTGGGTTCTGGAATGGGCAGTGTGGTGCATGAGCTTCGGCGGCATCAACATCAGGTAACCGCGGTTGATGTTCAGGATACCAGTGTGCGGCATGATTTAAAGCCGCTTATTTATGATGGTGAACGGCTGCCGTTTGCAGATCAGGCATTCGATGTGTGTCTGTTATTGACGGTTCTGCATCATTGCCCCAATCCTGATCAGGTTTTGTCCGAGGCCGGCCGGGTGGCCAGGCGGGTGATTGTTATTGAAGACATATACAGCAGTGACCTGCAGCGCAAGCTGACCCACTGGCTGGACAGCCTGTTGAATTGGGAGTTTCAGGGCCATCCGCACAATAATCGTAACGATACTGCATGGAGAAATAGCTTTCGGAAATCAGCCATGCAGTTGCTCTTTGCAAGCAAACACCGGGTTGCACTGGTCTTCTGCCAGGCAATCTACGTGTTAAAACCGATTAAGCAAGGAGACTAACCATGAGTTTGATCAAATCCACTAATGCATTAGCGGCAGTATTGGCACTGCTTTTGTCAGCAGCGTCATGGGCTCAGGCTGATGCGGGTTTTGATCATCAACACCGGCAGCTTGATCAGCTGCTGAGAACATATGTTGATGATCAGGGGTTTGTGGATTATCAGGGGTTGCTTGAGAACCAGGAACAGCTGGCGGCGTATGAGCAGGCTTTGCAGGGTGTCGATGCCGACAGTTTTTCCAGTTGGCCTGAAGCTCAGCGACTGGCTTTCTGGATCAACGCTTACAACGCTTTCACCTTACGCGCCATTGTCGATAATTACCCAATCAAGAGACGTGGCAGCCTGAAAGGAATATTTGGGCCCAAAAACAGTATTCTGCAGATTCCCGGTGTCTGGAAAGAGCTGGAATGGCAGGCGGCCGGGCAGACGGTCACCCTGGATGAAATTGAGCATGAAATCCTGCGCGTGAAATTCGAAGAGCCACGGATACACTTTGCCATTGTGTGCGCATCCATCAGCTGTCCGAATTTACGCAACGAAGCCTTCATTGCTGCACAGATAGATACTCAGTTGGATGAGCAGCTGCACAGCTTCATTGCCGATATGGATAAAGGCGTCAGTATTGATGCCGATCGTAAGCGAATCAAACTGTCGAAAATCTTTTCCTGGTTTGGCGAGGATTTTGATGTGCCCGGCAACAACAATGAATTGTTCAGTCGCCGTTCGGATGATGAAGCGGCGGTATTGCGTTACCTGGCCCGCTATCTGCCTCAGGGAGAGCCGCTTGAGTTGCTGCGCAGTGGAGATGCCCGGGTGAGCTACCTGGAGTATGACTGGAATCTCAATGAGCAGTCTGACGGTGAATAAATCGACTGGCTTAATACCGGCCATAGCAGGCATATGGCTGGTATCAGCAGCTGCCAATGCTTTAGAGCTTACAGATAGCGATTGGGAACAACTGGGCGCCGGTGAGGTGATCGTCCAGTCGGACAAGGTGGACGGCAGACGGCGTGTCGAAGCGGCCGTTGTTATTCAGCAACCCACTGCGGATATCTGGCAGGTGATGCTTGATTGCGACAATGCGCCGGAATTTGTGCCCAATATGCAGCGATGCCAGATCATCCAGCAGGCAGATGACAGAAGCTGGGAAATCATTGAGCACCAGGTCAAATACGGCTGGCTGGCGCCGAAAACGGTGTATCAGTTCCGGGCTGACTATGTGCCCCAGCAGAAGATTCATTTTGAGCGCATCAGTGGTGATCTGAATCATCTGGAAGGTGACTGGATGCTGACGCCGATCGATGGTCTGGAAGATTATGTACTGGTGACCTATTCGGTGTTTATTGATCCGGGTTTTCTGGTGCCCGGGTTTATCACCCGCGGCGCATTGAGGGACGATTTACCGGATGTGATGCGCTCACTGCGTGAGCGTGTGGCCGAAGTGCACAGCGGCAACGGTGACAGCAACAGTTGAATAAATTTTCTCCAGCTGTCGTCAGCATCATTATTCCCACTTTAAATGAAGTTGATCACCTGAATCGTGCATTACTGAGCATCGGCAGCCTTGATCTGGGTGTTGAGTGCATTGTTGTAGATGGTGGCAGTTCGGATGAAACCCGCAGCATTGCACGGCAATGGCCAGGCGTTAAGCTGCTGACCACAAAAACGGGCGGCCGCGGCCGGCAAAAGAAAATTGGTGGTGCGGCTGCCAGTG
>JANQPN010000078.1 GCA_028289455.1 Wenzhouxiangellaceae bacterium
TTTCATTATCGTAATCTGGATGTCAGCACCATTAAGGAGCTGGCGGCGCGCTGGTGCCCTGAGGTTTTGGAAGGCTACCAAAAAGAAAGCCTGCATGAAGCACTGGCCGATATACGTGATTCTATCGATGAGTTGAAATATTATCGCCGCTTTATGGGTTCTTTCTCAGAAGAGTAAATAATTACAGTAACTTTCCTCGGAGCAAGAACATGAAACCAGGTAGCCTGTTTACCCCCTTGATTGTGTCATTGCTGGTTGCCGCTTGTGGCAGCAGTGACAATCAGACAACTGCGGAAGCACCGGTTGTGACCCAAAATCATCAGGAATCCGGTTGCGTTGCTGAAGCGGCAACATTGCAGGGCGTCATTGACGATTCACGTCGACGGGAGGCCAACAGCTCACGGGACGTTTACCGGCATCCATCTGAAGTACTTGAGTTTTTTGAATTACAGCCCGATCAGACTGTTGTCGAAATCTGGCCAAGCGGTGGCTGGTGGACTGAAATTCTGGCGCCTTACCTGCGAGACTGCGGGCAGTACATTGCTGCCGGATTTGCCCTGGACGCCAGACGTACGCCTGGCTGGCGCAAACGGGTGCAGCGCCAATATAACGACTGGCTGGCCGGTGACCCTGGTCGCTTTGACAAGGTTCAGGTAAGCAGTCTGTCCATTCCGGAACGTCCGGAAATTGCACCGGCAGGCAGCGCCGACCGGGTGCTGTCATTTCGTAATGTGCACAACTGGATGAATGGGGATTATGCGCCTGCGGTATTTGTCAGCATGTACAACGCACTCAAGCCGGGTGGAATGCTGGGTCTGGTCGAGCATCGTGCTGATCCAGGTACGGCGCATGCGCAAATGCTGGAAAGTGGCTATGTAACCGAAGCACATGTGATTGACATGGCTGAGGCGGCCGGGTTTGAGCTGTTGCGCAGCAGTGAACTCAACGCCAACCCCAAAGACACCAAAGACCACCCGCAAGGTGTCTGGTCATTGCCGCCGTCTTACCGCGGAGGTGAGGAAACCAGGGCTGATTATCAGGTAATCGGAGAAAGTGACCGGATGACCCTGCTGTTCCGCAAGCCAAATTAACTGCACTGATATTTTCCAGATAGCATTGCCTGATGAGTGGTACAGCTAACACCTCATCAGGCTATAGTCGATTGTGATGTTTCTGTGCCTTTGTCAGTAAGGTAAATAACGCATTAGCAAAAAGTCAGCCAACCGGGTATATTTAAATTGAATTTCATTTCTTAAGGGGGAAGCAATGACAAATTTCACAATAACCGGTTTGGCGATACACCTGCCTGAAAATTCGTTTCAGGCATTCACCTGCGGTAAATTCACCAAATTTTCTCACCGGGTTTGCTAATTTAACCCACTCGTATCACGGCAAGGGGCATGGTGATCACAGCAACGCTCGACAGCAGCAGGGAACCGCTGCAACGTCTACAGCCGTTTTCACATAACCGGCTGACATCGCCGATTCACAATCTGCAAATTCATGCCAGCGTTTTTGCCGGTTTAATTTACTTTTGCATAACGCTTCTGAGCCTTTACCGAGCTTCAGAAGCCATCATGCAGTCACTCAAACGGAGCATTATGTTATGAGCAACGGATCCGATCCATTGACTCCCTTAACGCCCAGCGAAAGGGAAATGGTGGCTGAGCTGGAACAGCTTGGCCGCGAAGAAATACTGCAGCAGCTTAAGGATAATCTGCAAACCGCGATTTATATTGAGCTGGCAACCATTCCAATCTATTTGTTCACCTATTATTCCATTAACCGTACTGCGACCACCGGTGAGCAGCTGGATGCTGCCAGCCGCTATGGTAATAAAGCGGGTGGGGTGATTATGAGTGTGGCAGTAGAGGAAATGCTGCACATGTCGTTATCGTCCAATGTGCTTTATTCACTGGGCGTTCAACCGGAATTGTATTTGCATTCACCGGACCCGTATCCGACACCGCTTCCCTATCACAATCCGGTGGGGCCGCCTGGACCGGATGGAGATAGAAAAGTACTGATACCGCTGTCCAGACTGGGTTATGAACAGTTCTGGCATTTCCTGCAGATTGAGTATCCGGAGAAAGTGGATGCATGGCCGGAGGACAGAGACTGGAACACCATTGGTCAGTTCTATTCGTATATCCGCTGCTTGATCAGCTGCCGGCAAATTACCGATGAAGATTTTCAGGTTCACGGTAAGGGGACCCAGATTCAAAGTGGTAATTACTCGGTTAACAATGTTGATACCTTATATCCGGACCAGGCATTTGACCCCTGGGGTCTGCCGCCACCGGTTCCGAATGATTATGCATCCGGTTGTCCGGCAGCCGCGGTATCTGAATACACCAACAAAGCAGACAGCCATGCTGGAGCAGCGGAATTAATAACGGTTAACAGCAAATTGACCGCGCTGCAGGCCATTGACACCATTTGTGATCAGGGTGAGGGCTTCCAGCATCAGGCGACCGATGATCCCAGTCATGCCGAGTTTTCACATTACTACAAGTTTTTGAGACTGCAGGCTCAACTGGAACGATATCCGGACCATGTTGAAGATCTGGCACCATTGCCTGTTCCGCCTGATCCGATATTGCCAACGGTTACCGATGCCGAATTGTCCGAAGTGGTGGCAAGTTTTCCGGATAATCCGCGAACCGGCAGCTACCCGGAGAATTTGCAGGCCTTGTCCAACCTGTGTAATGGCGTCTATCAGTACATGCTGATTATGACCGAGACCATTTTCAGGGTACCGCCTGAAGAGCAAAAACTGTTCTTTAACCAGGGTATGCATTTTTCCATGATCTGGATACTGGATAAATTGATCCAGAACATGCGGGGTTTTGAATTGGATGACGGCAGTGGCAATGTGCTGGCGCCGACCTTTGAAAACTATGATCTGGGACCGCGCAGCGATGCATATGCAAGTCTCCAGGCATTGGCGGCGGCCATTACTGATCCTGCTCAGAAAAGTGCTATCGGCTACATCATCACCAGAATTAATGAATTGCCTGACGTCAGCCCCTATTGGGATGATGCCTGTTAAATGTGATGCGATGAAATCACCCGTTAATGGAACAAAGAATTAGGAGCTAACCATGTCAGATACCAAATCAGGGCCCGGTTATCCGGTGCCGCAACCTTATCCCTTTGAAGATGCACCGACCTGGCCGAGTAAAGTCGGCACACCTCTGCAGCCCGCCCATCCGCTGCATTCCTGTCTCGGGCTGAACAGCTGCAAGGGGCAGGACCGCTATGGCGCAGCAGGACCACCTGATGGACCCAACCCCAATGTGCCCAACGCATGCGCTGGGCAGGGCTATTGCTCAACCACAGCTGATCACACCTGCCATGTGCTGAATGATTGCAAAAACCAGGGAGGCTGTGGCTTATACGGCAACGCTGAGGAATTGAATCATCCGGGGCTGAATGCGTGTAAATCGCTGGGCTCGTGTGCTACGCCCATTAATGCCGAGCGCTTTACCACAACCGGCCCCAATCAGGGCAAAAGCGTATGGGCAAGAGCGCGTGAGGTATTCGAGCAGAACTGGCCGGAAATACGCAAGAATATTCCCGATGCACCTGAGCAGCTGGGGCCGGCGCCGGAACCGTTTACCGAAACCGGACCGCCATACCTGTGGATTTCAGATGATAATGAGGAACGCGGCAACATGACGGCCTGCGGCGCCAGCGGACTGAGTGGCGCCGGTGGCTGTTCCTGAACGAAATGCTGTAAAGCATCGGCTAGACAGGCCCGGGCTTGGCCTGGGCCTTGGACTGCGTAACTGCCATTTCGAGCACATTGTCAGCAACTGGCCCGAGATTGACTGGTTCGAGGCCATTTCCGAGAACTTTATGGATTCAGGTGGGCGGCCGCGCTGGATAATCAACCAGGTGGCAGAACGTTATCCGGTGGTGCTGCATGGTGTCTCTATGTCGATCGGCAGCACCGATCCACTCAACTTCTCCTATCTGTCCAAATTAAAAGCGCTGGCCAAAGAGGTCAATGCTGCCTGGGTGAGTGATCATCTGTGCTGGACGGGGGTAATGGGCATCAATTCCCATGATCTGTTACCGGTGCCGCTGACAGAAGAAGCGCTGCAGCACATCAGCGCCCGTGTTCTGCAGGTGCAGGATTATCTGGAACAGCCGCTGGTGCTGGAAAACCCCAGCACTTATATCAGTTTTAGCGATTCACAAATGAGCGAACCGGAATTCCTGACCGAGCTGGTCAACCTGACCGGGTGCCGGTTGCTGCTGGATGTGAATAATGTCTTCGTCAGCTGCTTTAACAGTGACACTGACCCACAGGCCTATCTTGATGCTTTTCCCTATGACAGTGTCGTGCAGCTGCACCTGGCAGGACACCAGGATTGCGGCACACATATTATCGATACCCATGATGGGCCGGTGCGGCAGGAAGTCTGGGAGCTGTTCCGGCAAGTCTGGGCGCGTTGTAATGGGGTAGCAACTCTACTCGAGTGGGATGGCAATATCCCTGCGTTTGATGCCTGTCACGCGGAACTGCTGAAAGCCAGAAACTATATGGAAGCCGGTCATATTCAGACGGCTGACCCAAGGCCTCAGCCGGAATCAACCGGTTCCATTTCCAACCCGGTCGATTTTCTGGTTCCACAGGTAATGGACAGTTCGGTCATGGAGCACCGGTGAGTAATCAGGCCACATCACTGCAAACCATTCAGCGGTGGATGCAGGATGCCTTGATGTTCCCCGGGCAGACGAGCGGAGAATCGACCACTGGGCTGATAAATCCTTCATCAAGACAGACAGCCGAGCAGCGTTTGGCCGTTTATCAGCGCAGTTACTACCTGCGCCTGCAGAAGTGCATGCGCGAGCAATTTCCTGCGCTATGTCATGCGCTTGGAGAACAATTGTTTAATGATTTTTCCAGTGACTATCTTCAATCGAAACCTTCGGTAAGCCATACCTTGTATGAACTGGGCCAGCGATTCCCCGACCATCTGGAACAGACTCGGCCGGACGCTGGCGAAAAGCCGGAACAGCGTGAACAATGGATCGATTTTATGGTTGATCTGGCCCGCTTTGAGTATCAGGTATTCAGCCTGTTTGATGCACCGGGCCACGAGGGCAAACCATTTGCCGCTCACAATACGGCGGATGAGATCCTGCAGCTGCAGCCGTGCTTTGCTCTGGGGGACTACCGTTTTCCGGTTGCCTGGTATTACCATCAGGTACGGCAGGAAAATCAACCCAAAATTCCGGCAATGCAAAGATCGCTGATCGCATTGCTGCGTAAAGATTTCTTAACCCACACATTTCAGGTAAGTTTTACAGAGTATCAATTTCTGTCATTACTAAGCCAGGGCAGTTCAGTTGAGTCTGCATTACAGCGGGTTGCAGAACAGACGGAATTGCCGGTTGAGCAGTTGCGTGACAGCTGGAGCAGCCGGGAAGGGGCCAGGGCACGCTGGATAGATGCCGGTTTTTTTATCGCCGGCAGTTAACCATCAACCGCTTTTATCGCTTGGGTGTTTCAAAGAAACGCTTAAGCTGTCTTCAATTTCGGTGCAATTAATTTTGAATTGTCATTGGATGATCATGACAGCCGGGTTATGCCATTCGAAAATATGATACAACCATGACATTCAATCAGGATGCTCCGGCTACTATTGGGAGCAGGTTGATCTGGAAGCCCGGAAATGAGAATGAACGACGGTATCAAAGTCTTATGTCTGATCATGATGGTTGGAGGTTGTGCAAAGCAAATTTCAGAAGCACCACAACCACAGCCGCCAGCCTCACCAGCATCATCTGATTCTGCGGAATTAGATCGCATTGATGTAACTGGTTCCAGGTTGAGTGATGCTGATATAGAGCGTTATGAGTCCAAACCCAGGCGTATACCGCGTTTTGGTGACGATGAAAGTGCTGCATATGAAGAGCACGAAGTGCTCTATTGGAATCACCACAACAGCTATCAGATATTCCGGGATTATGGTGTGAATCCGACTATTCTCACACGCGCTAAACAGGATTCGACATTTGCACTGGATGTGGATGATGGTTCTTATAAATTGGCGCTGGCAATGCTTGAGCGTGGCAGTATGCCGGTGCCGGACGGCATTCGTGTGGAAGAGTTCGTGAACGCACAACGGTATCGCTACCGCGCCGGCGATGATTTGTTTTCCCTGAGTGCTGAGGCCACGCCGTCGCCTTTCAGACAGGGTTATCACGTACTGCATCTGGGCATCCAGGCTCAATTGATGCAGTCTCAGGAGCGTCTGCCTGCCAACCTCGTATTTGTTGCTGATGTGTCCGGCTCCATGGCGCATGACAATAAGATCGAGCTACTGAAAGAAGCCTTTACCACGCTGGTATCACAACTCAATGAGGATGATCAGATTGCCCTGGTGGCGTATGACAACAGTGCCCGTCTGGTTCTGCCGCCAATGAATGCCGATCACAAGCGGGAAATGGTGCAGGCAATCAACCGTCTGCAACCCACTGGCGGTACCAACCTAGGGCATGGCATAGAGCTGGCCTATACCATTGCAGAATCGATGTTCCAGCCGGGTTTTATCAACCGAGTGATTCTAACCTCCGATGGGGTGGCCAATGCCGGTTACACCGGTGTTGATTCCATACTGAAACAGATCGAAAAGCAGCGAAAGCGTGGCGTATTCCTGACGACAGTGGGTGTCGGCGTCAATGTGTACAACGACCATCTGCTGGAACAACTGGCGGACCGTGGGGACGGCCAATATATGTTTATGGCTGACAGTCAGGATATACAGCTGGCATTTGTTGATGAATTGCGCTCCCAGTTACAGGTAGTGGCTAAAAATGTTAAGAGCCAGGTGATATTTAATCCTGATGTGGTTTCGCATTATCGTCTACTGGGCTATGAAAACCGCGGGCTGGAAAAAGAGGATTTCCTGGATGCATCAAAAGATGGCGGCGAGCTGGGTGCGGGCCATCGGGTCACAGCCATTTATGAGGTTAAACTGAAAAACAATTTTCCCAATGATGAGCTTGGTACATTCAGTGTAGCCTATCAGAAACCTCAAGGGCGGCGGGTGCGTACAGTAAACAAGGATATACCGGCATCCATCGTCAGAAACAGCATGCGGGCTTCTTCGCCGGATATGCGGTTATCAATCAGCGCGGCCGCCTTTGCCGAAAAGCTGCGTCTGTCGTACTGGTCAAGCCGGTATGCTTATAGGGATATTCTGAATGTGCTGGATTCTCTGCCGCACGCCTACCTGCAGGATGAGCAGATTCAGCGATTACATACGGCGGTTCTGTATGCCAGCCAGTACGACAGCCGAGCAAACCCGTATGAAGCTACAGATGTACTGTTCGATCTTGATCACGTACCACTGCTGAAATAGCCGGAAGGCAGAGTGAAGCCATCTGGTATACAAAATGCAGGTGCATTGCTGCTGGTATTGCTGATCGGTGCTTTGCTGGCGGTATTGCTGGTCAATGAATACCGCGCCAACACTGCACTGATAGAACAGAATCAGCGATTATTGAAGTCAACGGCTTACAAGACACTGAACCTGTTCATAGAAGAGCAACTGAGTACCTATCCGAGAGAGCTGAATACGCTGAAAAACCAATGGAAAGCGTTCTCACCGGATATCTACTGGTTCAACCAGGGCCAGCAGATGTACCCGTTTGTCGCCGGGAGTGATATGGAGTCAATTTTTGAGCAGATGTGGTCAGATTACGCTGATGATGGTGGCCCGTCAGAACATGCTGGCTCTGAAGATGCAACACGCCGTTTCCTGACTTTACAGGTACTGTCAGCGGCCAGGGCAGGAGATCAGGATCTGCTGCGAGAAAACCTGGGCAAATTCTTAACCCACAAGGAAAACTACTCGCTGCTCCCGGTTGAGGAAATAGTCAGCTGGCTGGTCTTGCTGGCTGCAGATGATGTGTCCTGGTCCGATGAGTTTGCCGGCAATGCGCTGATAAAAGGCTGGCAGGGCGGGCGGCAAACGATTGCCTCGGTGGCAGATAGTTTTCTGCTGAACAGCAACAGCATTTCAGCCCATGATCTGCAGTTGATGCAAGCATATATAACCAGGGCTGCGAAAAGGCATGACGTGAGTATTGCACCATTTCAGCAGTATCTTGACAGGTTGTATCAACCACTGCAGTTGCCTGATTTTCCTGACCAGGGAATATGGCTGCTGGACGAGCAATGGTTGGTGATAGCCAGGGACAATAAGCAGCATATAGTGATTCCTGCTGAGCTGGAAAAGCGCATAGCGCGTGTTGAAGAGCTATTGAAACATCAGGGGCTGTTAAACAGTGATGATCAGTTGACAACCAGCGTTAATACGAACTGGCTGTCACTGGATGAATCCACCATCAGCATTAACAAGATATCCTGGGAACAGGCCCTGCAAAGGCAACGGTATTTCTTTTTATTGAAGTTGCTGCTTCTCGCTGTCTTGCTTGTGCTGGCGGTTATCGCCGGTTATGCGGTTCGGCAGCGTATAAGGCGGAAACAGGCATTCATAAGAATGCAGGAAGATTTTATCAACCTGATTTCACATGAACTAAAAACGCCTTTGGCTTCCATTCGCATCATGTCGGAAACACTGGATAAGCGTTTGCAGCAGAACCTGGAGCCGCGGGATTACACCCGGCGGATTATTGCTGAGTCTGATCGGCTGCAAATGATGGTCAGCAATATTCTGTCTTACAACCAGCTTGGTGAAGCCCGGGATTCATTATCAAGTGATCAGTTTGACCTTCTGGATGTCATTACAGAAACCACTGATGATTTTGAAGAAGCCGGAACAGGGCAGCTGGAATTCAGGCTGAATATTCCTGAGAACACCTGTATATCAATCAATAGGTTACTATTTGTTTTGGTGATCAGAAATTTGATTTCCAATGCCATTAAGTACAAAGCACACGCCATAGTAAAGGTCAACTTAGAATATGAAGCGGAAAGTCATAGTCTGATTGTCCGTGATAATGGTATCGGTATTCCTGATAATGAATGGGAACAGGTGTTCGAAAAGTTTTACCGCTCTCCGCAAACCAGCCGGCAAAAAGGTATAGGGCTTGGTTTATCTCTAAGCCGAGCCATCATGCGTAAATATGGTGGTGATTTGAAAGTGCTGGGATCCGATAGTCACGGCACGCATTGGCAAATACAATTTGGTCGGGCATGAGCAGACTGCTAGTTGTAGAAGATGACGAAAATCTTCGGCTGACGCTGCTCGATAACCTGGAACTGGAGGGGTTCGACGTCCAGGTGGCAGCAACTGTGGCTGAAGCAGAGGTGCTGATTGGAGAGGTGGATCTCTGCATCCTGGATATCATGCTGCCCGATGGCAACGGCTATGATTTCTGCCAATGGGTCAGAAACCGCGACCTGAACGTATTAATTCTGATGCTGACAGCCAGAACTCTGGACCGGGACATCGACTCAGGTTTTGAATCAGGTGCAGATGATTATCTGGTCAAACCATACCGAATGCGTGAATTATTGCTGCGCATCAAAGCACTGTTACGCCGCAGAGCGATGCCTTTATCACAACAGGCCAACACGCAGATCAATGGATTCGATATATGCTGGCCTGCCAGACAGGTTAACCATCAGGGCAACAGCGTGCACCTGACCAAAACAGAATTCGATCTATTGCAGTACCTGTACGACAATTTAGACACGGTCAAATCACGTGACGACATTCTGAATGCAGTGTGGGGTGAAAGTGTCTACGTGGATAACCGCACGGTCGACAATTTTGTCGCCGGAATCAAAAAGCATTTGAACCTGAAACAAGGTCAGCCATTTTATATTCGCTCTGTTCGTGGAGTAGGGTATTGCCTACAGTCAAAGCAGTAATCCTGTCTGTTACAGCCCGGATCATAGGCTGCTAATTAAAATCCTCGCTATTTGAATAACATTAATAAAAACATCTAAGCTTCTAATAAATAAAGCTAAAAACGCTTATTTTTTCTGTTAGATAATATTTTTCCACAACAAAACAGTTGCATAGCACATGAACCCTATGTACCATTCATACACATGGTACATATGGAACAACAATATTATGGAAATAACCATCAATATCGATGATCCGAACCCGTTGTTTGCCCAGTTGATCGAACAGATCAAGCAGGCGGTACTTAATGGTGATTGTTCACCTGGTGATGCTTTGCCGTCAATACGGCAACTGGCTAATGACCTGGATTTAAACAGTAAGACGGTTGCCAAGGCATACCGCTTGCTGGAACGTGATTCGGTGATTCAGACCAGAGGGTACCGGGGCACCTTCATTCATCCCGATGCAAAAGCCAACTGCACCGTCGATTTGAATGCATGGGTAACCAACAAACTGACAGAAACCATTGCGGCATTCAGGCAGGCTGGTGTAACGGATTCAGAAATCCGGATTGCATTCGGCAATGTAATGAATGAACGCGGTAACCAAGGAGCCTGACAATGATGACATGGTCCAGCATGCTTTTTTACATTATCTTCGCGGGGCAGATATTTCTGATGTCTTACTACATTCCCCGTCAGCTGCTCCGGCGGATGGATTGTATACATAAAAAATACCCGCGCTCGGAGTATCCAAAGCTGTATCCGAAGTCCAAAGAGTATTACACCATTGCCCACTGGCTGTTCAAAAATGTATACAGAGGAATTCTTGTACTGGGTGTGATCATTTTTATCCTGCTGATGACGGTGGTTGACCACAGCACATTTGCCGATGATGGTTTCATTTCTGAATTCTGGCCGATGCTGTATGGGCTGATTCAGTTTGCACCGTTGTTGATTCTGGAGTTTTCCGGGTACAGCCAGTTCAAACTGATGCGGCAACTGAACACCAGTAAAACCAGAAAGGCTGAACTGCGGCCCCGGCGGCTGTTTGATTTTATTTCGCCATGGCTGTTCTGGGCAGCAGTTCTGATTCTCCTGGCCGAGATTGTTTTTGATTTTTATATCCATGGATTCGTGGTTGAGTGGAACCACGATACCGTTCAACGAACCATTGTCATTACAGTAACCAATCTGTTCATTTGGGCCGTGGGTGCCTGGAATCTGTATGGCCTGAAGCAGGATCCGCATCAGGCAATGGAAGACCGCAACCGGCAGATGAAGTTACAACTGACCACCATGTTTTATGCCAGCATTCTGTTAAGCCTTTTCATGATGACTCAGGCTGCGGACAGCGCCTTTGATCTGGATTTTCTGGATGCGCCGCTGCTTAGTTTGTATTTTCAGATTATTGCTTATTTTTCAGTTGGTTATCTGATCAGAAATGTAAGGCTTGAAGACATCAATTTCGATGTTTACAAAGCGGATGCTCCCATGACCTGAGCAATCTCAACATGCTGAGTCAGCCTGTCACAACGATGGGCCGGCTCAGAAACCCGAACTTCATTTATTTATTACCTGGCTTTAAAGGAGGAGATTCCTATGCCTGTAAAACGCAATTTGCTTCCCTACATTGCAGCGGCCTGTGTGAAATTAATCATCGCATTGATTATCCGTGTTTCGTCCGTTGAGGCTGCTGATGTAACACAGATCGACCCATTCCCGTATGCACAGCCGGAGAGTGTAGGTATTTCACAGGATGTCGTTGATTCGCTGACTTCTGAGATTCAATCAATGGTAGACAGTGAGCAGCTGGTGGGCGCTGAGCTGGTCATCATCAAAGACCGCCGGACAATACTGCGTAAAGCTTTCGGCTGGAAAGACCGTGAAGCCGGCGAGCCGATGCAGATCGATGCGGTTTACTGTGTACGCTCGATGACCAAACCGCTGGTGGGCACCGCCGTGCAGATGCTGATCGATGAAGGCCGGTTATCGCTGGAAACCCTGGTGCAGGACATTCTGCCTGCTTTTGCCACGCCGCAGACCGAAACGATCACCATTGAGCATCTGCTGACCCATACCAGCGGGCTGCCGTTTACCACTTTCCGCAGGGCATTATCAGATTATGCTGATCTGGCCGAAGTAGCTGCTGAAGCCGCTGCAACCGAACTGTTGTTCGAGCCGGGCACCGGTTTTCAATACAGCGATGCAGGCAGCGATACACTGGGTGCAATTGTGACGCAGGTTTCAGGCATACCGGCCGAGCAATTTATTCAGCAGCGTATTCTGAAGCCGCTGAATATGCACGACAGCGTAACGCTGCTGGGTGAAAATGAATCTGTTAAAGCGCGTATCCCCAGTGCCTATTCCGGCGGAACGGCATCCTGGTCGAAGCACTGGGAACCTTCAGATCCGCCGATATTTCCGCTATTTCTGACTTCCCAGAGCCTGTATTCAACCACTGTTGATTACGCAAAATTTCTGTCGCTGTGGATGGATGAAGGTCAAGCCAATAACAGTCAGCTGCTGTCACAACAGGCCGTGAAGCGGGCGCTGACAGCTGCCAATAAGATGGGCGAGTATCCGAATGCTATGGATGGCCTGGATACTTATTACGGCCAGCAATGGCTGCTGTACAGCAGTGACGATGAGACGGAATTATCAGAACCGGTGATGTTCGGGCATGACGGTTCCGATGGCACCCATGCTTGGGTCTGGCCTGAACAGGATCTGATGGTGCTGTTTTTCACCCAGTCACGCGGCACGCTGGCCGGTATTGGACTCCAGCAGTCTTTGCAGCAACTGGTGTCAGGCCCTGCAGATGTGTCCGCAACCGCTGATCTACAAGGTGACAATCCGGTAGAGCAGGTGGCCGGCATTTACTGGGATCAAAGCGTTTCACATGCTTACTACGTGGTCACCCCGCACAATAACGGTTTGATACTCCGGCGTCCGGGGAAAATGCAGATCATCTTCAAACCCGGTGACCAGCCTGATCAATATGTGCATGAATCAGGGGCACAGGCCAGCATAGAATTCGAGCGGGCAGACGATGGTTCCGTTAAAGGTATGCACACCTTCTTCGGTGAGGAAGTTGAATATGATCCGCGGCACGTGCCTGTTGAAGGATTGCCGTCTGCCGAGCAGGTGGTTGCAATGGTTCAGCAGGCGCACGGTATCGACAATCTGGCATCGCTGGGTGTGGTTCAAATGCGCGGCACAATGGATTTTATTGACCGGAAAATTTCCGGGTCGATCAATACATTATTTGATCTGCAGCGCACCCGCACCGATGTGCAGATAGCTTCCAGTGAGCAGACCATCGTGATTAATGCAGATAAGGGTTGGAGTGAGGCATCCGCCACCGGTGTTGATCTGTTATCCGGCCGGATACTGCAGCAGGAACTGCTGGGGCAGACCAGGGTGTTATACGGCAACTGGATGGACTATTACGATCATGTAGAAGTGCTCAAGCGGGTCCACTTCCGGGAAGCTTCGTTAATTATGCTGCGGGTGGCAACCGAGCAGGGGATCGAATCTGCAATGTTTGTGGATGAGGAGTCCGGGCTGTTGATTCGCAAAGACGATCTGCTACAGGTTCCCGGGATGGGGATCGTCGGCACGCAAAGTCTGTTTGAGGATTATCGGGATGTGGGCGGTATGAAACTGTCATTCGACAATATAACCCGCTATGCAAGTCAGTTTATTGGGCGGGTTGTGATGAAGGTTGAGGAGGCTGCAACCGGGGTTGAGGTTGCAGACGATACATTTTTGATGCCTTCAGGATAGCCGGTCAGTACAGGTTAGAACACACTCTCGACTACCGGGCGACTGACCGGCAGTTAGGAGGTGCTGGAATGACCGGGTTACGGACACAAAAACTGTTTTTATCTTGCGGAATTCGTAATCCGTTCAAGCGCTCTGCGGGCGTACTGAAATGCGTTCTGATTGGCTGTCCTACCAATCGGCCAAACCTGGAGGGGTTCTCAAAACCCTAGGGGCAACAAATAGGAAATATGAACGTGAAGAGTTTGATTGGAACAGAGCAGACAGGGGATTGATTCGCGACATCCTGTCGCTCACCCTGCGGGCGCGCTGAAGCGCGTCCCGATTGGCAATCCTGCCAATCGGTCGAACCGGAGGGGTTCTCAAAACCCTACGAAACAACAAATAAAAAAGCCCACCGGGTGGTGGGCTTTTTTATTTGGCGTCCCCTAGACGAATTGTACCCCTATGTATGCAGGAAAATGTCACGGTACGAGTGCAAAAAATCAATAGTATCAGTTAGATAAAGAGTCTTGATGGGTTTACGAAGACAGCATTTCGCTACAATAGATGATATCGCTAGTGGCTTTAGTTCCAGAGGAAAGTTATGGATACGATTGTTAAAGTAGAAATTCGATTGACAAAACAAGAAAGAGGTATATTTGAACTAGCATCAAAATTATCAGGGATTTCATTTGAAACTTGGCTGCGCGAAAGCTTGAGAGAAGCGTGTATAAATGAGTTTGGCCGCAATGGATATTCGACAGCACCGTATCAAAGAATTATTGAAAGTAGTCGTGACTTGCTTGATTAGCAATTAAAGATTGAATTTGAACATCGAATCTTATTCGAAAGCTGATGGTCTCGTTTCCTTAGTGACTGGATAAAGCTCAATTTCTACTATTCCATCGTCTTCATCACATAGGTAACTTATCATAACTATTCCATACTTCGTATCTGCATAACCTACGATATGTTCTTCACCTAATTCCATAATAGTACTAGTGCGATCCAAGCCTCGAAAATAGATGCTTATTGCCTTGCTACTATGTGACCAGCAGTTCATCTCTGTGAAAGCTATATGAACTACCCCATCTTCAGTTGCAAAGTTCTCACCGACCTTTAGTTCCTTTGTAATTGGGAATTGATCTTCTAACGACCAGCAACTTGGCCTGATAAGCAAGTCATCACGTTGTTCAGTCATCTCGTTAAGAGAAGATGTCAAAGACAAGATCATAGACTCTTGGTCAGCAATGCGCTTGTTGCGTGAGCTTAGAGTGCTATCACATGACTCAAATTCTGAATTACTGGAATCAAGTTGATTGTCAAGTTCATCGATTCGACGCTGTTGATAGTTAATCAGGTCTAGGTTCTTCCTGTTAGCTTCAACGTTTCCACTGCTTGCTACTGTTTCAGATAATTCATTGTTGATTGCTTCAATTGATTCGATTCGGCTTTCACGATTAGTGACCGTTTCGCGAAGTCGATTTATTTCATCATCTTTTAGTTGGAGCATTGAATCTTTTTGATCCGAGACACTCTGCATATTCGGTATCAAGAATGCTTGGTAGAGTAATATGCAGCACGTGAACCCAACAGAAAACCCAGCTATTACTATGATTGGATGTTCTTTGAGACTCTGCCAGAAATTCATTATTTTGTAGTGAAGTGATTGTATCCCTTGAATGCTTTGGAATGAAAGCCTGTGGATAATTTTGACTTATCCACAGGCTTTATCCATAAGTTTTGAAAGAATTGCTTTATATTTCAGCCACTTAGCAATTCAATCGTCTATGTGTGGCGTCCCCTAGGGGATTCGAACCCCTGTTGCCGCCGTGAAAGGGCGGTGTCCTAGGCCTCTAGACGAAGGGGACATTGTTTGGTGGAGCTAGGCGGGATCGAACCGCCGACCTCTACAATGCCATTGTAGCGCTCTCCCAGCTGAGCTATAGCCCCGATTGAGCGAACGCGAAATACTAAGGGGATATTATACTGGTGTCAATGATTTGTTATCCAGTTTTTTCAGCAATTAGTCGATAAATTCTTTCACACCGCTGCTGGAAGCCTGTTTTGCCAGCTCCGGCATGAATGGTTCTGCTGAAACTTTCATGGTGCTCATGCTGTGTCCCTGCAGCAGCAGGTAGTCCAGCCACTTGTATAGCGCGCGGTTCTGGCGCCAGTGAATACGCTGTACGGCAGTAGGATTCAGGTCCGGACCGGCTATCCGGTTTATGCCGCGGCGCAGGTCAAATGATGTGACCTCGGCGATGCGCAGATCGTGGTACATGCGGATATGTGCTTCGGGTTCAGAGAATGCCTCGCCTTCGCTGCGCAGTTCATGCGTTAACCGCAGAAATGTGGTGTAAGGATGCTGCTCCAGCACCTGCAGGTGCAGTATCGGATTGTCATTGATCTGCGAGCAGAAGCATTGATTCACCGGAATGCTGTCGGGCAGCAGCAGCATGGTCTGCTGGTAAATGCTTTCCTGCAGCTGCTGCAGCTCGTCCGGACCATTACCCGGTTGAGCGGCTTTCCATGATGTTTCCCGAATCAGTACCATGAGCGGAGCATAGCATAACCAATGGTTAATTCTATGTTGATGGCGGCTCCCTTGGTTGTCTGGCGGAGATGTGCTATCGGGAGGGCAGAACCATGCCGCCGGCAGCAGGGAGCAGATCAAGAAATGCATCGAAGACCTTGTTGCTGGTGCCTGTAGAGGCTTCAATATGCCGGCCGGTATCATTGAGAATCTGTTCCGGTGTGCAACCCACACCTGAAACCCTTAACTCATCAAGATAAGGCGGTAGCGACAGCCAGCGACTGATCAGGCGCTGGTCCAGCTCCAGGTGAAACTGAAAGCCCCAGGTCTGCCCGCCATAACGGAATGCCTGGTGCGGGCAGATCTCAGAACCGGCCAGTAAAGTGGCATTGGCCGGTAGATCGAAGGTGTAACCATGCCATTGATAAACCGGCTGCATATTGGGGTAGTGCTGCAGTAGCTGGTCATTGCGGCCCTCAGCTGTAATGCTCAGTGGATACCAGCCGATTTCCCAGCCGGAGGCCGGGAAGACCGCTGCGCCCAGCGTGTGCGCAATCAACTGGCTGCCCAGGCAGATACCCAGTACCGGCTTGTCTGCCTGCATGAACTGTTCGATGGCATGGCATTCAACCGCCAGGTGGGGGTGTTTTTTGTGCTGGTCCGGCATCATCGGCCCGCCCAGTACCACCAGGGCGTCATAGCGGTCCACGCGTGGCTTCCGTTCCGGCTCACGGTAAAAATTGATATACCGGATGCGGTGCCCGCGGGCGCGGATCAATGGATCGAATGTACCTAAAGGTTCCGCTGCAACATGTTGAAAAACAAGAACTCTTGCCAAAGTATTCTCAAAACAATCGGTTTGTGGTTAAACTTAACAGATGCTGAGTGAAACATCACCTGCCAATAACCTGCAGCCGGCTGTCAGTGAATGGTTCAGGGAATGCATCGGACAGCCCAGCAAAATGCAGCAGCAGGCCTGGGAACAGATAGCCGCAGGCCGTCATACCTTGATTGCCGCACCAACGGGTTCGGGTAAAACGCTGGCCGCATTTGTTCCACTACTGGATAAACTGCTCACACCTGCGGGACTGCAGGCCGATACCACAAGAGTACTGTATGTCTCGCCGTTGAAAGCCCTGTCGCATGATGTTGAACGCAACTTGCAGCCGGCTTTGGCCGGAATCAGCCGGCAGGCGGAGTTGTACAAACCATTGCGGGCGGCGGTTCGCACCGGGGATACCGATACCGCAGAGCGCCGGCGGCAGGTACAGCAGCCTCCGCATATTCTGGTCACCACGCCGGAATCGCTGTTTATTCTGCTGTGCAGTAAAAACGGCCGCAAGTCATTGGCCGGTATTCGTTATCTGGTTATCGATGAGCTGCATGCGCTGGCTGAAAACAAGCGTGGCGTGCATTTGCTGCTGTCGCTGGAGCGTCTGCAGAAGCTGGTTTCCAGACCACTGCAGCGAATTGGACTGTCGGCTACTCAGAAACCGTTACCGGTGCTTGCTGACTGGCTGTGCGGTGGCCAGGATTGCGCGATTATTGATGCAGGTCTGCGCAAAGACCTGGATCTGGATATTGAATTGCCTTCCACGCCATTGGGCGCTTTGCTCAGCAATGTTCAACTGGATGAGCTGTGCACCCGAATTCGTCAACTGGCACAGGCACGCCGCACCACGCTGGTGTTTGTGAATACACGGCGCATGGCTGAACGGCTGGCGCGATTGATTAGCGAACAGATGGGCGAGCAGGGCAGTCAGCGGGTGTTGGCCACCCATCACGGCAGTTTGAGCCGGGAACTGCGTCTGGATGCGGAACAACGGCTTAAAAGCGGCCAGCTGCAGATCGTCATAGCCACCAGCTCGCTGGAGCTGGGTATTGATATCGGTTCAATTGATCTGGTCTGTCAGTTGGGCTCACCGAAACGGTTTGCTGCAATGCTGCAGCGTGCCGGCAGGGCCGGGCATTACCAGGGTGGAGTGCCGATGGCCAGGTTGTTCCCGCTGAGCAGAGATGATCTGCTGGAAAGTTGGGTGCTGCTGCAGGGCTTGTATGACGGGCAATTGGATTGCGTGCGGCTGCCGGATGAATGTCTGGATGTATTGGCTCAGCACATACTGGCGGAGTGCGCCAGCAGCGAACAAAGTGAAACATCCGTGGCAGACTGGGTACGGCGGGCCTGGCCGTATCGTCAGCTGGCAGACGAACAGCTAAGTCAGGTACTGCAGATGCTGGCCGATGGGTTCAGTGGCCGCCAGCAGCAGCTCAGGCTGCTTTGGGATAAAGCCCGCGGCAGATTGAAAGCCGTTGCAGAGATTCAAAACCTGTGTGCAATGAATGCCGGTGCGATTCCCGATCAGTTTGATCAGGATGTGTGGCTGGTACCCGGCAAGGATAGCAGCGGTGAATACCGGCAGGTTGAGCATATCGGTACAGTGGACGAGGATTTTGCTTTCGAAAGCCTGGCCGGTGATGTTGTACAGCTGGGCAATCGCAGCCTGCAGATCGTCAAAGCAGGCGCGGACGGCCTGTATGTGCAGGATGCCGATGATATGCCACCGGCCATTCCGTTCTGGCTGGGTGAAGGCGCCGGGCGCAGTGTAGAGCTGTCTGAAACTATTGCTGAATTACTGCAACAGGCTGCCGCAAAAACACCTGAGCAGCTGATTGAGTCCGGTTGGTTGCAGCAGCAAAGCAAACTGAACCCACGCGCAGCAGAACAGATTGGTGAATACCTGGCAGCCTGTCAGGCAGCCCTGGGTGGTTTGCCCTATGCAGACAGGGTCATTATTGAGCGGTTCTTTGATACCACCGGCAATTATCATGTTGTGGTTCACAACAGTTTTGGTATCCGCATCAACCGTGCCTGGGGTTTGGCACTGCGCAAGCGCTTTTGCCGCCAGTTCAACTTTGAATTACAGGCCAATGCCACCGACAACGGCCTGTTACTGTCGCTGGGCCCTACACACAGTTTCCCGCTGGAGGATATTACCGATTATCTGCGCAGTCACAGTGTCCGCGAGGTGCTGATTCAGGCGCTGCTTGATTCGCCATTGTTCATCAACCGCTGGCGCTGGGCGGCGAATACCTCACTGGCAGTGCTGCGGATGCGCAACGGTAAAAAAGTTGCGCCTCAGCAGCAGCGCAATCAGGCGGAAGATCTGCTGGCATTACTGTTTCCCGACCAGCTGGCCTGTCTGGAGAACATCCGGGGCGAACGCGAAATTCCCGATCACCCGCTGGTGACACAGGTGATTAACGACTGCCTGTTCGAGGCCATGGACATTGAGGGGCTGGAAGCCGTGTTGATTGGCATAGAGCAGGGAGAAATTCAGGTTGACTGTATTGACCTGAATGCGCCCTCACCATTGGCGGAGGAACTGGTGCATGGAAAACCGTGGGCATTCCTGGATGATGGAGAAGCCGAGGACCGGCGCACCCGAGCGGTGCAGACGTCATACCGAACACCGGATATCCAATCAGCGATCAAGCTCCGGGAGTTGCCTGGTGCATTGATTACACGCTTACGCGAACAGTGCTGGCCGACCGTGCATGACCCGGAATCACTCTATCAGCTGTTGCTGAAAGCCGGTTTCATCACTGTGGCTGAAGCTCAGCATGGCGCGCCGGCCGGTATCAGCAATTCCAACGCCAGCCGCTGGCCGGCCTGGTTCGCTGCATTGCGCCGCGATTGCCGGGCAACAGTGCTGCATGACCAGTCCAAGGCGCGGTGCTGGGTTGCAGACCAGCAAATATGGGCGATGCAAAGTATTAAGCCAGAATGGCAGTGCCAACCAAAATTACCTGATTATGCCGTTGAGTCCGGTAAAGTGGACGCAGAAAGCGCCTTACCGCGCATACTGGCCAATCGGTTACAGGTGCATGGTCTGTTGACGATAGAACAGTTGCAGCATCATTTTCATTTGACGGAAAATGCCATCCAGGCAGGTTTGGCCTGTCTGGAAAATCGGGGAGAGGTTATTGCTGTGAAGACCGGCAGCGGACAACCGGTGAATTGGGGTTTGCGCCAGAATGTGGTTGCTTTGCGCAACTCAGCGGGTCAGTGAAAGGGTATACTACGAAACAAGGTAAACTTACAGGGAACTATCGATAATGAGGACCACCAGCTTATTTCTGATTGCGCTGTTATGGTTGAATACAGCTGCTGCACAACTGCCAGAAACGCTATATGCCACCGATGGCGAATTTGGCGACATTCAACCCGGCCGCACCAGCATGCTGTATATCCTGGATCCACAAACCGGAGCCGTGTTAAGAACTATTGGAGATGTCGGCGAAGATATCGTTGGCTTAACGGTATTGCCAAGCACTAATGAATTGTATGGCTTAACCGCCGGTAATTCGAACAATCCCGATTCGATCGTGCGGATCAATACTGAAACTGCCGCAGCAACTGTTATCGGCGCAGTTGTACCACTGGATGGGGTAACGCTGGATATTGAAGATATCCATTCCAGCAGAATCAATATTCCTTTCACTAATGATGAATTTGATGCGATCTGGCTGGCCGGTATCCCGGTGGAGGAAAATCTTGGCTCTGTTCCTCTTAATTCAGTGCATTTTTTTGATATACAGGCCGGCCAGGTGCGGGATGCAGAGCTGTTCCTGCAGGGGCCGGTGCCACTTAACCGCTATGGTATTACGCAACGGGGAAGGGTGGCCATTGCCGGCTGCAATGTACCGGATTTTGATATGCAGGTGTTGTCACTGGCAGTCTTGTTACCGAGTGGTATTGGCATAGATCCGCCACCATTCCCTGATAACCGGCCATTGCTGAACAGTGCCTGTATCATTGCAGCCGATACCAACAGCATTAATCAGATTGTCGGTGTTGAACAGGTAGCACTGGGTGATTCCGGTCGCCGTCTGGTCAGGACCGGCAATGATTTCGGCACATTCAGTACGCCAGTCAGTGTTCAGGTAATCGGCGACTTGCCGGACTTTACCTCAGCGCTGGCATTTGCAGCCATTCCACTGGCGCCGGTTCCCACATTACGGCATTATGGCCTGCTTGGATTAATGGCAGTGTTGCTGGCGGCAGGGTTATTCTTCAGCTACAAACGCCGGGCAGGCTAAACCTGCAGTTCAATGGGTGCTGATAGCGCCAAGGCGTATCAGCACCGCTTATCGTGGTAAGTTGTTGGGTCAGCGCGTATTGATCTAATCCGTGTAAGCGTTACGCCTGTGTCAGGTCATCACAGGGTTGGTATTGGTTTCTTTTGAGTTGTCCAGTCTTATGAAAAAACATTTATGTTGGCTTGTGCTGACTTTTACATTGTGTGCCTCAGCAGAAGAACAGCTTTCTGCAGCTGAAAAATTTGCCCAGTTGGGGCAGGAACTGCCCACGCCGGGAGAAACGCGCCTGGCATCCGGCGCACCGGGGCCGGCATACTGGCAGCAACGCGCCGATTATCGCATCAATGTGGAACTGGATGATCAGCGACAGCGGATTATCGGCAGCGAGCAGATTACCTACCACAACCTGTCTCCACATACCCTCAGCTACATTTGGGTGCAGTTGGATCAGAACCGGTTCCGTCCGGATTCGGACGACATGGTGACGGCGACAGCGCCGGACTTTGAAGCATTTCCCTATCGGGGCATGCAGAACCTGCTCAGCCGCAGGGAGTTCGACGGCGGATTTGTGATTTCACAGCTGACCGGCGCTAATGGCGAGCCACTTCGCTACACCATTAACAAAACCATGCTGCGGATAGACCTGGATATTCCGCTGGGTGCCGGGGAATCATTCGTTATCAATTTAAACTGGGAACACAATATCCTGGACGCTGTAGCCATACGCGCTCGCGGCGGATATGAATATTTCGCTGAAGATGATAATTACATTTATGAAATCGCCCAGTGGTATCCGCGGGTTGCTGCCTATACCGATTTTGACGGCTGGAACAACAAGCAGTTTCTGGGGAGCGGCGAATTCACGCTGGAACTGGGCGACTTTGAAGTCAACATCACGGTACCGGCGGATCACATTGTTGCCGCAACCGGTGTATTACAGAACACTGAGGAAGTGTTGAGCGAAGCACAGCAGCGCCGTTATCAGCAGGCCCACAGTGCCGACGAACCGCTGTTTATCGTGACGCCGGAAGAGGCTGTCGACAATCAGTCGAATAAAGCCAGAGGTAAACAGACCTGGCGATTCAAAGCAGACAATGTGCGCGACTTTGCGTTTGCATCGTCACGCAAATTTATTTGGGATGCGATGGCGGTAACCAGCGGAGATAATGAAGTGCTGGCCATGTCGTTTTATCCCAATGAAGCCGAGCCGCTGTGGAGCCAGTATTCCACTGAAGCGGTGGCGCATACCATCGAGGTGTACTCACGCTTTTCATTTGATTATCCCTATCCAACATCGATATCGGTTAACGGCCCGATCGGCGGTATGGAATATCCGATGATTACTTTCAACAAACCACGGCCCTATCCGGATGAAACCTACTGGGATGTGCGTCAGAAGCCGGATGATTACACCTGGGAGCGCAGCAAATACGGCCTGATTTCGGTGATTATCCATGAAGTAGGGCACAACTACTTCCCGATGATCGTCAATTCAGATGAGCGCCAATGGACCTGGATGGATGAGGGGCTGAATACTTTTCTGCAGTTTATTACCGAACAGGAATGGGAACCGGAATATCCGTCTCGGCGCGGTGAGCCCAAAGACATAGTTGAATACATGATCAGTGAGGGACAGGTGCCGATCATGACCAATTCCGAATCATTACTGCAGTTCGGCAGTAATGCCTATGCCAAGCCGGCTACCGCATTGAATATTCTGCGGGAAACCATTGTCGGCCGCGAGCTGTTCGACTTTGCTTTCCGTGAATACGCCCAGCGCTGGAAGTTCAAGCGGCCCACACCGGCTGATTTTTTCCGCACGCTGGAAGATGCTTCCGGCGTTGACCTCGACTGGTTCTGGCGGGGCTGGTTCTACAGCACCGATCATGTTGATATCTCACTGGATAAAGTGACGTTATACCGGCTGGACACCGGCAACCCGGATGTCGACAAGCCGCTGGCACGCCAGGATGATGAAGAACTGCCGCAAACCATCAGTGAGCTGCGCAATGCCGGTCAGGAAACACGCCGCGACCGTCGCCCACAGTTGAATGACTTCTACTCGCAATATGATGAATTTGCGGTTACGCCTTACGACTATGCTAAATATGAAGAACTCCTGGCAGGCCTGGAAGACCGTGAACGTGCGCAGCTGGAAAGTGGCAAACTGTTTTATGCGGTGGAGTTCAGCAATATCGGCGGGCTGGTCATGCCGCTGCCGCTGCAGATTGAATACGAAGATGGTGATACCGAAGATATCATGATTCCTGCGGAAATCTGGCGTCGCAATGCGGAACACGTCACCAAGCTGTTTATCACTGAAAAGCCCATCAGCCGGATTGCATTTGATCCTTACCTGCAGACCAGCGATTCGGACCTCAGCAACAACCATTTCCCCAGGCAAATCCAGAAGTCGCGTTTTCAACTGTTCAAGCAAAGCGAAGAACCCAACCCGATGCTGCGGCAGGAGCCGGACGGGTGGAAGCAAGACGACAGCTGAAAATGATCCGGCGGTCACTGTTTGCCATATCGTGCCTGTTCGGCAGCATGCTGGCTCAGGCCCACCCGTTTCATACCAGCCTGACTGAAATCGAATACAACCAGAGTGAACAGGTATTAGAGGTCGCAGTCAGGTTCAGCCCGGTCGATCTGGAAGAAGCGCTGACGGCATACCATGGTAAAACCGTGGTTATTGATGATTCTGACCGCCAGGATCAAATGATCTTTGAATATCTGCGCGAAAGGCTGGTGTTCAGCGATGCATCCTCAGAGCGGGGTGAGCTGCCTTTACATTGGGTCGGCAAGCAGTTGCAGATTAAAGACGCCTGGTTTTTTCTGACAGTTCCCTGGGCTGGTGGTGAATTAAAGCTGGCCAATCGTCTGTTACTGTCGATATATCCCAGGCAGATCAATACGGTGAGCATTCTCAAGCAGGGCAAAAAATCACCTCATCAGTTGACGTCGCAGTCAAATACATTGATATTCCAACCATAATGGCCGGAGCAGCTGCACCGGCATCCGGGACTGCAGGGCTTAATATGTACAAATTGTATGGCGCTGAATTTTCTTTGTATTCAGGTAAGGCACGTGCCTATCTCCGTAAAAAGAATATTCCGTTTGAAGAAATCAATTCCTCGCTGAAGGTTTACCGTAACTTCATCATCCCCAGAACAGGGGTTAAGTATATTCCGGTGGTGCAAACGCCTGATGACCAGGTTTACCAGGACACCACGGTCATTATTGATGCACTGGAACAGCAGTTTCCCGATTATCCGGTTTATCCTGAAACGCCTGCGCAGCGTCTGGTCAGTTTGCTGCTGGAATTGTACGGGGATGAATGGCTGCTGATCTATGCCATGCATTACCGCTGGAATTATCCCGATACCAACTACCGTTTTATCATCGGAGAATTCGGCCGGATGCTGCTGCCCGGCTGGCCCGGGCCGGTCCAGCGTTGGATGGGTAAAAAAGTAGGCTCGCGTTTTGCCGGGTTTGTACCGTTGCTGGGAATCAGTAAAGACAATCAGGCAGCTGTTGAGCAGTCATATACCCGGCTGCTGGCGGACCTGAATAATCACTTCCAACAGCATGATTATCTGCTGGGAAGCTGTCCCTGTATCGGTGATTTTGGTTTTATTGGGCCGTTTTATGCGCATTTATACCGCGATCCATACCCCGGAGAAATGATGCGCAAGACTGCTCCAGCTGTAGTTGCCTGGGTAGAGAGGATGGTCAGCAATGAACCGGCCGAAGGCAGTTTTCTTGATGATGACGCAATACCGGAAAGCCTGTTGCCGGTGTTAAACCACATGGCTGCCGAGCAATTGCCTGTATTGCAGGATACCGCAGAACGATTAAGTGCCTGGCGCAATGACGATACTTCCAGGCAACAACCGGACAGTACTGTTCCGCGTCAGATTGGCAGGCACCAGTTCAGTATGGAAGGCGTTATTGGAGAACGAATGGTGTTGCCATACGGGCTGTGGATGTGGCAGCGATCATTGGATTATTACCAGTCGTTGACTGGTGAAGATCGGCAGGCTGCAAACCATATACTGAGCAAAACCGGATTTGATGCTTCACTGGAACATCCATTGCCGTTCCGCCTTGAGCGCCACAATAACCGTCTGTATTGCCAGGATTAGTGTCATGCATGCAGCTATCAAAGCATTTAACCCGGGTTCGGAAACGCTTATCCCGGAAGGCTGCCATATCATTGAGCTATCCAATTCAGAGGCAGATGCTGATGTTTCCATTGCACGCGCAAGAGTTGAGCCGGGTATCACTACACAATGGCACAGGCTGGCCGGTATTACCGAACGATATGTGATTATTTCAGGCGAAGGGACGGTTGAAGTAGGGGAATTGCAGCCAACCGCAGTCAAATCAGGAGATGTGGTTATTATCCCGCCCTTGTACCGGCAGCGGATCACCAACAATGGAAAAGAAGATCTGATTTTTCTGGCCATCTGCACGCCGCGTTTTGTGCCGGGAGCCTATCAAAATATACTGGAGAAGTAGGCGCTGATTATTTCAGCCACTGTGTTGTCTTATTGACAGGAATTTTCCAGTGAAAAAAGTTATTGCTGTATTGCTGATGGTGGCCGGTATTATTCATTTGATACCTGTCACCGGTGTGCTGGGTGCAGAACGACTCGCTGCACTTTACGGCCTGGAGTTTACTGAACCTGATCTGGTTATTCTGATGCGCCACCGGGCAGTGTTGTTTGGGCTGTTGGGTTTGTTTCTGGTGTATTCGGCATTTCGGCCCAAATGGCAGCCGATAGCCTTTGCAGCCGGAATTGTCAGCGCAATGTCGTTCATAGTCATTGCCTGGCAGACAGGCGGCTACAACAGCGCCATTGGCAAAGTTGTCACGGCAGACTGGGTTGCGGTTGCCAGCCTGCTGGTGGCAATGCTGCTTTATTTTCTGAGCCGCCGGCATTGATTAACATGCAATTCATGATTTGGCTGGGCATCGGTGTTGCAGCCGCGTTTGCCTGGATCGCCATGATCAGTCATTGGCGGAGACCAACCCATGCAGTTGCCGGAGGTTTGCTGGTGGCTGCTTTGATTTATGTGGGTTTTGCAGTAGTTGGCGGGGCGGGTTCCGCCTGGATCGGCATAGAAGTGGCCGGCGTGTTTTTTTACGGAGTGTTTGCCTGGCTGGGGTTGAAATATTCGCCATACTGGCTGGCAGCAGGCTGGGCGTTACACATCATCTGGGATGTATGGCTGCACCAAACACATGCAGGGCATCTGTATACGCCGGACTGGTACCCGCCCTTATGCCTTGGGTTTGACCTGGCTGTCGCTGCAATACTGGTGGCCATAATGGCCGGCTGGTCGATGATAGGGGTTTCCGGTAAAGCTCTGAGAGGAAAGGAATAGTTGATCAGGGTGGGGAGGTCCAGCTTAGCAACGGTCTGAGCATGGAATCAGTGTTGATGAAGCACCGGATGAACAGCGATACTGTTCCTGAATAGATAGTATGGAATCATGGCTATGGATGATGTGATCCTGAAGCAGTTTGATAATCCGGATGAGGTTCGGACATTTGCCAAGGGCAGGTTTGAGACGATTAATCTCGGTGGAATGACGCTGGGACGGGCGACCTACCAGCCTGGCTGGAAATGGTCGGAAGACGTAGGCCCGGATATCGGTGCCGAGTATTGTGATGTTGAGCACCTGGGTATGGTGGTGGCCGGTTGTGCAACGGTTGCCTATGCTGACGGCAAAGTAGTGGAAATGCGCCCGGGAGACGTTTTTTATGTGTCTTCCAAACCGCACGACAGCTGGGTAGTGGGTGATGAGCCTTATGTGTCATTGCACTTTCTGGGTGCGGGGAAATACGCAAAATAGGTGCTTATCCGAATGTTGTTCAAAAGGCTGCATATCTTCATCGGATTATTGACCATTTCAGCTTTTCTCCTGACTGGCCTGTATATGCGATTGAATTTCCCGGATGCCTATCATCAGAATGAAGTGGCGCGGATGATGTTCAGAGCCAATCACGTGTATCTGCTGTTCTCGGGGTTATTGAATCTCGGCATTGGCGTGTTTTTCATTGCTGCGGTAAAACCGATCGGCAGGCGCTGTCAGTTCTGGGCATCTGTACTACTGCTGACAGCGCCGGTATTGCTCGGCCTGGCTTTTTGGGCGGAAACCGGTGATGGTTCTTTTGAGCGGCCGCTTACATTTCTGGGTATTGTCGCAGCCATCAGCGGAGTCGGCTTGCTGAGTATTGTGCAATGGCGTGAATTGCGTTGAAATTAACCAATGAGCTTTATGTTGTGAGGAGCGAAACCTTTGAATCACAAAGTCAATTTTGAAGAAAAATTTGCCAAATTCTCTGATTTCTGGTCACCCAAAGTAGTGGCCGAAATGAACGATTACCAGTTTAAGCTGACCAGGTTCAAAGGAGAATTTGCCTGGCACGATCACAAAGATACCGATGAAGTGTTTATCGTTATTGAAGGCAACATGAGTATCGAGCTGCGTGACGGCAGGGTGGACCTGGCTGCCGGTGAAATGTACGTGGTTCCCAAGGGAGTGGAACATAAGCCGCTGGCTGAGCAGGAATGCAAAGTGATGCTGGTGGAGCCCAGGGGTACCGTCAACACCGGTGATCAGGAAAGCGAACTGACCGCTGAAAATGATGTTTGGATTTAACTCTGCAGCAACATGAAACAGACCAATATTTTTTCAGCAATACCTGAGGTCATCGAGGATGAGATATTTGAGCTTATCGTGCAAAGTGATCAGGTTAAAATTGAACGGATAATATCCAAAGGGCACACCTCTCCCGCGTCCGGCTGGTACGACCAGGATCAGCATGAGTGGGTAATGGTTTTGCGTGGATCAGCTGTTCTGGGCTTTGCGGATCAGCCGGATGTCAAATTAACAGCCGGCGATCACATTAATATTCCAGCTCGCACCAAACATAAAGTCAGCTGGACACAGCCTGATGCGGAAACCGTCTGGCTGGCGGTGTTCTATTGAGAAGACCAATATTATCGATCAATCAATTTCGCCGCCTGAAGCCGGTGATCAAGCATATCCAGCATTAATGCGCCACAGCTGCCGGGTGAGACACGTGATGCCAAACTGTCTTTGGCGGCCTGTTGCATATCAATTTGCTCCGGCATCGATAATTCTGCTGCGACTGTCTGATAAGCCTGCCTGAACGGCACACCGGCAACAGCCTGCTCGATGGCTTTGTCGGTAGATAGCATGGCCGGCTGCAAAGCGGCCTGCAGCTTTTCGGTCTTCCATTTGAACTCTCTGATCAGGCCGGGGAGCAGCTGCAATGCGCCTAAACCGTGCTTAAAAGCACGCAGTATCGGTGCCTTGGTATTTTGCAGATCGCGCTGATAACCTGAAGGCAACGACAGCACCGCATTGATTTCCTGGATCGCACCGGCGCACACGGAAGGCGCTGCTCTAAGCAGTTCTATAAAGTCCGGATTCCGCTTGTTGGGCATGATCGATGAACCGGTGGTATAGCTGTCCGGCATGCTGATGAAATCAAACTCGCTGCTGCTGAACAGGCTGAAGTCCCAGGCCAGTCTGCGCACATCCAACAACGTCTGATGTAGAGCGTGCAAAGCCTGCAGCTCCAGCTTGCCACGGCTGTTCTGCACATACAGCGGGTTGATCTGCATAGCTGCAAAACCCAATGAATGGGTGGTGTACTCCCGGTCCAGCGGTAAATTAACACCGTAGCCGGCGGCTGTTCCCAATGGGTTGCTGTCGAGGATTCTTAGCGCATCAGCTGACAGTTGCATGTTATCCAGCATGGCTTCGGCAAAGCCGGCGCACCATAACCCGGTACTGGAAACCACAGCCCGCTGGATATGGGTATATCCAGGCATTGGCTGATCATCAGTAGCAGCTCGTTGCAGCAGAATTTCAGCCAGCTCCTCACAACAGATATGCAATTCTCGTAATTGGGCTTTCATCCACAACCTGGTTGCAACCAGTACCTGGTCATTGCGGCTGCGGCCGGTATGCACCTTTTTGCCCAGTTCTCCCAGTATATTGATGAGGTACCATTCAATGGCTGAATGGCCGTCCTCAAAGCGCTGATCGAGCACGAAACGGTCGATTTGAAAGTCCTCAAGGCACTGCTGCAAGGCCTGATTCAGTTGTGCTGTTTCCTGTTCATCCAGCAGACCTATACGTTGCAGTCCCTGAACATGCGTCTTACTGGCCTGAATATCATAAGGCAGCAACTCACGATCCAGCAGAATGTCATCGCCGGCCATGAATGCCATGACTGCGGTATCAATGGTGCTATCGGTTTTTTGCCATATCGCGGCTGGTTTTTTACCGGTCATTATCAAGTCCTGTTGTTTCAGAAAATCCGCAGGCCAGATTAAGATTCTGCAAAGCCTGGCTGGCGGCGCCTTTTAGAAGATTGTCCAGCACGCTGATGACTACAGCATGCAGTCCGTCATCACTAACCTGAATACCGCCGATACGGCTATATGGGGTATTCCGCACCTGTGAGACTTCAGGGATTTCACTGGAATACTCAACCATGGTTTCGTGCTGATAAGAATTCCGGTACAGGTGATCAATCTGTCGTACCGTAACCGGCTCAGTGAAGTCCATTGAAACGGTCATTTGGATACCACGGAAAAACTGGGCAACGCAGGGTATAAAACGAATCCTGCGATTCAATTGCCGGGACACTTCACGCTCGTGTATGTGTCCGGTCAATTTGTAAGCCTTTAAATTGTCCAGCAGTAGCTTTTGGTTGTTATTGGCTACCGGTTGGCTGCCGGCGCCACTGAAACCGGATACGCCAAAACAATGTATTTCCGCTAAAGGCAGTTCCAATAGAGGGCGCAGTGCAAGTTGCATGGCGGTTGCATAACAACCGGGGTTGCTGATGCGCCGGCTGGCAATCAACTGTTGCCGATAAAGTTCGGGCAGGCCGTACTGCCAATCGTAATCGAACCGGAAATCTGCGCTCAAATCAAGTATCACTGCATCCGGATTGACTGATTCGATTACCTCTACCCATGGCTGCGCCAATCCGTTCGGCAGTGCCAGCACATAAACATCCACCGGAAGAATAGGGAGCTGTTCGACTGTCATCAGACAATAATTGCCATCCAGGCCGGGCACATCCTGAGCAAGCGGTTGTCCATTGTGTTCGCGCGATGATGCCCAACTGACAGTAAAGCCGGGGTGGTTGTTGAACAATTGCATCAGTTCCCGGCCAACAAAACCACGCGCACCAAGCAGGCCAACCTGAAATATTTTGCTGCTGTTACTGACCATATGCAGGTACCTGATCACGAACAATGGTGGCCGGACTTTGCTGTATATGCTGATACAGCGATGGCATATCTTCGGTGGCCAGATCGCCATACCAGAACATATGCCAGTCGGGTCCTTTGTACAGGCCATCAGCCTGTCTCAGGTAGAAATGATTAACCGGATTATGCCGTCTTGCCCGCCAATACAATGCAGGATGGTGTTCGCGCATGACATTCCATACTGCACTGCCAAGACCTTCGCCACGGGCGTTATCGGTTACGGCAAATTTGTCCAGCTTGGAATAGCCGTGTTCACTGGTGACTATGGCTGCTGCGCGGTAGCTCTCGCTGATGTAAGCTGCCTGCAGCCTGGTGCTGTTGAAGTAATCATCAGTCAGTTTTCCGCTGAAGCTGTTTTCCAGCAGGTCACTTAAACGTTTGCGGTCAATTGCCGCCCAGTCAGTAAATTGTTCAATCGTTTCACCCAGCCTGACCAGTGTGCCTGAACCCTTATGGGTGAACAGTTCAGTGGTTAATTGATCCGGCGCGGTTATTGATACCGAAACCGTCGGCGGCAATTGGCTCAGCAGAAGATGAATCTGCTCCAGTTTCAGCCGCATGCCTGAATGCAGCCAGGATTGCTGTCGGAGGTTTTCATAGTCGGTGGTCAGGTTGATGGCTGGAATAATATCCCCATGCTGATCAAGAATGCCGCCCGGGCCGGTCAGGAAAATCACCTTATACGGTTGAAAATGACGTACCAGGTGCTGGGCTGCCTCATCGGCATTGATGTTCACTATCTGACCGCTGTCGGTTTCTCCCAGGGTTGTCAGAACCGGGATACTGTCGGTATTCAGCGCTGCGATAATGCTGTGGTCATCAACACCGGTAACATGCCCGACCAGACCCAGCCCGGTATCAGCGCTTTGTTCTGCTACAAAAGACCCGTTCACAATACCGCGGGCCGGTACATCCAACAGCTGTAATTTGGACACCAGCTGCTGGTTCATCTGGCGAAACACGCGCCGGGCAACCCGCAGAACCTCGGGTGTGGTGGTTCTTAACCCGTTATGGCGTTTATTGGGAATACCGCTGAAACGCAATGCTTCATCCAGCTGAGGCCCGCCGCCATGCACTACGATGGGTACCAGCCCAACACGGTATAAAAACGCGAGTGATGATGCCAGCGCGTCCATTTGATCACGGAAAATTGCACCGCCAACCTTGATCACGGCAAACCGGCTGCGCTCCAGATCGCTGAAGCGTTCCAGATAGAGCTCCACCTCACGTTGACTGCCCAGACGACTCAGCAGCTGAACGATGGTGGCGCGGGTTGACTGGATAAATTGCTGATTGAGCTGGTGGTTCATAGTGGTGCTCCGTTTAGTATCCGCAGATAGTGCTGAGTCATCTGTTCCAGCTGACTCAGTGCGACCCATTCATCGGCAGTGTGAGCCTGGGCGATATCACCCGGCCCGCAGACTGCCGCAGCTATCCCTGTCGCTGAGAACAATGCTGCTTCGGTCCAGAATGAAACCGGATCGCCAGCCGGCAGACCGAGCTGTTGCAGTAATGGGCTGACATCTGTGGCTTCAGGTGTTGCCGGCAGCGGAGGATCAGCTGCCAGCACCTGCCAGCCGGAAACGGTTTCAGCTTCAGCTAACGCCTTGATCTCATTCAGGAGTGCGTCAGCAGGCTGACCGGGAAGCGGCCGGCAACCCAAGGATAATTCGCAGTGCTCGGCAATAATGTTGTTTTTTCTGCCGCCGCTGATGCGGCCGGCATTCAGGCAGATGCCGGACAAATCCGGGTATTGCGGATGAAACTTTTGGGCATGCTGTAGCGCCAGTGCCTGAGTTGCACTGAGGAAACGGCTGGTGCGATGGATGGCATTATCCTGCAAAGCGCGCGCCTCTGATGAATGTCCGGCAGTGGCGCTGAACGTCAGCTCGGCCGATGCATAACCGCGGTGTGCGGACACCGCACGGCATAGGGTGGGTTCAGCAATCAGCGCCAGCTGGTAGGTATTCGGTTGTTGTGAAAAAGCACGAATGCCGCGGCTGCCGCCGGCTTCCTCATCGCTGCATAACAACAGTGCGGCATGATCAGCCTGACTGTGCTCCAGGGCCGCCAGCCAGCAGGCCAGGGCGCCTTTGATATCGCAGGCGCCGAGGCCAACCGCTTTTTCGGCATTGATTTGCAATTCCATTGGATTGGCACTCCAATGCGGCCCGGCTGGGACGGTGTCCACATGGATATTGACCAGCAGATCCGGTTGCCCGCGCCAGGCATGTAAGGTCAACTCACCCTGATCGGCGGATCCACACTGCTGGATATCAAAGCCGGGCAGATGCTGTGTAACATACTCAAACAGCCGGCTGGCGTCGGCATTGCCGTTTTGATTCTGTGTATCGATGGCCACCAGCGCCTGCAAATGTGTCATCGTGGACTGCATTAGCGTGTTCATCAGTTGTCGGCCCCCATATGCAGATCTGACCAGGTCACCAGGCTTTGGCCGTGTAACCGGACAAAACCTTCCGCCTGCTGCTGCCCCCAGGCCGCCTGTTGGGCGTATTGGGCATCACGGTTTTGCATAAGGTTGGGGGTATCGACCGCCACCGCATGCAACTGGCCACCCTTGATTGATAATGTAACGGTGCCGCTGACATGCTGCTGCAATGATTCCAGCATGATCTGAAGGTTGTGCCGCAGCGGATCATGCCAGGCACCGTGATACACCAGCTCGCTCCAGCGTTTGGCGATCATCGGTTTAAAATCGTTTTGGGCACGGCTGAGCGTGGCTTCTTCAAGCGCTTTGTGCGCTGACGACAGGGCCGTTAGAGCCGGTGCCTCAAATACAATTCGACCTTTCAGTCCGATGGTGGTATCGCCGGTATAGATCCCGCGGCCGATAGCATACTGCCCAAGCCTGCTGTTCAGTGATTTCATCAGCTCGACGCCATCAATGGGTTCCCCATTCAGGCTGATCGGTGCACCGGCATCAAAAGTAATGTCCAGCATCAGGGGAGTATGATCAGCCTGTTCAGGCGGTGTGGTCCATATATAACTCTCCTCGCCCGGTGTCTGCCACTGGTCAACTTCAGCACCGGACAGAGTCAGCCCCAGCAGGTTTTCATTAATGGTGTAGCGTGACTCCCGTTGCCCCACAGGAAAGCCCCGTTGCTGCAGATAAGTCTGTTCATAGCTGCGCACCTGCTGATGGCTGTCCTGAATTTCCCGGATAGGCGCATGGATAGTGAATTGTCCCAGGGCGCGAATACTCAAATCCAGACGTAACTGATCATTGCCCATCCCGGTGCAGCCGTGTGCGACATGTTCGGTGTTGTATTGCCGGGCCAGGCTGACCAGTTCTGCGGCAATGAGATACCGGTCTGAACACAGCAGCGGGTAACGCTGCTGATACCAGTAACCTGAACGAATCAGGGGGATTATCATGCCTTCAAACAACGCCTGACTGATATCCACACTGTGATGCGCAATGGCGCCCAGTTGCCTGGAACGTTCGGCAATCGCAGCATTTTCACTCTCACTTAATCCACCGCTGTCAGCAAATACGGTGATCACGTCAAATCCCTGTTCCTGAAGATATGGAACGCAGAAGCTGGTATCCAGCCCTCCTGAAAAAGCTAGAATAACCAATGGTTTATTAGAACTTTCTATATTCTTAGTCATGTCATTCTCCACTGTTTAAGAGGCTATGCAGCAGCGCTTTCTGGACATGCAGACGATTTTCTGCTTCATCGATGGCCACGCAGTACTCAGCATCCATAACAGCATCGGTTACTTTTACATTGCGGCGTGCCGGCAGGCAGTGGCTGAAACGCGCATGGTTGGTCAGCGACATTTTTTGCTGATCAACAATAAAGTGCCGGTATTGGTCCCGAATCGGCTTTTCTTTTTCCCAGTTGCCGAAATAAGGAAGCGCCCCCCAGCTTTTTGCGTAAACAAAGTCCGCGTCCTGATAGGCCTCACCGATGTCATGGGTAATATTGAATGTACCGCCGTACTCAGTGTTGTTCTGCCGGGTAGCCTGCAGGTAAGCAGAATCAGGCAGATAATCCTTGTTGGGACACAGTAGGGTGATGTCCATGCCGAATTTGCTGGCTATCAGCAGGGCAGAGTTGGCAACAGCGGTATTCAGCGGTTTTGGATGGTAAGTCCAGGTGAGCAGAAACTTTTTCCCGGCCGGATTATCGAGATGTTCATGGATGGTATGCATCAGTGCCAGTTCCTGACAGGGGTGTACGATGGTTTCCATGTTGATCACAGGGACACTGGCATACTGAGCGAATGCCCGGATGACTTTATCCTGGCGGTCTTCCTGCCAGTCTTTAAACGCTGGAAAGGCGCGTACAGCGATGGCATCGCAGTACCGCGACAGCACTTTTGCCGCTTCGATGACATGCTCTTCGGCATCACCATCCATTATCGCGCCACTGGCAATTTCAATCGGCCAGGCGTCTTTACCGGGGCTGAGTACGACAGCATGCCCACCCATCTGAAAAATACCGGTTTCAAAGGAGGTTCGGGTACGCAATGAAGGATTAAAAAATACCAGAGCGATTGTTTTACCGCGTAATGCATCAGATGCAGGGTTGGCCTTATAGTGAGCGGCCAATTGCAGCAATTGCTGCAACTGCTGCTGATTCCAGTCCTCAGTAGTCAAAAAGTTTTTCGGCTGCATGATTATTCCTTCATAAAATCCAGGACAAAAAAAAGCCCAGCTTTTGGCTGGGCTTTCGGTGTTCTTTGCTGTAAATAACAGTCTTTACATAGTCAACTCCATACTCGCCCGTCCGCGCATTGGTCGGCGGTCACGGCGTCGCGCGTTGAGGCAGGTATTGGTGTTGATTGCAAAATTCATAATTTCGACTTTACATGATTTATCACAGAAAGCAAGCTTTAAATATTATTGTTATCGGATTAAAGATAAGCCAGTCCGCAGAAAGCATTTAAATCGGTTGTGTTAAAAAATTGCTGTAGTTGCAACCCGGTCCGCCGCTCAAGCCCGGTAGGGGTGTGATTGGTATGCAGAAGCAGATCATGAATCAGATGCGACTGATCGGAAAAGCCGCATAAATCAATCACATCATGGGCCGCTTTTCCGGATTTCAGGCAGGCCATGGCTTTTTGTGATCGCATCACACCAGACATTTTTTTTGGTGAAATGCCTATCTGGCGGGTGAATCGGCGAGTGAACTGACGCCTGCTCAATCCGAAATGTTCAGCAATATTGCTGATCCGGTATCCGCCCCAGCCATTGTTCATATGGTCAATGGCGGCAGTGCACAGGCTGTCTGTTTGCCGTTGGCGAACTCTGGCTGCAATAAAATGCTGTACGGCACTTATCCGGGTGAAATTGTCTGGAGCAGCCTGAAGCTGTTCAAATAAAACGTCGATGCAGGACTGGGGCCAGATCAAAGCAGCATCGATGATCTGACGGCTCATTTCCATCAAAGCATCATTGAACAGTACAAAAGCACCAGCTGGCTTAAAGCGTACAATCACTATTCGAGTCATACCGGTGGCACATACCTGAATGGCACTGTCACGTTGCCCAACAATGTGGCACATCGGCATCAGCTCATATTGATTTCCTGCAGCTTGAACGAACGGATCTCCGTAATGAATGATCAATTCGACCCGGCCAATCGGCAACACTGTAGTAACCGGTGCTAACGAGGAATCGTCACTTTCCTGAACCCAGATTGACTCGATACAGTCGGTGAGTTCTGTTAACGGGCTGAACTCCTGGTAATTCGATGGCATTGATGTCCCATTTCTACAATACTGAAATTGCTGGATAAGCAATAATCCAACTCGTTAAAAGCATACCAAGCTTAGCGGTTGGACCATCAGCCTGCAATTTGGGTGCTGCCAACCAAGTGCAGGCAAAAAAAGCATTTTTATAGAACAACCAAAGCAGTATGAACAATGAAAAAAAGAAATTCCGTCTTTCAAATTACCTTAATTATTTATCTTCTCACCGGTGGACTGTTTACCGCGCATGCCGAACGCTATGATTTTGATGACCCATTATGGGAAGTCACAGCTACCGAGTCAGAGGTGGTCAGCCATCTTGGTCAGAAAGCTTTAAAAATTAAAGGAGGTACGGCACATCTTAAAGACCTGCAACTGCTCGATGGCGTTGTGGAATTTGACGTATCAGTAGCCAGGGAACGAGGCTTTATGGGCGCGCTTTTCCGGGCTCAGGATATGAGAAACCTGGAGCACTTCTATATACGCCCGCATCAAACAGGTAACGTGGATGCCAATCAATATACGCCGGTTTATAACGGTGTTAGTGCCTGGCAGTTATACCATGGTGAAGGTTTTGGCGTTTCTGCTGACTACCGGTTTGATCGCTGGATGCATATAAAAATAGTCTTTGCAGGTGACCGGGCAGAAGTCTATATAGATTCAGATGAGCCGGTAATGACCAGTACATTAAAAAGACAGCCGGCAGCCGGGTTGGTCGGCTTGAATTCATCAGGGTTTTCAACAGCATATTTTGCCAATTTTGAAGTCTCTGAGCTGCCCGAAGGCTATACGATTGCTGCAAGTCAGGAGGTTGAATCGCCATTAACTGAAGAAACGGTAAGCGAATGGCTGGTTTCCAGTCCATTTGATGGCCAGACTCTGAATGGCGTGCTGCAATTGTCCAGTGAACATGAATCGATTTCAGACTGGGATTGGCTAAGCAGTGAGGCCGCAGGTATTACCAACCTGGCCAAGCTGCATGGACTGGAAGAGGACAAAAATACCGTATTTGCCAAGCTGCAGATTAACGCTGATAAAGAACAGCTGAAGGGTTTGAGCTTTGGTTATAGCGATACAGTGGCAGTCTATGTGAATGGACGTCTTTTTTACACTGGCTATAACACTTATGAGTCCAGAGACTACCGCTATCTGGGCACCATAGGACTGTTTCAGAAAATTTATCTGCCGCTGCAGGCAGGTGAAAATGAAGTGTTGTTTGCAGTAGGTGAGTCATTTGGAGGTTGGGGAATACAGGCTCAGTTTGATGATATGAGTGGAATAACCTTAACGCAAAGTAGTGAATAGTTACCTTGAGGTGACTATTCGCCGGCTGAGTTGAGACGTTGTTGTGCTTCGATGGTGTAAATAGCCTGATCGCCAAATTCAGCCAATAGCTGTTGATAACCGGCAGCCATAAGCTCGATGCCGTATTGTTTATCATCGGTGGCATGCAGACAGGCACCCAGGACGCTGCGGCTGACAGCCAGCCGCCAATGATCCGGTTCCATACGTTGCTGTAAATGCGCTAAGGCAGATTTGGCTATAGGACAGGCCTGAATGAACTTATCCTGCTTCTGAAGTACTGCTGACAGGTTGGTCATGTAAATGCCGATGTTGTAATGATCTTTTCCCCAGGCGGTATAGGCGGATTCCAACGCCTGTCTGAACAGTGGTTCTGCGGCTGCATAATCACCCATGTCCAGATTCAGATAGGCCAGGTTATTAAACGCCTGTACGGTTTGGGTATGCTCGTTGCCATAATGCTGCTGGTTTATTTCCAGTGCCTGCTCCAGAAATGGGCGTGCAGCCTGAAGCTCGCCTTTGAAATTTAGAGTCATGCCGATATTGTTCAGGCTGATTGCAGTCAGCGGGTGTTCATCACCGTAAATAGTTTTTCTGATGTCCAGTGCTTCATTAAAATAATCTTCTGCACTTGCGTAATCACCATTGGAACGCTGCATAATTCCCAGATGCTGCAATGCAGTTGCTCTCAGCGGGTGAACCGATAAACCCTGCTGCTGAAACATCGACAATACCTGCTGCAGTGTAGCGACTGCTTCGCTGAACCTGGCGGTATTTTGTTGAATAGTGGATAAAAAGATAAGGTATTCAGCCCGAATCAAATACTGATCCGTATCAAAGTGCAAAGATATATTGAGTGCATCCCGGACCTGTTGTTCAGCACGTTCAAAATTCGCTTCGTTATGGTTTATATTGGATAACTGTGCCAGGTTTCTGGCCACTGCCACATGATTATCGCCCAGCAGTTCACGATTAGCCGGCAGGCTAGCGCTGATCAACTCCCGGGCCTGTTCACCCCGACCCATCAAAATATACAAGTCGGCCAGCTCGGTATTGATTTCCGCCAGTTCCAGACTGCCGGGAGCATATATTGACTGACTCAACCGCTTTGCTTCTGATAAGTAATCCTCACTTTCTTCAAAAAGTCCCAGGCTGCGGTACGCAATACCCATAGTCTGCAGCATGGCAGTCTGCAGTTCAGGAGACTGCCCGGCAGTCTGACTGGCCTGAACCGCGCCAATATCCAGCAGCTGCCTTGCGGTGATGTCTGCACCCAATGCATGGGTTGGATCTGCAGATTCAAAGATGCTGGTTAAAAAACGGGTGGCTGCCTGTGCTTTGTCCCTTTCAGCCAGAGCAGTTTCGCGCTGCTGGCTTAATTGGATATTAAATGCGATGACAGTAGTTAATATCGCGGTTGCGGCAAACAACAGCAGAGCCGTAATACCTATGGCTACCGTATGCCGCTTTATATATTTCCCGGTTCGGAATATCCATGGTCCGGGGTTGTCTTTAAGAGGCCGGTCGTTGAGATATGCGCGGATATCGCCGGTCAGCTCAGCAACTGACTGGTAGCGATTGAGGTTGTTCCATGCAAGCGAAGTCTTCAATATATGTTGCACATCGGCATTCAATTTTCTCTTGATTGCCTGAAGGGGGCTTGAGCAATTGGCTGCATGCTCTGGCGTGACAATGGTCTCAATTGAGGAAATCTCAGCATTGTCTGGACCACGCTGTGGAAGAACGCCACACAATAACCGGTGTAATACCACGCCAAGGGAATAAACATCATGCTGAACACTCACCGGTTTACCTGTCAATTGCTCAGGGCTTGCATATGCGGTGGACACCGGTAAGGGTTGCGATGGTTTGGCTGCCTGGTCTGTTTGGCCGGTACTGAGTAACTCGGCTATACCGAAATCCATCAGTTTGATATGACCTTCCGGAGTGACCAGTATGTTGGAAGGTTTAATATCACGATGCACAATCAGCTTCTGATGGGCATAGGCCACTGCATCACACAAAACCAGAAACAGCTTTAATCGTTGTTCAATTGTGCAGGCATGTTGATCGCAATACTCGGTGAGTGTCTTGCCTTCAACAAATTCCATAACCAGAAACGGGTGGCCATCGCTATCGGTATTGCCATCCAGCAAACGGCATATATTCGGGTGTTCCAGGTTGGCCAGGATTTGTCGTTCATTCAGAAACCACGCCTGCATGGCCGGATCATGACGCTGGCGGATAATCTTGATGGCTACCTGCTTGCGGTATTGCTTATCGGCGCGTTCCGCTGCATAGACCGCACCCATTCCGCCTTCAGCCAGTTTCTTTATAAGCCTGTAGGCGCCGTAGTCCTGGTTGATAAGCATGCCGTCATGCGTGCTCTCGATGGTGGCATGAATATCATCAGCTATTAACTCTGTAGGTAACTCAGCTTCGCTGAAATGCAGTCGAATAAGGTCTTTAAGGTATGCATGTAATCGGGCGTTGCCGGTACAGGCCTCCAGCAGAAAAGCTTCTCTGTCCTGAGGCGCTTTGAGTATGGCGGATTGAAATATCTGCTCGGCAGCCTGGTAGTTCAGGCTGTCAGTATCTTGCTTCTTACGGCTCACGGTTTCCCAGAATTTTCAGCAGGTTGAGCTTGGCGAAATTCCATCTTCGTTTAACGGTTGACAATGAAGTATCAAAATATTCGGCCAGTTCGGCGGTAGTCAGGCCGCCGAAATAACGCAGTTCCATCAGCTTGGCGGCCTGTGGATCCAGTGCGGATAATTTTTGCAGCGCATTATCCAGGTCCAGTAAATCAATGTTAACCGCCGGAGAAACCGGCTGGTGTTTTTCCAGGTCAACGCGGTCGCCTTTACGTTTGGCGGCTTTTTTCTTGCGTATATGGTCGATGATCACCTGGCGGCTGACCCGTGAAACAACAGCATAAAAATGCCGGCGGTTGTTTGGCTTGGTGTACTGCTGTTCGAGCTTTTCATAAGTATCATGAACGATATCAGTAGGTTGCTGAGTCATATCATCAGGCTCAGAACGTAACTGACGTTTTACGATAGCGTATAACTGTGGATAAACCAGTTGCATTAGCTGCTCGGTGGCCTGCTTGTTGCCATCGTAAGAGGAATGTATCAGGCGGGTGATTTCACCATCGGCCAGTGCCGATTGAGCCAGCGGATTATCCATTTCTGTCTGCCTCCCAGGTGGTGGTAAGTGCCTGCCGGAGCGAGCCAGGTGACAACGAAAAATTCAGGCGTCTGGATAGTAACAGTAAGCTGATCGTTTTGATCAACATTCAGCCAATCTTCCATATAAGCCACATTTTATTATCACAATATCTGCAAACAACCTGTTAATACTTGGGCCAATTCAAGGTTTCGCGGGGTTGGCATGCTAAACAGCATCGGTTTTAAAATTCTTCTGATAGGTGTACTGGTAGTGCTGCTGCTTATCCCGTTAAGTTTGATTGAGGGCCTGACTTTCGAACGCAGCCATTACCGCAATCAGGCGGTGGACGATATTGCCAACAGCTGGTCGGGGAGTCAAACGCTGACCGGTCCGATTATGGCTTTGCCGTATCAAATCAGAGAGATTCACCAGATATGGGATGACGATGCCAAAGTCTTTCAGTCAAAAACAACAGACAACTGGCATATCCAGTATATATTGCCGGAACATCTGGACATTTCTGCACAGATTGTCACCGAACAGCGCAGCAGGGGTATTTATGACGTGCCGGTGTATAACAGTGATATCAGGTTGCATGGGGAGTTCAGCGGCTTTTCCTTAAGTCAGTACAGAGAAGGGGTAAACCAGGTGGTTGCTGTCGGAAACCCGCAATTGATTGTGGGCATAAGCGATGTGCGCGGTCTGAGCAGCCTTCCAAGTGCATTGTGGGAAGGTGATGACATGCAGTTTGAGGCTGGAACACAGACGGATGCTTTGGGCTCCGGAATGCACATCGAACTGCCTCAGATTGATGATGTGAACAATTTCACGGCAGTGTTTGATGTGGCCTTCAAACTGCGTGGCAGCCAGGCTTTTCAAATGTTGGCAATGGGCGAACAAACAACAGTCAGGTTACAGTCAGGCTGGCCGCATCCGAGATTTTTCGGGCACTTTCTTCCACTGACGCACGATATTTCCACTGACGGCTTTACCGCTGAGTGGGATGTAACCGCGTTTGCCACCAATGCACTGGAGAAGCTGCAGCGATGCGCAGAACGTGAATGCATTGAATTAAATCAGTCTGCGTTTGGCGTGGATTTTATTCAGCCGGTAGATGTGTACACACAATCAGAGCGCGCCGTTAAATACGGCATTCTATTTATCGTGCTCACATTTGCGGCCTTTTTTCTGATTGAAGTAATGGCCAGAATGAGAATGCATGTAATCCAATATGGTCTGGTCGGCTGTGCCCTGGCGATGTTCTACCTGCTGTTGTTGTCACTGGCGGAGCATATGCCGTTTATATGGGCTTACCTGATTGCCAATCTCGGTTGTGCCGGCCTGCTGGGAATTTACTTAACTACAGCTTTGCAAAGCACTGCAAAAGGGTGGGGCTATGCCGCATCAGTCAGTGCTCTGTACTGGATGTTGTTTGCCATATTGCGATCCGAAGATTTTGCACTGCTTATGGGCTGCCTGCTGCTGTTTGCTGCGCTGGCGGTGATAATGCTGCTGACCAGAAAGGTTGACTGGTACCAGGTCAGCCAGCAGTTATTGCCTGCCGGCCAGCGTACCACTCCACAGTAAACCGGCATTGCGGCCCGCCTCCAGCCCTCTCCTGTTCTGGGAGAGGGTTCTTCTTTGTAAACTTGATGAACGGTGTTGCTGTGCTATGGTGAACGCAGCAGCAGCTCATTAATGCCGGAACGCCAAATTGAACAATCATCGTAATTTACCAGCTGCGCGTAACCTGTGGATGTGTCTGCTGTTGTGGCTGGTTCAACTGCCGGTTGCAGCCCAATCACTGGAGTTTGTATACGCAGACGGTTTGGAATCGGATAACGCTGCGGTATATCGAAATGTACAGCTGTTGCTGCGTGACCCGCATGTATTTACCAATGTGCCGGTATTCGGTTGCCTGGATTTCACCGATAACCCGATTCCAGTCGCCAATGTCTCTTTTAATGGCACTATCAGCGATATGCTGACCATGGATGCGGATAATGACGGTATGCTGGATTTATCGGTTCTACAGGGGCTGGATCGTTTTGATCCTGATGGAGTGGGGCAGATGGTATCTCAGCTGAATGGCAGTTGTAATGCACCAATTCCTTCAACCGGTTGTACTGTACTGCCGGATGATCTGCCTGCAGTTGCCGCAACCAATATAAATGCAGGTTTGTGTCTGCAGGCAATTGATGGCACCACCAGTGGATATTCGCCACCGGTTCCGATTGTCCAGGATGTCTGTTTTGTGTCCTCAGCATCTGATACCGAGCTTATGCTTGGTGGAATTACCGCCGCACTGCAACAGTCTCAATTCGCTTACGGATGGGCTGGGGATCAACTGATGCCTGGCTTAACGCGGGGGTTTCTGCGTGAATCTGATGCTGACAGCATTTTACTGCCGGAAGATTTACCTTTGATTGGCGGGCAACCATTAAGCAGCATATTGCCAGGTGGACAGGGTAATTGTGCAGCAGGTGATGACCGGGATATGCTGGCTGGTGAACTGGGCTGGTGGTTTTATACAGAGGTTACGGCCGGACAGGTGCCGGTAGTGCAATAGCATTATGTTTTACATCTTCACAGGGATTCATTGAATGTCATCAACAAATGAGCACAGCAGCAACCTACCGCAACTGATCAAAACGGTGCCGGAGCAATACGGCTATCTGCTGCAGCACGATGCATTACGGTTTATCGGTAACTTGGCAGAGCAGTTCGTGCCGCAGCTTGAAGGTCTGCTAAGTGCCAGGAAGCACAGGCAGCAGGAAGTGGATGCCGGCCGCCTCCCGGATTTTGATGTTGCGACATCAGATATACGCAACAGTGACTATAAAGTAGCTGAAATTCCTGAGGAAGTACTTGACCGGCGCACTGAAATAACCGGCCCGGTTAACCGGAAAATGGTCATCAATGCTCTGAATTCCGGTGCTCAGGTATATATGGCCGACTTTGAAGATTCGACTGCTCCGTCATGGGAAAACCAGCTTGATGGCCAGCACAATCTATATGATGCCGTCAGGCGCCAGATAGATTTCACAACGTCTCGGAAAGCCTATCGACTGGCTGCAAAAACGGCGGTATTAATGGTTCGCCCACGTGGGCTGCACCTGCCCGAGGCACATGTTCTGGTTAATGGACAACCCATGCCGGGGTGTCTGTTCGATTTTGGCCTGTATTTATTCCACAATCATCAGGCGCTAAGTGACAACGGCAGCCGGCCATATTTATATTTGCCTAAATTGGAACATCATGCCGAAGCTGCCTGGTGGGCAGAGGTTTTTCAATATGCCGAACAGGCACTGGCTATACCAGCCGGGACGATACGCGCCACCGTTCTGATTGAAACCTTACCGGCGGTGTTTCAGATGGATGAAATACTGTATAGCCTGCGCAACTATATTTTGGGGTTAAACTGCGGCCGCTGGGATTATATTTTCAGTTATATAAAAACCCTGCGAAACCACCCTGACAGGGTGCTTCCCGACAGACACGCTGTTGGTATGGATACACCGTTTCTGGACGCTTATTCAAAGCTGTTGATTCATACCTGTCACCGCCGGGGTGCGTTTGCAATGGGTGGTATGGCAGCGCAGATTCCCATCAAGGACAATCCTGAAGCCAATTCCGCAGCATTGAATAAAGTTAAAGCAGATAAGCAGCGTGAGGCTGGAAACGGCCATGACGGTACCTGGGTGGCACATCCTGCACTTGAACCACTGGCCAGGGCTGAGTTTGACCTGGTATTGAATGGCCCCAATCAGATTGGCTCCGCAATGCAGCAGCAGGCCGCCACCACAACCGCAGCGCAATTGCTGTACCCACCTACCGGAGAAATCACCGAAGCCGGTATCGATAACAATATCAGTGTCGCCGTTTTGTATTTGACAGCCTGGATCAGCGGTAATGGCTGTGTCCCGATCAACCATTTAATGGAAGATGCCGCTACTGCTGAAATTGCCCGCGCCCAATTGTGGCAGTGGCGCTGCCACCAAGTATCCACCAGCGGCGGGCAGTTGATTGATGAAATTTATCTACAGGCCAGATTTAATCAGGTATTGCCGGAATTGAAAGCCATGCTGCCGGAAGTTCAGCAGACCAACCTGAACAAAGCCGCGGAAATTCTGCACAAGCTGGTATTTGACGATTCAATTCAGGATTTTCTGACTATCCCGGCTTATGTGGAATTGATCAAGGTGGATTAATAAGCCAGTTACTGCTGAAGCTCACGGGCGGCTGTTCCGGCTTTGCATATTTATAACAAAAACTAAGCTAGCCTAAATGTACCGACATTTGTATTGGCATCAGTTAACCAATGAAAATCAAACACTACCTGCTGATTGGAGTCAGTCTTTTAATGCTCGCCGGCTGTGCCGGATATGACCCAAACAAGCCGAGAAATACACGCAGTGAGCAGTTGGCCGTAGAACAGGCAGTCGCCCGTTTTGTGGAAAGAGACCCTGACCTGCAGGCTTTTTTCGACCATGCTTATGGCTATGCGATATTTCCCAGGGTCGGTAAGGGCGCCATTGGTGTAGGTGCAGCGCATGGAGACGGGCAGGTATTTGAGCAGGGGCGATTGATCGGCGATACCAGTCTTACCCAGGTAACAATAGGCCTGCAACTGGGCGGGCAGGCATTCAGTGAAGTGGTCTTTTTCGAGGATGAACATGCGCTGCAGGACTTCCAGCGGGACGAATACTCCTTCAATGCACAGGTTTCTGCAGTGGCTGCTACTGCGGGTGCATCAGCTGATGCTGATTACCAGCAGGGCGTGGCGGTATTCAGCATGACGCTGGGTGGTTTGATGTATGAAGCTTCAGTCGGTGGGCAACGTTTTAAGTTTTACCCTCTCTAGTATGAGAAAAATCTGCAAAGCATTCAGCTTTGCAGAAATCAGGAGCATTAAAGGATTGCGCAGCATTGGTTGCTGTCTTTTTATTATCAGTTGATACGCGCTATTGTCTGCGCGATCAGGCGGCTGATAAAGCCGCCTGCCGGTCTTGAATATCTAATTGTTTTCATTCATTACCGGATCAATTGATCAAGGTAATATCAAATTGCCATCCACCAGTTCCTGGCATATCTGATCGCCGGCTATTCGGGTGATGGGGATGGTGCCGGTTTGGCCAAAGTCCGGAATATTGAATTCAATGGTTCCATTCAGGCAGTCGGCAAAGGAAACTGTAACCGAACCGCTGACAGTCTGGACGACATTGGTGGCCTGATTGAACTGACCGTTACTTGCCTGGATAAGATCCAGTTCTGCACTGTTGCCCTGGAATGAACCACGGGCGGTAAACCATTGCAACTCACCTGTTGGCGTATAAGTAAACCAGGCGATAAAGATGAAATTCTGATCGGCGAGAATATCGATCATGTATCCCTGTCCCGGGGTAAGTGCATTGAACCATGCGCCCACCAGACCCAGGTTAATTTCGAATGGAGGTTGACCATCGCCGTCACCATCACCGTCTCCATCCCCATCGCCTACATCGACACCTTCGGCGATAGGTACAGGCACAGTAATTACCGGTTGTCCGCTGCCAAGATTTACGCTGAATGTATCATCATCATTGATTGGAAAAACCGGTAATGCAGTGCCCGGGAACCCTGGTAAAAAATCTGCAACACTGGGGTTGAAGCCGTTAGCCGCAATAGTATTGATCATTAATTGTTGCTGGCCGTTAACGACTGCGACATCCAAACCAAAGGTTATCGTACCGGAATCATTATTTGAATTACCCAACGGCAAAGGTGCTAATGTGATTGCATCGGTGACGCCATCATTATCAAGATCGTCAAACCCTTGAATGATGAAACTGTCAAAATCCTCATTACCGGTACGTGTAACAGGGCCCGACTTTTTAGTTTCAACAGCGCTTGTTTCAATACCGAACAATTTGCTGAATAAGCTCAGTGCCTGGTTGACGGCGGTGGAAATAAAATCGAACCTGTCTAAAAAGAAAGTCCTGAATTCACTGGCATCACGACTATTGACAAACTGCGCTTCGCCTTCCGGCGGAAATTGCGCAATCTCTTCCATGATAGGGTTTCCGAAACTAATGCTTAATTGGAAAATAGCGACTGCACCACCAAAATTGTCATCACCAATTAATACAACAATATCAGTTTCAGTATCGTACATTGCCGTTATGGTGCCATCATTTTCATCAATGATGCCGTTCTGGTCTGCATCAATAATCAGTTGAGATTGACCGGAAAATGTAATTGGCTCCAGTTCAGCTTTCGCGGCTAATGGTAATAACATTACCAGCAGAACCATCGTTAACACATAAAATGTTTTCATCATAAACTCCGTTGGTATGTTATTGGCTGACTTCACCGGGAATGACCACGTCGCCGTCAACGATCAGCTGACAGATCTGGTCGCCTGCGATACGGGTAATCGGGATGGAACCGTTCAGATTACGATCGATGATTTCAAAATCAATGGTGCCGTTAAGGCAGTCGTTGAAGGTAATGGTTACCGTTCCGACCACTGTCTGTGTGGCCTGGGTCGGCTGGTTGAAAAAACCGCCACTGGCTTCAACCAGTTCCAGGGTTGCCGAGTTGCCGTTGTAATTACCACGTGCAGTAAACCAAAGGAGTTCACCGTCCTCAGTGAAAGTAAACCAGGTGATGAATATGAACTGACGGTTATCGGTCAGCAGGTCAAACAGGAAGCCTTGACCGGGTGTTGCCGGATTAAACCAGGCGCCTACCAGGCCAAGATTAATAACGAAAGGTGGTGGTGTGGGGTTTTCAACGGGTTCGCCGAAAATAAAATCATCCATTACAACCACATCAGCATTATTGGAGTCATCTACGCCAGGCGGTGTGTCTCCACTAACAATTCTGACCCGGCTGATACATGGGGCATCATAGGTGACGCCCAGAAATGACAGACCGGATGAGCTGGATTGAACCGGCATTACTGCAAAGCTGTTACCGTTTTCATCAAAGAACTCAATGCTGGTGCTGTCATTCTGGTCCACGTCGGTAAATACAGCGCCAAACCCACTGCTGATGGCAGGGGTGTTTCCACCGGGCACAAAGAAGCGTGCATTGATAATATTGGAATCAATGGCGGTAAACAGCCGCTCTGCCGAGAAGACCGTGAACTGGCCGGGGTAGGTTGGATTGATATTGGCAAACTCAACGCCGACACCGGATGCATCGGTAGCGCTCAGCTGAAAGCCGTTGCCCGGTGTGGTGAATTCGATACCACGGGCTCTGGGGCTGAAATCCGCATTGAAAAAATTACCCGGAAAGGCATTGGGCGCCGACACGTTATCCGGTGCAGCATCCCAGTTGATTGAACGTCGCCCGTTGCCCACTGAGCCGGGCTCAAAAGGATTTAATTGTCCCAGCGCATCACTGAATTGGGTAACAGTATTGTTGATACCGGCAGCATTGGCACCGGTGTCGGTAAACACTGTTGGATTGGTGCATATCGCCTGGGCGTTACTGGCGATTGCCAATGCGGATATGCCCGCCAGTGACAACCTGTAGATGGTCTTTTGCATAATTTACTCCTGACATAAATGGCAGAGCCTTTTCCGGGCTCAATGTCTATTGGCGTAATTCTTTGGCGGAAGTGACAAAAAGATTTCAGGTGCAAAAAAAGGGCGCTCTAAGCGCCCTTGGTGTTATCTGTGCAGATTAATTAATTGGTCCATGCGGATGCATCTCCGGATTCAAAACCGTCAGCAAAAATAGGCGTGCCTTCCAGAATGGGCTCGGCCATAATGATGCCGAATCCGCTGTCTCTGTCGATGCCGGTGTCCTCAATATCAAGCGCGGTAGAACTGAACAGGTCGAACGCGTCATCAAGAAACAGCCCTTGAGGTACGCTGTTTTGGGCATGCTCTCTAAGCAGAGCAGCTATGCCGGCCACATGTGGAGCCGAAGCCGATGTGCCGAAAAACGGGTTAAAGCCGGGAGTCGCAGTGGATACGCCATCAGCAGCGGTAACGTCCGGTTTATGCCGCACTTGAGATGTTTGACCGCCGCGATTATTGCCCGGCACTGTGGAGGCGGGCGTTCCGTTGGCATTAAAGAAAATCCTTCTGGGGCCATCTGAAGAAAACGGCTCAACCGGATTGGCCGGCCCGCCGGTAAATTGACCGCCGCCGGCAGTGGCCACGTTGACAGCGGCAATGGCAATGGCGCCTTCAGCAGCCGGATGGCCGAAAATCTGCCCGTCAGTACCGATATCCAACTGCCCGCGATGTGTGTTGACATGCAAAAACCGGTCCTCACCGGAAAACTGCACTACTACCAGGCGGTTGCCGGTATCATCTCTGGCGGTTGAATCAATAAACTCAAACGGGTCTTGAGTGCCGTTCTGAACATTGGTAGAAGCAGCAATAACCGTTGTCAGCGTCGGATCGAGCAAAAACAGATCGTAATCATTGGCTGAGGCGTTCAAAGGATCAGACCACTGTAAAGTAAACAGGAAAGGTGAGTCCTGGGTGACCACGTTGCCGTTGTTGCCGCTGCCAAAGTCATGGGCTGCCACTCCATTACCAATGAGAGGGGCTGGTAATGCGGTTGGTGAGAAAAGTCCCTCCCAGACACCGGCAGTACCGTTATTCAGGTTGCCTGAATTGCCGGCAGAGGAAATATACATCACCTCATCAGCAACCACGGCTTCCACTGCCTGGGCAATAATATCGTCCTGGAATACGCCTTCGTTGAAGTACAGCACATCATCGACAATGATTTCACAGCCAAGCGCAGCCAGGTCGAGTATGTTTTGCGCCATCTGTGCCGTTCCTCCCGCACCGGTAGCGAATGCAAGATCAGCTCCCGGCGCCATGTCAAAGATGATTTCCAATAATGCAGTGCCCTCGCTGGTGGCGGGATTACCGGACTGGCCGGGTAACACCGTCACTCCCGGCGGCAAATCGCCACTGGCCTGTAAATCGGCGAGGGAATCAACACTGTCGGACATTGCACAGGCTGTAGTACCGGTGCCGTCCACGCCGAAGCGTGTTCTGGCTGTATCGGCGGCATGAGCGACATCACCTTCGGTCATATTGATCATCTGGACCATATAACGGTCCGCCGGCCGAACATACTGAACAGCAGGGTTCTCGGCCAGGGTTTCAATGGCGTTTAACGTCATTCTGGCGCGCAGGCTGTTAAACCGGGGAACTGAATTGACCACTTCACCACCCAGGCTGTTGATTTCGCTGAGCAATGAAGATGTTATTCGGGCATCAATATCGACTTCCACGAAATTGTCGGCGCCAATCGAAATACTGTTTCGCAGCGTCAGATTTTCAATGGATCTGATTGAAAAACCGCTGCTGTCTGTAGCAAATAACAGTTGTGAGTCGATTTTAGTCTGCGCCGGGCTACGGGACTGCTTCTCATTGATCAGCGCACGTATTTGATCGTCCGTATTGTTAGGGAATGCCGGTGACACTGCCAGCATGGTTGCCATGAAGGTGATTGTAAGTATCCCCCTGATATCCTGTTGCATAATGTTCTCCTGACTGGATGAATTAACTAGGCTTATCAATACTGGCGGAACCTGACATCTAAAGTGCCAAAAACCTTTACGTATTTGAATACCCTTTTAGCGATAGTTGTCAGCTGACAGCCTACTTCGTAAACTAATTCAGGCATTCAGCCGTCGATTTTCATGATGAGGTAATGTGTTTTGAGCGAGGAGGCAGCGGCGGAAGAAATCATTCCCTGCGATTACACCAGCACGGTTTCAGGTTGGCCGGCCCGTTATCAGCCTGAATGGTTTGCAGATAAAACCGTCGATGAGGAAGGGGTGTTTATCGCCGTCTACACCGATCTGCGCCTGATCGCCAGACACCTGTTGTCCCAGGAGTTTGCCCAACCCAGTATTCAGGCGACCGAGCTGGTCAATGAAGCTTTTATCAAGCTGCTGCAAAACCCGGCCCAATCACAAAGCAAACGCCACCTGCTCAACATTCTTGCAAGATACATGCGCCAGGTCCTGGTGGATCGTGGGCGCAGAAGGCGCAGTTTGAAGCGTGATGCGGATTTAACCGAGTTGCACACCCATGTCGGCAAGCAGCTTGCTGACCCGGATTGGCTGGTATTTGACCAGGCGCTGGATCGCTTGCAGCAGTCCAAGCCTGTTCTATATGAAGTCTTTCAGCTGCATTATTTTGCAGGTATACAACTGAATGAAATTGCAGATACGCTGGAATGCTCGGAAAGAACCGTTAAACGATACTGGATGGCAGCCAGATTATGGGTGACCGAACAGATATCCAGGCTGCAGAGTTGAATTACCCGCATGTCTGATCAATCCAACGCGGTAACCGATGCGGAAACGCTGACATTGTTGCTTGATTCACTGGAGCAGCCGGAAGAACAGCGAATTGATTGGGTTCGGCAACAACAGCATTACACCAAAGAAATTCAGGCAGAAGTGCTGAAAATACTGCAGCGCAACCCTGATTCAGGTCTGTTTGATACACCATTTCAGGCAGGCCCGGATGATTCAGACCGGGTTGGCCAGGTAGTTGGGGATTACCAGTTACAGCAATTGATCGGGCAGGGCGGTATGGGCGCAGTCTACCTGGCCGCACGAATTCGTGACTTTGAACACCAGTGCGCCATTAAGCTGATTCGCAGCGGCAAATTAAGTGAGACCAGTCGTGAATATTTTGCCCGGGAACGGCAATCTCTGGCAGACATGCAGCACCCCTACATCGCCCATCTGCTCGATGGCGGCACCACTTCTGACGGTGATGAGTATTTCGTTATGGAATGGGTCGCCGGTCAAAGCATTACCGAATACTGCAAGGCCGGAAAATTAAGCGAAGCGGGGATTCTGGATGTGTTCCAGAAAGTCTGCCAGGCATTGGAGTACGCCCATGCAAAGCTGCTGGTGCATGGTGATATCAAACCCAGCAATATTCTCGTAACGACCGATGGAACGCCCAAACTGCTGGATTTCGGGATTGCCCAGCATCTGCAGCAGCCGCTGGACCAACGTCAGCGTGCCGTCACCAGAAACTTTGCCAGCCCGGAACAATTAGCACATAAAAAACTGACCGTCACTTCCGATATCTATTCTTTGTGTACCATGCTGCAGGTTTTGTTGTGTGGAAATACCGAAACTGCTTCCTCAGGTTATTTGCAGTTGCCGGCTGAATTACGTTCCATTATTGAAAAGGGCAGGTCATATGAGCCGGATAAGCGCTACACCAGTGTTACCCGGTTGTTGCAGGATTGTACGCGCTATCGGCAGCATCAGCCGGTAACAGCACACAGTGATCGCTGGGGTTATCGTGCAGGCAAATTCATACAACGTAACCGGGTTTTGGTTACTGCGGGTACGCTGTTGGCTATTTCACTAATAACCGGTGCTGTTGTGTCTTTATGGCAGGCACAGGAAGCGCTGTTCCAGAAGCAGCAGGCTGAACAGTTTTCTGAAACGCTGGTGGGTCTGCTGAATGCACCTGATCCGTATGCCGATGGCAGTGCGCGGACCGTTGAGGATATGCTCGACAGAGCGGAACAACAATTACTGGCAGAAAGCAGTCGGTTGCCTGACCAGGTGCAAAGCGACTTGCTGCTGACACTAGGGCAGGTTTACGTCAACATTGATGCAATGGAAAAAGCCCGGAATATCGCCTATGCCCTTGAGAAAAAGTGGTCGGGTTCCAGTCATTCAGACAGTAAGGCATATGCCAATGCGCATCAGTTCATCGGAATTATGGCTTCACGCACAGGTGAATACCCGGCTGCCAGGGAAGCGCTTGAAAAGGCTTTTGCATGGTATCAACGCCATGACAGTCACAGCCAGGATGCAGCGGATAATATTTATGAGCTGGGTCGTTTGTACCTGTTCTCCGGTGAAGAACAGCAGGCCAGGGAATTGTGGGCTGAGCAGATCATTGCTTATTCTGCGGTTGAGCAACCCTGGGTTAACTTGTGGCTAGCGCAGATTTATAACGATCTTGGCATTGCTGACGAGTTTCTGGGCGAGCTGGAATCGGCGAGAGAGCATTACTTACTGTCGATTGAGTATTTTCCCAGCAAACAAAGTCTGGCTGCAGCTACGCAGCTCGGTAATCTTGCCTCGGTTGAACGTAAAATGGGACAAGTGGACAGAGCAATTGAGCTGCTGAACAGGTCGCTGCAGATGCATTATGACGTGGTGGGTCCGGATCATAAGGAAGTCAGCATGATCTTAAGCGATCTGGCACTGGCCTATCTGGACAATCAGCAGGCTTCCATAGCATTGCCGTATGCCAGGCAGGCATTGGATAACGCGCTGGAAAATTCAGGCGCGATGCACCGAAATACTGCTGCGGCCTATTTTGCCCTGGGTAATGCCGAAATGCTTGATGGTAATCTGGAAACAGCCCGTCAGCACCTGCAGCAGGCCCTGACCATCAGACAAGAGCTGCTGGGTGAGGAGCATGAGCGCACATTGGATGTTGCTATCAGCCTGGCGGCAGCAGATTGTGCAAACAGTACGACGGCTGCTCACGGAGATTCGCAGTTGTCAGAAATTATTCGGCTGCTGAGCAGCAAAGCCGATAACAACCAGTTCTATATTACGCGTGCATTAACAGCCAAAGCCGCTTGTAACGCCAATTAATATCTTAATTAATTAAAATTTGTGAACTTACTTATATTAAGTAATAAATAAATACATTTCCCACCTCTTTTAGAAAAAATGCGCTGGTACAAAGATTGCCTGCGTGCTGATTCATTCCAATCTACATGTTCTTGAATTTAAATTCCGTTAAGCAGATGTCTTTCACAAATAATTCACATAACATACTGTTGTTAAAGAATATTTACAGCCCGCCTTAATCTTTGCCTTGATCTATTCCGTGAATATTCAATGATGATAATAAAGAAGTTGTAAATTCTTATATGCAGGTTTATTTGTTTAATAAATCAATGCTAAAAAGTTATTTTTTATTTTTTTATCAAAAATAAAAAATAAATAATATAAAGCAAAATAATTTAACGTAAATTTATTTTTTATTTACTTATGATCTTTTCCAAGAAGGGCTACACGCTTGCAAAAGCGATTAAGGGTTTTACACGTAAAAGGAGGACGATATGTCAAAAGGATTCGCATGTTTAGATGATCAGCAGGAAGCTGTTTACCGGGAAAAAGTAGAGTGTCTGGGGCTTGACCCGGATTTCGAAACCAGTGGTGACGCCATTGTTGTTCCAGTCAGAGGCCTGCCTGCCTTACGTATGCTGTTTGGGGGGGATGATATTGATCCCGCCACGGTGGAAATGAGTCCGTTAACCGTAGAAAAAGTACCGGAACTTACCGATATGATGTGCCGCCAGGCAATCGTTAATTACGCATTTGGTATAAAAAATCTGGCCAATGAAATGATCATCGAAGAGCTGGAGAACCGTTTTCCGGTGGTGCCGGTGCTTGCCTATGTGGCGCCGGACATTACTGTAACGGCAGCTAACCCGCTGATTATCAATAATAATTCGGCAGTCACTGTGTTCGGCAAAGTAACCATCAAAGATGGTGGTTATATCGTAATTTCTGTCGATACCAATTTCTATTGCGAACACATGGAAAAGGTTGCAGGGGGCAACTCGCCCGCTACTCACGACATTACCATCCAGGGCAATGATGGTCTGCGTGGACCGGATGGCAGAGATGGTCAGCCCGGCCGTCACGGCGATAACGGCAGTAATGCTGCTTGTGACTGCTGTGGTGGACTGGTCAGCCATAACGGCTCCGATGGTGGTGAGGGCGGAAACGGAACCAATGGAGCAAACGGTATAAATGGCGAAGAAGGGGCCCGTGGGCCAACTGTCTATGTCTCCATTGGTTCATTGACCGGCAATGTTACTTTGCTGAATCGCGGCGGCTATGGCGGCGACGGTGGTAATGGTGGCTATGGCGGTCGCGGTGGTGATGGCGGCAGAGGTGGTAACGGCGTGCAATGCGGTGTGCACTTTCGCAGTGGTAAAACCGGAGGCCGTGGTGGCGATGGTGGTAACGGAGGCGCCAGTGCCCATGGTGGTAACGCAGGTAATGGCGGCACAGTCGTGGTTACTTATTCGTCTGCTAATGAAGGCAGTCTGTTGATTGGCAGCAACGAAGCGGCGCACGGCGGGAGAAAAGGAAACTCGGGTGCTCCGGGTGCCGGTGGTGCCGGTGGGCCGGGCGGCAACCGAGGCGGTCGGCAGGGCGCCAACGGCGGCCCGGGAACACCAGGTTCCGATAACGGCCGTGACGGTTCCCGTGGTAATACCGGCACGTTGACGATCAACGGACAGCCTGTTTAGCCATCAGATACCTGCTGAAGGGAGCCTTCATCGGCTCCCGTTTTAACAACCACTGGACTTTGCCGGTGCTTCCCGGCACTCAATAAGGGGACAGAATTATGGCGTTTATAAAGGATTTATTCAGCCACAGACTAATCAGCATTAAAGAAACATTGCCGATCATGCCACTACTGATTGGAAGCCTGTTCATTTCCGTCAATGGGTATGCGCAGGAAACTCCAGGATCAACTATCGGTACGCTGGCAGGCGACTTTCAGGTTTCCTCTCTCGGTGAGGCGGTTTACAACATCGACATCCAGGTACCACCGGGAACCATGGATATTGAACCTGCACTGGGACTGATGTACAGCAACCAGTCACCCGATGGGCCATTGGGGCTGGGTTTTAATATAACCGGAATATCATCGATTACGCGCTGCCAAGCCACAGAACCCCTGGATGGCTTTGTCAGTGCAGTCGATTATAGTGACAACGACCGGTTTTGTATTGACGGTGAGCGTCTGATTCTGATCAGCGATGGTCGCTACGGCGATGCCGGGACGATTTATCACACAGAACATGAAACCTGGTTGAAAGTGGAAGCCAGAGGCGTTTGCGGCAGTGGGCCCTGTGCGTTCGTCGCTTATAACAAGGACGGTTGGCAGATGGAATACGGCACAGTCGATAATGCCAAATTGTTTGTGCCCGGAAGGCCAGAAGTGATCAGCTGGCAGATATACCGGACTGTGGATTTAAATGGCAACTATGCTCAGATCAGTTATCAAAGCGAAGCTGATCAATTGCAGAATCTGCCGATAGAGATTGCCTACACCGGAAACCTTAATACGGATCTGAAGCCGCAGCGGAAAGTCAGTTTTGAATATCATGACAAACCCAGAGAAGTGCCGAAGTATATGGGAGGCAGCCGGTTTGTCAGTGATCAGCGTATAGCGTTCATTCGCACCTCGGTATCGGGCCAGCAGGTTCTTGAGTACCGGTTTTCCTATACGGAAAGCAGCAATTCACAACGCAGCCTGTTGTCCTCCATACAATTATGTTCAGCCATCAGTCAGACGTGCATGGCACCTACTGAATTTAACTGGGAACAGGCAGATAACAGCATTGGATCACCGAACGCTGATCCCCAGGGGCGTCTGGTTGATGGCTGGTGCATGGGGGCTGAAGCTATGGCCGGCAGCGGCGATTTCAACGGCGATGGATTGATTGATTTACTGTGCATCAATAATTCGCAGGCATTGACGCTGGTATCGACCGGCAGTGAGGTGCAATCACCGAATAACCGTGCAGATGGCGAGCTGAGTCTACCGACAGCATGGTGTACTGAGGAGAATGCCAAAAGCAACTGGGCGGATTTCAACGGTGATCAGAAAATTGATCTGCTGTGTGCCGATGATGCTTCGTCATTCAAAGTTCTGGCATCTGACGGACGTGATCTTTTCAGTTTGAATAACCGTGCAGATGGTGAGTTGTCTGTGCCGGTTAACTGGTGCCCGGTAGAACAGGGCTGCAATGCCACCTGGACCAATTTTGATGGTGATGGACGGGTGGATTTGGCCTGTAACTGCTCCAGCGGTGAACAGCGTGTGCTGTTGTCCACCGGCACTGATGTGGAATCACCTAATTCATCGGCAACAGGTACGGTAGCAACCGGTTTTTGCACAACTGAATATGCTCAGGTGTTCTGGTCTGATTACAACGGCGATGGCCAAAGCGACTTATTCTGCCGTGAGCAGGGAAGGCAAAGCGTATTGGTCTCTGATAACGGGGAGTTGGTCAGCCCCAACAATTCCGCAGATGGATTTCTGATTGACGGATGGTGTACCGATCAGTATGCCACCTTGCTGAGTACAGATTTTAATGGCGACAGATTGGATGACCTGGCATGTCATAGCACAAACGGTCTGCAACAGGTATTGTTATCAACCGGTACCGGTCTGGCTAGTCCCAACAACGATGCAGTGGGAACCATCCGTAGCAACTGGTGCAATTCAGAAGGTCGGGTGATCAGTTGGGCTGATTTCAATTCCGATGGTCTCAGCGACATGTTCTGTCATGAGACATCGGGCAGACAGTCGGTGCTGGTATCTGATGGTCGAACAGTTTCATCTCCCATTGCTGATGCCAATGGTCTGGTCAGGACAGACTGGTGTCCCGGTGGTGAGATATCTGGCGCACGGACCACAGATTTCAATGGAGATGCATTGGCGGATTTAAGCTGCCATTTGCCGGATCAAGGGCAAAACCTGAGTCTGGTGCATGCGCAGCCCTATCCGGATCAGGTCGTCCGGATCAGCAATGGAATCGGCAGTGACATCAACATTGAATATGAGCCATTGACAGGAGCTGATATTTATTCGGCTGGTGACGCTGTTGAATACCCCTTATTGGATGTACGTTCAGCCAAGTATCTGGTCAGTAGTTACGGCACCACAGATGGCCGGGGCGCCGAGTACCGTTACAGCTATCACTATACTGGCGCCCGCACCGATATGGAAAGACGCGACTGGTTGGGCTTTTCCAGCATTAAGCGGGTACGCGAAGCTGACAATACCTACACCATTACCCGGTATTCCCAGGAATATCCGGTCATCAAATATACGGCCAGCTATGAGGAATTCGATGCCAACGGTTCTATTCTCAAGCGGGCTGAGTTTACACCTGTGGTCAGCAACCCTTATCCCAATGTTTACCAGGTTAAGAATTTCCGTGAGATTGATTCCACTTTTACCAACAATCAACCGGATTACATCGCTGAAAAGCAGTATGAATACGATCAATACGGGAACCCACAACTGATCTCAAATCTGGGTGATATCCATACCGACAGCGATGATGTATTTGATTGCTGGCATTACCAGAACAACACCGGCATGTGGAGACTGGGTTATCAGCTGGCGCATAAAACCACCAGCAGTGCAGCAGCCTGCCGTGCCTTTATTGACGATGCGGCAACCGGCTGGAGCGCTGATACCGATCTGCGCTGGGATAGAACTGCCTATGATTCGCAGCAGAACGCAACCGTACTATCTGCCTGGGATAATCAGAATGATATCTGGCTTGATCAGCAGCGCAGCTATGATGCATACGGCAATGTGATCAGCGCTACCGGATGGAACGAGCGTACCACCACGGTTACCTATGATGACAAATTTCACGCATTCGCTACGGAAGTTCTTTCGCCGCGTATTGGCAGTGACGCTGGTTTGCTGGTGACCAATCGCATCGAACCCGCATTCGGCAGAATGATAGAAGAAACCGATGCCAATGGAAACGTTAAAGCCAATGTGTTTGACGGCTTCGGGCGTCTGCTGGAGCAATGGGGACCATACCCGGATTCTGAAGACGGTGCGCCAGTGGTCAGATTGAAGGTTACCGAATACGGCAGTGATGGGTTCGGACAATATGTTGAAACCCGTGAACGCCTGACCTGGGAAGAAGATGACCCGGCTCAGTGGCCATGGAAACGAATGTACTTCGACGGGCTGAGCAGACCGATAAGAACGATGCGGTCGGCACCGGTCGGTGGTGAAATCAGCGTGACTGAACAGCGCTACAATGCTGAACAGCTGCCTTCTCAGGTTTCGATCCCACATTTCATAAATACCGCGCCTGACTGGGCATATACCTATTACGATACCCAGGATCGTGAAATTCGAAACGTTCAGCCTGATGGCACCGTCAATACTTTTGATTACCTGCGAGGGGTGCTGGAAATTCGCGAGACTATGGCAGCCGGAAGTCCGGAGCAGCGCCAGGTGCTCAAACAGGCCTCTGTTAGAGAGACGCTGATCAGCAGTACCGGTCAAAATAACGGTGAGGTTCGCTACCAGTATGATCGTTTATTGCAGACCACTGAAGTGGTGGGCGCCAACCAGGATAAAACCACCAATACTTACGACTCATTCGGACGTTTGGTCAGCACTACCAGCAGCGATACCGGCCGGCAGGTCATGCAATACAACAAAGCCGGCCAGTTACTCAGCCTTACCGATGCCAACGGCAATGTCAGCACATTCGACTACGACGGACTTGACCGGTTGGTGTTACGTGAAGTCCAGTCTGCTGAGGGTGAGGTACTACGCTATCAGTATTATTATGACGAACCGCAATACCGCAACGGCCAGGGGAATTTGACCAGAGTGGTTGGTCCATATAGCACGCATGAATTCAGTTATACGAATTATGGCCTGGTAGCGACAGAGCGGGTGACCATAGACGGTAGACAGTTCGTACAGCAAATCGAATATGATCCACTGGAGAATACCACCAGATTGACTTATCCGGATGGTGCGGTACTTGCTACTACATACGATTTGGCGGGCAATATTCATACCCAGTCATTGGCTGAAGGTCAAAACACTCCTTTTGAGAATATCGTCACCTACAGTGCCTATTCGGCACTTGGTCAGGTCGAACAGGTGGAATACGGCAACGGCATCCGTGGCGACTATCAGTATTACACCAATACCCAGTCGATGGCACGGTTGAAGTCGCTGGAATATGAGTCGGAGCATTCACATTTGCTGTACGGTTCTGATTATCAATGGAACCGGGTGGGTCAGGTGACCGACCGCAATATTCAGCATGCTGGTGAAACAGCAGCTCAATACCGTTATTCATACAACAATATGGGCTGGCTGACGCAGTCCAGCGGGCCGGAAGGAATTTTCGATTATGCCTATGATATTGCCGGCAATATCATCACCAAGGACAATGTGGATTACCGGTATCACCCGAATACCAATAAACTGGCCACAGGTAGTAATAATCTTGAAGTTACGCATGACAATTACGGCAACGTAACAGAATTACAAAACCCGGATGGCCGCTGGTCGTTGCATTACAACCAGGAAAATCATCTGGTTGGCGTTCGGGTTGATGACCGCTTGGTGAATCAGGTTGATTATGATTTCAACGGATCACGCCTGCAGCGGGTCGATGAGTACGGTAACCAATCGCTGTATATCTCTTCCGATTATGATGTCTTGATCACTGCTGAGCAGGAGCTGCACACTAAATACATCAACGGTCCGGGTGGACGTGTGGCGGCAATAACCACCACTTATCAAACAGAAACGCGGGGCACGGATTTTAATAGTGTCAACCTGCGCATCGGGAGTTTATTGTTTGATACCGGACACAATAGTGGACGATGGCAGCATTACCGGCATCTGCTGAGCGCAGGCTGGACTCGATTGACAGCCAATCCGGCATGGGTTGCATTATTACTGTCAGTTTTGATGATGATGTTCGCTCTGGCGTGGTGGAGGTTGAAAAGCCGTGGTAGCGGAATCGGGCAGCAACAGTCTGCTCAGGTAATACTGGCCGGCTTACTGGGCTGGATGCTGATAATCAGCCAGAGCAATACCCCGGTATACGCACAACTGCAGCCGGGTAATGGTTACCCCAGCCCGGGTATGCTGTATTTTCACGGCGATGTGGTCGAGAGCAATGTGCTGGTAACCAACCAGAACGGTCATATCAGTTCCGTCGTCAGCTATTTCCCATATGGCGAAGTCGATCAGCAGCGCAGTCATGGACCGGACAATTTCCGTCCAAAATTCAATGACAAGGAATTTGACAGCGGTACTGAGCTTTATTATTTCGATGCTCGCTATCTGCACCCGGCACTGGGCCGGTTTGTTCAGCCTGATCCGGAACTGCAGTTTTCCAGCCCTTATACCTATGTCGGCAATGACCCGCTCAGCATGATGGATTCTGAAGGTGAAGCCGCTTCCGGCGCGGTGATTGCAATCATGGCAGTGGTCGGCGCCATCGTCGGGGCTTATGCCGGTGGCGTGGGTGCAAACAACAGCTTTAATCCGGCACACTGGGACTGGCAATCCAGTAAAACCCTTGGGCATGTATTTGCCGGCGCAGCCATTGGAGCCGTCGGCGGAGCTTTGTTCGGGGTGGCTGCAGGTGCATCCACCGCGGTCGGTTTTATTGGTGGGGCGACATTAATTGGTGCGGCTGAAGGCTTTTCCTTCGCCTTGCTGGGTGGCGGCAGTCCCAAGGATCTGGCGGTATCAGCAATCCTGGGTGGTGCTTCGGCCGGCTTGTTGAGCGGCGCCGGCATAGCGGTGTCTTCATTGACGACACAAGGCAGCCGCATGGCCCACCGTGGTGCAACGATGACATTAAGCACCAGCAACACCAGTATCAACAGGGCAGGTGTCAATGCCAGCAGCGTCACGGTGTCGCAACTGGCCGGTAAGCAGGGGGCACTCACTAGTAAAGCTATTCATACCGCCCATGCGGCTTCGGTCAGCACCCGTCATCTCAGCCCCAGCCTGGCAATGAAAAGTGCCTGTTTCAGTTTTACCGAAGATGTCCAAATATCCACTGGAAATGGTTTAAGACCAATTACGGAGGTCAATCCTGGTGATCAGGTATGGGGCATGCATGATGAGCAGGGCAAGGCGCTGTTTACCGTATTGAGCAGTTACCGGCGCCTCAGTCAGCATAGGTTGATACTAACCATGAATAATGGTGAGGAAATTGAAACCACAGTCGAACATCCATTCTGGGTAGTCGACAAAGGCTGGACAATAGCAGGCGAACTGGATGTTGATGACTGGTTGCTGTCAGCTAGCGATCAGGCAATCAGCATTGTCGATATCCAATCGGTTGATGAGCCGAAAATGGTCTACAACTTTGAAGTCGCACAATCACATAACTACCTGATAAGCGAATTGCAGTTGCTGACACATAATGGCGGAGGACGCTGCGGTGCAATATCTTCATCCCTTTACAACAAGCTTGTGAAACAGAAGATGAAACCCCGGCATATCATGTTCGGTAAAAAAATGCCTTCTCTGCACGATAATGTCGGCCAGCAGGTACTGTCGCGTATGGTTAAAGAGGGTACCGCTAAAGAAATTAATGGCAAAATGCATATCTATGTGCAGACATCATTGAAGGGCAAAGGCAATTGGAAATGGCTGCCGTTTACCGACAATATGAGCATGGGACATATTGAAGACCCGGTCCTGTACTGGAACAGAATAGGGCATAAATTCGGCGCACGCAGTAAAGAGGTAACGAACTGGATGTTCGATCCAAATAATTATGTGATCGAGTATGCACCTTTCAATAAAGCCAAAGGACTGTCTCTACAGGAGCAGTATGTAAAGCCCTGGTTTCACATGAAAAATGTCAATAAATAACAGTTGACAGTATTGTGTGATCGCATTCAAACAGCCGGCAAAGCTGCCGGCTGTTTGTATGTTGACAGGCTTGTTGTTAAGCAGCAGCCTGTTGTCCTGCCGGCGGGTTACTGGCCAGCTGGCGCAGAACGTAATGCAGGATGCCGCCGTGCCGGTAATACTCCACTTCCTGCGGTGTATCCAGGCGCACCGTGCATTCGAAAGTCGTGACTTTACCGTCATCTGCTGTTGCAGTCACAGTAACGGTTTTGGCGCTGCCATCACCCAAACCGTCGATATCAAAGGTCTCGGTGCCGGTCAGCCCCAGCGATTCAATGCCTTCGCCATCCATGAAGTTCAGCGGCAACACGCCCATACCAACCAGGTTGGAACGGTGAATACGCTCAAAACTCTCGGTAATAACCGCTTTGACACCCAGCAGGATAGTGCCTTTGGCAGCCCAGTCTCTGGATGATCCGGTGCCGTATTCCTTGCCGGCCAGAACCACCAGCGGGGTGCCGGCTTCCTGATACTTCATGGAGGCATCAAAGATGCTCATCTGTTCACCACTGGGAATATGCGTGGTATAGCCGCCTTCGGTGCCTGGCGCCAACTGGTTTCTCAGTCGAACATTGGCGAACGTGCCACGCATCATGACCTGATGATTACCCCTGCGTGACCCGTAGGAGTTGAAATGCGCCGGGCCGACACCCTTGCTCTGCAGGTATTCGCCTGCCGGGGAATCGGGCTGAATGGCGCCAGCCGGGGAAATATGGTCGGTGGTGATGCTGTGTCCAAGCTTGGCCAGGCAGCGGGCACCATTGATTGGGGTTATCTCCGGCACGTTCAGTGTCATGCCTTCGAAGTAGGGCGGATTTTGAATATAAGTGGAATCATCCTGCCAGTCGAAATTCTGACCATCGGGAATCTGGATAGATTTCCAGCGATCATCGCCTTCAAAAACACTGCCGTAGCTGGACTGGAACATATCCGCATCAATGCTGTTGGCGATAAAGTTATGGATTTCAGTGGTATCCGGCCAGATATCGCGCAGGTAAACCGGATTACCATCGCTGTCATTGCCCAGCGGGTCATTATTCAGATCCACATCCATACTGCCGGCCAGTGCATAAGCAACCACCAGTGGAGGGGAGGCCAGGTAGTTCATTTTGATGTTGGCGTGAATGCGGCCTTCAAAATTACGGTTGCCGGACAATACTGAACAAACCACCAGGTCATTGGCACGCACTGCGTCACCAATTTCTTCCGGCAACGGGCCGGAGTTACCGATGCAGGTGGTGCAGCCATAACCGACGGTATAGAAACCCAGCGCTTCCAGATCATCCAGCAGGTCGGCTTTCTCCAGGTAATCGGTGACCACTTTGGAACCCGGTGCCAGGCTGGTTTTGACCCAGGGCTTAACCTTCAGCCCTTTGGCCGCTGCATTCCTGGCCAGCAAACCGGCACCGATCATTACCGCAGGATTGGAAGTATTGGTACAGCTGGTAATGGCAGCAATAACGATTGCGCCATCGGTCAGTTCAAAATCACTGCCTTTATAACTTACATCAGCGCTGGCGCCCAGCTCACGGCCGCCGGCCAGCGGTTTGGCATCGCGGTTGTAGCTGCTCTGCGCTTCAGACAGCAATACCCGGTCTTGAGGGCGTTTGGGGCCGGCCAGACTGGGAACCACTGTGGCCATATCCAGCTCCAGTACGGCGGTGTATTCAGCTTCATTATCACCATCCTGGCGGAACAGCCCCTGATGCTTCATATAAGCCTCTACCAGCGCAATCTGCTCATCCGAGCGGCCGGAGAGCTTCAGGTAGCGCAGGCTTTCTTCATCTACCGGAAAAATACCGCAGGTCGCACCGTATTCGGGCGCCATATTGGCAATCGTTGCCCGGTCAGCCAGCGGCAAATTGGATAATCCGTCACCGAAAAATTCTACAAATTTGCCCACCACACCGTGTTCACGCAGCATTTGGGTAACGGTTAACACCAGGTCGGTAGCAGTGGCGCCTTCAGGTAAACGGCCGGTCAGTTTGAATCCAACTACCTGAGGAATCAGCATGGTAACCGGTTGACCCAGCATGGCTGCCTCGGCTTCGATGCCGCCAACACCCCAGCCCAGTACACCAATGCCGTTGATCATGGTGGTGTGGGAATCTGTGCCGACCAGCGTATCCGGCCAGGCATGCCACTGGCCGTCTTTTTCAACACCGAATACCACCCGTCCCAGAAACTCCAGATTCACCTGGTGAACAATACCGGTATTGGGTGGCACAACACTGAAATTATCAAATGCAGTCTGACCCCAGCGCAGGAACTGGTAGCGTTCCTGATTACGCTTGAACTCAATCATGTTATTGGCGTCCAGGGCGCCCGCAGAGCCATACTGATCCACCTGCACGGAGTGATCTATCACCAATTCTGCGGGCGATAACGGATTGATCAGATCAGGATTGCCACCCAGGTTTGCCATGGCATCCCGCATCGCGGCCAGGTCAACCACAGCCGGGACGCCGGTGAAATCCTGCAATACAACACGCGCAGGAGTAAATGCGATTTCAGTACTTGGTTCAGCCTTTGGATCCCAGTTGCACAACGCTTCGATATCACTGGTGGTTACATAACCGGCACTCTGATGGCGAAGCAGGTTTTCCAGCAGGATTTTCAATGAGAAGGGTAATCGCTTCAAATTATATTGCTGTGCCAAAGCAGACAGGCTGCATACCTGGTATTCGCGGTTATTGGCCGTTACCGTGGCGTGACAATCGATTTTGCCGGACATGTTGTTAGCTCCATAAGAAATTTGGCTGAATCGCCAACCTGTTTCGGTTGGTGAACGAAAAATAAGCTGTCTATTTTAACACGCAATTTCAGTGGCTGAACCATCATCAACTGCGCATAAACCGTACGCCCGGACTCAATCTTGAAACCGGTTAGCTCAACGATTGATTATGCATGCAGCAGGTCGCGGGTCGCCTGCAGTATGCGTTTGCGCCGGAAAATCAGGTGCCAGCGCCTTCCACCCAGCTGTTGCCACAGCCAGGCGGAGCGAAGGGCAGATAACAGCAATGCTCTGATCATATGCACGTTGCTGTCATTTTGTAGATAAAGTGGCTTGCCCTGCACGGTAATCTGAGGTTTGAGCGAGCGCACCTGTTCTGACCAGGCATTGGCCAGCTGGCTGATTATTTCTGGCTGCAGATACACGGCATCTGTGCTTGACGACTGTGCTTCCTGAGTGGCATTAGGACGGGACAGATAGCGGCTGATCAGTTCCAGCTCCTGGCCAAGCGCCCGTTGACGGGAGCGGTCGTGAGACAGGTTTTTCTGCAGTTGCATGATCTGCATGGCATATTGCAGCATCGGCAGTTTCTGCTGGTTCCCGGAAAATAACGCCTGCAGCTGACGCAGGCCATAGCGAAGTTCCCCGGGCTGGCCAACGGCATCCTGAATGGAACCGGCTGACAGGCTGAGCGCACTGCGCAGGCATACCCGGGTTGCATCGGGGTCGCTCAGACCGGTGGTGGCAACATCATGCACCTGGCCGGTTGCCTGCATCACGCCGGCTAGTGCCAATGTCTGGGAGTGAATAGACGTTTGATTAAAATCAGCACTCATCATATTCACCTTTTAGGAAACCACCTGCGCATTTGAGCTGCTAATAATACCACCGCCGTGGCAGATATCCTGTTCATAAAAAACCACTGACTGCCCCGGTGTGGCAGCCCACTGAGATTGCGGAAAATGGACTGTAGCCCGCTGGCCGTCAACGCTCAGTTCGCATTCCTGATCCTGCTGCCGGTAGCGTATTTTTGCGGTTAAATGGGCATTTTCAGGCGGCCGGCCACTCACCCAGGAAAGCTCATCAAATTCAAGTTGATTAGACATTAAAGCGCTATGTTGTTGATTTTGAGAAACAAATATTGTATTGGAATCCATGTTCTTGCCGATTACATACCAGGGAGCTTCAGCGGCACCGCGCACCCCGCCTATCCCCAGACCCTGGCGCTGGCCCAGCGTGTAGTATTGTGCGCCGGTATGCTCACCGATGGTTCTGCCGTCATCCAGACAGATGGGGCCTGTTTTGGGTGGCAGCCATTGCTTCAGAAAATCTCTCAATCGCCGTTCGCCGATAAAACAAATACCGGTCGAATCGCGTTTTGCATGCACAGGTATGCCGTAATCAGCCGCCAGTTCCCGGACTTTCGGTTTATGCAATTCACCCACGGGGAACACTGCCCGTTGCAGTTGCTCCTGAGTAATGGCGTACAGAAAGTAACTTTGGTCTTTATTATGATCGACACCTCGGCATAGCCAGTGAATGCCGTCAGTGACCTGCTTACGTGCGTAATGCCCGGTGGCTATATGGCTGGCACCCAGATCTTCTGCATGTTCGGCAAACACCTTAAATTTGATTTCCCTGTTGCACAGAATATCCGGATTGGGTGTACGGCCGATCCGGTATTCTTCCAGGAATCGTGCAAATACATCATCCCAGTACTCAGCAGCAAAATTACGGGTATACAGCTTTATGCCCAAGTGCTCAGCCACATTACGGGCATCGTCAGCATCGGCTTCCGCCGGGCAGTGCTCGTCATCCTGTTCTTCCCAGTTTTTCATGAACATGCCGGCGCATGGTACATCGCTGTCACGCACCAGCCTGGCGGTTAAGGAAGAGTCCACCCCACCGGACATGGCGATCATGACCATATCCACAGGCTGATTGCAGTAAAAAGCGGCTTGTAAGGCTGAATCGGTCATAACAGTGTTCTATATGCTGACATTGATGACGCTGGTCAATGGCAACTGTAAACCGGAGAGGTAGTCCTCAACACACTTAAGTACAGCCGGGCTGCGCATCCGGTGCTGTTGCTGGTGCAATTGCGCCAATGTCAGCCAATGCGCCGCAACGATGCCGCTGTCCAGTTGTGCATCATGGTGCTGGGCACACAACCGGGCGGCAAAATTGAAGCGTAACTTGGTATTTTCCGGTTGGTCGATATCGGTGTGATAGGTGTTGATCAGGTGTATCGGTTCAATGACACAACCACTTTCTTCAAGCGTTTCCCGGATAACTGCCTGTAGCAGGTCTTCGCCAGGTTCCAGATGGCCGGCCGGCTGATTAAATACCAGCTGGTTGTTGACCCATTCTTCAATGATCAGGAATTTCTGATCATGTTCTACAACCGCTGCGACTGTTATCCTAGGCGTATAACGGTCATTGAATTGAACAGGATGGCTCATCATCAGGTCTTTAAAAGGTAAAATAGTAACTCTAGGGCATTGATACTGGAAACAGCTAACAGCATATCACTTGGCATGAATAATCTTTTACGTACTAATCAGCTAAATATGATCGATTTGTTCCAAATCCAGGCCAGTGGCGAGGAAGATAACAATGGCAATGATCACAGCAACGAGCATGATGATCATTTAGGCCTGGCGCTGGCCGATCCGGAACTGGAAGAGCCCAGGATGTTCAAAGTGGTGTTATTGAATGATGATTACACCCCCATGGATTTTGTGGTTGAAGTATTGATGAAGTTTTTCGGCATGGATCACGACCGTGCCACCCAGATCATGCTGCATGTACATACCCGCGGCAAAGGCGTTTGCGGTGTTTACAGCTATCAGATAGCTGAAACCAAGGCTGTGCTGGTAAATGATTACTCCCGTGAAAACCAGCACCCGCTGCAATGCAGCGTGGAATCCGCATAGGCCGCCGTCATGTTTAGCAAAGAACTTGAACAGAGTATCAGCGCCGCCTATCGCTTCGCCCGCGAAATGCACCATGAGTTTTTGACGGTAGAACACTTATTGCTGGGGCTGTTGACTGAATCGTCTGCTTATGAAGTTTTACATGCCTGCAAGGTGGATATCGAGCTGCTGGAGCGTGATCTGCGCGATGTGCTGGCAGAAACCGTGCCCGAACTGCCGGCAGCCGACGAACGCGACACCCAGGCCACCATTGGCTTTCAGCGGGTGCTGCAACGTGCGGTTTACCATGTGCAGTCTTCCGGTAAAAAGGTGGTGCAGGGCGCCAATATCCTGGTGGCCATGTTCTCGGAACAGCAGTCGCATGCTGCCTGGCTGCTCAACAACCAGGGGCTGACACGCCTGGATGTGGTGAACTATATCTCCCACGGCATCCGGCCCGATGGTGAAGCCGATACCGATGACCCGCTGCGCCTGACCAGCGACCAGGAAAGCAGTGAACAGCGCAAAGCAGAGAAAAACCCGCTGGAGTTGTATGCCAGCAATTTAAACGAGCAGGCTGAACAGGACAAAATTGATCCATTAATCGGCCGGCAGCCGGAGATTGACCGGACATTACAGATTCTATGCCGGCGTCGTAAGAACAACCCTCTGCTGGTCGGTGAGGCCGGTGTCGGCAAAACGGCCATTGCCGAAGGTTTGGCGCGCCGCATTGTTGAACATCAGGTGCCTGAAGCGGTCGCCGGTGCCACAATTTATGCCCTGGATATGGGCGCATTGCTGGCCGGCACCAAATACCGAGGCGATTTCGAGCAGCGCTTGAAAGCCCTGCTGGCTGAACTGAAAAAGCTGGACAATGCCATTCTGTTTATTGATGAAATTCACACCATCATTGGTGCCGGGGCAACATCCGGTACTGTTATGGATGCTTCCAATCTGATTAAGCCGGTACTGGCCAATGGGCAGCTGCGTTGCATCGGATCAACTACTTTTCAGGAATATCGCGGCATATTCGAGAAAGATCGTGCCTTATCCCGTCGCTTCCAGAAAATTGATATCGTTGAACCGTCGATTGACGAAACCGTCGAGATTCTACGAGGCCTGAAGAGCCGTTTCAGTGAACACCACGGTGTTGACTACACCGAGCAGGCACTGAGAACTGCGGTCGACTTATCCGTCCGCTATCTGCACGATCGGCAGTTGCCGGACAAAGCGATAGATGTGATTGACGAGGCCGGCGCCAAAGAACGCCTTAAGCCGGAAGACGAACGGGTGCAGGTTCTTGATGCCGAGCAGATCGAGCAGGTAATCGCCAGTATGGCGAGAATACCTGAGCGTCGTGTCAGCCGTTCGGATAAGGAGGCATTGGCTAACCTCGAGCGTGATCTGAAACTCGTGGTTTTCGGACAGGATGAGGCTATAGCCGGTCTGAGCGCCGCAATAAAACTGGCACGATCAGGCTTGAACGATCCGGAACAACCGATTGGTTCATTCCTGTTTTCCGGCCCCACCGGTGTAGGTAAAACCGAGGTTACCCGCCAGCTGGCCATGACTATGGGCATCGAGCTGGTGCGCTTTGACATGTCTGAGTATATGGAGGCGCATACCGTCTCTCGTTTGATCGGTGCACCACCGGGCTATGTCGGCTTCGACCAGGGTGGCCTGTTGACCGAGGCGATCAACAAAACACCGCATGCGGTTCTGCTGCTGGACGAAATTGAAAAAGCCCACCCGGACGTATTCAACCTGCTGCTGCAGGTTATGGATCACGGCAAGCTGACCGACAGTAACGGCCGCACAACCGATTTCCGCAACGTTGTTCTGGTGATGACCACCAATGCCGGCGCTGCTCAGTTGAGTAAACGTTCAATTGGGTTTACCGGCAGCAAAGATGCATCCGACAGCATGGAAGTGATCCGTCGAACCTTTACACCTGAGTTCCGTAACCGCCTGGATGCAATTATTCAGTTCGCTTCCCTGTCACCGGAAGTGGTCAGCAAGGTGGTGGATAAATTCCTGCTGGAGCTGGAAAACACACTGGCAGACCAGCAGGTGCACCTGGAGGTTACTACAGCTGCACGGGCATGGATTGCCGAGCAGGGCTTTGATGCTGAAATGGGCGCCCGTCCGATGAAGCGGGTCATTCAGCAGAACATCAAACATTCGCTGGCCGATGAGCTGTTGTTCGGCAAGTTGGCAGAGGGCGGTACCGTGGTGGTTGATATCGATGACGAAAACCATCTGGATATCAAGACTTTTTCCAGTCCGGCCGAGTCCAAAACAGCTGAACCTGCCGAGTAACTCTCAGGCTGCGGTGTTTTACGCTGAAGCAGCGCAAAACCCTGTCACCAGCTGTTGCTGACAGATACTGAATTGATTACGTAATAACCTGTCCTGAATCCCCTGATTTGATCAGGGGATTAAACGGATTGCATTACAGCTTTATGGCCGGCTTTAGCAGCTGGACAGTGTAGACAGTAGAGCAGGGGAGATACTGATTGCCCGGTTTGTAACCCGGCAACTGCTGGTCAGTTATTTCATGCGGTACGTAATACGGCCTTTGCTAAGGTCGTAAGGGGTCATTTCCACTTTAACCCGATCACCGGTCAGTATGCGGATGTAGTTTTTGCGCATTCTCCCGGAAATGTGTGCGGTCACTATGTGGCCGTTATCCAGTTCTACCCTAAACATGGTATTTGGTAAGGTTTCCAATACCTTACCCTCCATCTCAATTTGATCTTCGCGTGCCATATCACCTCAACAATCGAAACAAGCGCGCATTATAACTGAAATGAGTTTTGAGAACATATGCGTTAGCAAGAAGCTGAACCCCGGGGTTTCAACCGATTTGCTGAAATCTCTGCTCCTGCCCAACAGGGCATTTTCATTAAAATGCGGCGTTATGAATACCCAAAGGATCGATTAAGCCGGTTTTTCTTACAAAAACAACTCAATGAGTAGATGCGGGAAATTGGCAGGTTGTTCCTGATGGAGTCGATAACCGGGTTAAATTCTGCCTGCCGATACCAAACCCGGATAACCCTGACTGGTACTCCAGCAGGGCGTTATCACAATCAGAAAAACTCAACCGCAGGTTCCCCCAGGTCATGCGTTCCACCAGATCAGGATCAAACTCGGGGCCGAAAATACCACCGCTGGTGATGGAGACGGATTCAGACAGATAACTGCCATCTTCCTGGAGAACGGCGATACCGGTAAACCATGCCTGCTCGCCGGTATCGTCATAGCTGAACCAGCTGAATACCAGTGTCGACGCATTCAGCTGCTCTACGATAAGCCCTTCACCGTCATGACTGGGATCAAACCAGGTGCCGCTGGCATCAAAGCCTTCAGCCTGCTCGCTGGTCACCAGGCCACCACATGTCATGCCATTCAGACTGGTAAGGCGGGATAAAGTCTGTGAACCGGCCATGCCCGTTGCATCTTCAATATAAGTGAGTATGGCGTTGTCGCAGTCGTTAAAGCTGATGATTCCGCTTCCCCATGGTTCTCGGACGACAGCGGCAGGATCAAAATCCTCACCGAACTGAGCGCCACTGGCTATGGTCAGCTGCTCGATAACAATGCGATTGCCTTGAATAATGCCTATACCGCTGAACCAGCGTTGGTTGCCGCTTTGATCATAGGTATACCAGGCCACCAAAGCCCGGTCCTGACTCAATACCTGAATCTGCAGACCTTCTCCATCGTGCGATATATCAAACCAGGTGCCGTCAAAACCTGCAACCACCGGCTGATAATCCAGCACACACTCGCCGGCAGTGCTCAGATAGGCTTCAAACTGATCCAGAGAGCAGGAGGAGAAATGATTACGTGGCGATGAGTCAAAAAAGGTCGACATAATGCCGCCCTCCATACCGCAGGACGTATGGGTGCCGCCAAGGATATGCCCGATTTCATGAGCCAATATCTCCACCAGGTACAAAAAATTCAGCGGTGCATTGAGAATAGGTGGACCGCCGAATGCGCCGGGTGCCACTATGCGGTCTGAAATCACAGTATTGCCGGCCGTGGTGCAGGCCGCATTCAGCATCGCAAAGCCATTGTGCGGACCGGCCTGAGACATGATCGGACGTGACGTGATAAAAACTGCAATGCTGTCACTGGCTACATTCAGGTCGCCACTGACACGGTCATTGGCCATATCGCTGATAATTTCAAATGCCTGACCAGTGCCGGTAACCGGGTTATCGGTTACAGAAGGAAAATGCAGTGCCGACAGATTGATCACCAGATTGGCCTGAGATTCATAATAGCCGGACAGCAGATTGGCAGCTGCCAGCGTTTTTTCCACCTGTTCATGGCCACGCTGGATAATAATGCCCGGGTCAAAAATGAATTCCACATTCAGAATCCGTGGTGGATCTTGATTGGATTCTGCCGGCACCATTTGAGCATCATCGATTGTCTGCAGGCTAAGTATCTGTGTGCTTACCAATAATTCGTCAATCTCAGCAGTATCGTCATCGCCGCTGACAGGTGGGCCGCCTGCCTGGCTGTAAAGATCTGATGGAATAGATGTATGGGCATATATATGCCTCGGCAGCGAATCCTGTTGCGCAACCTGTTCTATGTAAAAGACCTGCTGCCCGATACCTGCTAAACCATATAAGTTATCACCGAGCTGTGACAGACGCAGCCAGGAATCATCAACAGCAGTTAATTTTCCCCGGTAATGCCGTGACATTCTGAGCTGATGGCTGAGCGGGTCAAAATGGCCGGAAACTTCCTGAATATCCAACGGAAATGTCTGATCATTACTCAATATCAGCAGATTCAACTCGCTGCCGTTTGGCAACGATGCTTTATCAAAGATGATAGCGACACCAGTGAGCGCAATGTAACCCGCTATCAGAAGAGAGGAAACTTTCATCAATTGATTAATCACTGGTGGTTGGCTTCGGGAAATATAATACTAAATTCTTCGTTGTTATTTTGAATTGAGCAGTTTGAACCAGTTGCAGTTGCGGGTGGACGGTTGTTTTATTTTGATTAATGGATGCTTGTCTGATACAAAAAAGCCCGGACAGATGCCCGGGCTTTGTGAAGACGACTGAACAGTTACTCAGGCATTTTTCTGTTCCGTCACCCATTCATGCATGCGGGTTTCCAGCACATCCAGTGGTAACGCGCCGGCGCCCAGCAGATGATCATGGAAAGCCCGGATATCAAATGATTCACCCAGTTCTGCTTCTGCATAGGCACGCAGTTCCTTGATTTTCAGCTCGCCGATTTTGTAAGCCAGTGCCTGACCGGGCCAGACAATGTATCGGTCAACTTCAACAATAATGTCATGTTCCTGTTTGCCGGTATTGGCAATAAAGAAATCGATTGCCTGTTGACGCGTCCAGCCCAGGTAATGCATGCCGGTATCCACCACCAGGCGGATCGCGCGCCACATTTCATAGGTCAGCTGGCCAAACTTGGAGTAGGGGTCCTGGTAAAAACCCATTTCCTCACCCAGACTTTCCGAATACAGTCCCCAGCCTTCCACGTAAGCGGTATAGCCTCCCAGGCGCCGGAACCAGGGCACATCTTCCAGCTCCTGACCGATAGCTATCTGGAAATGGTGCCCGGGTACCGCTTCATGCAGTGTCAGAGCTTCCATTTCCCAGCGAGGGCGGGTATCCAGGGCGTAAGTATTGGCAAAGAAGTTGCCTGGCCGGCCGGCCTCCAGCGAACCGGGCTGGTAATAAGCTGTTGTCTGGGATTTTTCAGCGTATGCGGGAACCGGTACAACACCGTATGGCAAGCGGGGAAGGTGACCAAACAGTTTTACCAGTTCCGCATCGGCACGCTTGGAAATATCCCGGTATTCCATCAGCAGAGCTTCTTTGGTTTCATGATAAAACTGCTTATCAGTGCGCAGAAACTCGGTAAACTCATCAAAGCTGCCTTCAAAACCACTGCTTTCGATGACCCGGTCCATTTCAGCGCGGATACGCTTAACTTCGCTCAAGCCGATGTCATGGATCTGCTGTGGCGTCATATCGGTAGTGGTGAAGGTATTGGCACGGTAGGCGTACCAGTCGCGCCCATCAGGCAGGTCGCTCATGCCGATGGACTCTCGCGTATTCGGCAGGTATTCATTTTCAAAGAAAGCCAGCAGCTTTTCATAAGCTGGTTTTACTTTATCGGTGTAGGCTGCATAAGCCTGCTGCTGGAGCTGCTCAGCCTGTGCTGCATCAATGCCCGGTGGCATATTGGCAAATGCCTGTAACAGTGGACTCTGTGAGGGGTCATCGACGATCTGGGCATTTATCTGCCCGGCCACATCACGCAATGTCACTTTAGGTGGGGTAACGTTGGCTTCCAGGCCTTTCTGCATACGCTCCATAGCATTGTCAATAATGTTCGGCACGCCGTTTAACCGGGCAATGACATTGTCGAAATCAGCCACCCTTGAAGGACGCATAATCGCCAGTATTTGGGCGATATCCTGCTGCGGACCACCCAACTGGGAAATTGCCAGATATTTGTCCCCGAACGCAAAGCCGTCAACCTGCTGTTGCAGCTGTGCAATGATCAGGTCGTAATTCAGCTTGTTTGATTCGCTGAGTCGATCACGTGGAATGGATTTGGCTACTTCAATATTGTTGATCAGAATCTGGTTCTGATGTTCTTCCCAGGCCAATGAGTTATCACTCCAGCGATCCTGATAACGGGGGTCGCCAAGAAACGTGGCAAATTCAGGAGAGGTCAGCAGGTTGTATTCATAATTCAGATCAATGGCTTTTTGCAGGCGCTCATCGGCGTCTAAATTATCCGGGTTATCTTTCAGGCTGGTGATTTCCTGCATGATACCGGCGGCTTCGATCCGCCAGTCATCTGCAGCAGACGACAGATTGGCCGCCAGCAGCAGTGCCAGACCGGCAATACGGTAATTAAGCATGTTGGTGTCTCTATTGTTAGTTATGTATGGAGAATTGTAGCGTTGCCGCTGCGATATGTGACGTGCAATAAGTCACATGGTCTTTGGTTTGATTAGAGTCGATTTAACCGGGACTTGAACGACTGAACTGCAGCAGCGGATCTATCCGCTCCTGCCGCTTTCGGAACGCTTCAAGTGTGGGTTGACGTAGTATCAGGCCGGGTTTCTTTAATGGTAATGATGGCGGCTAAAGATATCGCTGCCAACACCATCAGATACCACACCGGTGAATAATCAGCTGCCGTGCGTTCCAGTAACCAGGCCGCTATCAGCGGCGTAGTGCCGCCAAACAATGCAAGGCATACGCTATAGGCAATCGAAAAGGCACTGGCCCGGACCCGGGCAGGGAGCAATTCTGCCTGCGCAGCAGGATTAACGCCAAACAGAGTCCCAATGACCAATGCAAACCCGAATTGACCCAGGAAAACAAAAGTACCAGTTGCATGGTGCATCATCCAGAATAATGGCCAGCTCAACACCAGCAATGCCAACCCGCCGGCCAGCAGCACCGGTTTTCTACCCACTTTGTCACTCAACCAGCCGGCAACAGGTATCACCAGGGCGAGCACAAACAGATTCACTGTATTGATTTCCATGGCGCTGGTAGTGGAAAAGTGCATGTGCTCGGTCAGGTAGGAATTGGCATATACAAACATCATGTAAAACCCGGCACTGACGCCCAGCGCCAATCCCATGACCTGCAGCATGGGCCGCCAGTAATCACGCAGGGCAGTAATGACCGGCGATTGTTCGATTTCACTATCCTCGCGTTCGGGTTCCTCAGTGTGCCGGCGTATCAGGTAACCGATCAGAGCAATCACCAAACCACTGAGAAACGGCAGCCGCCAGGCCCAGGCCTGCAGCTGCTCGGTAGTAAAAATCACAGTCAGCAGGGTGCCCACGCCCGAGCCCAGCAGAAACCCGAGACTGGCGCCTGCCGAGACCCAGCTGGTCAT
>JANQPN010000008.1 GCA_028289455.1 Wenzhouxiangellaceae bacterium
ATACGGTGGATGCACTGAATGCGGATAAATCGATTCACGGTATTCTGGTGCAACTACCGTTGCCCGAGCACGTCAACAGCCAGCAGGTGCTGGAAAGAATAGACGCCAGTAAGGATGTAGACGGATTTAATGCCATGAACATGGGGCGGCTGGTATTACGTGATCCGGGCATTCGCCCCTGTACACCTCGTGGGGTAATGGCGCTGCTGCATCACCACGGTATCGACACCAAAGGCAAACATGCAGTGGTGGTCGGGTCTTCGAATATCGTCGGCCGGCCGATGGCGCTGGAACTGTTGCTGGATGGCGCCACAGTCACCATTTGTCATCGCTTTACCCGTGGTTTACAGGCACATGTAGAGCGTGCTGAGGTGCTGGTGTCGGCGGTTGGCAAGCGGCATATTGTCGATGCCAACTGGATACAGGCAGGCTGCGTGGTCGTTGATGTGGCCATGAACCGGTCCTCGAATGGGGAATTGTGCGGCGACCTTGACGCAGAAATAGTGCGGCGGAAAGCCAGCTGGTATACCCCGGTTCCCGGTGGTGTTGGTCCTATGACGGTAGCCATGCTGCTGCAGAATACTGTGGAGGCTGCTGGTCTTTGATGTCCATTGAATTCAGTGCGCCAGCAGCTGGTTAGCCACTCTGGTTTTGCATGCAGGGTGGCCATTCCGGAAGCCGGAAAACCAGTGGCTTTCCGGCAATATTATTCGTGTTTATTGCTGTTGAGCCGGCAACAAGCGTTTTTTTCTGCGCTGCTCAATCATGATGACCTGTAGTGCTTTGATGATTGAATGGTGAGCCTGCAGCTGACCGCAGGTACCGGCCAGGTTGATTTTTTCCAATGGGTCGGCAGTCAGGTTATACAGCTCAAACTCGGCAGGGCCGCCTTCCGGTTGCGGCGAAAAAGCCTGATCGGGATTGCTGGGGCTGGACCAGAAGCGTGGATTGCTGAAGTAGCGGGTGTATTTCCACAATTGCCGCTCGCCGTTTTCATCCGGCATATGAGTAATAACGGTTTCCAGATGACTGGGCTCAGTGATCGGCGTGTAGGGATTTCCACGCGGGTTAACATCAGTCAACCCTTCGCTGACTTCGTCATCAGTCATAAAATACAGCACCTCATCACTGTTGCCTGCCTGACCGCTGCTGCGCACCAGTTCGGATAGGTCCGCGCCGACCAGCGGGCGAACTTCGGAATGGCTGGGTTGCAGACTGGCTGCGGCTGTTTTTTGATCAATATCAGCCAGCCCCATCAGGGTGGGAATAATATCCACATGACTGCTGAGCGCATCACAATGTGACTGGCCGTCGAACAGCTTGGGGTTGGATATGATAAACGGTACATGCAGCGTTTCTTCATAGGCGTTGTACCATTTCTGATGCATGCCGCCGTGAGCGCCCAGCATGTCTCCATGGTCAGAGGTGTACACCACAATGGTATTTTCAAAGAAACGGGTCTGCTGCAGTTTTTTGTAAACTTTGTGTATTTCCTGGTCTACCAGATAGTGCAGGTAATAATACAGCTGGAAATACTGTGGAATGGTCGGGTTACGGAAAAACATTTCGCCATATTTATCCGCATAATCCTGTTGACACTTTGGTTTGGTGGATAAATCCTCACAACGTGTCGGCGGCATGGAAATGTCCAGTTCTTTGATGAACTCAGGAAAATCATAGTTATACCCGAAAGACAGCCAGGGGGTACCGAAAAACACCACATCATGAGGATTGGTGAATGATGCGACGGTCAGCCATGGCTGGTCACTGTCCTCAGCTTCCAGGGCATCCAGCAGATTGATGATCTGATCGGCGAATCCAGGGTCCCGGTTAACCCCCATATTAGCTTTATCGGCGCCATGGGGGTCTGGTCCAATCCAGCCGTCAAAGCCATAGTCATGCAAGCGGTTGGCGGCGTGGTAAAGCTCTTCGGCACGAGGAATAGCCTGACCGTCGTCAGTGGTGCTGAGCAACGGGTTTTTGCTGCCGGGCAGTACAATATCGGGATAGGAAAGGTGCCATTTGCCCCGGTAAAACGTGCGGTAACCGCCGCTGCGGAAATAGTCTCCCAGTGTAGGTACGGTGTTGGGGTCCAGGTAAAACATATCCGGGTCGTACCATTCTTTGGCCAGGCCTGAGGTTTGGCTTACACCATGCAGTGACGGGTATTGACCGGTGTAGATGCAGGTGCGGCTGGGGCTGCACGCAGTGCTGGCGGCGTAGTGACGGTGAAACTCCAGGCTGTTCTGGCGAATGGCGGCCAGGCCATGCAGGTATTGTCGGCGGAATTGCTGAATGCTTTCGGTTTCATAGACGGGAGGGTAGCGTTCCTCATCCGTGGTGATAATCAGAAAATTCCAGTTGTTGTTGGTTTGCATTGTTCAAATCTCCCTTTACAGCTGCACGAACGCCTGGCGGCATGTGCATTCAGATCTCGTGCGGCTGTTGCCACAGAGTACAGTCAGATGGTCAGTCCCCAGCAGTCGGTAAGCGGCGGCGGGCGCGTATCAAAACCAGTATGAATAAAGGCCTCCCTTAGCGTTGCTGTTTTCAGCCACGGCCCGGAAATGCATGCAATCAATGCATTATCCGGTACGACCAAAGGTTAGCATAAATTACTGCCTGGAACAGACAGCAGACGTGGAAATGCGAATCTGGTGTTATCCGTTACGTTTGCTGGCCTGCAGGGTGATATCGAAGGTCAGCTCTGATTGCTCGCCAGTCTCTTTGTTCTTGATTTGAATGACGTCATAAGATTTGTCATTGGCTTCTATGATTGAATGATCAACAATTTCCAGGCCCTGAAATTCCAGAAAGGCCACAATCTCCTCATTGCTGATCATCACGAAGGCGGTTTCCGTGGATTGGCCGTCACCGCTGTTTTTAATGGAGTCAATCAGTCCTTTTAAGACATACCGGTGATAACTGGCATCGGCCTGCTTGCCGGAATCTTCATTACATACCCAGGCTGAGTAATGTGCATTCATGCTGGTGTAATCAACTTCCAACAGGTCGTTTGCATAGCTAATACAGGCAGGGTAGTTCTTGGTTCCCAGCGCTTTGAACATGGGCGGGCCGTAATCATCCGGCTTGTCACCGAGCAGCACATAATCTTCAGTATCGGTGTAGGCAACACGCAGCCCTTTAAAATCGGCATCCGGTGCCTGGGCTTTTATTTTTTCCACATGCTGCTGATAAGTCAGCGGATGCTCGCCGGCCAGGCTGAGGTCTGTTGCCGCAGCAAAAACAGCAACTGCGGTCATTAGTGTGCGTTTAATCATAAGCTAAGAAGGATTAATGTTTATGCTATGACTGCTGCAGCAGCGTTTTTGCTTCATTCAGATCAAAATCGGGCTGAGGCCAGTTCAGTTCCACCTGCTGCAGAGCGCGGCATACCGTTTCAGCAATCTGCCAGCGGGCATAATCTTTGTTGTCTGCAGGAATGGCAAACCATGGCGCATGTGCTGCCGATGTGGCTTTGAGTGCAGTATGGTAGGCCTGCTGGTAGGCATCCCAATAGGGACGCTGACTGAGATCAGCAGCATTGAACTTCCAGTTTTTCTCCGGCTTGTCCAGGCGTCGCTGAAAGCGCCGCTTCTGTTCATCCTTGGATAAATTCAGCCAGAACTTCAACACGATGGTACGGCTGTTGGCCAGATGCTGTTCAAAACCGTTGATCGCTGCAAACCGGTGCGCCCAGAAAGCTTCCATATCTTCCAGCTCTGCCGGCTTTTCTCCAGGATATTGAGCACCGAGGTATTCCGGGTGGACTCTTACGGTAGTGACCTCTTCATAATGGCTGCGGTTAAATACCACTACCTCCCCACGGGCAGGCAGTACCCTGGCGCAGCGCCAGATGAAATCATGTCGAAGCTCCAGTTTGGTAGGGCGCTTAAATGCCTCTGCGCGGACTGCATTTACATTTACCTTGGCAAAAACCTCCCTGATAGCGCTGTCTTTGCCGGCAGCATCAGTAGCCTGCATGATAACCAGCAGAGAGTGGCTGCGACTGGCCTGTAGCTTGGCAGTCTCCTCAGCCAACAGATTACGGGCGCTTTTCAGGTTTTTGACAAAATCTTCGGATGAGTCAGGAGCTGTCGGCCAATTGGCGAGCTGGGAGTCCGCCTGTACCTGCCATTGGGATATGTTGTTGAATTGGGTCATGGTCATCATTCCGGACTTGCCTGGACAAGTCCGGAATGGTATCGAATATCAGGCTTTTTCCAAAATCGCGGTAACACCCATGCCGCCGGCAGTGCATACAGAAATCATGCCCCGGGTGGTGGTTTTGCCCCGGCGCTTGGCCGCCAGCATTTCAGCCAGCGTTGAGACAATCCGTGCACCGGTGGCTGCAAACGGGTGGCCCACAGCGATGCTGCTGCCGTGGATATTCAGTTTCTTATGATCAATGCTGCCCATGGCTGCATTCAGGCCCAGCCGCTGTTTGCAGTAATCTTCAGATTCCCAGGCTTTCAGGGTGCACAGCAACTGGGCGGCAAAGGCTTCGTGGATTTCGTAGAAATCAAAATCCTGCAGGCTTAGTTCAGCCTGTTGCAGCATTTCCGACATGGCTACCGTTGGGGCCATCAACAGGCCCTCGTCGTTGACAAAGTCGACTGAGGCGCTGCGACCATGGGTCAGGTAGGCAAGTACCGGCAGTTTATGCTGCTCGGCGTACTGCTCTGAACAGAGCATTACTGCCGAAGCGCCGTCGGTCAGCGGCGTGCTGTTGGCTGCAGTCAGGGTGCCGTGACCGGATTTCTTATCAAACACCGGTTTAAGGGTGGCCATTTTTTCCAGCGTGCTGTCAGGCCGGATGTTGTTGTCCCGGATAACGCCTTCAAAAGGCACCACCATGTCATCAAAGAAACCATTATCCCAGGCTTTAGCGGCATTCTGGTGACTGTTGAAGGCCAGCTCATCCTGGGCTTCCCGGGTGATATTCCATTCACGTGCCATGCGCTCACAGTGCTGGCCCATTGACAGGCCTGTGCGGGGTTCTCCGTTGGCTGGCGGTACCGGTGCCATTTCAGCCGGACTGAAGCCTTTGAACAGCTTCATTTTCTGACCGAATGATTTGGCTCGGGGCATTTTGATCAAACGCTGCGCCAGTTTGCGGGATATCACCAGCGGTGCATCGCTGGTAGTGTCGGTGCCGCAGGCAATAAAGCTTTCAATCTGGCCGGTGGCAATTTTAGCGCCACCAATCAAAGCCGCCTGCAGACTGGTGCCGCAGGCCTGTTGCAATGTGATCCCGGTGGTCAGTGGTGAGAGCTCGGTACTCAACACCGCTTCACGCGTCAGGTTCCAGTC
>JANQPN010000010.1 GCA_028289455.1 Wenzhouxiangellaceae bacterium
CGGCGCATCATCATCGATGATGGTGGCAGTGACCTGCTGTACGCCGTCTTCGGTGCCGTTGACCACGCTGTCGATATCCACAATCACGGTTTCATCAACTTCACCGATATTGTCGTCGATGGCAGACAAGGTAATGTCTGCACTGAGCATATTGGCAGGTATAACAATGCTGGCGGGCAAGTTGAAATCTGCACCTGTGGCGGTGCCTGAAGTGACTAAATTAACGGTAACATCCTGGACACTTGGATTGGAAAGCGTGGCTGTTACAGTGGCAGTTCCGCCGTTTTCAGCAATCGGATCACCGGTAAGCGATAACTGGACAGTGGGCGGTCCATCATTATCTGTGATTTCTCCGGTTTCAATCAAAAAGCCGCGGCTATTTCGACTGTGCTCAGTACCTGTCGCAGTAAAGGTTTCATCGCCTTCAGTCAGGTTGTCATCGATGGCCGTGATGGTTAAGACATTTGAAGCAGAAAACCCGGTTGGAATGATCAGGGTATTGCCATCAATAGTGAAGTCGGTATTAAGAACCGCCTGTCCGGTAAATGTGAGATCCACAAATACGGGGCGGCCAACAGGGCTTTGCGAGCTGAGGTCCAGGTTGGCGGTTCCTCCAGCTTCATCAATTGGGCTGCCTATCAGAACAAGATCAGGGATGCCGTTTGAATAAAACGCTTCGAATGCGCCCATGTCCGTCAGCCGTTCAACAGTTCTGGAGAAACTCAAACGCTGGTCGGCTGTTGATGCCACAAAATTAAAGCCCCGGTTGATAGCCGGGCTGCCGGTGGTCAATGCCTGGGTCAGTGTTGATCCACCATTGTTGGCCAGCGGTTCCAGTAAAGCACTTTGACCGAGAATATTGAAGCCGCGATCGTTGATGGTGGTATAGACAATCGGCGGGCCTGACTGCAGCAGGCTGAAATGCAGGTTAAACGTTTCTCCGAATGAAAACACATCGCTGCCGTAGCCGGCGGAATTGTCGCTGACAATGGATCCGAGCAGATTAATATCGCCAATACCACCGGGTGAGATAGTTTGAGCAAGAATACCGCCGCCCAGGTCGCCGGCGTTGTTGCCTGAAATGGTTGAATTGGCAATGAAGGTTTCAGGTGCTGCTGCTATATTCAGACCTGCCCCATAATCACTGGAATTATCAGCGATGGTACTGTTGCGGATCATCAGGTTGGCACTGTCCAGATCGATGAACAGTCCCCCACCACCATCGCCACTAACATTACCGGTGATGCTACTGTTGTCGATAACGACTGTATAGGGGCCGTTTTCGTCAGCAATGAACAGGCCGGCTCCCGAGCTAAACTGGGTACTGTTGTTGGCCAAGGTGATATTGCGCAACGTAATACCGCCATAAAACCCATCGATGCTATACATGCTGATACCACCGCCATACTCCTCTGCAAAGTTGTTGGCGATAGCGGTGTCGGAAATCGACACAGAGCCATAGGAATTGGCATTGGTCTGGGCCTCCAGCTTGATGCCACCTCCAGTGCCGTCAGCAGTATTGCCGCTGATGATGCTGTTGGTAATGGTCAGCGACCCATTTAATCCGAGTTTCTGATAGATGCCTGCGCCATCAGCACCGCTGTAGTTATTGCTGATCGTGCTGTTGTTGATGCTGACTGCAGGCGCGGTAATACTGCCGCCCAGATTGGCATCAACAAAAATGCCGCCGCCGTCAACATTGCTGGTGTTGTAACTGATAGTGCTGTCATTAATGGTCAGGGTTGCACCGGGCCGTGTGCCCTGGAATCTGATACCGCCGGCGTATACTGCAAAACTGGGCGTGGTCATCAGTGCGGAGTTGCGCTCGATCCGGCTGTTATTCAGGATGTTCAGGTTGCCGCCGGTGGGTCTGACATCAATTCCGCCACTGCTTTCCAGTGTGGTGTTGGCACTGACAACAGAATTGTCCAGGGTGAGCGCATCACCGGAATTATTCATGCTGTTCTGGCTGATGCCGCCACCGGTAATCCCGCTATAGTTGCTGTCGACAACACTGTCGGACAATGCCACCGACCCACGGCTGTTGGTGATGTGTATGCCGCCACCGTCACTGCCGGCGGTATTGGCATAGAAGGTACTGCCGGAGATAGCGACTGAGTACATCTGATCCAATTGCAGCCCGCCGGCATCATTGGCAGCGTTATTGTCGTTGAGATAGCTGTCATGTATTTCCAGCCGGGCATTGCTGGTATGAATTCCACCGCCACTGGTGGCGTTTACTGCTGAGTTGCCACTAATGGTCGAATCAACCACGCGCAGCAGACCCTGGTATTGGAAAATCCCGCCGCCGCCGTTTTCCGGTGCCTGGCTGTTGCTGATGATGCTGTCGCGAAGGGTCAGTTCGACGTCGGTGGCATAAATCGCGCCACCGCTTTCGCCTGAATTTCCATAGGTCATTGTCAGGCCGATGATATCGACGCTGGTTAGATTCTGCGGCATTATGCCCCGCAGCGGTCGATCGTTGTCGTAAATATGGAATATCCGCGAATAGCCTTTGCCGCCGCGTACCGCCCCAGCACTAAAGCCGCCACTGACAGTGATCACGCTGGGGACAGGCGCATTGATCACCAGATCATCGGTGATCGCGATATCACCGCTGGTCAGGGTGATGGCGCCGGCCAGGCCATTCTGAAACTCAATCACATCCAGCCCATAACTGCCGTTGGCATCCGCCACCGCCTGGCGCAGACTGCCGGGTCCGGCATCGTAGAGGTTGGTAACCAGCTGGGTGTATGGTGGGAAACTTAATGGCGTATCGGTATCCGATTCCACCGCACCCATATCCGTTTGCAAACCAACGGTGCGGTCAAAACCATTGCCGCGCTGATCGTTGGCGGCTGGAGCGGCATTCAGTCCGCTGTCAATTGCCGGGCTGCCGGCCAGCAGCGCATGGGTTTCGGTAAGGCCGCCGTTATTGCTCAATGGACCAAGGGCCGGATCAACACCGACAATGCTGTTGAGGCTGGAATTGAGCGAAGTGAAGCTGGGGTTTTCGATCAGGCTGAATTCGGCATCAAATACAAAACCACCGATATCCGGAGCGTAATTGTAGACGCTGTTATCGGCGATAATACTGCTGCGCACCAGCAGCGAGCCCTCATTAATGGCATTGAGTACACCACCACCTGCGTAGTAGGCATAATTTCCGGCTATGGTGCTGTTGTCTATACGGCTGTTATACCGGTTGGTTTGAAACAATCCGCCGCCGTTGTAAAAGGCGTTATTGCTGGAAATGGTGGAATGGCGCACAAACAGCCCGCCGCCACCGGCCGAGTAAAAGTGGATACCGCCACCATTACTGGGCGTTGTGTTGCGGGAAATAGTGCTGTTTTCCACAACCACGTTATTGGCGCCGCTGCCTTTGTTCAGCCAAATCCCGCCACCGCTGCTGGTTAGGGCCGCATTGCTGTCGATAACGGAATCGCGAATGGTCAGGTTGTTATAGATACCGTATTCGAAAAACAGCGATAAGCCACCGCCGGCGCCTTCCTGGGAAATATTGCCGTTGATATTACTGTCGTCGATCAGCAGTGCACCACTGAAGCTGTTGGTTTCCAGGAATACCCCGCCACCGGAATCGCCGGTGTTGTTGCTGATAGTGGCATTTTGCAGCGTCACATTACCTGTCAGTGCACCATCGCCGCTGTTGTAACGGATGGCCAGTCCACCTCCGCCGCTGCCATCGGCCGTGTTGCCGCTGATCGAGCTGTTCTCTACCAGCAGTGATGCGCTGGGCGAGTAAAAATGTACACCGCCGCCATAGCCTGTATCGGCAGTGTTGCCATCGATAGTACTGTCTTCGATATGCAGCTCATGTGCGCGTGAGGAACTGCGAAAGCGTATTCCGCCGCCGCTATTGGTGGCGGAGTTGTTGCTGATGGTGGAGTTGTTGACGATATGCAGGTCGCTGCCATAAAGGTAAACAGCCCCGCCATAGTCATTGGCCGTATTGCCGTTGAGCGTGGCATTGTTTATTTCCAGCTTCGCTCCGTCGCTAAAACGGGATGCATTAACAGCACCGCTGTTGTCATTGCTGCTGTTATTGGACACATTGCTGTTGGCAATCAATGCATTGATTTCGATTTCACGCAAATAAACGGCGCCGCCATTCCCGCTGGCATAGTTGCCGGTCAGGAGTGAATCATCAATGACTGAGCTGAAAGCACTGTTGACCGAAACTGCACCACCACCACCACTGTTGGCATCATTCTGATCAAGGGTGCTGCCGGTGATGGTCAGCGCGCCCTCCTGTACATGGAGGCCGCCCCCGTTGCCGTAGGCGGAATTGTAACTGATGGTCGAGTTGAAAATTTCGACAAAGGTATCTTCGGTAAACAGTGCACCGCCGCTGCCGCCGGCATAGCTGTTGGTGATGCTTACATTATCCAGAATCAGCCGGCTGTAATTGGTATTGCCGCCACGCTGTTCGATATTTCTGCGGCCAACATGAATGGCACCACCGTCATAACCCGGCCCGAAGTAGCCGCGGGTATAACCGGTGGCATTACCGTTGACCAGCGTCATATCGCTGATTTCAGTGAACAGCTCGTTCTGATAAGGCAGTATTTCAAAAATCCGCGAATTATCATTGCCATCGATGGTGAGGGCGGCTTCTCCGGGGCCGTCAATCAGCAGGTCATCATAAATTGTCAATGGGCCGTTGTTCAGATTCAGAGTGCCGCTAACATAATCGGCGAAGACAATGATGTCAGGGCCAGGGTTTGTATTGGCTTGAGTAATTGAGTCGCGCAAGCTGCCGGGGCCAGAATCATCCAGGTTGGTGACTTCGAATACGGCCGCGTGTGCCCCTCCTACGGTGACCAGGGAACTGGCCAGGGTCAATGCCGGAACCATACCGGCGCGTTTTTCCTGCAGCTGGTGTTCTAATGTGGTGGTAATGGCATCTGCCAGCGCATTGCGCTGTGCACTGATATTGGCAGCAAAAGAAGGGCCTAAATCCAAATATAGCCTGGTCACGGCATATCTCCCCGAAAATCAGCGATTGATCAAACGCCGACTCCCAACAAGCCGGCGCAGTGCGTTTGATTGTAACGGATTTCGGTGAATGGGTTTGGTGACAGAATGTTTCGATATTCAGGTATACGCCAGACTGCGGGATTCTTGTTTCCAAACAACTGTAGGAGCGGACATGTCCGCGACCTGATATAGCAATGACAGGAAATGGTCGCGGACATGTCCGCTCCTACAGGGAGGCGGGGGGCACCCGGCAAAAAAAACCCGGGCAGGGCCCGGGTTAATGT
>JANQPN010000019.1 GCA_028289455.1 Wenzhouxiangellaceae bacterium
CCGTAAGGTGTAACCCGGTAGCGGAGGTTATCTGCATCGATCATGCCGGCAGATGCAGCGAAATTGACGTTTCTCAGCTGATTTTGCAGCTGGATCAAATCAACACCATGGGCGGTGATCCGGTCAGAAATCAGCTCAATCCTGATTTCTTTGGGCTCCAGTCCCTGCAGGTCGACTCTGGCCACCCCGGGCAGGCGCTCCAGCGGACGAATCAGGTTGCGCTGGATCATGTCATAGGTATTCGACAGGTCACGTTCGCTGGAAATACGCAGTGTCAGTACTGCCTGGTCGGCCGTGTTGAATTTGAATACATTGATACGGCGAACATCTGTGGGCAATTGATCACGGATGGCTTCCACCCGTTCGCGGGCTTCCATGGCTTTTATAGCTACATCGCTGCCCCAGTCCATTTCCATGAAAAAACTGGCCTGGTTGGCGCTGGAGGTTGACCTGAGTTCTTTGATTCCACTGATGGTCGACAGCACTTCTTCCACCGGCCGCGCCAGCTCTCGTTCCACTTCATCGGGCGTAGATCCCTGGTAGGGGATCTGCACCATTACAAAGGGAACATCCAGTTCAGGGAAATATTCCAGCGGCAGTAACCGGGCAGAGATCAGTCCCACCGCCACCATGGAAACAAATACCATGATGGTGGTGATTGGTCGTTTAATGGCAAATTCAGCGGGTGAACTCATTATCGGTTACCTGTTCTGTTATACGTCGGCTTTGGCCGGTTCCAGCGTTAATGACCCAGCGGACTGTTCATCGGTTATGGCATCGCTGCGGCGGTCCAGCAGTGAGTACACCACTGGAATGACGATCAGGGTCAGCAGTGTGGAGAGCAGCAATCCGCTGATTACCGTCAACGCCATCGGCGCTCTGATTTCAGCACCTTCACCAATGCCCAGGGCCATCGGGGTAAGCCCCAATACAGTAGTCAAAGTGGTCATCAGAATCGGCCGCAGCCGCAGCTTGCCGGCTTCAATAATGGCATCCATTCTGGGCATTCCGTTGCTGCGCAGATGGTTGATCAGGTCAATGAGTACAATGGCATTGTTGACCACAATGCCGGCCAGCATAATCAGTCCGATCATCACCATTACACTCAAAGACATACCGGTGATGGTTACTGCCAGCGCCACGCCAACGGCAGCCAGCGGTACCGAAAACAGAATAACCAGAGGGTGCAGCAGCGATTCAAACTGCGACGCCATCACCAGATACACCAGGAAAATGGCCAGGCCCAGCGCAAACAGCAGTGAGCGTGTGGAGGCTTCCAACTCTTCATTCTGTCCGACCACCCGAACCGCCATTGCCGGCGGCACAGTTAATCCCTGCAATAAGCCTTCGGCATCATCCAGTGCCGCGCCCAGCGCTCCATAGGCGATATTGGCAGAGATAACCGCGACTCTTTCCTGATCGGCACGGCGGATTTCGGCAGGGCCTTCCGTAACGACCACATCAGCTACTGCTGAGAGGGTGACCGGGCGATCGCTTTTCGGGTTGATGACCAGATTACGAATATCATCAACGGAAGAACGGTCCACTTCGGCGGCCCGCACCAGTACATCGATTTTACGGTCGCGCCAGCTGTAACGGGTTGCCACCACGCCGCGCACGGTGTTGACCAGCTGGTCAGAAATATCTTTAACGGTAAGTCCGAGAGCAGCAGCGCGTGACTGGTCAAAATAGACCTGTACTTCAGGATGTCCCTGATCCATGCTGGATTCGATATCGACAAACCGGTCTGACTGCTTCAGCCGCTGCACAACCTGTTCACCGATGCGTTTCAGGTCATTCAGATCATAGCCGACCACCTCGATTTCCATTGGTTTATCAAAGCTCAGCAGCTCCGGCCGGGAGAAGTTGGCAATGACACCCGGCTGCTGGCTCAACACCCGACGTAAAGACTGCATTGAGCTGCGTTCGCTGGCATCATCGCCATTGTTCAAGGCAACCAGTATCCGGCCGATGTTTTCGCCGGACTCAGTGGGATTCGCGTCAATCCGGTTGCCGCTGCCGGATACACCGTAGGCGTAATCGATTTCACTGATGCTGGTGGTGGCTGTCTGCACAGATTCAAGCAGCCGGTCGGTTTGCGCCAGCGGTGTGCCAGGTGGGAGTTCCAGGGCCACTTCATACCGTCCCTGCGCCAGTTGGGGAATCAGTTCAAGGTCCTGTCGGGTCAGTGACCATACCGATATGCTCAGTAGTGCCACGGCAATACCTACGACCAATGAGCGGTGGCTCAGCGCGCCCTGCAGAAAGCGCACGTATTGCGCTCGCAGGCTGCGCATCAGGCGGCCACCCTGGTCAGCATCGGCAGACTGAGTGCGTATACTGCTGCGCGACAGACGAGCGGACAGCATAGGAATAAGTGTTATTGCAACGACCAGCGAAATCGCCAGCGCAAAAGTCACGGTTAGGGCCTGATCGCTGAACAACTGGCCGGCAACGCCTTCGACAAACGCCAGCGGGAAAAATACTGCGATGGTTGTCAGGGTTGAAGCAACCACTGCAGGCCCGACTTCACGTGCGCCGATCACCGCACATTCTTTTCTGGACATGCCAGCAGCACGGTGCCGGGCAATGTTTTCCAGCACCACAATGGCATTATCAACCAGCAGACCGGTGGCCAGTGCAATACCGCCCAGCGACATGATGTTCAGTGAGATACCTGCCTGGCCCATCAGGAAAAATGTGGCCACGATGGAAATCGGTATCGACAGGGCAATAATGCCGGTGGAGGCAAAATCGCGCAGGAACAGGAAAATCACCAGCATCGCCAGCAGTCCACCCAACAGGGCAGCACTGACGACCTGTTGAATGGAATTTTTAATGAATACCGACTGATCATCGACGGTAATGATCTGCATGCCGGGCGGCAACTGCTCGCGCAATCGAGTCAGTGCCTGACTGACGGCTTCAGTAACGCTGACGGTATTGGCATCACCTTCCTTATAGACGGCAATTTCCACGGCTTCGCGGCCGTTCATGCGGATAATCGCCTGCCGTTCCTTATGATCCTGGGAAACGCTGGCGATGTCCTTCAGGTAAACCGGCCGTCCACTGCCAGTGGAAATGATGACATCAGCTATTTCAGGTACCGAATCGAACTGATTAATGGTGCGTACCAGGTAACGCTGGGCGCCATCTTCCAGCCGGCCGGCGGAAACATTAACGTTTTCCGAGGACAGCCGCTGGGTCAGATCGGCTACGGAAATATTCAGTTGCGCCAGTTTTTCCATATCAATATCAATATGGACTTCGTCTTCCAGACCGCCGCTGATTTTGACTGCAGCTACTCCTGCAACCGGTTCCAGGCGTTTTTTGACTTCTTCATCAGCAAACCGGCGCAATGCTTTCAGGTCGTTCTCATTTAAACCGGCGGTGGTGTTTTCCATGCTCAGGCCATAGCGCAATACCGGATCTGTCGATGGATTGAAACGCAGAATCAACGGCCGGCTGGCTTCCAGTGGCAACTGCAGTACTTCCAGTTTTTCGCGGACATCCAGGCCCGCCATGTCCATATCGGCGCCCCAGTTGAATTCCAGAATGACATCAGACTGGCCGGCCCGGGATACCGACTTAACGGTGCGTACATGTTTAACCACGCCAACGCTTTCTTCCAATGGTTTGGTAATCAGCGTTTCTATTTCAGCCGGTGCAGCGCCCTGGAATTCAGTGCGGACAGTTAAAGTAGGGTAGGACAGGTCCGGCAGCAGGTTGACCTTAAGATCGGTCAGCGAAATCAGGCCGAACAGCAGCAGGGTGACCGCACCCATGGCTACGGTTACCGGCCGATTGACGGCAACGTCGATGAGTTTCATGATTCGATGACGTCAACGATGGCGCCATCACGCAGGCTGGCTTTGCCTGCAGTCACCACCGTATCACCCGACTCCAGGCCGGACAGTACTTCCAGCATGCCGTGTTCCTCATAACCGATCTGAATGTCGCGGCGGGTAACCGACTGGTCGGCGGCAACTACATAAGCGGTGTGTGCGCCGTCTTCACTCAGTATGGCGTCTCTGGAAACCAGCGGTACATTGCTGCGGGTATCGTAGACCACCCGTACACGGCCGAATAAACCCGGCTTCAGTCGGTTGGTGTCATCATTGATTTGTGCCGTGACCTTAAATGTTCCGGTAGCCGGATCAATCACCGGGCTGATGCGCAGTACAAAACCGTCAAAGATTTCACCCGGGAAGGCATCCACTGAAATACGCACCTGATGGTTGCGCTGCAGGGTATTTAATTCATGCTCGGGTACGTGCAGGATGGCCAGCAGCGGATCAAAATCATCAATCCGGAACACAGACTGGTGCTGGGTAACCAGATTACCCACCTTGATCATCCGTTCGGAGATTACGCCATCAATCGGCGCGCGGATTTCAGTGTGGAACAAATCCAGTGCAGCCAGTTTGTGAATGGCTCGCTGCGATTCAGCGTCAAACCGGCTGCCGTCGTATTCGTCGCTGCTCATCAGTTTGCGGTCATACAGTTCTTCGGCGCGGTCCAGGGCGTTTTCCATACGTTCCAAAATGGCTTTGGTACGCTCTGCTTCCAGTTGAAAGCGGTCGGCTTCCAGTCGGGCAACAACCTGACCTTGTGTAACGGTATCTCCTTCTTCAACCAGCACTTCCAGAATGACACCGGTGTTTTTGCTGACCACTACCGCGGTTTCTTCCGCTTCTAATGTTGCAGTACCTTCATAGGCAGCGGAAACCGAACCCAGAGTAACTTCGCTGGTTTCCACCGGGATGGCAATTTGAACCTCTTCTTCGACTTCCTGCGCATTACTGTCTGCACCCACGCCGCAACCAGTCAGCAGTGCAATCAGCGCAGCAAATGCAGCAGATATAAGTGCGTTGGTTATCCGGTATTTATTAGTACTGAACATTTTTTGGTCTCTCCAGGTTCCGATCATTTGGTCAGTTGGTGTTGTATTGATATATAACACTATAACGCTGAACCCCTAAACATGTCTATATGCCAAAGGTTTGGTTACTTATATGCAAAAAACGTACCAAATGTTACAGGCGGGATAAAATAAATATTTATCAGTGTTTTAGCAATGTGAATAATTGCTTTTTGAATATAGAATTATAAATTCGCCAAATTATGGTTTATTTTGCCACTCGTATGATCAGGCGCAGCAATTGGCTGATTTAGTCCACCATTAAAGCTTAGTTGCCGGTTTTAATGATTTGGTTTAAAGCCGGTGCAGAATATTTTGAGTCTTGAAGTATTACTGAACACTGTTGGACTGATTGGTTGTTAATCATTCCTGCATCAATTCAGCCGGCAGGCGGCTTGCCTGTACAGTATTATTCCATAGTCTGGTGAAAATTCCGCTGGCCGATGCGGGGTTCCCACTGGACCAGAACTGTTCTACCGGGGCACCCTGACTGGTGGAGGAATTGCTCAACTGATGCTGCAGCAACTGCCGTTCAAGTTCAGCGGCAACCGCAGCATTGCCGTCAATAACATTGACGCTTCTGCCGGCAATGGATTTGATTTGCTCTGCAATCAACGGATAGTGGGTGCAGCCAAGCACCAGAGTGTCGGCATGCTGATCCAGCAGTGGAGTAATGTATTTCTGCAGCAGAATTTCAATCGCAGCACTATTCAACTGACCCTGTTCGATTTCCTCCACCAGGCCCGGGCATGGTTGTGAAATGAACCGGCAGTCGTGCTGAAACCGGTTGATCAGTCGCGAATATTTCTCACTGGCGATGGTGCCGGCAGTGGCCAGAATGCCGACCACGCGGCTGCGGCTGAGACCGGCTGCCGGCTTGATGGCCGGTTCCATTGCCACAATCGGTTGATCAAACAGGCTGCGCAGCCTGGATACGGCAGCGGCCGTTGCGGTATTGCAGGCCAGCACGATGGCTTTGGCCTGCTGGTCAGTCAGAAAGCGGGTGATATCAATACAGCGCTGTTCCACCCATAGCTCTGGTTTATCTCCGTATGGAGCGAAAGCTGAATCGGCTACATAGATAAAGTTTTCCAGGGGCAGGCGCCGGCGGATTTGCTGCAACACTGAAAGACCGCCCACACCTGAGTCAAAAATGCCTATCGGATTATTGTTCATGACTGGCTGTGCAGTGATCAGATCACAGGTTTATGACTGACTCAGAAAGTAATCAAACACACTGCGGCCGTGGTTGCCGGAAGGAGAACCCTGAATCAGCTCTTCAACATTAAAGCCCTGTTGTTCAAGCAGTTGCCGGTCATTCAAAAAATATTGATTGCCGCTGGTGCGGTCAAACTCAGGGTGAAACTGCATGCCCAGCAGGTGTAGTTCCCGATTGACATAAGCCTGGATGGTGGTGTGTTCGGCCGAGGCGAGCAATTCAGAACCGGCCGGCAATTCGATGACCTCATCAAAATGGTGCTGCCACATGATTTCACTGCCGCTCAGGCCGGGAATAGTGTTTTCACCATCGGCAAACTGCACTTCACACCAGCCCGCCTCCAGACCGTTGGGCGAGGCCTGCACGGCATGTTTTCCGACCAGTGCACGGCAGATCAGCTGATGGCCGAAACAGATACCCATCTGTTTCACGCCGCGCCGGCTTAAATCACGGATATAGTCCACTGCCAATGGCAGGAACGGCAGCTCATGATTGATCGACAAAGCTGAGCCGGAATGCAGTACATGTGTGACACCGGTCTGTTCCACCGCCGGTTGCAATGCTTCCGCAGAGTCAACGAAAAAGTCGATGATTTCCGCGTCTTCAGGCAGGTAGTTTCTGAACAGCGGCGCTGCTATCCGGGTGGTGGAGTAGTCGAGTATCTGAATTTTCATGGCGCCAATTTACCGCAATAGCTGAATGGGTCCAAGCCGGCGGGACCGGCTTGTTCAGCCGGTAATCAGATTAATGCCGTTCACGTTTTGATAGCCACGCGGTAGTTTGCGGCCGCGCTGTGCCCGTTCACCCCGATAATGTTCCAGGTCTGCCGCTTTCAGGCGCAGATAATGCTTGCCGGACCACACCTGTACTTCGCCGCGCTCAGGCAGTACCGCAACCCCGGCCAGATGTTCTTCTCCGGATTTGAACCGGGCCGGTGGTATTTGAATCAGCTTGTTGCCTTTTCCGCGGGCCAGTTCCGGGATTTCGGTCAGTGGATAGCAGAGCAGGTAACCACTGCTGGTGGCCAGTACCAGCATGTCGGTTTCCGGGTCGGAAACAATGATCGGCGGTAACACGTCAGCCAGTTTAGGTACGCTGACCAGCTGCTTGCCGGCTTTCTGACGACTGAGCAGATTACTGAAGTCGGTGAAGAAACCGTACCCGGCAGTGGAGGCAAGCATGATCCGCTGACCTTCATCAGCCAGCACCGCGCCGCGGAACTGACTGCCGGCCGGTGGTGACAGCTTGCCGGTAAGCGGCTCACCATGTCCGCGGGCAGACGGCAGTTGATGCGCCGGAATGGTATACGCCCGGCCGGTGCTGTCCAGAAATACCGCGTACTGATTGCTGCGGCCCGGAACTGCGAACGCCAGGCTGTCGCCGGTGCGGTAGTTCATGCTGCCGGCATCGATATCATGGCCTTTGGCGGCACGTACCCAGCCTTGTTTGGATACCACAACGGTAGTTGGTTCGCTGGGTGTCAGATCGCTTTCCTTCAATGCCTGAGCGGCCTGACGTTCAACCAGCGGCGAGCGGCGTTCATCACCGTATTTTTCCGCATCTTCCAGCAGTTCATCCCGAATCAGCCGTTGCAGTTTTTTGGGCGATTCCAGGATGCCTTCCAGGTATTGGCGTTCTTCATCGAGCTTGGACTGCTCACCGCGGATACGCATTTCCTCCAGCTTGGCCAGATGCCGCAGTTTTAATTCCAGTATGGCTTCGGCCTGAGTGCCGGTTAAATCAAATCGTTCCATCAGCACCGGCTTGGGTTCGTCTTCGGTGCGAATGATGTGAATGACTTCATCAATGTTCAAAAATGCGATCAGCAGGCCTTCCAGAATGTGCAGACGGTCGATGACCTGATCCAGCCGGAACTCCAGCCGGCGGGTGACGGTGTTGCGCCGGAATTCGACCCATTGCTGCAGTATTTCCTTGAGATTCAGCGATGCCGGTTTGCCGCTGAGTGTGATCACATTGAAATTCACCCGGTAACTGCGTTCCAGGTCGGTGGTGGCAAACAGGTGCTGCATCACCTGGTCGCAGTCCACCCGGTTGGAGCGCGGCACCAGGACCAGCCGGGTAGGGTTTTCCTGATCGGATTCGTCCCGAATATCGTCCAGCATGGGCAGCTTTTTCGACTGCATCTGAGCACCGATCTGCTGCATCACCTTGGCGGGTGAAACCTGGTAGGGCAGTGCAGTAACGATAATATCGCCGCTTTCCTTTTCCCACACGGCGCGCGCGCGGACACTACCGTTGCCGGATGAATATATCTTCAGCAGTTCATCCGGAGGCGTAATGATTTCAGCGGCAGTGGGGAAATCCGGAGCCGGAATGTGTTCACACAACTGTTCCAGTGAGGTGCGTGGATGCTCCAGCAGGCGAATCGTGGCGGAGACCACCTCACGCAAATTGTGCGGTGGAATATCAGTGGCCATGCCGACCGCAATGCCGGAAGCGCCGTTCAGCAATACATTGGGCAGGCGCGCCGGCAGGCGTTCAGGTTCTTTCAGCGTTCCGTCAAAATTCGGTACCCATTCCACCGTGCCCATCGGTAGTTCCTGCAGCAGGCTTTTGGCATAGGCATGCAGGCGCGATTCGGTATAGCGCATCGCGGCAAATGATTTGGGATCGTCCGGAGAACCGAAATTGCCCTGGCCGTTGACCAATGGATAGCGGTAGGAAAACGGCTGTGCCATCAACACCATGGCTTCATAACTGGAAGCGTCACCATGCGGATGGAATTTGCCGATCACATCACCGATGGTGCGGGCGGATTTTTTCGGCTTCGAGTTGGCCGATAAGCCCAGTTCTGACATCGCATAGATAATTCTTCTCTGCACCGGCTTCAGGCCGTCGCCGACATGCGGCAGTGCGCGGTCCAGAACCACGTACATGGCGTAATTCAGGTAAGCGCGTTCGGCGTAGTCGTGCAGAGGTTCATGTTCGAAATTGCTAAAACTGGCGGTGCTGTCGGTCATAAGGTGTCTGGTTATGATTTTGCCGTGGATATTGTAGTGGTTGTAACGGGTTTTGTGGCAGTAATTATTGCAGCAGCATGGGTGCAGCTCCGGCTGTCAGAGAACGATATGGCTGTGACCATCCGGATCGCCACTGGCAGCATAGCGCTGCTCGTAAAAGTTGATTTGTCCCTCGGTGCTCAGCAGTAAAGTGGTTGAAGAACGCGTGCCATACCCGGGCGAAACAATTTTCCGCGCTGACAGCAGCCGTTCCAGTTCCAATGCAACACCGGTGGACGGCAGCTGGTCGTCACCAGCAATTTCCTGGTCGGCCAGGATGTCCTGAAGTGGCTGATGATCGACTTGCCTGTTTATCACCTGCTGCAGCTGAGCCTTGCCGTCCTGAACTTTGGGCCATGGTGTGTTGAGGCTGGCGTTGCTTAAGCCATGAATGCCGGGCGAAATTCTAGTTACGGCGGGGCTGCGGTTGCTGATGTGTAGCAACTGCTGGTGATCTGCAACCAGCAGGTTGAAACCGGCGTAGCGCGGACCTTCGGCATGAATGACTCTGGCATATTGTTCAGCAGTTTGACTGCCCTGCAGAAAATCGGTGACCAGCTGTCCCCGGCTCAGCGATGATTGGGTTTGTGCTGCTTCACGATAATTAGTGACGGCTGCGAACCGGCCACCGGCTGTGATACCCATCCAGGTGCCGCCTGCCTGCAGATCCTGTCCGGCAATCAATGCTGGTTCGATTTCCGGCCACACCTGTGCCGGGCGGGTGGGGCGGGCGTGGAATTCATCGCGGTTGGCGGCAACGATTAAAGGGTATTCAGCAGCAGCCTGCCAGCCGAGCAGGATCAGGCACATAAAGCCGGTGCTTCCTTAAACAACAGCCAGATCACCTTTGGTTTCCAGCCATTTGCGGCGGTCGGCGGCGCGTTTTTTACCCAGCAGCATATCCATGATTTTACTGGTGGCTTTAGGGTCATCAATGGTCAGTTGCACCAGCCGCCGGGTATCCGGGTTGATGGTGGACTCGCGCAGCTGCGCAGGGTCCATTTCGCCCAGTCCCTTGAAGCGCGTTTCAGTCACTTTGCCTTTAAGCTTTTCAGCGGTTATGCGGTCCATGATGCCTTTGCGTTCTTCACCATCCAGTGCATAGAAAACCTGCTTGCCGACGTCGATTCGATAGAGTGGCGGCATGGCCACAAACACATGCCCAGCGGCGACCAGAGAGCGGAAGTGCTGCATGAATAATGCTGATATCAGGGTGGCAATATGCAGTCCATCGGAGTCGGCGTCTGCCAGGATGATGATTTTTCCGTAACGCAGGCCGTCCAGTTTGTCGCTGCCGGGGTCCATGCCGATGGCCACTGCCAGGTCGTGAACTTCCTGCGAGCCCAATACGGCACCTGATTCCACTTCCCAGGTATTCAGAATTTTACCTCGCAACGGCAATATGGCCTGAAATTCACGATTGCGTGCCTGTTTGGCTGAACCGCCGGCTGAGTCGCCTTCAACCAGGAATAGTTCAGTCTGGTTCAGGTCCTGGCTGGTGCAGTCGGCCAGTTTACCCGGCAGCGCCGGGCCGGACGTGACTTTTTTTCGCTTAATCTGCTTGCTGGCTTTCAGGCGTTTTTGTGCATTGCTGATGGCCAGCTCGGCAATGGCGGTTCCCACCTCTACATTCTGATTGAGCCACAGGCTGAATGTATCTTTGACCACGCCGGCCA
>JANQPN010000057.1 GCA_028289455.1 Wenzhouxiangellaceae bacterium
TCCTGGGCATGCACCTGGCCGGCCAGCATGGATGCCAGCAGCAGTAGAACAATTAATGGGAAACGCAGAAATACATTGGCAGATTTTAGTGGTGGTTTAGGCATAATACTCAAGTTGTACGACCATATTCGTAGCGAGTATAACCGACCACCCTATTATTGCAAGCAGGGAGAAATACCAACAGGTGCATTGGTTATAGCCACAGCAGCCCATTGCTCTTGTCAATCCAGCTGCCGATTAAGTCGAGAAAAAGTGCTGGCAGATTTTACTTATCTGCACGATCAGGGTTGCGAAAATTCCAGCACCTGAACCGTATTGAGAATGTTCGCACGGCCCAGTTGTCCGCTGGCATTTCCCAGCAGCACAAACAACCTGTCTTCAAAAACCAGCCCACCGGCATTGGCCACCCCCTGAACCAGGGGTGCGGTTATTAACTGCCAGCTATCGGTTTCCGGATCGTATACCTCCGTAAAATTCAGTATGGTCTCCGGGAAAACGGTATCTGCACCTACGGCCAGAATCAACTGGCCACCGATGACAGCACTGACACCCTTGGCGCGTTCCAGATTGGTGCTGGGACCGGGACGTGTGGTACGTGTGACCGGATCAAAAATGGTTACCGTATTGGTCTGGCTGAATATCCCGCCACCGATTATCCATATTTCACCCTGGTACGCTACGACGGCAGCGTCTTCGCGGACAAACCCGTCAACAATAGGAATGACTTCCCACTGATCTTCTGCAGGTGAGTATTGGAATATGGTATTGCTGATATTGCCTCCGGCGACATATATATGCTCACCGATCACTATGGCGCCGCCATCAGAGCGTTCGCCTGGCATCGGTGTTAATACCCGCCATTGATTGGTTACCGGATCGTACTCCCAGGTATCGTCCCGACGGAACGCGCTGATAGTGGACGTCGCCATCCCACCGAAATGATAAAACTTCCCGTCAAACCCGACTGCAATCCCATTGTCTCTGGGATCCGGCAGATCAGCTAATTGAGTCCAGGTATTGGTCAGTGGCTGATAACGCCAGAACTCATTGACATCTGGGAAAAACTGACGAAATCCACCTGCCACATAAAACGCATCGCCCAAACGCGCAATGGCCGATTCGGTTAATGCAGGGCCGTTATCATTGTTGACTCTACTGCTGGTCAACTGATTAAGATCGCCCAGCGGAGCAAATTCGCAGTTTAAATTCTGCAAAGAACTCAGGCGTACCGGCCTTAATTGACCGCTGCCGAACTCAGTCAGGCTGGATTGATAAGTCAGTACTGCGTTATTGCAATCAGTAAAGACTATTCGAATTTCGCCCCAGTCTCTTCTATTGACGGTGTCCTGATCGAACGCACTGCCAAAATCCGTACCGTCGGCTATTCTGACATTGTCGAACAGCGCCACGTTTCCATTCAGGTTACCGGTTGCGATTAACCAAACCTGTTGTCCCACATCGTTAAAAGTAAACCATGCCATCACCAGTACACCCGGAGCCACTTCCTGTAAGAACCAGCCTTCCCCGTCATGGGAAAAATCCACCCAGGTACCGCTGACCCCCGGCTGGCCCGGCATCGGTTGCGGCAATTGGTTAGCCGGAACGCCGAATGGCAGACCCACAATGCCTGAAACCCGTCTGAATGGCCGGACTCCGTCACCATAGGCAGGCAGGCCTGCAAACATCATCGTGCCGCCGTTTTGATCTTCAAAGGCAAACTCAAAGCTTCCCCAGGGCGTTCTGACTACATCATCAGGATTAAACATGTCACCGAACCGGGCGCCGCTGGTGATATTGGCGTTATCAACAATGATGCGGTCATCTTCAATACGGCCGATACCGCCAAACCAGGCCTGGATGCCTGTATCGCTGTCCTGAGGCGTGAAGGTGAACCATATGATCAGCGCGGTGGTGTCATTCAGCACTTCCACCAGCCAGCCTTCACCATCGCGTCCGGGGGTCAGGTAAGTGCCGCTGTGTGCAGCCTGAACCGACTGCTGAGCCTGTGCCGGTGTTGTTGCGAAACAAGCAAACAACGTGAAAATGAAAAGCGGAAGAAAAATAAACCGGCTGAAGCGGTAGTATGTATGTGGCAGCATAATACACAAGTCGTACGAATAAAGTCGTAGCGATTATAACCGACCACTCTACTATTGCAAGCCTCCCTGATTCTCCAGACATGGCTGGATGACATTCAACCGGGAAACGTCAGTCTGTTGCCTGTTTACAAATCAGTCCCTGATTTCAAGTGATACCCGTCCCTCAAAATCAACAGCCGGGCACAGTTAAACTGCTTTCATTCAGCGGCAAACAGCTGGTTGAAATAAGCCGCCATCCGAATACCTCCCTGAGATAAACGCGTTCTGACGGTATCCCGGTGCTCAAATACATAATCCCAGTTCAGATCCCGATTTTCGGGGTAAACACCATCCCGTAATTGAGCACTTTCGGTAACCCACACAATCGGATCAGTAACGCTCCATTGCTCCACCAGCGCAGGCGTTAGCTTTGCTGACAGCCATTTTGTCATTTCACTGTATGACAGTTGCTCATGGTCAACCAGCTTGGTATCCCACACCGCATGGAGGTTGCTGACTTCGCCGAAAAAAGCCACCAGAAAATCATTGCCACCACGATCTGTACCATTGCCGACATGTAATGGCTGATGCAGATCACCAATGATGTGCACGGTGAACCGTAAGGCCAGCTGACGTTCTTCCAGACTGGCTCGAGGGTTTTTCAGCGTATTGGCAAACAGTTTAAGAGCAGTAATGGCATCACCTTCTGGTGGAGCGCCAACCACTGAGTAATGTTGTCCTGCCGGAATGGTGACGTAATGGTATGGGCTGGCCTCACTACGCCAGAACGGTGCCGGGCTGGAGCGCATAAAATCTGACCAGGTGGATGCCTCGGCCAATGTCTCCACACCTAAAATGGCTTCAATGGCCTGCCTGGCCTCAGTGGAAAGATACTGTTGGGCAATCGCACCGGTTACCCGGTGTCCGGTTTTACCCCAGGCATATAATTCCATCGGGCCCAATACCAAACAGCACAATGCAATAACTGCAATTCGCATCATTTTTCCCTCAATTACCTTTTAGTGCCTGGAGTCTCCGCTGGCTGTCTTCAGGCCAGAGTTTTCGGTAATCGTAGTAACCGGAGACAGCGGGGACATTATCCGGAATTTCGACCCAGGGCTGCTTGGATGCGGTATAAATATGTATATCAGGCGGCACCAGATAGGGATCATCCAGGCTGCCTACTCTGACAAAGCGCAGCTTATCGCCAGCCCCTGCATAATTGCTCCAGACTGCTACATGACAGAGGCTGCAGCGGGAAAACTTCTGCCCTCTGCCACTGTTGGTGGGTGTATCAATCAGCTCCAGCTCGCCATGCAGTAATTCAACCTGATGTGCTTCGATCATTGCATTCAATGCAAACGCCGAACCCGATTCACGCTGACACCAGTAGCAATGACAGCAATGCACGAACAACGGCCTGGCAGTCAATCTATATCGCACGGCACTACAGGCGCAGCCGCCTGTCAATTCATATTCGGTATATTCTGACATGACATTGCTCAGTGAATAATCGCCGTTATTGTAATCGAAAAATCTGCTCAGCCAGTCTTGCTGATTCAAGCCTTTTTAATGCATCTTTTCGCTTCAGAAATATAGTTTGTTGCTCTACAGCAGTAATCATTCATCAGTTGATTGAGGCAGGCTGCCGACGTGTGTAGACAACCTGGTCAGCATGGCGCGTATATCTTTGGTGACATCCTCCATTTCTTTCTGGATGTCCGCCCAGGCTTTATCAGAGGCATCAGTCCGATTATCCGGTCTCCTGTCCTGCTGATCCAGCTGTATGTAGATTTTGCTGTCCACCGCAAACAGTTGTCTGAATATTATGTACAGCTGATTGCGGGAATCACTTTCGGGAAAGTAAAAGCTGGCCTTGGTGGCGGTGGCGCCCAAATCCGCATTGGCGCGTCTGGAAGTTTTTTCATAATCATCCAAATGCTCCTGAAGCGTGTCCAGATCCGGTTGGCCGTTAATAAAATCAAACATGAGAAACTCTGCTGATGCCCGGAAGTCCCACAACACCAGGTTGGCATGATCAAGCACTTCCAGCTGTTTGGCTACAATTTCCTGATGCTGGCGTTTTGACTGATCTTCATCAATAGCGCTTTGCTTGGATTTTTCCAACAGATACGGACCAAGAAAGCCTGTCAATAAACCGGCTATCAGTGTCGTAATTACAGGGCTCTTTAAAAAAAGGTGGAAATTACTCGTTTCTTTTTCTGGCATCTTTCACCCTCCTATCAACCAAATGGATTTAACTCCGCTGCAGGGTACTTTTTTAGCCTGTTAAAAAGCATCACCCCAAGATGCTTTACCAATTATTACCTAAATCAGGATACGGGTCTAAACCGGTGGTAATAATCAAACTCGAAATTAGGCCGGATTTGATTTGGCCGGATCGTGCTTGTACCCGGATTTGACCAGGTCCAGGTAACTGTTTGATTGCATGTTATTGTTGTTAGAGAAGATCTATCTGATAGTCGAGCATATCATCGCCATCAAAAATATACCGAGCTGAAAATTGCTTACCGGCCAGCACCAACGGTAACCAGTATTTATCGTCCTCCCACATTTCCTCATAAGGGATGTCATTCAGACCAAACCACAACGGGATGGCTTCATCTGTTTCCGTGGGCGTGCCGGAAAAATCCTCACTGAGGTAGACATAACAATGCAGTGAATAACCATCGGTAAACTGAAACAGGTTTTCCCCGCAATATCGCGGGTTCTGCGGTGTAATATGTAGTTCTTCCTGCACCTCCCGGACAGCACACTGCTCAATGGTTTCACCGGCTTCCTGGCGCCCACCGGGCCCGTTGATTTTGCCGGCCCCCAAGCCGCGCTTTTTGCGGATCAGCAGTATTTTTCCGTCCCTGACCACAAACAGTAAGGTCGCCGGGTCCTTGGCCTGCCATGACTCCCAGCAAATGTCTTTCAATGTTTTCGGTGTGATTACGGTATCCTGCATGCCGTTACTCATTCAAAGTATGGACTGAACGCTCAATTGCCTGTGCAAGCTGCACCGAACCGCGGCTTTTGAGTTGCCGGATAATTTCCAGTTGGTCCTGCTTCGGCCGATTCTGACTAAGCTTATACTTGCACTGGATATTCGTGATTTGAATGTCTATCCCCACGATAGCCTGCAACATGGTTTTACGGTACTCGGGCTGCCATGGTTGTTCAAATGTTTCTTCATATTGATTGGACAACTCATCAACCACCTCTTGCAGGCGCTGCGGCTGTTCAAACACAGTACAAATGCCGTATACGTGCGCAGCCTGGTAATCCCAGGTAGGAACGCTGGCTGTGCTGTACCAGGAAGGTGAAATGTAATCATGTGGTCCCTGCAGCGTAACCAGCACTTCCTGATTTTCAATAGTCTGCCACTGGGGATTATTTCGTGCCATGTGCCCAACGAGGCTGCAATTATCATCGCTGAGTAAAAACGGCATATGGGTAACCAGCGGCCTGCCGTCCACGCAGGAAACCAGTTGTCCAAAACCGTTGGCGCGAATATAGGCAAGCATTTCATTACGGTCGGTAATTTCAAATTGTGATGGAATATACATAGCGAATATTTTCCTACACCTGGTTGAATGCAGAATGGTAGGCAATAACTCCACTGGCGCCGGACAAAGATCCCGGGATCAGCTCTTTCGCCATAAATACCTCATCAGGGACTTCATATTCAGACTTTATTGAGAATCCCACAGACGGCTTAAATCCGAACTTTGGGTAAAACGCCGGATGCCCCAACACCACCACTGCTTTATAGCCTGCCTCGATACAGGCCAGCAGGCCGGTGTCTACCAGTTGCGAGCCTATCCCGGATTTTTGCCATTCGGGTGACACCGCCATCGGTGCCAACCCGGCAATGCTTATTCCTGCAGGGTTTTCGGTGAGTGTCACCGGCGTGAATAAAATATGTCCGATAACCTGCTTATTCTGTTCCGCCACTAATGATACATAGTGTTCGGCTTTACTCCGCAATGTATCAATCAGATCGGCTTCATTCTGTTGGCCAAATGCAGCTATGGTGAGATCACGAACAGCATTAATATCTTTGTTTGTTTCTTCGCGGATAATGATCATCGGCAAAGTGTACCAGCGACCTGTATCACTTCACCATCGACACTGTGTTGTAACTAATCAGCAGCAGCTATAAAACGATTTTACAGATCCAGAATCAATCGTCCGTCTGAGCCCTGTTGCGCACTGGGTACGCTGCAGCAAACCAGCACCTCACCCTGTGCAGGCTCTACAACCGGTGCTTCTGTATAGTCGACGTCCCCTGAAACGATAGCGGTTGAACAACTTTGACAAATGCCGGAGCGGCAGCTGTACAGCGGCTGCAAACCCTCTGATTCAGCCAGCTCCAGCAAGCTGCCGCGGGAGGGATCCCACATCGTTTCAATGCCTGAACGGGCAAACTCCACAGCTACAGGTCCGCGGTCTTCAGCCACTGGCGTTGTTTTGTTTTCAGCCGCTTTGCTTAATGCCGTGGCAGAGCCAAAAAACTCATAATGAATGCGTTCATCGGCAATATTCAGTGAGCGAATCCCGTGATACATGGATTCAATAAACGCCTGGGGTCCACACAGATAATAGTCATAATCATCCAACGGCAGCAGAGTTTTCAGTAACTCGACATCCACGTGGCCACGGCTATCGTAGTCAATGCCGGCAACATCCTCGGGTAACGGCCGGCTGTAGCGATAATGGACTTTCAGGCAGGGCCAATGTTCTGCCTGCTGCCGGACGGCACCGGCAAATGCGTGCTGGCGTGAGTGCCGCGCGCCATGAATAAACCATACCTGCCGGTTACACCCGCATCCGTCACTATTGCCGGCCAGTTGCTCCAGCATACTGATCATCGGGGTAATGCCAACTCCGCCGCTGATTAACACTATCGGCCGGCTGCTGGATTTATCCAACGTGAACTTGCCGCGTGGCGAAAGCGCACGAATGGTGGTTCCTAAGCTGACCTGTTCGTGAAAATAACCTGAAGACTGGCCAGGTGGCAGATCCGGCTGTGCAGGTGGCTCCTGCTTGATAGTTAATCGATAATATTGCCCATTGGGTGCATTCGATATGGTGTAGGTTCTATATATGGTTGCATCGCTGCCCTGCGGCTGAATAGCGATGGGCAAGAACTGTCCGGCAGTGTGACAGTGAATTTTTTCATTGCCTTCAGGCACCAGATAGAAAGATCGAATGTTGTCACTTTCCTGTTCGATTCTATCTACCCTAAAATCTTTATAAACATTGCCATCAGTCAGTTCGGCAATTTTTTCGGCCACTTCTTCCCATGAACCTGTTTGTTCCAGGCTTGGTGAATACTCCAGGAAATCCCACCGTACCGGCATGGCATTTTCAATCAGCAGGCCTTCATCCAGGGTAAAGCGAACCAGCTGCTGGGCACCATCAAAAGCCTGAATTTCCTGATTGTCCCAGATAATTTCTGCATGACAGGTCAGATACAGCAAATCACCGTTTCCAAAGTCGATAAACAATAGGCCGGCACGAGGGTTCATCTGGATATTACCCAGCGTGTTGAAATGATTGTTGCCGCTGTAATCAGGAAAGGTAAACGTGCGCTGGTCTTCAACTCTGACAAAACCCGGTTTACCGCCACGATGAGAAACATCTGCGCCGTGACTGGTTTTATCCGGGTTTTCAGAATAGTAGCTGGCGATATAAAAATTATCAGCCCCGCTGATAATGTCACTGCTGCGCTGATCCAGCCGGGTAAAACGCTGAACCGGCCGTTGCTCACCGATATTGTCGATTTCTGGTTGCAACTGATAGTCGCGAGCCTGGATATATTGAGGGCAGTTTCCGAATGTTTGAGTAACGCTCAGGCCGATTGCACCGTTTATCAGGCTGCTGATTTTTCCGCTCATCCTGTTGCGCCGCCGGCTGTGATACTCAATACCCAGCAGGCCTATTTCAACCCCTTCTGACAGATTTTCGTTCAACGGATCACCATAAATCGGCCTGGCACTGATGTTCAGTGACTGCTGATCCGGTGAGTTAATAAAGCCGGGGCGTCCTACCAGCACCGATGCCCATGGCCGACCGGCCTGATCAATCGTACCGGCAAACAGCAGGGGCAGCTGCGCATAGAAAGATTGATGCTGTTCCGGCAGATGGTCACGGATAAACCGCTGCCCAATATTTTCCGCTTGTTCCCGAACACCTTTACGGGATTGAAGTTCACGCTCACCCTGGTGAAATGGAGAATCCACAGCCATGCTGCACCTCGTTATATGGTCTTGTTATCAGGCGGCCGGCGCAATGAATTCCATTCGGATGCCGCCGGGCATGGCAATCATAAAATGCCTGGTAGCGCTTTCGCCCAATGATTCAGGTGCGAATTCGATGACTACGCTATCTGTTGATTGCAGTTTTTCATACAATCCGTCCAACTCATCCTGACCCGCCACTTTTAATGCGAGGTGATGCAAACCAATGACGTTTTTGCGGTCAAATGCAACTGCTCCGGCAGGGTCTGCGGCCTGCCACAGCGTTATCATGGTCGTTCCATCCGATACGAATGCCGCCGGATAATCAGGCTTTTCACCGACTACTTCATAGCCCAATGAATCAATAAAAAAACTTTTGGCTGTAGTCAGATCAGGCACAGTCAAGCCGACATGATGTGCGCCACGGGTCGGAGAATCTGTATTTTGCTGTTCATTCATAGCATTGTCCTCTACTCATTCCCTGCGATAAAAAGCAGGTTGCTTCAGTGATAAAGCTGTACCCTAAATTATTTCCTCTATAATATTAATAGCTCATTTTGTTCAAATATTATTGCTGAGAAACAATAATGCAGAATCATGAGGGTTTACGTGAATTTGTCGGTGTAGTTGAAAGTAACGGCTTCAGTGCTGCCGCCCAGGTATTGCAGGTCTCGCCTTCTTATGTGAGCCGCCAGGTTAAACAGCTTGAAAGCCGCTTGAATACCCGCCTGCTGCACCGCACCACACGTTCAGTAACACTGACTGATATGGGCCGGGTTTACTATGAACGCAGCCGGGCTATTCTTGATCAGCTGGAGGCGTTGGAGTCGGACATGGCCGACCTGCAGCAGCGTCCGAAGGGTCTGGTGCGGGTAACTGCCGCCGGCCTGTACGCAGAACAGTATGTTGCACCGGCGCTGGCTGAGTTTACCGCCCGTTATCCGGAAGTCAGTATTGAACTGGATACCGGTATCGGCATTGTCGACATTGTTGCTGAAGGTTATGACCTGGCGATCCGTATGACAGCACTGCAGGACAGCAGTCTGATTGCGCGCAAAGTGATGCCCAGGCGTATCCTGGTGTGTGGGAGCCCGGAATACCTGAAACAGAACGGCACACCCAAAAACCCTGATGAGCTGCGTTCACACAATTGCTTGACACTGCCGGACATGCCCTGGCGGTTTGCCTGTACAGAAAATATTCGCACAGTAAAAGTTCGGGGAAGCTGGGTATCCAACAATGGCAAAGCCCTGGTAACCGCCGCCCTGCATGGTATCGGCCTGATCCGACTGTCCAGTTATTACATCGACAAGCACCTTGCCAGCGGCAGGCTGGTACCGGTTCTGGAAAGCTACGAAGTGGATGACGCCGCCACCTGGATCGTTTACCCTGACCGGCATCACTTGCCAACCAGGGTACGATTTTTGATTGATCATCTGGCCGATTATCTGAAGCGTCATTAATAGTTCCGATTCCACGGCCCGATATTCAGTACCTGTAGATAACTTAACTTGATTACCCGCGACCAATTCCATTTTCTACTGCTGAACATCGGTCACTTTCTTGACCACATGTTCACGCTGATTTTTGCCACTGTGGCTGCTCTGGTGTTGTATCGGGAGTGGAATACCAGCTATGCCGAGCTGCTGATTTACGCCACACCCGGTTTTTTTGCTTTCGGCCTGTTCTCACTGCCGGCCGGGTGGCTGGCCGATCGCTGGAGCCGGGATGGAATGATGGCCGTATTTTTTATCGGTATCGGACTGGCTGCTGTTGTTACCGGTTTCAGCCAGACACCCATGCAAATAGGTATGGGTTTGTTTGCAGTCGGTATGTTCGCAGCGATTTATCACCCGGTCGGCCTGACCATTGTGACAACCCAATGGCACAACACCGGAATGCGCATTGCGGTGAATGGCGTATGGGGCAATCTGGGTGTTGCCAGTGCTGCATTGATCACCGGTTTTCTGATTGACTTCAGCAGTTGGCGGATGGCGTTTATTGCACCAGGTATTTTTGCACTGCTGGTGGGTATTGCCTACATCAGTCTACGCTGGTCCAGTATTCGAACTGAACGCAGACATGCCGCAAACACAACAGATGATAAAGCAGAGGCAAAAGGTCAACCTGAATTGCGCGGCGTGATTATCCGTATTTTCATCATTGTATTTTTAACAACGGCTATGGGATCAATGATTTTCCAGGCCACCACTTTCGCCCTGCCGAAAATATTTGAAGAACGCCTGCACGGTCTGGCAATGCAACTTTCGATCTGGATTGATGCTGCCCCGGCGGCCGGGCATGATGATCTGGCCACTGTAATCGGCTGGCTGGCCTTTGTGGTGTTTGCCACAGCATCCGTGGCGCAACTGTTGGTCGGTCGCATGCTGGATCGTTATGGACCAAGACCTGTATTTATGACAGTTGCTGCCTTTCAGCTGGTGTTTTTCTCGCTGATGCCGGGGCTTACGGATATGCTGGCACTGGGTGCCGCACTGGGTTTTATGCTGGGGGCATTTGGACAGATTCCGATTAATGATTATATGGTGGGGAAAATTGCTCAGGGGACATATAAGGCGCGTATTTATGCGGTGCGTTTTGTTGTCGGCTTTACCGTGCTGGCAGCATCTCTGCCATTGATCGCCTGGGTGTATCAGAACTGGGGGTTTGATGTGCTGTTTCGGATTCTTGCGGGAATTTCGGCTGGAATTCTACTGGTGGTTATTATGTTGCCAAAACAGTTACCGGCCGCTGTTGAGCAAATCGAAAATGAACAGCCCAATAAATTTGAGTACTGAAATCTCAATCGCATTGAATGAATTAAAAAACCAAAGAAACAAAAAACATGGCCGGGCAATTGCCCGGCCAACTTCAGCGATTATTATTCTTGGCAAATTTCAGCACAGCCGATAAGCTGGAACGCTGTTCCTGCCCGCAATTTAATTTTCCGGATTATCCTTAATCCATCAAAAAAACTGCTGCGACATTTTACTGACTACTGTATTTAGAAACCTTTCCACTGATCGCGTTTGAACCATCAGTTCATCGTATATTCCCGGATATATTCCTTGTAAATCGACCACCTGCAGATAATCCGGGTGATGAACCTCTGCAATTTCCGCATATTGGAAAGTCATATTATCTTTTCGAATATCCAGGCGATATATATGTACAGCCAGATCCACAGGTTGGATATCCCCCATCAGCCTGTAAATACCTGCATAATCAGCAGCAGCATTAATGGTTCCGAAATACTCATGCTGCTTGATAACCTGCCAGCCATTGCGCTTGAATACTGCGCCAATTGACCCGCCATTCAGAATAGTCAGATGTTCTTCCGCGAACGCATCATCAACCTCATCCGGATATTTCACAACGGCAAATGTCCGCGTGGTTTTTCTATCATCATCAAGGCTATATAAATTCGATACCCTGAGTGCAGAGTCACTTTCCAGAACATCAATGCCGTAACTCCCGAATTTCTGCTGGATTCTTTCGCTGTTCAGCAGCGGCATTGCAGTCTGGCGATTGTCCGGCGCTGTTGCGCAACCAGCCAAAACGACAAGCAAAAACAGCCAATAACAGGCCGTACAACCGGCCCCGTTTCTACGGTACATATAAAGGCTCATCAGCTATGCAATATCATACCGGTCAATGTTTGAACTCAACTGAAAAAGCAAACAGCCGGTCATCGCCACTGGGGGCCAGCAGCATAGATTTTGAGTGGATGTATTCAATGTCTGCACTGAATGTGTCCCGTTCCAAAGCTGTTACCAGGATACCTGAAGCGCTTAAGTGCATAATCGGCCGTGCCCCGATAGCGGTTATAAAATAACCGCCCTGCCCGTCGGATTCGACACTCTCCAAATCCACGAGTGTTTCATCATCCACCAGCGGCTTGATCATTTGATCTGCATAGCTGATAGCAAACGGGTAATAGCCCACAAACAGCAGGCGATCTGCATCTGCGTATAATCCGTTGGCATCCTGCAGCCGATCACTGCTGAGCCAGGGTTGCAATTGATCCTGCTGCAGCTGATAAATCGTTCGGCTTGCCGACCCTGATACGAAAATGCGTCCGGACTGATCGACAGTAACATCGTTAAGGCCGGGGTTCTGATCAACTGCCGGATAGCGGTTGCTGATTGCTGACGTGCTTAAATCGATAGCCACCAGTTCATCGAGATCGGCCACATAGAGAGTATCCTGCCATATCGCCATCCCGGTCGGACCATTCAGTCCACTGACCCATTCAGATTCCAGTAATTCCCCATCAACGGATACCCTGGAAATATAACCCAGACCATTTTTCTGATAACCGTTGACATTGGAAACATACAGCACGTCCCGCTGCTCATCGTAGATAACCGATTCTGGAGATTTAAAGCCTTCTCCGATTGACCAGAGCTGTTGTATTGCCACTGATTGACCATAATTGCTACAGGAAGCCTGGCAGCAGAACAGCAGCACGGCTATGGCTGTTGAATATTTCATGGTTGTCCGGTTATGGGTTTGTCTTTAAGTATATCCCTGCCAGCCGGCAATACAGCTTCATGCCGCCACGACTTATCGCTCCAATACTGCAGAATATGCCTGATTTGGTTTTTTGCAGCACAGTGCGTCATGATAAGCAGAATAACATTGATAATAATCTGCACTTAAGGGAGCACACATGCCATCTACCGACAACGACCGACAGAAAACACCCGGCGTCTACGTTACCGAACTGGACGCTTTTCCTCCATCCATTGTCGGTGTACAAACTGATGTGCCGGCATTTATCGGCTATACAGAGAAGGCCGATGCCAATGGCAAATCTGTTTCCATGCAGCCGGTAAAAATCACTTCTCTGGCTGAGTTTGAAACCATATTCGGCAAAGCCTGTGCTGCACAGTTTGATCTTGTTGCTGTTACAGATTCCACCGCCATCGGAGAAGGCGAATATTGCTTCAAAGTTTCACAGAATGGAACCGAAAAGTATTATGACCTGGTCCAGACAGTTGGGTCTCAATTCAATCTGTATAACAGCATGCGGCTGTTTTATGCCAACGGTGGTGACACCTGCTATGTGGTTTCTGCAGGCAGCTATGCCGATCAACCAGGCATCAGCCAACAGAAACTGGCTAAAGGCTTGGAGGCAATAGCGGATCAAATCGGGCCAACCATGCTGGTGCTGCCTGATGCGGTACTGCTGCCCACCTCTGATCATGACAATCAGTACCAGAACACTATCAGGCAAATGCTGGAGCAATGCGGCAAGCTGCAGGACCGTGTGGCAATTTTGGATGTGCCGATCACGCAGGACGTTACCGGGCAGAACCTGGGCAGTATTATTGCGAAATTCAGAACGGATGTCGGCAGCCAGCAGCTCAATTACGGTATGTCGTATTTTCCCTATCTGGATACAACAGTTACATCCATCAATGAAATTGATTACACCAACATCAGCCCGAACTCCATCGACACACTGATTTCAATTCTGACCAGTGAAAACAACCGCTTAAATCCTGATGCAAACCAGCATACTGTTATTCAGAAAGATATTGACGCCATCAGCACCACAGCGCGTAGCGATCAACAAGCAGTGCAGACACTGAATCAGAATTTAACGGCTGCCATTCCTCTGCTGAAAGACATCGAGACTATGCTGCTGCATGATATCAACCAGCTGCCCTGCAGCGGTGCAATGGCCGGTATTTATACCACTGTCGACAACACCAAAGGTGTGTGGAATGCACCGGCTAATATTAGCTTGACCGCTGTTAATAACCCCAGCTTTAAGCTTGATAATGAACAGCAGGGTGACTTGAACGTACCCCTCGACGGTAAAGCAGTGAACGCTATTCGCGAATTCCCCGGCCGCGGCAGCGTGGTATGGGGCGCACGGACGCTGGATGGCAACAGCAATGACTGGCGCTATATTCATGTGCGCCGCACCCTGATCTATATCGAGCAATCGATCAAAACTGCCTTGGATCAATTCGTGTTTGCCCCCAATGACGGTAAAACCTGGTCGACAGTCACTGCGATGGTCTCAAGTTTTCTCCAGGGCGTCTGGTCACAGGGCGGGCTAATGGGCGCTACTGCTTCTGAAGCCTTTACCGTGGAATGCGGCATTGGCAGCACCATGACAAAGCAGGATATCCTGGAAGGCTATATGATTGTACAGGTTACCCTGCAGATGATCCGTCCGGCTGAATTTATAGAGCTGACATTTAAGCAGGAGATGCAGACCGGCAGTTAATCCTTCATTCCACTTAATACTGGAAATGCTTAATCTGCTCGCCTTTCTCACCGATATCGGTCATCGCTTCGATACCGATTTCCAGATGATGCCGGGCGAAATCTTCGGTCACTTTTTTATCTGAAGCCTCGGTTTTAATGCCATCAGGCGTGGTCGGTACATCAGATACCAGTAACAATGCGCCCCGGGCAATTTCATTTTTGTGCCCGACGATGAAGTAAGTAGCGGTTTCCATATCTATACCAATACAGGTCATATCGGCCAGCTTCTGATGAAAAGCCTGATCGTGCTCCCACACTCGGCGGTTGGTGGTATAGATCACGCCCGTGCGGTATTCGAACCCCCGTTCGATAATTTTATCCGATACAAATTTGTGCAGCTTGAACGATGGTAAAGCAGGTACTGCCGGGTCGAAATAATCATTGCTGGTGCCTTCTCCGCGTATAGCGGCAATCGGCAGGATGAAATGCCCCAGCTCGGTGGATTTTTTCAGTCCGCCGCACTTACCCAGAAACAGGACACCTTCGGGCTGCCGGGCGCTGAGCAAATCCATAATGGTTGCCACATTGGGTGACCCGATACCGAAATTAATGATACTTAATCCGGCGTCATTGGTGGCCGCCTGCATTGGCCTGCCCTGGCCATAAATATCACAGCCGAACTTCTCACAAAATGACTGGACGTAATTATCAAAATTGGTCAGCAGTATATAGTCGCCGAATTTGTCCAGCGGCATACCGGTATAACGCGGCAACCAGTTTTTTGTGATGTCGAGCCTGCTCTGCATGGATGTCCTTTACTAAATCATATCCATGCAAGTTTACCATGATAGCCAGGACCTTCTATGCCGCTCCCAGCGGCTGCTGATTACAGCACTTATTCAATCGGGTACGGACCGCCTAAACTCCGGCCGTCAAATATCACGTTAATATCGTTAAACATAGTGATGTTCGCATTGATTGAATTACACATGCTGCAAGTGATACCCGGTGCCGGTCCGGAAATCGCCCGCCTTCTTTCCATGTCATGCAAACTGATGGCTGCAAACCCCGCACCACCGGCAGAATTATCCTGGGCTTTATATAATGCAACGCTGTCATCCTGGCTGAAAAGCACCTGCACACCGGTACCCAGATTCGTCTGACGCACACGCGAAAGGCTGGGGCCATCTTCCAGATCATAAATATTCAAACTGTAGACATCTCCCGTTCCCGGCGTGGTGTTCTGCCCCACCACAACGGCGTGTTCACAACCGGGTGAGACGGCTGCGCCCGAAGGCCCGGTACCGATATCAAAATTAAAACTGGCCAGGGTAGTGCTGCCTTGCCTGAACTCCGCCGTACGGCGGCTGCCCGACCCGCTGGTTACCGTTAGCGTGCGGCCTGAACTGCCACAGGGGAAAGTGCCTGACTGGCGCAGAGTTACGGGACGGAAATCACCATCCCGCCGGCCTTCCACTGTGAATGCAAATGGTTCACTTGTCATTGTGCCGACACGTGCCGCAACAGTTGCATCGCCAGGCATCATCGCAGCAGGAAGCGTGACATCCATTCTCCGATCACCCGGCGATGCATCAACCACCGCAGGTAAAGTGGTTCCACCCTGGGTAAACACCAGAGATGACGAGGCAGCACCAGCGCATGAGTTATAGGTTAGATTGCGACCATTGGCACGGAAAGCACCTCCCGGGCGGGCGGAATCGACACTGGTCAGTACAGGTGCGGCCTGTGGTGTATTAACACATACTGTTACGGAACCAAATGAACTTAAGCAGTCATTTTCAGCAGTCAATCGATACGTCTGGGTACTGTCTGGTGTTATCGTCCGAGTGCCGGACGCCGGAACCGCACCTGCATCAAGCTGCACGCTGGTGGTCGTACCGGTGACATTCCAGCGTAATGTCGTTGAATCGCCTGCAGTAATGGTTGGATCGTCAGCAGTAAAGCTTGTTATTACAGGCGACCGCCGCTGTTCGGTGACAGTAAACGGGAATTCATACCTGTCGCTGCCGAATGTTCCCAACAGAGCACACCCGGTCCCGCGGATGCTCTGCTCTACACTCAATGTCCCGCTACCTTCGGGCCAGCTTTCCGGAATAGTGAAGATCAAATCATCTCCGCTTCGTTCCGGACTGCATGACGATAGGCCGGATCCTTCCAGACAAATACCTTCGGCAGGCCTGCCGTCAAATTCAACCATATGAATCCCGCATCGGTGCCGGCGGCCTTCTTCACGCTGTACCTCAATAATGTCGCAGGTTGCCCCGCTATTGGGTTCCACGCTGGTGAAGACCGTTGAACAGCCTGATATCAATACAACCATCAACAGCCATATTGTGTTGAGTCCTATTGATAAAGGGTAATTTTTTATTATTTTGCTCTGCCCGAGACTCATAATCCCCTCCTGGTACCGGGTTGTTTCAATTGCGGTCTCTGCTGTTTAAGGCGACACAGCGCTAAGCAATTCAACAATGTTGAACTTCCCCGATTCCCGCTACTGCCAAATATGACGGTTACTCATCACCACGTTAAAATGCACCTCAATTAAATTGCACACACATCGCCATGAGCACAGACCGTCTTGATGAAATCGAAACCCGGCTGACTTTTCAGGAACAGATGCTGACCGATCTGAATGATGTCATTGTCAGACAGCAAAGTGAAATCATGGCGTTACAGGCCACCTGCAAGCATTTACAGGAACGCATGGGCAGCCTGATTGAAAGCACAGCACACCAAGCCGGAGATGAGGTTCCACCTCATTATTAAATGAGCTGAATTACTGCGTAGGGTACTGTTTGGATATTACAAAGGATAATTAAATTGAGCAAAGACTACGATGGCTTAAGTGAAGCCGAGCTGTATAAGCTGTTCTACGACATTATTAGAGATATCCCCGCCGGTAAAGTCGCCAGCTATGGACAGATTGCCCTGCTGGCAGACCGCCCCAGAGACGGTCGCTATGTGGGTCACGCTTTACATGCAGTAACCGACCCGTCCATCCCATGGCAAAGAGTGGTAATGGCTTCAGGCGAGATTGCCGCCCGTTCCAACCCGGGTGAGCGAGAGCGCCAGCAAAAACTGCTGAAGCAGGAAGGCGTCGAATTTATTGCAGATTTTCAGGTAGACATGCAACGTTGCGGCTGGCAGAAAATGCCGCCCGATCTGTTTGGCTAATTCTGGTTGCCACACAAAGCATTCGCCAGACAGTTTTCCGTCACCACACCCAGCGATAGCAGAATTCCCATAAAGTCCCAACCATTCCAGGCTTCAACGATCTTGCCGTCTTTAATTCTGTTATATGAGCCACCTTCAAGTCTTAATTGCCTGCCGGTTGCCTTATGCACCATGGTCAACACGCCGCGCATGGAAACCCTGTCGCCTGCTGCAATAACATCTTCAACCACTGCATGAATGTCAGAGCAGTTTTCCTGGATGAGACGATGCAACAGCTTAAATTGCTCCGGCCCCTTCCGGTATTGCTCACCTAAACCATACGCCTGACCTTCAGGCACGTACATTTCATCGATGGCTTCTTCCCGCCCTTTATTCCAGACCTCTTCGAAAAAACGATAAATCAGATCGATACTTTCATATTCTGGTGTTTTCATTAATGACCTCTTAAAGTTTCCATACTTATTGGTGGTTTGTTGATCTGTCCACCATAATTCATCAGGACTATAGACCTTTTATACATCAACTGTAGCAATATGCGCACCAATGGGAAATTTAACCCGGCCCGTTGTATCAGTAAATCTAATCAGTTTTTCATTCGCTGCTGATAATAATTGATCAAACTGTTCATCAGTAATCTGATCCGCTAAAGTCCAGCCGCGAATTTCAGTATGCATCCATGCTTCGACCGATGGAAACTCGACAACCCCTTGCGCAGTATTGATTTCGACACTTACATTTCCATTAGTAAATATAGCCTGAAAAACTTCTTTATTACCCAGACTAAACGGTGCTTCAACAGCACCTGAAACGTGGTCGCCAAATAAGTCTCCAAGCAATTTCACCACAGCCAGATAACCTGGCGAGTCCTGCAAAGATGCCCAGACTGCCAGTGTTATCCGTCCTCCCGGCCGGGTAACCCGCACCATCTCTGCCACCGCAGATGTCGGGTCACTGAAGAACATCAACCCGAATTGACTGATTACGTGATCAAACACATCATCTGCAAAATCCAATGACCTGGCATCACCGATGCGCCAGTCAACAGCTTTTGACTTACTGCTCGCAGCGGCCAGCATCCCTGGATTGATATCCAAACCAGTTACCGCACCTTGATCACCAACAGCCTGTTTTGCAGCAAGCGTCAACACCCCGGTGCCGCAGGCAACATCCAAAACAGTTTGTCCTGATCTTATTTCTGCCGCTGTAACGACTTTATCAGCCCATTGACTGAACAGGGCCGGCACGAAGAATTCATCATAAATTCCAGCCGCTGTTGTTGAAATCTGAACTGTATCATTAGTGCTCACCGTTAACTCCAATAATATTTACTGACTATACTGTCTCTATTGACGACGCTTCCAGCTTACCGACAACACATGGATCCTCATACCTGATGAGTAATGTTCGCCAGGCAATTGTCGATCATAAGAAACCAATCTGCGCACCAATTCACGTCATGGTTATTTTCATATCGCAAGATGCAAGTTGTCATGCCTGGTCTGCTTGATGCCTGGCTGAGTCTGCTGAACGGTGTCGTAAGATATTTTCACTTCCAGTGCACCATCAGCTACCGGTTGCACTGGGAGCTCAATACTAACTGAAGAACCTGCACCCAACTTTAATTGACCCTGCCAGCAAGTTAGCCGGCTATCCATTTCCTGCGCTTCTACTTTGGAATATTGATCATCATCTTCAGTGACCTGGTCGACAAACAGGATTGCCCTGAAGCCTTCGGGCGGCTGTAAAGACCATCGCTGAATAACGTCATTACCGACTGTGATACGCGTCAGTTTATGCTGACCTTTACCCCTGGTTGCAGATATGGTTATCAGGAGACAATTATGACTCAGCATCATCTGCCCGTTGACTTCAGATGCTCTCAGTTTGAAATGAGCGATTACAGCAGCGACAGACAAGACTAGGATGATCAGCTGTATCCAAAGTGGCATTTCAGGTCAGTTTATTATGGGTATTCTCCGATAATCACTGATGATGGATAGATATTCAACCAGCTTATCCTGTTAAATTGCATACTTGTGGAAAATCCATCTTCTGTGCGTCACTCAAGCTTACTCATTCCAGTAATTAGCCACAAGCATGTTATCTCCAGTCAACAGCCCAAGACCACTGTAATTCCCCGTTGGGCTCGACCATTCGAGTTGATATGTAGCGCCCAGGCCAGTTATTTTCAGCTTGCCTTGATATATCCGTTTTTCATCATCCGTGTCACCATGAAATATTTCTACATCATAATCCCCTTCCAACACACCGGGTTTTCCTCCGGTTGCAACCTCGCGGCCGATAGTGCCTATATATTTCGAGTTATTGACTGTCCACTTACCGTGTAGTGTGCCTTCAGAGATTTCATAAACAACGACTCCACATAATGGCCTGTTTTCATTAAGTGGTACAGGTGATTTTTTATTCACTTTGTTTCCCCCTTTGATTCTTTTCGCCAGTAGATTCTCAACTGGTCGTTTTGATAAAACCCTTCAATTAATTCTTTTGTGAATTTAATTAGACTGTAGTGTCTTTTTCTCCATTGGATATAGCAGTTCTGCATCATGCTCGCAGTAATCAATATCTCTGATATTGGTTGAACAACTCCACTCATGCATATAACCGCCGAGTGTCAGGTCCGGTTTAAGCATAATGACCGTATCCAGCCCAAGATCCTGATTACCCTGTGCATAAATTTCACCACCGGCGCCAATTGTCATATCACTCACATAGGCACTGGTTTTCATATCCTCAGGCCGTAAGCCTATTTTTTGCAGGCTATCGGGATATTCACCTTCCATATGGTAATACTCGGTCATCATCATCTTGAATGGCGTCATGACTGAAACCGCCTGTGAAAATACCGCCGCCTTTTTATACGATGCGACCTGCTCTGGAGAATATACCTCCAGGGCTTCCGGCTTCACTTGTAGTAATGGAGTTATATCGCCACATGCCATTCCCAGATCAAGCTGATGCTGTACGAACTCCAATGCTTTTTTTTCGCAAAAACCCTCTCGGTCCTGCGAGCGAAACAATGCCTGCTCCTTACCGTCAGCCTGATAACTGACCTCACAGGGAACCTTGCTTGATTGATCCTGATAAATCACTTTTATGGTTCTTTGCTGCTCGCCGTCAGCATTGCTGCAGACATAGGTCTGATCTGCAAGTGAATGGCCGGCAGCTATGTAAAGCAGCAACAGAATCAAAACGTTATTTTTCATCGCGAGCACATATCAATGAATTCCCGTATCGGCAACCATAACACAAGGCGTACCGACATCATTGTCTTTGCGCTTAGTTGTAACTCGCCTTCAACGCCGGCTATTCAGTGCGTTGTTACTTACCGGTTTCCAATTTTTCCAGCGCCTCCTGAAAGCCGGCCAGCCACTGTGCTCTGGCTTTTGCCTGCAACACCACATTCTCACAGGCGAACCAGGCGAATGGATCGGTATCCCGGTCCGTTTCATCGAGACGCTGCTCGGTAATCTGTAAAAACTCATTCAAAGCCTTACATGATTCAGCCACAAATGCGCACCGTTGTTCGGCGGTCAACGAGCCTATGAAAAACACCCGGGTTCTGATGTGATCGGAAATTGCAGAGACCAGCTCAGGTTCGGTACCCCGGTTGATCCATTGCGTCAGCGCTTTTTTTCCCTTTGCAGTAATGTACAACAGCCTGCGTCCACGGCCATCCGCTGCATCGGTTTTGGATTTCACCAGCCCTTGCTGTTCCAGCCGTGAAAGCATCGGATAAATTGAACCGGCAGACCCCTGCCAATGCGATGAAGGCGAGTGCTTCAGAAACTTCCGGACCGCATACGGTGTACACGGGCCATCTCGGGACACTATGCCCAGGGCTACGCCTTCCAGTTCACTGAGTTTTGGCACCAGTATTAATCCAGTTGATTATTCGATATCGATATGAACCATATCACCTTCACGATCGACAACGAAACGCAATGGCTGCTCACTGCGAATCAATGTCCCAAGTTGGGCCACCCCGATATCAGCCATTGGTGTTTCATTCAGGCTGACGATGATGTCACCTGCCTGAAAACCTGCCTGCTCACCCAGTGATCCATCAGCCACATCTGACACGTTAGCCAGCGACAAACCGGGGCCTCCACCAAAACGGATACCCAGCGTTCTCGGCTGATCTCCAGCCTCAGCCCGCTGTTCAGCAGCTACTTTGCGTTCAACAGGCTGCGACGGCCTGAAGGCCAGCAGCCTGTTCCGCTGATCAACACTGATAACCATATCTGAAAGGATGCTCTGGCCAATATTGCCGGTTTGCGGAGAAGGCCGCATGAAAGACACTTCAGGGTTTTCATAATTAATCCCTGCAAATGTGATGCTGCCATTCAGCCGAAGCGTGGAAACCTGTCGCTGGCTGCCAACCAGTTGCACGGCAGCCTTGCGTTCTGATTGTGCATCGGTTGGCAGTATATCCTGCAGATCAGCCGGCAATGTAAATGCGGCAGGAGACCCTGTATCTATTTGCGTGGGAACGGTACGTCCTGCCACTGTGATATCGAATATCATGCGGCCCTGGCTGTCGTCATACTCAATTGACTCGGGCGAACCCGGATTCAGTGAGCCTCGAGATACCGATGCGATACCACGTTTAGCATCGATGGTAAGCAACACCTCCCTGAACAGATCCATACCCAGTACGCCCTGCATAATGCCCGCTGTCATCTGACTGATACCAAATACCAGTGGTGTACTGTTCTTGATGCTCAGCTCGTTAATCCTAAGCTCCGGCATCGATACCATATCGGATGCGACCTGATCACCTCCCGGCGCACCGATATCCATATTACCGATGACTTCAAGGCCAAGCTCCTCAGCAATGTCTGTATCCACAACACTGACGCTGGCGCCCGTATCAATCAGAAAATCATACGGCCCAGCATCACCAATATAAACCTGCACCAGGTCCCGTCCGGCAACTTTATTCATCGTCAAAACCTGCGTATCACCGGCAAACAGCAACTGCGGCGTAGCGGTTGGGAAATCCACATCAGCAATAGCTGCGGTACTGATCATTAGTATTGCTGCGAATGCAGATGTGATCGATTGAATTCTGTCTAGTTGTTTCATGGGAATTCTCTAATTAGTTCGATTCGAACTATTATATTAGCAACGAGAATTTTACCGGTCAACATGACCGATGGCATAGGTTGGACCTCAGAAAACCTGCCTGGACAGGGACCCATTCGAGGGTGCTGCCACTGCTGGAGATGATCAAGGGATGTGGACGGTTATCCCAGGAGCATGCTACGCTGAGTTTGAAATAAAGGCGGCTAGGGGGTCCTTAAAACTTGGTGTGCTCAGGTATTTTTACATCAGAATTTGTGCTGGTAATTCAGCTTACATTCTCAATTCACTGACCCACTGCCAGCTTATTGAAAACCAGCACCGGGCAGCATACCCGACAGTCACTACAACAAAGGGAGAACATTATGAGCACTAGTTCAAATTCAATTACCGGCACCTGCTATGTAGAAACCAATTCCAGTAATCTCATCAATGTGGGCGATTACACTTTGGAGGACGGCAGTCAGCTGTTCGACATTGCGATAATTTTCGCAGCTAATATCAACGGCACCTCTGATAAGCCTGAGCTGTATTTCAACGATACTGTCACAGCAACTCTGAAGTCAGGCGCCATTGCCAAACTGCAGGCTAAGGGCATTAAAGTATTGCTATCGATATTGGGTAATCACCAGCAGGCCGGCATCACCACTTTGACCGGGAATGCCCCGGAGAACTTCGCCACGCAGTTGAGCAAAGCAGTCAACTATTACGGCCTGGACGGCGTTGATTTTGACGATGAGTACTCTACCGGTACAACCAATGAGAGCTCCTTTCCACTGTTGATTTCATCATTGCGTCAACAGATTCCGGACAAGATTATTTCCTTTTACTTCTATGGTCCCGCCACCGGCACGCAGTCCTATAATGGTATCGTAGTCGGTGATCTCATCAATTACAGCTGGAATGCCATTTACGGTACCTTCAGCCCACCCAACGTGCCTGGTCTGGGCAAGGCTTACCTGGCGCCGGCAGCCGTCAATATTGACCCGGGTGCTCAATCCTATACCCCTCCAGGTACTGCTGCGCAGCTTGCTCAGTCGACAGTCAATCAGGACTATAGTGTGTACCTGTACTACAACCTGACCAATAACGACAGCAGTGATTATCTGTCTCAGGTTTCGCAGGTGCTATACGGGCAGAAGACCGTCTACACAGGCTAGTTGTAGCTAACGGGAGAGGGGATCATGAGCAACACTAACCAACAAAGGGCAACGGCCTGCTTTGATACCCTGCAGCAATGGTATTCCAATGGCCAGTGGCAGGGTGCCGGCTTTTGGAACAATGCCAACTCGCTGCAGGCTGTGCTGGACTATTCCAAATGGTCCGGCTGGACCGGGGCGGATGCAATTGCCCAGGCATGCTTAAACTATTATCAGAATGAAACCAAATTCGGCTTTGGCTATTTTGATGATGTGCAATGGTGGGGCATTTCATTCGTCGAGGCCTATTTGCTGACCAACAACAAACAGTACCTCGACCAGGCCGAAATCATCTTCAAGCAAGTGTATTCCAAAGCGTGGAGCGATATATGCAGAGGCGGTGTCCGCTGGCAAAATTCCGATGACCCACCCTACAAAAACGCTATTACCAACGAGCTGTTTCTGATGCTGTCCACCAGTCTGTTCCTGGTCACCAGCGACCCGCTGTACAGTTACTGGTTCAGACAGGAATGGTCGTGGTTTCAGCAGACCGGCCTGATCAATTCGCAATCACTAATCAACGACGGACTGACCAAACCCGACACGCCCAACCCCTGCGTGAATAACGGTGAAACCACCTGGACATACAACCAGGGTGTGATACTGGGCGGTTTGATGAATCTATACAAGATCAATGGCGACAAAAGCCTGCTGGATACAGCTAATCAGATCGCCACTGCCACCATCACACACCTGGTCAAAGACGGCATTCTGCAGGAACCGTGTGAGCGAACCCACAACTGTCACGAAGGAAATGCACCTCAGTTTAAAGGGATTTTTATCCGCTATCTTCGTATGCTGAATCAGACCGCCAATAACCCGGTTTACGCTGATTTTATTCAACGTAATGCCGATTCTGCCTGGAACACCGACAGGCAGAATGATGGCAGCAATGATTATTTCGGGTTGGCCTGGTACGGGCCGTTTGATCAGCGTGGAGCTATTCGGCAGACATCTGCGATGGATTTGTTTAATGCAGCAGCAACACTGAGCTCGTAATACTTACTATCAGGAAGGCACTATTCTGCGCCTTCCTGTTTTTCTTTCAGTCGTTTGAGTGTGCTCTGGATAAATGCATCCTCTGCCGGTAGCAATCTTTGTGCGGTTTCCCATGCTTGTATGGCTTCCCGGATTTGATTGTTGCGCTCATGTAGTTGACCCAGCAGTGTGAAGGTAAAGGGTTCATCAGGATTGAATTCAATATTCATTTTCTGGACTGCAATTCCGTCTTCCAGATTCCCTCTTCTGCCCAGGGTTTCCGCCACTGTATTGAGTGACCGGGTACTGAAATCGTAAGACCAACCACCGTAGAACTGTTCACGTAGCTCCCGGTACTGCAAGACAACCGCATCCAAGCCTCCATCGTCATAGGTTTTCAGCAATTCGTCCTGGAGAGTGACTGGCTTGGTCAAACCGTGATGGCAGGTCGCACAGTTTATTTCGATGGGCGGGTCGGAACGCTCAGTCAGGTTGGCCAGATGCTGGCTGTTGATGGCTTGAACCATTCGCATCATCTCACGGGCTTTCAGCTTGGTGGGTTTTTCATCCGATTGAAAATCGAACTCAGACAAATCCTGACCTTCTTCGCCGACATGACAATACCAGCAACGCACACCCAATCCGCCGGCGAATCCCCGCATTACACCGATTAGCTGGCGAGGGGTGGTGTCGCTGGGTAAGACCTTCAAGTTCACCAGCTCTTTGGGTGGGAATTCCGCTGCAGATAACGATAGGTTCAGTGTGAAAATCAAAAATACGGCGGTTAGCGCTGCTCTCATTCCAGACTATCTCCGAGGATATGTCTGAATAAGTGTAAATGCTTACGCATCTACTTATGTCAGGGGTTTGTCAGAAAATCTGAGTTATTACTTTCCATCCCCCGTTTCAATCGGACGTTCCACCAAGCCACTGAAACTCGGCGCACCCTCACCACCTGGTACCCAAATGGTCAATACAACTGCGGGTTCTTCACTGTGTACCGAATGGATCACGGTATCTCCGGGTTTCACAATGCCAATTTCACCAGGTCCCAGGACGGCATCTACACCATTCACGCTATGACCGAATCGGCCGGACAAAACATAGAATATTTCTATAGCACCATGCAGATGACCGCTACCTGCATAGCCGGAAGGGAAGGTTAGCTCTGCGACTTTCACTTCCTCACTGCCCAGGTTGGCATCTTCGACCAGTATCTTAGCCAGAAAGCTTTGATCTGCATTAGAGAAGATTCTTGTACCTTTTGTGGTGTATTGGTACCCCGGTTGGCTCTCGTCCTGTGCCACCACTGTTACAGTGAATAGATAAAAGCCAAGAATTATTGATACGGCTCTAATCCACATAAAGCGTTCTCCCAGGTTAGTCTAGATACCGTAGCTGGCGAGTGGTCACAGCCAGTACTTACGTCTATTTGCAGACTTGGTATACGAACAGTATCTTATGATGAAGTTCGGTTAAAGCTATCAGGAGGTAGCTTATACTCCGAGCTTTTCTTTGATGTAGTCACTAGTAAGGTGCTTCTCGACGTCGAAAGGATCGCATCTACCGTCGGGATCAAAGTCGATTGGACCCATGAATTTTGCGACTTTCAAGGCAGGTCCATGCAAAGTCTTATTGCGACCACCCATACCCATCAAAGCAGATCCCATTGCCATTTGCACATCAATTTCTTCAGCAACGACTGTATCGCCGATCCGTTCTATTTGCTCCAGGAAATAGGCATCATCCGGCGCGCTCTTCTTCTTGGATTTAGACAACTCGTACAACAATCCATGACCACAGCGTTTACGCACAGGGTTATCGCTGACCATCCATTTGTCTGCTAATTCTTGGACAAAAGGGGTCTTAGCTAATGGCGTACCGCACGCTGAAAACACATGGGCCAGGTAACCGCCATTCAGCTGCTCAACTTGCTGTTCGGCCTGTTCAGGCGTTATAAGCTTGGGGTCATCGATTAGTAGAGCGATGATCTTGGCATCGTAGATATCGCTTTGCCAGAGTTCTAGTGCGAGTTCATGATTCTTGCCGACCTGCTTTGCTAACTTTCTCAGTTTGGTGAGACCGATGCCGAAGCTTTTGAGACCGGAGTCTTTAGCGCAGCGGTCATTCCAATGTTTGATGCCACGTTCGTCTTGGTTGGACTCTAGTAATGCAAGTACATCCTTAAGCTTCATATATGCCATCTTAATTACAAAAAAGCGTTATTCATCCTAAAACAACATACGTGGTATGTAAACCAGCTCATAGAAAGCAGCTTAACTTCCTAACATATTTATGTAATCTTTTTAAGATTAAAGTGCTAGCTCTAACTATACAATATAAAACTTATATCCGACATATAAAGCAGCCCTAAAGGCTAGCTACAGTTACTCCCAAAGTTTTTTTGACTCCGTAGATAATGATTTTGATATAGCATGATAAACCAAAAATACTGAAACTAGCGCAAACAATGTCCACCCAATTATCAAACTATGTTTAGGCCATACTGCTATTTCTTTTTCAACTGTAGTAATTTCCGCACCGAGGAACTCAAGAATTACTGTTGGCAGCATATTTGGAGCCGATTCTTGGTCAAACAGTAATATCCCGAATAATATAAGGCCCATAGAAAGTAAGACTTTAATAATCTCATATCTTTCTTTATATTGCTTGACAAAAATATTCTTGCCCTCACCAGAAACTTTCACAACATTTGCATCCTTGTTATCCGCAGTGATAATTGATGCATGCACTATTCCTCTTTCGTTTATATATGGAATGAATAATGTGACACTATTTAAAGAGCCCAATGAGCGAATGAACTTTATGTCGTATGCCTCGCCATTCTCAGGAATGCTTGAAAACTCCAATACTTTAGTGTCTTGATCGAATTCTATGTGCAATCTAATATCTTCTACAACATCATTACCAGTATTTTTGATAGTTATGGAATGGCCATAAGCATTAGATACCATCACCTGACTGTTATCTTCAACATTTCCTGTTAACACTGATTCTCTAACTGTGACATTTAAGCATTGCTCCTCTTTTGGTTTAAATTTTATTAAAGGAGTAGATGATGTATGATATACAATATGCTTTTTGCTTTTTTGAGAACGGATTGTAAATATAGCAATTAAAATACCAGCTATTGCACTTAGAACGTTTTGAATTATTAATTCAGTAATGCTATTCATTTTTAACTTTTAGATTAGTAAAATATAATATTTAATATTATTAAGGGTACTATATTCACACTATTTGTTGGCACCTTCTCTAATTTATATTTGATATTGTTATTACAGAATCTGTAATTATATTTTATAAACTTTCACTTGTTTCAAATCAAGACTTTTATGACTGCTTTACAAGAATCACTTACTGATTTCGCCTGAACGAATATACTTACATTCTTTATTTAGAGTTCCTTTTGCATATACCACCTCAGTCCAACTGTTATCGTCAGATGGGCCTCTGCTACAAATGCATAAATGCTTTGCTCTTGTAATTACACGAACACCTTTAGCTGACAAGCAAGCCATAATATCGTCTGCAATATCCTTAGTCATTGTTTCTTGTATTTGCAGCCTTCTTGCATGCACATCTTTAACTAACCTAACAATTTTCCCTAACCCTGTTATTATTTCATTAGGGTGATAAATCACATCAGCTTTACCAAAAAATGGAGCAAAATGATGCGCGCAGTAAGTATAAAACCCAATACTTCCGACATGCACTGTACCTGAATATGCATCTACGCGACATGTTTCATTCAAGACATCTTCTCCTCTTAAATTATAACCTGAGAATAATTCGGCAAATGATCTTCTAATTCTTTTTCCGGAAGCAAGTAATTCATTCTTTATGATATTTCCATTTTCAAAATCAAATAACTGGTCAATATTACTTAGCTCAATACTCTCTCTATTCATAATTCTCTCATTCTTGAATGAACCCATACAGATTCAGGAATATCTAACTCTGGCCGCTCAAGTGCATCATCTAAAACATTACTTGCTCGTGCAATTATGCGAGCCGATACAGTTGCATCCATGATGAATCTAACAATCACATATGCCAATTCATGAAATGTGCGACACGTTAATTTAGCTGTGAATTTTTTCCTATCAACTAAAGACATCTCTGGGGGTGCGAAATCAACCTTAACTTCACAATTATGATTTGGTACTATTTTCTTTAACTCAGTTATCAATCCCCAAAATAAACCTGTATTATCATTTCTAACCTCGATGATATTAATTGGTCTAATTTTATTTATTTGGCGTTTAAGTTGTTCTAAATCAGAATCTAGATACTGGATAACATGTGATAATAAAACTGTACCATCGAAGGGAATTTGACCTAACCCCATCCTTAAAAAGTCCCCAACTATCCATTTATGATTTTTTGATAGATTTGGAACTATTTCTTCATTTCGATCAATTAAATATGCTTTGGTATCAGGGAATGCATTATTGGCAATATCGCCGACGCCAGAACCAATATCTATAACAGGTCCAACTATATATTTTTTAAAATGATTAGATAGAATGCTAGAAATTATCTTGTTCTCATTACATAGAGCAGACTTAAACTCCCTGAATGTCGCTTGGCCTTTCATTTTTCTGTGAATACACTGATATTCGCTATCCTTTGCCAATTATTTCTCTAAGATTTGCAAGCAAATTACTAGCTTGCCTGAAGAAAATCGCAGTACACGTCGCAGATAACATAACTAGAATTAAAGGGAAATGATTGCTAACTATAACCATAATATTCTTTTGATTTATAACCTCTAAAATCAAATATGCAAGCAAAGATATTCCGACAGACATAATTAATATTCTTATGAATTTCTCCCATTTTGAACCGGAAAAAAGCTGTGATATAGCTGCACCAACACCTAAGCATATTAATAATATTGCAATATTTTCTTTTAGCAAGAGCATCAACTTTAGATAAACCGGGTCTTCATTTACCTTAATTTCAAATCTAATTGCGCCGTTATTTCCTAAAATAATATGTTTATGCTGAAGTGTCTGCATCTCTCTTGGGTAGTCTGCGCCAAATGTTACAGTTGTAATCTCTCCCCAATCAGGCCGGTTGACACGTACATGTTTGATTGGAAGAAAATTATCTTCCAATTTCTCCCTCATAATATCGATATGCTGCCCCTGCACTAGATTCATTTCTAAGCGATAGTCTACATCTTCCTCATTTAAAACTGGTTGGCTATCAAAGAAAACGCCTACGCTTTCACTAACCTCACCTGTTACACCAACAAAGAAGTTTTGAACATCTCCATCACTTGCCCTGTGAATTGTTCCATAGAACGGCGGACCACCTTCTGAGAAAGTCCTTGCTGTGGTATTTCGTTTTAGACCAATTAGAGTAAAGATTGGTGACATGCCAATCACAGGAAATGAAACATATGCATTTACACTACCAGTTTTATCAAACTCTAAATGCAATTGACCGTATTGAGTTTGCGCATTGCACATTGATGCAGTTAATATGATTAAAAAAACGAAACCAATTCTAATGAACCACATTACCAGCCCCTCGCTATATTCTTTATACTAAATCACTCTGTATTAGTATTATTTAATTCTCTTTCTTTGAAACTTTTCATGGCATAAATGAATGGGGTATCAAATATTGCCACAATTATTTTAAACAGCCATGCTACCAAAATAATAGATATTAAATCTGGCACATAATAGAAGGCGATTGAATATACAATTATTGAATCAATCAATTGAGAGACAATTGTAGATGAGTTATTTCTGACAAAAAGAGGTAAATTTGGATGCTTCTCTTTTAAATAGCCATATATTCTGATATCTATATTTTGAGATATCATATACGCCAACGCACTACCAATAAATAAATTAGGAATAAACGATAACACCTCACTAAGGCCGTTCCCAATAGCATCTCCTTCGACTGGTGGAAATGATGCAATTAACTGGCCTAATACTGTAACTGCTATTAACGCTAAAAACCCTTTCCAAACTGCTGTTCTCGCTGCAGCTTTCCCATAGAACTCATGTAGCGCATCTGTCGCCAGAAATATTCCGGCATATATTGGCGTGGCAATGCTTGCAGTCACCCCAAAAACAGTAATTAGCTTACCAGCAGTAAACGTGGTTGTTACTATTAATATGGTTACGACAGTATGAATCCAATACTTACCTAATGTAAAGCCCAACAGGACAAGACCTAAAGCCGCAATCATTATTAGTAGAAATGTAAGCTCCCCAGAGAACACCATAGTTAAACCCCAATTGAACTAGGCCTAAAAAATATTTACTTATATGAAACTTCTAGAAAATAGCCATCCCAAGGTTAAATTGTGGCCACTAATTACACTGATGTCAATTATCACTTTGATATCCTTATCATGAATCATGACATCTTACCTATCCACTGATAGTCCAGCTTAGGTCAAATACTGATTTCTTTGATTTGATCAGCAGTAGATTGAGCAAATATTTATGAGCAAGCGTTATTTATCGACTAATCTTCTTTCGCAACCGCGCCAAAGCCTGTAACTGCGCCTGCGCCATCGCCAGCTGCGCCTGCACTTCAGCAATATCATGCTCCCCTGCACGATCTGCCAGTGCCCGCTCAGCTTCTTCTTTGGCCGCCATAGCTGCAGCTTCATCTAGGTCTTCAGCACGTTCGGCGGTGTCGGCCAGAACGGTGACCAGGTGGGGTTGGATTTCGAGGAGACCGCCGGATACGTAGAAATCCAGTTCTTCACCATCTGCCTGTTGCAGGCGAACCTGGCCCGGGGCCAGTTTGGTCAGCAGCGGGGCATGACGCGGGGCAATACCCAGCTCGCCCATCTGGCCGGTGGCGAAAACCATGGTGGCTTCTCCGGAAAAGATGGATTTTTCAGCGCTGACGATGTCGCATTTGATGGTGTTCATTACTTAATACCGTGTTCTGTATGGAGGTTTTGACTCTGTTCAGAAGACAGCCTTAAGCTGCCTTCTGCTCCATTTGCTTGGCTTTTTCGACCACTTCATCAATGGTACCGGCCATGTAGAAGGCCTGTTCCGGCAGGTGATCATAATCACCGTCGATAATACCTTTAAAGCCGCGGATGGTTTCTTTCAGGGATACGTATTTACCCGGTGAACCGGTGAATACTTCCGCCACGAAGAACGGTTGGCTGAAGAAGCGCTCAACTTTACGCGCACGGGCTACGGTAGCTTTATCTTCTTCCGACAGCTCGTCCATACCCAGAATCGCGATGATGTCTTTCAGTTCTTTATAACGCTGCAGAGTACCCTGAACGGCACGCGCCACTTCGTAGTGCTCCTGACCAACTACCAGCGGATCCAGCTGACGGCTGGTCGAATCCAGCGGGTCAACCGCAGGGTAAATACCCAGCTCGGCAATGTTACGTGACAGTACTACGGTCGCGTCCAAATGCGCGAAGGTGGTAGCTGGTGACGGATCGGTCAAGTCATCCGCCGGTACGTATACCGCCTGGATGGACGTGATGGAACCGGTCTTGGTTGAAGTGATACGCTCCTGCAGATCACCCATTTCCTTAGCCAGGGTCGGCTGGTAACCCACCGCTGAAGGCATACGGCCCAGCAGTGCAGATACCTCGGTTCCGGCCAGTGTGTAACGGTAGATGTTATCGATAAACATCAATACGTCACGGCCTTCATCACGGAAGTTTTCAGCGATTGTCAAACCTGTTAATGCAACGCGCAGACGGTTACCCGGCGGCTCATTCATCTGGCCGTAAACCAGTGATACCTTATCGAGTACATCAGACTCCTTCATTTCATGGTAGAAGTCATTACCTTCACGGGTACGCTCACCCACACCGGCGAATACTGAATAGCCGGAGTGCTCAATAGCGATGTTACGGATCAGCTCCATCATGTTTACGGTTTTGCCTACGCCAGCACCACCGAACAGACCAACCTTACCGCCTTTAGCGAACGGGCAGATCAAATCAATAACCTTAATACCGGTTTCCAGCAATTCGTTACTGGCAGCCTGCTCTTCATAGCTGGGCGGCTGACGGTGAATCGGCATGCTCTTGGCAGCATCCACCGGACCGGCTTCGTCCACCGGGCGGCCCATTACGTCCATGATACGGCCCAGGGTTTCCTGACCAACCGGAACGGTAATCGGCGCGCCGGTGCTGGTAACACCGTTGTTGCGGCGCAGACCGTCGGTGGAGCCCAGAGCAATGGTGCGCACCACACCGTCACCCAGCTGCTGCTGGACTTCCAGCATGATGTCGGTGTCATCCACGGTCAGTGCGTCCAATACTTTGGGTACGCTGTCGCGTGGGAATTCCACGTCTACTACCGCGCCGATAATTTGTACGATTTTGCCTTTGCTCATGGTTGCATTGCCTCTACATTACAGCGCGGTCGCAACACCGGCGCTGGTCTGGGTTTCTTGATTGGTAATCAGTTCGCGGACCGTCAAATCAGCAAACTTGGTATATAACTTATCCAGCCGGGATTCGGCATCCACCGGATCGCCACCCCGCTGGGTGTAATTGGCCTTAATACGGAAAACGCCTTTGCTCTCTCCGCCACCGCCCAGCAGCTCTATCTGCCCGGCCATGTAATCGGTGCTGACGCTGGCAGCACGGCTGCCGGAACGCAAGAACACTTCCAGTATGGTTACCTGTAACTCGTCAGTGGCCTGCTCGCTGATCAATGACCGCCGATCCAGCCCGCTGTAAATAATTTCAGATAACCGTTTGGCTTCCGTCTGCGGCTGCTGCAGAATGCTGACATCCTGCCAGTCCACCGTTACCCGGCCCAACTGCAGCGGACCAAAGGTTTTCTGCTGTACGCCGGTGCTGGCCACCGCCTGCTGTGGCACCTGCGCAGGCACAAACACCGTACATGCGGCCAGCATGCTCAGCATCAATCCTGTTATCAGCGCCCGTAAAATCATTGTGCTTATACCGCTGCCGCACCACCGACAATTTCGGAAATTTCCTGGGTAATCGCTGCCTGACGGGCTTTGTTGTAAGCCAGATTCAGATCATCGATCAGGTTCGACGCGTTGTCCGAGGCGCTCTTCATCGCCACCATGCGGGCAGCATGTTCACTGGCCAGGTTTTCCAGCACAGCCTGGTACACCAGCGATTCCACATAACGGGTCAATACTTCGTCCAGCAGCTCACGGGCTTCCGGCTCGTAAATATAATCCCAATGCTGCAGCAGCTGATCACCGTCTTCCGCTTCAGGCAGCGGCAGCAGCGGGCTGACCAGAGCCTCCTGCGACATGGTGTTGATGAAATCGTTAAACGCCAGTTGCAGCTTGTCCAGCTCACCGTCACGGTAAGCATCCAGCACGGTTTTCATCACGCCGATCAAATCAGCAATCTGCGGCTTTTCACCGATGTTGGCAGTGTGTGCCACCACTTCAATACCAGTGATATTGCGGAAGAACTGGCTGGCCTTGCGGCCGATGGTGACTACTTTGATCTCTGCGCCGGCTTCACGCTGGGCATGCATATCGGCCAGCACCTTGCGAAACAGGTTGGTGTTCAAACCACCGCACAGGCCGCGATCCGTAGATACCACAATGTAACCCACCGCTTTGACCTCATCGCGGGTCACCGTGAAGGGATGCCGGTACTCCGGGGTAGCAGCCGATAAATGGCTGATCACCTGCCTGATCATGCGCGTATAGGGGCGTGATGCTGACATCAACTCCTGCGATTTTTTGATCTTGCTGGCCGAGACCATTTCCAGCGCTTTGGTCACCTTACGGGTGTTCTTTACGCTGCGAATCTTGCTGACAATTTCTCTTGCGCCTGACATGATTGCGTTCCGTCTGCGGTTATGGGTTCAAAATCCAGTGATACTTACCAGCTGCCGGTTTTGCTGAAATCTGCCACGGCTTCGCCCATTTGCGCAGCCATGTCATCATTCCAGTCACCGGTGCTGTTGATCTGATTCATGAACTCAGCATGGTTGTTGTTCATAAACGCGTGCAGTGCCGACTCAAATGAACCGACTTTATCCAACGGCTGGTCATCCAGGAAGCCTTCGTTGGCAGCAAACAGACTGACCGCCATTTCAGCGATGCTCAACGGGCTGTATTGCGGCTGCTTCATCAGCTCGGTAACACGCTGACCACGTTCCAGCTGTGCCCGGGTGGTTTTATCCAGGTCCGAGGCAAACTGAGCAAACGCCGCCAGTTCACGATACTGCGCCAGTGCCAGACGAACACCGCCGCCCAGCTTCTTGATGATTTTGGTCTGGGCCGCACCACCTACACGAGATACCGACAAACCGGCGTTAATTGCAGGACGGATACCGGCATTGAACAGATCGGTTTCGAGGAAGATCTGACCATCGGTAATCGAAATCACGTTGGTCGGAACGAATGCGGAAACGTCACCGGCCTGGGTTTCAATAATTGGCAGCGCGGTCAATGAACCGGTCTTGCCTTTCACTTCACCGTTGGTCAGTTTTTCCACCTGCTCGGCGTTGATCCGCGCAGCACGTTCCAGCAGACGGGAGTGGAGATAGAATACGTCACCCGGATACGCTTCACGACCCGGCGGACGGCGCAGCAGCAGTGATACCTGGCGATACGCCCAGGCCTGCTTGGTCAGATCATCATAGATAATCAGCGCGTCTTCACCGCGGTCGCGGAAGTATTCGCCCATCGCACAACCTGCATAGGGTGCGATGTACTGCATGGCTGCAGATTCGGAAGCACTGGCGTTTACCACAATGGTGTGGTCCATGGCGCCGTGTTCTTCCAGTTTGCGGACCACGCCGGAAACTGAAGACTGCTTCTGGCCAACCGCCACATAAATACATTTGATGCCGGTGCCTTTCTGGTTGATGATCGCATCGATGGCCACAGCGGTTTTACCGGTCTGGCGGTCACCAATGATCAGCTCACGCTGGCCACGGCCAATCGGCACCATCGAGTCGATGGATTTCAGACCGGTCTGTACCGGCTCGGATACCGACTGACGGCTGATAACGCCTGGCGCCACTTTTTCGATCGGCTGGAAGTTGTCACTGTTGACCGGGCCTTTACCGTCAATCGGGTTACCCAGTGCATCAACCACACGGCCCAGCAGGCTTTCACCCACCGGCACTTCCAGAATACGACCGGTACATTTCACCGTATCGCCTTCAGAAATGTGACCGTACTCACCCAATACCACAGCGCCGACTGAATCACGCTCCAGGTTCAGCGCCAGTCCGTAGGTGTTGCCCGGGAACTCAATCATTTCGCCCTGCATGGCATCAGCCAGACCGTGTACGCGGCAGATACCGTCAGAAACACTGACCACGGTACCTTCGTTACGCGCATCCGCGGCAACCTGCAGTTGTTCTACACGCTGACGAATCAGTTCGCTGATTTCAGATGGGTTAAGTTGCGTTTGCATAGTTTTGCTTCCTTCAACAGCCGCCCTGCGGCTGTACCGTTTTATTCGTTTACTTGGTGTTCAATATTGCTTCTAATACCGTCAGGCGCGGGAAATCTGTTGCGCCAGACGTTCCAGGCGACCACGCGCCGAACCATCAATTACCTGATCGCCGGCCCGGATAATTGCACCGGCCATTAAATCTTCATCGATGCTCACGCTCAGCTCGATATTCCGGCCGAACCGCTCGGCCAGACTCTCGCGCAGACGCTGCTGCTGTTCATCATCCATTGGCATGGCGCTGATCACCTCAACGTTCAGGCGATCTTCTGCCTGGGCGCGCAATTGCTCATACTGGGCGGCAATTTCGCCGACCAGCGGCAGACGCTGGTTTTCCGCCAGCACTCTGACCAGATTGGCACCTGCCTCAGACAACGCCAGCCCGGCCACACCGATAATCAAATCGGCCAGCTCCTGTTGCGGCATCCGCGGATGGCCGATCAGACGATCAATTTCAGCATCACTGACGATTTCATTTAAAACCACCAGCTGCTGGCTGAATTGCGCCAGGGTGTGACGTTCGGATGCATGCGCAAAAAGCGCTTTGGCATACGGCCTGGCCAGTGTCGATAAACCTTGCATATCAGGCGCCCGCTACCAGCTCGTCGATCAATTGCGCATGGGTGCCGGCATCAATTTCCTTGCCCAGCACTTTTTCTGCGCCTTTAACACTCAGCGAAACCACTTCAGCACGCAGTTTTTCACGTGCCTGGCTGGCAGCCTGCTGAATATCGGCTTCGGCAGCCTGTACCTGACGCTGGCGCTCACGCACTGCTTCTTCTTTGGCTTCTTCAAAAATCTGATTACCACGCACATTGGCCTGGTCGATAATGTCAGTCGCCTGATCACGCGCTTCGCGAATCAGTTCTTCTGCCTGCTGGTTGGCCTGCTCCAGCGCCTGTTCGGCGCGGTCAGACGCAGCCAGACCTTCAGCAATTTTCTTGCGACGCTCTTCCAGCGCTGTAGTCAGCGGTGGCCAGATGAACTTCATGCAGAACCACACGAAGATCATCATCGCAATCGATTGCAGGATGAGTGTGAGATTAATGTTCACACGACCTCCTAGCTATTCGTCAATTAATATGAGTGATATGGGTAGCTGCTTATCCGCCCAGTGCGTTTTGCAACTGACCGATGAACGGGTTAGCAAAAGTGAAGAACAGTGCAATACCCACACCGATCATCGCTACCGCATCCAGCAGGCCGATGGCCAGGAAGAATTTACCTTGCAGCATCGGAGCCAGCTCCGGCTGACGTGCAGTGCCTTCCAGCAGGCGACCGCCGAGGATACCCACACCGATACCAACACCCAAAGCACCCAGACCGATCAACAGTCCAATGGCGATTGCGGTCATGCCAATTACAGTTTCCATGATTACTCCAAATATTTTTCTAAACGTAGTCGTTAAGGTTCAACACAACAATCAGTGATGCTCATGCGCCATGCTTAAGTACACAACGGTCAGCATCATGAAAATAAAAGCTTGCAAAATGATTACCAGAATATGGAACACCGCCCAGCCGAAGTGCAGCAGTTGTCCACCGGCAAACGCCAGCCCGCCAGCCAGCAGCAGCTGCGCATACAGTAGCAGCAGCGTGCGCTTGGTTGACAGTTTGTCTTTAAGGTTCAGCCATAGCGTGAGTGCTACAGACACTGCCACGGCAATAAAGAACCACGCAGGGATATGACCGCCAAACAGTGCCTGCAGGCCATCGGCAACGTAGCCGGAGCCGGCAGCAAACACCAGGGCAATCAGAATAAAGATCAATTCACCGGCGTACAGGTTACCGAACAACCGCAGCCCCAGTGAAACTGGCTTGGCCAGCAGACCCACCACTTCCAGCAGGAAGTTAAAGGTCATCATGAACGGCCATAGAAACTTGGGCATGCCCATATCTTTTGGGTTGATCGGGTTCATGGTCAGTTCCGACATGAATCCTTTAACACCTTTAATCTTAAGGCTGTAGTAGATAATCATGCAGAACACCGCGATGGCCATACCCATGGTGGCGTTCACATCAGTGGTCGGCACTACTTTCTGGTATTCGATGCCAGCCAGATGAACTGCCCACGGCAGCCAGTCGACCGGAATCAAATCCATCAGATTCATGAAGAAAATCCACACGAACAGCGTTAATGCCAGCGGAGCGATGTATTTGTTGCTGGCCCGGAAAACGTCTTTGACGTTGGTATCAACCCATTCGACGATGCTTTCAATCGCATTCTGAAAACCACTGGGGGTTTCGGTGGTCGCTTTCTTGGCGACCCGGCGGAACATGAAGAAGAAGGTAATACCGAGCACCAGTGACCAGAACATGGTATCCACATGGATTGCCCAGAAACCCATGGCCGCGGCTTCGTCTGCGCCATGCGCAAAGCCCCAATGGCCATCAGGATGCCTGCCGAAGGTCAGGTTCTGCAAATGATGCTGAATGTATTCAGAAGCTGTTTGTGCTTCACCGCTCATGCCGTTTCCTATTTCATTCGCCGGCCTGCGCTGTTTACCAGCCGCAGACTCAATATCAGATAACCCACATGGGTTACCACGAATCCAATCATTAACCACCCCGGCGATAATGCCTTCCAGGTGGTAAACACCAGTGCAAATAACAATGCACAGATCAACAATTTGGTTACCTCAGCAGCATACAGTTGGCGCAATCTCAGCCGTGCATCCAGTGGTGCAGGCACCAGTAACACACGCATTGCAAAATATGCATTAGGTAACAGCGAAATGGCACCACCGACACCGAATGCCAAAGCATCGGGCGGTGAGAACAGCATACCCAGGCCCGTTATTATCATTACGCAGCCAGCTACCAGGGCCAGCGCCTGAAATATTTGTCGAGCTATGGGGATGGTAGGAAAAGCTGTTTGCTGACCGGAGCGTGCTTGCTTCATGATCGGCCTCAACACCCTGCTACCAATGCCGTTTACCAAATCGTTTCAATTGTAACATTTCACTTTTAGACAAGGCAACGCTGTAACAAACTTTCTTTTTACAGGCTTATTAATGTCACATTGAATATATGGCTGCCAACCCCTGCATAATCAATAGCCGTACTGTCGATTTACGGCAAAATTCAGCGGTTTTCCACTGCTGAGCCGGCGGTAGTTTTCAACGATCACTGCAGCGGCTTCATTGGGGTCAGTAAGACTGGCCGTATGATGCGTCAACACGACAGCCGGATGATGGGCCAGCGGATCATTTTCCGGCAACGGCTCGTTGCGGGTCACGTCCAGACAGGCACCGGACAGTAGTCCGGCATCAATTGCCTCCAGCAGGTCCGGCTCAACCACATGCGCACCCCGGCCGACATTGATCAGATACAAGCCCGGCTTGCAGGCTGCCAGCGTTGTTC
>JANQPN010000058.1 GCA_028289455.1 Wenzhouxiangellaceae bacterium
TCCTGGGCATGCACCTGGCCGGCCAGCATGGATGCCAGCAGCAGTAGAACAATTAATGGGAAACGCAGAAATACATTGGCAGATTTTAGTGGTGGTTTAAACATAATACTCAACTTATACGATATTATTCGTACAAGATAGTACAGCTACTTTCGTAGTTTTGCAACTGCCGCTGAAAGTGCCTTTGGGCAGGTTTGCTATGGCCGTATCTATGCGCGTCTTATTAATACTTCATGAGAAGCTTCATAGCAGGTACTTATGTCACTGACCGGGAATTTCCAGAATCTGAACCTGACCGATATTGGCAACCCCTCCCAACAGGGTCGACCCCAGCATCACATACAAATCCCCATCAAACGCTGTGCCGCTTGTCCCGTGCACGGGTATCGGCAGACCGGTAATGACCTGCCAGCTCTGTGTTTCGGCATCATAGGCTTCTGCAAAACCGAGCAACAACGGCGGCAGGAAATTTTCTCCACCGGCTACCACTATCTGTCCACCGATCACTTCTGCAGCATATCCACTGCGGGCAATATTCATGGGCGGGCCTATACGCGCCATCTTTGTAACCGGGTCAAAAATATAAACACCGTTGTGCGCAGCCAGCCCGCTGCGCCCTCCCATGATCCACAGCTCTCCCTGGTAAGCCACAACCGCAGAATGATCACGCCCAAAAGGATCAGTCACCGCAAAGTCTTCCCAGCTGTCATCGGCTGGCGAATATCGGCTGATGAAACCATTGCTCAAGCCACCCGCAACATAAATATACTCGCCGATGACTGCTGCACCACCAGCGGCTCTTGCCATCGGCATAGGAGTCAATACCGTCCATTGATCAGTATCCGGATCATAACGCCAGGCATTAGTCTGGGGCGGCCCAATCCCACCTCCACTGATAAACCCGCCGAAGTAATACAAACTGCCTTCAAATGACACCATCATTGCATGATCACGAATGGCAGGCATATTCTGCAGCTGTGTCCAAGTATTGCTGGCAGGTTGATAACGCCATAATTCATTCAGACTGAAAAATCCGTTGCGGAAACCTCCAGCTACATAGATGGCATCATCAATTCCCGCAGATGGCAGTTCTGACAAAGTCGGTCCGGTATTACTGGTAGTGCGCCAGCCGGCAGCAGCCACATTGGCCGGCCCCGGTATCGCACAACCCAGGTTCTGCAGCGACGTCAGACGAACCGGCTCCAGCTGTCCTCCACCAAAGCCCTCTACTTCCGACTGATACGTCAATATCGCCGTTTCACAATCCACAAACACTATCCGGATCGATCCCCACACCATTCGGTTAACCGCATCCTCATCAAACGCGTCACCAAAATCCGTGCCGTCCGCTATCCGTACACTGTCAAATATC
>JANQPN010000068.1 GCA_028289455.1 Wenzhouxiangellaceae bacterium
CACAGTCACATCTCCTTCAGGCGTTACCCGGAAAACTTCCGTACCGTTCGCGTTGCTTAGCGTTGCACCGAAGTTAGCCACATAGATATTCCCGTCAGGACCAACACTGACGCCGCCTGATGCAGAAAGTGATGGCACCAGTGTGCTGACGGTTTGTGCATGTGCAACCGGTATCAGTAACACTGCAGCAAACATAAGCCTGGCTGAGATATGCATGGTGTTCTCCAAAATTATGTAGTTCGATCTCTGACTCAGCGGAGTATATCAAATTACGAAGACTGTCGCAGTTTGTAATGTGCTGCCTGTCAGTACAGCCACGAAAGAGGGCGCAATGTGATTGAATCACACTTGAATAGCGTGCCTGTTAGTGCAACTATTGACAGATGCCGACCCGTGTAAAAATCTGTTGTATTTCTTCTCTCAAGGAAGCCCGCCAGGCCATTGCTGCAGGTGCCGATGCATTGGGCCTGGTAGGTGAGATGCCATCGGGACCAGGCACTCTGGATGATGAGCTGATTCGAATGATAGCTGCTGCAGTACCTCCGCCAGTGGCGACATTTTTACTGACTCAGCGAACCGAAGCCGAGAGCATCGCAGAGCACGCGCAATACTGCGGTGTCAACACTGTGCAGATTGTTAACCATATAGACCCTGCAGAATACCCGCGTCTGACCAACCATCTACCAGCAAGCATACGGCGGGTTCAAGTCATTCATGTTGAGAATGACAGGGCATTGGAATTGATAGATGCCTACAGTAAGTATGTGGATGCTTTTTTATTGGACTCAGGGCGTCCATCGGCAGATATTCCGGAACTTGGTGGAACCGGTCGGGTGCATGACTGGAGAGTCAGTGCTGAATTTGTCCAGCGCTCACCGGTTCCGGTTTTTCTGGCTGGCGGACTGCATCCCGGTAATATTGCCGTAGCTATACATCAGGTACGCCCCTATGGTGTGGACTTATGTTCCGGTGTCAGAACCGAGGATGAGCTGGATGTGGACAAGTTGCGTGATTTCATGGCTGGTGTTGGAGCGATAGCTGATCATCAGCTGGATCAGTTTGAGGGCAGGTTATGAAGATAAGCAAAATCGGGATAATACTGACGGTGATCAGTATTACCGCAGGTGCAGGTCAGGCAGATGTACTAAGGGCTAGCGCAGACTGCGATGCAGATAATATCTGTTCGATATCGGTAACCGTCCGTCATGCAGACACCGGATGGACGCATTATGCTGATGCCTGGGAAGTATTGACACCAGACGGAGAATTGCTGGCAACCCGGGTGCTGGCTCACCCACATGTGGATGAGCAACCATTTACCCGCAGTTTGCCGCGGGTGCCGGTTCCGGCAGAGATAACCAGTGTGATTTTGCGGGCTCACGATTCGGTGCATGGTTACGGAGGACGCGAATTCAGATTAAAACTCGACAGGCCATTGCAGTAATCCTCTGGCAGTCACTGAGAATTATCCGAATAATGCCGGTACTGAAGTCGACAATTACATCGTGTCCGGCTACAGTTGCAGCACCTCGAGCTGGATATGGCATTCAATGAAAGCATTATTCTCTATTGGGCTGGCACTCACGCTGGCGGCCTGCCAATCATCAGATGAGCACGCGGCAGTGGCCGCTGCCGATGCCGGTTGTGAACCGGTGGTCGACAACCTCTTAACGAACCCTGAATTCAGCAATGCAGGTGATGGTTCAGCGCCGCTGCACTGGCAGGCATCGCAGCACGCCGGGGCGCTTGCATTCACAATCTCAGCGGCCGGTGGAGAGCTGGTCATCGATAAACACGGCGAACAGCATTGGATGTTGATCAAACAGTTGGTGAAGCCAGAAAGCGTTGCCGGTCAGCGGGTGAGGTTTTCAGCAGAAATGTCGCAGGACATGACTGATGAAGGATGGACTCAATCACTGGAAGCTGGCGGAGGGTTCAGTATTTCGGTGTTTGGAACTGAACCGGATGCACCGTTGCGTCAGAAACTGCTGTTTAATTCAAATCTGCAACATCAGCCTAAACTGGGCGTGTTTGACTGGACGCCGGTTTCAGTGGAATTTGATGTGGCCGCCGGTGTAACCAAGCTGGAAGTAGGCTTCCTGCATCAGGCTTATGGTCAGATGAGAATACGAAATCCGGTATTATCAGTAATTACAGAACAACAATCGGATTGCCAATAATGGCTGCTTAAGACCGATCGACAAAGGGTTGGTCAATACCTAGGCAATATTAGTCCTGTTTCCTCGACCGGCCCGTTACAGACACATCCGTCCCAAAATTGGGACAGGTTATATCCCATTAGTGGTACCTTTGTCTTACTAAATCCATCACTTTGATTTATAACATATTGATAAATATGAACTAATGGATTTGGCATGCTATTTGCATAATAGTGTGCATGGATATCAAACGCCCTGATCTTAAGAAAAAACGAAAGCGTAAGCAGTTGATCGGAGTTGTCAGCGGTACGGCAGTGGTGGCCATACTGATGATTATCATCTTCCGGCTGGAACCTGCTGCGCCGAAAGTGGAGCGCAGTACAGTCTGGATCGACAGCGTGCAGCGCGGTGAATTTGTCCGCCAGGTGCGCGGCCCCGGTACTTTAGTGCCCAAAGAAATCCGGCTGATTGCTGCAACCAGTGAAGGGCGGGTCGAACGGGTACTGGCCAAAGCAGGTGCCAGCGTGGATGCAGAGACGGTTCTGGTGGAATTGTCCAATCCGGAACTGGTGAGACAGGCTGAAGAAGCCCGCTGGTCGGCGGAAGCGGCAGAAGCGGATTTGCGTTCTCTGGACGCCGAACTCAGTCGAGAATTGCTGGATGCCCGGGCGAGCCTGGCAGTAGTCAGAGCTGACCAGCAGGGCGCTCAGTTGCAGATGGAAGCGGAAGCCGATCTTGCCGAACAGGGGATAGTATCTAAATTGCAATTCCGTCAGAGCGAGTTGCGTGCCCAGCAACTGGAAATTCGCCTGGAACTTGAACAACAGCGCATTCAGGAGCTTGAAGCCTCTATACAGGCTCAGCTGGCTGCTCAACAGGCACGGGTTGAGCAGGCGTTGAGACTTCAACAGCGCCGTGAGCAGCAGGTTGGCGATTTACAGATTCGTGCAGGAATTGCCGGCGTGCTTCAGATTGTGAATGTTGAGCCAGGCGAGCAGCTGGCACCCGGGTTTAATGTTGCCCGAGTGGCGCAGCCGGATGAATTGATTGCTGAATTGCGTGTTGCCGAAACTCAGGCCCGTGATATTCAACTGGGTCAGCGGGTGGATGTTGATACCCGCAACGGAATTGTCGAAGGCAGCGTTATCAGAATTGATCCTGCCGTTCTCAACGGTACCGTTCAGGTGGACGTTGAAATAACTGGTGAGTTGCCGCCGGGTGCGCGTCCGGACTTATCTGTGGACGGGGTAATTGAACTGGAGCGGCTGGTGGATGTGTTGTATGTGGGCCGCCCCGCCTATGGGCAAAGCAACAGCACAGTTAGCCTGTTCCGGTTGGACGGCGATGGCAATGCATTGCGTTCACCAGTCGGCCTGGGCCGCGCATCCGTAAATTTGATAGAAGTTACCGCCGGATTGCAGGCCGGTGACCGGGTCATCCTTTCCGACACCTCGGCCTGGGACGAACACGACAGAATCCGGCTTGAATAGCTGGTGATTATTAAATGGTGTCTTAGCTGAATACAACAATTTACAGAGTTTAATATGACTACAAATAACGATCATAAATCGCTGATAAGCATGGAAGGGATCCGCAAGGTTTTCTATACCGATGAAGTGGAAACCCATGCCCTGGCCGGCGTCCATCTGGATGTGCAGCAGGGGGAGTATGTATCCATTTCCGGGCCTTCAGGTTGTGGTAAATCGACATTACTGTCATTGCTGGGGCTGTTGGATACGCCTACCGAAGGCAGTTACATATTAAACGGCCAGTCGGTGGATGATATCAGCGCCGCGGAGCGCGCGAAAATCCGGAACCAGGAAATTGGCTTTGTATTTCAGGCGTTTAATCTGATCGGTGATCTATCAGTGGCGGAAAATGTCGAATTACCGCTGACCTACCGGCCGGGCACCAGCCGTAAGCAGCGCCGGGACAGCGCCATCGAAGCGTTGGAACGAGTGGGCATGGCGCACCGTTTGAATCATTACCCATCACAGTTATCCGGTGGTCAGCAGCAGCGGGTTGCGGTAGCCAGGGCACTGGTGGGAGCACCGGCCATTCTGCTGGCAGATGAACCAACCGGTAACCTTGACTCGAAAAATGGCGAGCAGGTTATGTTGCTGCTGGATGAGCTGCACCGCAGCGGGGCCACAATTTTGATGGTTACCCATGACCCGCGTTATGCGGATTTCGCCCAGCGGCAGATTTATATGTTTGACGGCCGTATCGTGGATGAAGAAACATTGCATGAGCTGCGCGAAAAAGAAGATTTGCGAGTACGTGAAATGGTTCAGCAGCGTGAACGGCCAAAGGCTGATCAGCACGCGGCTGAGGCTATCTCATGAATGCCCTGTGGCATGAAGTCAGAACCAGCATAAAGTCGCTGCGGCAGGCACCGGGGTTTGCTGTTGCCGTGATCTTAACTCTGGCGTTGGGTATAGGCGCTAATGGTGCCATCTTTACGGCCATCAGCTCGGTTTTACTGCAACCGCTGCCTTATCCGCAAAGCCAGGACCTGGTACAGGTATATAACTCCTATCCTAAATCCGGGCCTGAAGTTGCAGGGACATCCATACCTGACTATCTGGACCGTAAAGAGCAGGCCGAAGCCCTGGAGGATCTGTTTATCTATACCAGTGAGAGCTTTAATCTGCACCTGGACGGGCAGCCTCAGCGTCTGCAGGGTTATAGGGTTTCAGCTTCCATGTTTTCGACATTGCGGGTGCAGCCCTCAGTGGGTGCGGCATTTACCGATGCCAATATGGAGCCTGGCGCCGACAAGGTGGCGGTTATCAGCCATCAGCTTTGGCAGGACGCTTTTGCAGGTCGCCGGGATGCGATAGGTGAGACACTGACACTGCATGGTGAAAACTATCAGGTGCTGGGGGTAATGCCCAACGGTTTCCTGTTTCCCAACAGAGATGCACGGTTGTGGGTGCCGTTTGCATTTACGCCGGAGCAGATCAGCGATGAAGAGCGGGGTAATGAATATTCCGGCAGTATCGGCCGGCTTAAACAGGGTGCCAGCATTGAACAGCTGAATGCTCAGTTTGATGCCATTGTCGAAAGAGTTGCTGAACGGATGTCAGCTGATCCTGAACAGGGAGCGGCAGTAGCCGGTTTTCTGGAGAGCACCGGATTTACCGGTCGTGCGCAATCCTGGCATTCGATGATGATTGCCAACCTGGAGGAAATGGTTTGGCTGTTACAGGCTGCGGTTTTACTGGTATTGCTGATTGCCTGTGCCAATGTAGCCAATCTGCAGCTGGTCAGACTGGTCAAACGGCAGCGTGAGCTGTCACTGCGTTCGGCATTGGGTGCAGGCATACTCCGGCTGGCCGGGCAGTTGCTGCTGGAAAGTCTGTTGCTGTCCCTGGCGGGCGCGGCTGTGGCCATAATCATTGCGCTGGCCGGTATCCAGTTAATCAAACTGGTGGGTCTGGAACTGCCCAACAACGGATTGGGCCTGTCACTGGACAGTCAGGTACTGCTGTACATGCTGGGAATAGCAATAGCCGCAGCCTTGCTGTCGGCATTAATTCCGATTCTGGTATTGGGCCGTGCAAGGTTGCAGATGCTGCGCGAAGGCGGCCGCGGGAGTGCCGGTCTAGGTGGCAGTAAAACGCTGCAGCAGGCCCTGGTGGTGGCTCAGACGGCATTGGCGCTGGCATTACTGGTCGGGTCGGCATTGATGCTTCGCAGTTTTATTAATTTGAATAATGTAGACCCTGGTTTTGACAGCCGGCAGGTAATGACTGCCCGACTGGCAATGCCGGAAAGCCGCTATGCTGATGATGCAGCACAAGCTAATTTTCATCAGCGACTGATGCAGCGGCTGCATGCTGTTCCTGGTGTAACGGCTGCCGGAATCGGCATACCATTGCCGTTTACCGGTGACGGCTGGACCAGCACTTATTCTATTGAGGGTGAGGTCATACCGGATGGGATGCCTTCCCGGCATGGACATGCCCGGGTAGTCGACGGCGGCTATTTCAAAACATTGGGTATAGAGCTGTTGCAAGGCCGGTTATTTGATGAGCGGGATGCCGCTGAAGCGACGCCTGTTTTGATTATCGACCGCTATCTTGCCGAACAGAGATTTCCTGGTGAAAACCCGATCGGCAGGCGAATAGCCCGTGCCGGAACCCCTGATGAAGACACCGTCTGGTGGACCATCATTGGTGTTGTGGAAAGTATCCGGCACAACAGCCTGGACCAACCGATAGACAAAGAAACTTATTACTTCAACTATCCTCAGCTAACGCTTGACAACTTTACCGTGGTAGCAAAAAGCGAGCTTCCTGAAGGGACCCTGGCTAATAGTTTGCGTGAAGCTGTTCAAGAGATTGATCCGTCTTTGCCAATCTACCGTGTGACCAGTATGGATGCGTTGCTGAATAACGCGCTGGTTGCCCGTCAGGCACCCATGCTGCTGCTGGTGGCATTTGCTGCGGTGGCGCTGATATTGGCCGCTGTAGGAATTTACAGTGTGCTCAGCTTTATGGTGGCACAACGCCGCCGCGAGATTGGCGTTCGCATGGCAATCGGCGCACGTGCTCATACAGTGGTTCAGATGGTGATGCGTCAGGGCGGCTGGATGCTGGGCATCGGCTGTGTAATGGGCCTGATTGCCGCTATTGCTCTGGGCAGATTACTGTCAGCACAGTTGTTTGACGTGCCGCAGATCGATCTGATGTCTTACCTGCTGGTGATTGTGGTGCTTGGTTCTGTAGGGCTGCTGGCGTGCTGGTGGCCGGCGCGCAGGGCGGCGCATGTTCACCCCATGGAAGCATTGCGCTACGAATAGTCAGAGGAGCCGAATAATGCTGTTATTTGAGTTTAAACATGCCATACGCAGTTTATGGCGGTCGCCATGGTTTACCGTCAGCGCAGTAACTATGCTGGCGATGGGGCTCGGGCTGGTGCTGGCCGGGTTTACCGTGATGCAGTCATTTATTCTGCGGCCACCGCCATATCCGGAACCTGACCGGATCATGCACATAGAGCTGGAAAACACGGTTACCGGCAATCTGAATAACGCCCTGCCTATTCATACCTGGCTGGATATGCAGGCCGATCAGACACAACTGGAGTTATTCGCCGGCTACAGCGAGGGCACCATTAATCTGGGTGCGCTGGGCAATGCTGAAGATCAGCGGGCACAGCGGTACGACGGTGTATTTGCAAGTGCTGATCTATTTAAAGTGTTGCAGGTACAGCCGATTATGGGCCGTGATTTCCAACCGCTTGACGGACGGCCAGGAGCCGAGCGGGTGGTGATGCTGAGCTACCAGCTTTGGCAGCACCGTTTCAGCGCCGCAGATGATGTGCTGGGTAAAACGGTACGGGTTAACGGTGAAGATGCCAGAATCATCGGTGTCATGCCCGATGGCTTCAGGTTTCCCCGCAATCATGGCATCTGGATAAACTTTGATTCAGATATCAGCGATATAGCCCGTGGTGGCGGGCGCGGGTTGGATGGTCTTGGCCGGTTGCGTAGCAGTGCTGACAGTAACAGTGCCCAGGTGGAACTTCAGCAGATACTCAATGATATCAACAGGCAATATCCGGATATCGCTGAAAATGACCAGGTGGCAGTCAAGACCCTGGCCATGGAATATGTTAATCCAATAACCCGGGGAATCTTGCGGGCCATGTTTATCGCAGTTTCGATGGTGTTGTTGATTGCCTGCGCCAATGTTGCCGGTTTGCTGGGCGCACGGGCGAGTACCCGCAATCGTGAACAGGTCATTCGTGGTGCATTGGGCGCTTCACGAAAACGCTTGCTGATGAAAGGTTTGCTGGAGGCCTCAGTGCTGGCAGGCCTGGCGGCTGTGCTGGGGCTGTTAATCGCCTCTGGCTTTACCGCCTGGTTCAAATGGCTGCTGTTGAATGCGGAGGAAACCGGGCCGATCTGGGTAACCCGCATGCACTTTGATTACAGCACTTTCCTGTTTGCAGTGGCAGTGGCATTCATTGCTGCACTGATAGCCGGCTGGTTGCCTTCCTGGCGCGCTTCTAGAGTGGCGCCCGGCAGTGCCTTGCGGTCCGGTGGTCATGGCAGTATCAGCTCCGGGCTGGGCAAGGCAGGGCGCTTTCTGGTGGCCATTGAAATTGCTTTATCTCTGACACTACTGGTCAGTGCCGGCCTGATTGTACGCACCGTTCTGAATATTCAATTCATTGAAACAGGCGCGGATGTCAGTCAGGTCATCAGTGGCAGATTGGGGTTGTTCGATAGCGCTTATCCGGACAATACCCAGGTTCACCAGTTTGTCGAACAGGCGCAACAGGATTTACAGCAGATAGCTGGTGTTACTGATGCCACGGTAGCTACCAGTTTGCCGATGACATTCGGTGGAGGATTCGCGGTTGCCAATGAGCAGCTGGTCGATCAGGACCTGGACCGTCTGCCAACCGCTAATGAGGTGATCATCGCGGACAATTATTTTGCTTTTTTTGATGTGCCGATGTATGCCGGACGGCCGTTTGACAGCCGTGAACAGAGCAGCAGCGAGCCGGTGGTGATTATCAGCCGTGGATTGGCGGAAAGGTTATGGCAGACAGATTCACAGACAGGTGTACAGCCGGAAGCAATTCTGGGCAAACGCCTGCGGGTTCGAAATAACGATGGGGAATGGGAATACCGCACTGTTATCGCTGTAGTTGGTGAAGTATTGAATGACGCGGAAGATCTGACTTTTGGTTCCGGCAGACCGATTTCCGGTAGTTACTATCTGCCTGTAAGACAGGGACAGGCAAGATTCTGGAGTCTTGCGATGCGTACCGACAGCAGTGACCCGCATTTGTATGGTGATGAATTGCGTTCGGTGATTCAGAATCTGGATGCAGACCTTCCGGTTTACTGGGTTCGCAGCATTGATGACTGGATTGATAATGCTTTATATGACCACCGTTTGATCGCGAAATTATTTGCCGCCTTTGGCGTTATCGCATTACTACTGACGGCTGCCGGGCTATATTCGCTATTGGCTTACTCAGTCAGCAGTCAGACGCGAGAAATCGGCGTGCGCCGGGCACTTGGTGCCAATGCGATGAAGATTATCCGCAATGTTTCACATTCAAGCCTGGTGCAGTTGACCATCGGTTCGATCCTTGGACTGGGGCTGGCGCTGATGTTTGCACGCCTGCTCGGAAATATTTTATACGACGTCTCGCCATTCGACCCGCTGACATTTATCAGTGTACTGCTGCTGTTTACGCTGGTTACCGTAGCAGCTTCAGCACTGCCTGCCATGCGGGCTACCCGAATTCAGCCAATGGAAGCTTTACGTTACGAGTAAAACCTGTTGGCTGTAGTTGAGGAGCACCTGAATGATTAAATTGTGGATAGAGCTGAAATTGATACTCAGAGGTTTGTGGCGCAATCCGGGATTCACTGTGATAGCGGTAGCGACACTGGCATTATGCATCGGTGCAAACAGCGCGATTTTCAATGTGGTAGACAAAGCTTTGCTGCAGGGATTGCCTTACTCTGAACCTCAACAGCTGGCAATGCTTTGGGTGGATGCCACCGGTCAGGATCTTCCCGCTCAGGAATGGACTAACCCGGCAGATTTTTATGACTGGCAGGAACAGCTGCAGACTGTCGATTCAATGTTTGCATTGACCGGCTGGCAGCCGACTTTAACCGGTCAAAGTGAACCTGGATCGGTTCCGGAAATGTTTCAAGGGCAGTTTGTAACGGCAGATTTTTTAAAGGTATTCGGCGTGCAGCCGCAGCTGGGAAGAAGCTTTACCGCCGCTGAAGACATACCCAATGGGCCGGCTGTTGTGCTGATTTCACATAACTTCTGGCAGCGTCAGCTGGGTGGCCGGGAAGATGTGATCAACCATAGTATTGTGCTGAATGAACAGTCACATACTATTGTGGGTGTTTTACCTGCAGATCTGCAGCTGCCGAATCTGGTGACTGGAGATTTATTCAAGCCATTGCAGGCGGAGCCTCAGCAGGGTAGAGGTGGCTTTTTTCTACGTGTGATAGCCCGTTTGAAGCCGGAGTTCAGCATTGAGCAGGCGCAATCGGAGTTCGCTGCCGTGCAGGCACAGCTGGCCCAGGCATATCCGGAAACCAATGAAGGACTTGGCGCCAATATTCAATCCCTGCAGGCTGCACTGACAGGCAATCAGCGGCCACAGTTATTGGCATTGCTGGGGGCAGCATTATTTGTGCTGCTGATCGGCTGCGCCAATTTATCCAATTTGCTGTTGGTCAGAGCCAGCAGCAGATCCCAGGAGTTTTCAATTCGAGTAGCGCTGGGTGCAGGCCGAAAAGATGTGACTCGCCGGGTTTTACTTGAATGTCTGGTGTTAGGCATATTGGGAAGTATCGCCGGTGTAATTTGTGCATTGCTGCTGTCGGGGTGGGTCAGTGATATGTTTGCCTCAGCCAGCGGGTTGGCTGTTATGCCGGATCAGATAAGCAGCCTGGGCTGGCGATTACCATTGTTTATTATAGGAATCACGTTATTGGTGCCGATGCTTGCAGGACTGGCTCCGGCCATGTTGCTATTGCGCAGCAATATACATTCCGGCATCAGGAGTATCAGCCGTGGTGCTACCAGTGGACGTAGCAATATTCGGCTGTCACATCTTCTGGTTGCAGTTAATTTTGCCCTGGCGCTGGCGCTGTGTGTAGCCGGCGGGTTGCTGGTAAAAAGCTTTAACCGGCTGCAAAGCACCGACCTGGGTTTCCAGCCGGAACATTTATCAAGCTTCAATATTAATCTGACCGCAGATCGCTACGAAAGCGACCAGAGGCGTGATTTCCACACCGAAATGCAGGCTCGGTTGCAAGCTATCCCCGGTGTTCAGGAGGTGACTTTTGCATCAACCCTGCCACTGTCAAATGTATTCACCGACACCGGGTTTTCTATTGAAGGCCAGGATATACCGCATGTTTCAGAACAGCCGCATGCAGGATTCAGTATTGTTGCGCCCAATTATCATCAGGTATTGGGGATTAGTTTGTTAAGGGGGAGCGGTTTCAGTGAAACTGTAACTACGGACAGTGAATTGGAAATATTGGTTAATCAGGCACTGGTCAAGCGATATTTCCCTGATGGTGATGTCCTTGGAAAGCGGGTGTTTTTCGGCTCTCAGGAGCAGCCGCTGTGGGCAAGGGTAGTCGGTGAAGTTAACGATATCCGGTTTGCCGGGCTGGATCAGCCACAGCAGCCGACACTATATATTTCCCAAAACCAGCGGCCCGGCAATGCCATTTTTGTTGTGATCAACAGCCAGATTCCGGTAGCTTCTCTGCTACCGCAATTGCGTCAGACAATTAGTGAAATTGATGGCTCTGTGGCAGTGGCCAATCTGACCAGTATGGATCAGCTGGTGCGCAGTTCACTGGCTCAGACACGTTATCTGACCGGTCTGGTGAGTGGCTTTGCAGTACTTGCAGTGTGCATGGCGGCAATAGGTATCTACGGTGTAATCGCATACCTGGTAAATCGCCGACGCCGGGAATTGGGCGTACGTGCCGTGCTGGGGGCCAGCCCGGGGAAACTGATATTACAGGTGATTCAGACTGGTTTGAAGCTTGCCGGTATTGGAGGCGTTGCCGGAGTGTTGCTGGCATTGCTGGTCGGACGTCTGGTGCAGCAGCTGCTGTATGAAGTTCAGCCTTTTGATGGAGCCGTATTGATGTTGGCCACAACCAGTTTATTGCTGGCTACATTGCTGGCCTGTGCAGTGCCGGCCTGGCGGGCCGGAGCAGTAGATCCGATGGTGGCGCTGCGTTCGGAATAAGCGCTTTACGGATCAATAGACAAACAATTTGGAGAATGTAGATGCGGGCAATACTGGCAACGGGTTTTTTTAATGATTTGCGTTTCGCGCTGCGGCATATCGTCAGAAAGCCGGGTATCTGGCTGCTGGCGAGTCTGACACTGGGGCTTGGAATTGGTGCCAATGTGGCCTTGTACAGCATTGCCAGACCGGTGCTGCTCTCACCGCTGCCGTACACCGAATCGCAGGATCTGGTGTACGTGAATGCTACCAACCTCGCTAACAATACACCGTATGCCGGATTTTCCATACCGGACTTCAACGACATGCGTGAAAGCATGGACACCCTGACCGATATGGCCGCTTATGCTACACGGTCGCTGGCTTTCAGCAGTGGCGACAGCGGTACCGAACGGCTTAGCACACTGCAGGCAACCCATAACTTGGCAGCAGTGCTGGGCATTCGTCCGCAACACGGACGCTGGTTTACTGCCGATGACGATCAGGTGGGTGCAGCCAGAACTGTTGTACTCAGCGAGCATATCTGGCAGCGGCGATTCGCCGGCGATACCGGTGTAATTGGCCAGACAGTGTCGGTTGACGGGATCGCGCATCAGGTTATCGGTGTAATGCCTGGCTATGGCGGCGTAGCGCTGAATGCTGATTTGTGGCTGCCATTGCATCCTTTACAGGCCGAGTTCGTGGATGTAAGAGGTGTGCATTTCGTGACTGCCGTTGGCCGCTTGGCGTCCGGTTCGACAGTTGTACAAGCGGATCAGCAGGCTCAGGCCATTGCTGCGCAGCTGGAGTTGGATTACCCGGAGGATAATGTCGGGCGTGGTGCAGTGGTCAGTGAAATGCATGGGTTTCTGGTACGCAATGTACGTCAGCCACTCACGCTGTTGAGCATTTTGATGGGCACAGTGCTGATACTGGCCTGTGTAAACGTGCTGATGCTGTTGCTGGTGCGTGGCACGGTACGTATGCAGGAACTGGGCATTCGTACAGCATTGGGTGCCAGCACAGGCCGGTTATTGAGACAGTTGATCAGCGAGCAGTTGTGGCTGGCTGCCGGTGCTTCGATATGTGGTTTGCTGATCGCCTGGCTGGTATTGGCGTTGCTGGGACAAAGCAGCCTATGGAGCAGTTCAGTGCTGCAGCAGCCGATACTGGACAGCCATATTATTCTGCTGAGTGCCGGTATCGGGTTAATACTCTCAGTGGTGGTCGGGGTAGCCCCGGCTCTGAAACTGTCCATGAGTGTCAGTGGTGGACCTACGCAAACCCGTTCAAACAGTGCAGTCGGTGGTAGCAGTACCAGGGCGTTGCTGGTCAGTATCCAACTGAGTCTTGCCTTTGCTTTGAGTGCCGTTGCGCTGATTCTTGCTCAGGGGTATCTGCAGACTACACAGATTGACCCCGGGTTTGACGGGCGGGATGTAGTCAAGCTGGAAGTCAGTTTGCCGGCATCAGATTATCCGTTCCCCGGAAGTGATGCTTTTCCGTATTGGCCGGAGGTATTGCAGCTGCTGCCGCAGTTAACGGCTGCCACTGAATCTGTCGCGGGAGTTGAACAGGTTGCGATTGCGCAGAATCATCCACTGCAGGCCGGCTGGACCACCACGGTGACAGTTCCCGGTCAGCCGGTTATTACAGGTGAGTCAGGTGCAGCTGTTGAGTGGACCATGCGGGCGGTAAGCCCGGGTTATTTCCGGATTAATTCCATTCCTCTGCTGGCCGGCAGGGATATTGATGAGTCGGATAACTTTGAAGCGCAGAATGTGGCGGTAATTAACCGCGCAGCAGCTGAACGCTGGTTCCCGAATGAAGACCCTATAGGCAAAACCATCGAGTTCTGGAGCACTGAGCGCCAGGTGATTGGCGTGGTTGATAATGTACGCTTCAATGGTCTCACCGCAGACTATTCACCGGCTGTTTATCCTCCATTGATGCAAACTCCGTTCAACGGGTTCTCAGTGCTGGCAAAAACCGGTCCCGGCAGTCAGACAGTCATCAAAGATCTGCAGAACGCGGTCTGGTCAGTTGAACCCAATGCCACGGTATTTCGTGCTGAACCGCTTAATAACCAGCTGGATGTAATCCTGCAGCCACGTAAGCTGGTTACGTCTGTGGTTTTGTTAATTGCGGCATTTGCTTTGACACTGGCAGTTTCAGGCATTTACGGCATGGTGGCATTTGATGTCCAGCGGCGCAGGGCTGAGATTGGCTTGCGCCGTGCACTGGGCGCCACTGCAGCCCGCGTGGTTGCCTTGTCCATGCGGCGCAGTATCTGGCTGGTCTTGATCGGCTGTCTCATCGGACTGGGTCTGGCAATCGGCAGTGAACGGTTGCTGGCCGGCTATCTCACAGGTTTGAGTCTGGATAGTCCATTTATACTTCTGCTCGCAGTCTTGCTGTTCAGTCTGATGACCTGCCTAGCCAGTTGGATTCCTGCACAGCAGGCTAGCAGAATTGCTCCTACTGAAGCCTTGCGACACGAGTAAGTAGTGATGAATCACGGTTTTTGGTTAAATTTCAGGCACGCCTGCCGGCGATTACGCAAGGTGCCGGGTTTTTGCTTAGGCGTCATTTTGTTGCTGGGCATATCAATCGGCGGTACAACGGCAATTTCCACAGCGTCGTATCAACTGTTCTTTAAGAAATTGCCTTATGCTCAGCCGGAGCAGCTGGTTGAATTCAGCAGCATAGCGCATGCAATGGGTGGATTTAACCTGGGAATTTCACCGGCAATGATGGAGGAACTGCAGCAAACCGGCAGTTTTGGTGAGCTGGCAGCTTTTGAAGAAATTGATGCACTTCAGGATACAGATGGTGAAACCTGGCAGCACGCTGCCTTAAGTGACAACCTGACCGGCATGCTGAGCGTTGCTCCATTACTTGGCCGTTCTTTCAACAGGGACGATACGCTGACAAATGCACCTGTTGCGATGCTCAGCGAAAGCAGCTGGCGAAATCGCTTCGGGTCATCAACAGATATTCTTGGAAAAAAAATTCAATTGCAGGAAAGACTGGTGACTGTTATTGGTGTAATGCCGGGTTATTTCGTGCTGCCGTCACCAGGGGTGGAATTATGGACGCCGTTGGTGTTTGCACCCGAGCAACTGTCAGCTGAAAATATCAATCAGTTTATCGGCTTGGATGTGATTGGAAGGCTGCCGCCTGACAGCAATGCTGAAATAGCCATGCAGCAGCTGCAGGCATTTTATGCTGAGGACGCCAGGCTTGCGCCGATGGTGGAGATTACCGGACTGGAGTTATCGGTTAAGCCGCTGCAGGAGGCCTGGGCTGCCAATCATCAGCAGGTATTGACGATATTAACCATTGCTATTTTTCTGGTGCTGTTAGCGGCGGCATTGAATCTGGCGGGCCTGTGGATGGGCCGCACACTGGGCCGCAGTCATGAACTGGCGGTTCAAACGGCGCTGGGTGGCAGCCGCTGGATCGCATTACAGTTTTTCAGTATAGAGTACCTGTTGCTGGGGATCGCCGGTTTGGCACTTTCATTACTGGTTTCACCGATGATCCTTGGCTGGTTGTCCGCACTGAATGTCCTGGACAATGAGCTCCCAATCCAGGTTTCGATAGGATTCACCGGGGTGTTTTTTGCAGTTGCATTCCTGTTCTTAAGCGCGCTGCCTGTATTGTTGGCGGTCTGGTGGCAGTCTAGCCAGGTGCAGCGTTATTCCGCCAGCAGGCTGGTAACAGGCGGTAAAGCAACCAATACAGCCGGAAACCGCAGCCGAAATACCCTGATAGTTGCTCAACTGGCTATGGCAATGAGTCTGTTGGTAACCGTTACACTGCTGCTGCAGAGCTGGCGTGCGCTGTTGAATGAGGATCTGGGTTTTGATTCTCAACGGTTGGTAATGGCGCAGATCGGCGGCGGGCAAGACGGCTTGGACATCAGTGACATTAATGACCAGTCAGCAGATACCAGGGCAGGGCTGAAAATGCTGGCGGCAATTAATCAGTTGCACAGTATTCCCGGTGTGGATCAGGCCAGTTTTACCAGCATAGCGCCGTTCAGCTCATCAGAAACGCTGAGCACATACTCATTACCGGATGCACCGGATGTTGAATATGGCGGCAGGACCAGACAGGTAGGAATTAATTTCTTTGACACGCTGAATGTGCCCATTCTGGCTGGGCAGCCATTTGGTCAGCAGCATTTATCCGAAGGCAGCAATGCTGTCATTGTTGACCAGGAGTTTGTCAGACGTCACTTTGCCGATGAAAATGTCATCGGCAGGCTCATTCAATATGACACGCCTGAACAGCCGGGTGGAATCTATGAAATAGTAGGTGTTTCAACCACAGTCAAGCATGCCAGGCCTGATGAGGAGCCGGAACAGCCGACAATATATTTCCCGGCGCAGCTACCATACCGTTCAGCACATGCTCTGGTGGCAACATCGTTACCGCCGGCAAGCCTGGTTGACCAGGTGAGAACGGTATTACAGACTCAGCTTGGAGAAGAAAACGTTGGGCAGGTTTCCAGTTTGCAGAACCTGGTCAGAAGAACTCTGCGTGAACGTGAACCACAGTTGATTCTATTGACGGTATTTGGCTGCATAACCGTATTGCTGGCAGCCGTAGGTATTTATGCGTTGCTCGGTTACGCGGTTAAGCAGCGTACTGCTGAGTTTGGTGTTCGTCTGGCGGTTGGCGCAGACAGGTGGCGAATTCGTCAGCTGGTGCTTAATAGCGGGTTGCGGTTACTGGGGCCCGGGATAATATTGGGTATTATCGGTGCGCTGGCTGGTGGAACACTGATTCGTGATCAATTGTACAGTGTGGATATTATGCACCCAGGCAGCTGGGCTGCGGTGGCCGGTTTCCTGGTATTGATCGTATTGCTGGCCGGATTATGGCCATCCGAGCAGGCCGCCCGAACCGCGCCGACTGAAGCTTTAAGATATGAATGAAACGCCTCCCGATACTGATGTTGTCCGATTACGTGGTGTCAGTCGAACCTATGTCAGTCGCAGCCGCCAGAATGAAGTCCTGCAGGCTGTCGACCTCACACTGGAGGCAGGTGAATTTATCTCCATTATGGGACCCAGCGGGTCCGGAAAGAGCACCTTGTTGAATATCCTGGGCATGCTGGACGATGAATTCAGCGGTGAGTATTACCTGCTTGGTCAAGCGGTTCACCAGTTAAAGTCCAGACAGCGGCAGCAATTGGCGCGTGAAAATATCGGCTTTGTATTCCAGCATTATCATCTGCTGGATGATATGACCGTCAGTGAAAATATTGAATTGATTCTGACGTATCGCAACTGGAGTGCCCGACAGCGAAAACAGGCAATAGGGGATATTCTGGAACGCTTTGGATTAACCGATAAGCAATCGGATTATCCCAATCAGCTATCCGGTGGCCAGCAGCAGCTGGTAGCCGTTGCCAGAGCTGTTGCAGCACGTCCCAGACTGATTCTGGCTGATGAGCCCACCGGTGCGCTGCACTCAGATCAGGGCAAGATGATTATGCAGTTGTTGTCAGAACTGAATGCACAGGGCACCAGTATTATTCAGGTAACCCACAATCCCGATAATGCCGATTATGCTGATCGAATCATTGAGATATTCGACGGACAGATAAGGTAAGCCATTGAGCTTCCGGTTCGGCAGCCATGCAGATGCAGGCTTATAATCCTGAATTTGATTAACGCCTGTTGAAGCCGGCCAGTCAGGGACCGGTGATTCATAGGCTTTTGTCTGTGGGACATGAATATGATTGAATATGAATTCAACAGAAGTATCAGCGCAGCTGAGTTTATTGGAGTGCTGAACAACTCAACACTGGCCGCCCGGCGCCCGGTTGATGACCCGGACTGCATTGCGCAAATGTTGGAACATGCAGATTTGATGGTAACAGCCTGGCAGGGTGGAAAACTGATAGGTGTAGCCCGGTCGGTGACCGACTTCAGCTATTGCTGTTATTTATCGGATTTGGCGGTAGATCAATCGCTGCAGCGCCAGGGCATCGGCCTGGAACTGATTAGACTAACCAAAAGCAGGCTCGGCCCACAGTGCAAGTTGATACTGTTGTCTGCGCCGGACGCACAGGGCTATTACCCCAAAATAGGATTTTCCCGGCACCATAGTGCCTGGGTAATGGATTAAGGAGATAACATTAGACATGCAAATGGCTGAAGGAACCCACCTGCCGCTATATGACGGATTACAATAAGACCATGGGAGATCAATCCGCCACCATTCTAATTGCTGATGATCAGCAGGACATTCGGGAAGCATTACGCCTGTTGCTGACCAGCAAGGGGTTTGTTGTGATGCAGGCAGACAACCCGGCAGAAATCTTGGAAGTTATTTCTCAGGCGGCAGTCAATTTGGTGCTGTTGGATATGAATTATCGCAGAGATACTACTTCCGGACAGGAGGGCCTGGAATTACTGAAGCAGGCCAGGCAGTTTGATCCGCATCTGCCGATCATTGCCATGACCGCCTGGGGATCAGTTGACCTGGCGATGCGAGCCGTGCGTCAGGGTGCTAATGATTTTATTGAAAAGCCTTGGGATAACAATAGGTTAGTTTCAATAATTAATGCACAACTTGATAGGGTGTTTGAGGCGGAAAACAAACGCCGGTATCAAACAATAGCCAGGTTGCAGCGCGATCATTTCACTACCGAAATCATTGCTGAGTCAGCACCGATGCAGCAGTTGTTGACAACATTACGGCAGGTTGCGCCATCACAGGCGTCAATCATGTTGCGGGGTGAAAACGGCACCGGTAAAAACCTTCTGGCCGAGCAGGTGCATGCCTGGTCGGATCGTGCCGACGGTCCATTGGTCTCGGTCAATATGGGCAGTATTCCCGAGAATCTGTTTGAAAGTGAAATGTTCGGTCATGTTCGGGGTGCTTTCACAGATGCCCGTGAAGCACGAACCGGGCGTTTTGAACTGGCTGACGGCGGTACACTTTTTCTGGACGAAATCGGCAACCTGCCTTTACCCCAGCAGGCAAAACTGCTGCGGGTGCTGGAATCGGGCAGCTTCGAAAAGCTGGGCGCCAGTAAAACACAAACGGTTGATGTGCGAATAGTAACTGCCAGTAACGCAGACTTGCCCGCGATGGTTGAATCCGGTGAGTTTCGGCGGGATTTGTATTTCCGGTTGAATACCGTGGAAGTGACCATTCCGCCGATTCGTGAGCGTAATAAAGACGTATTATTACTGGCCGAATATTATCTGGAAAAACATCAGCGCCGCTACAACAAGCTTTTTTCGGGTTTCAGCCGGGATGCCGAACAGGTATTGCTTAGTTACAGCTGGCCGGGCAATGTGCGTGAGCTGTCACATGTGGTAGAGCGGGCGGTGCTGCTGGGTCAGGCTGAGCAGCTCAGCGTGGAGAACTTAAACCTGCCGTTGGACGGTCATGACGAGCAGCCAGCTGCTCAACACTTCAGCTCCGGAGCAGCAAAAATCCGTAGCCTGGAAGAGGTTGAGAAGCAGCAGATAACAGAAGCATTACAGCATTACAGCGGCAATGTGGTGGATGCTGCCAAAGCATTGGGAGTGAGCCGCAGCGCGATGTACCGGCGAATGGAGAAATTCGGGCTGGATGCCGGTGGTTAAACCCAAACCGCCACATAAACGTGTTGCCATAGAACACCGTATTACGGCTGGAATAGCATGGTTTGCTTTTCTGGCCATGCTGGCCGGGGGTGTAATTGGATATCTGCAGTTTCCAGACTGGCGCATCACAGCAGGGTTACTACTGATTGTCATCCTTATCATCGGCTATCAGGCTTACCGTTACAGCTTCAAGGTGCTGCGGCCGTTACGCAGCCTCAGCAATGTACTGGAAGCAGTCAAGGAAGAAGATTATGCGCTACGGGCACGCCGAGACCGTGGTGGTGTGCTGGCGGAGTTGGCTTATGAAATCAACCAGCTGGCTGAATCGCGCACCCAGCAGGCGCAGCTGGTACGCGAGTCCAGAGCTTTACTGGAAAAGCTGCTGCAGTCCATGGACTTGCCGCTGCTGGCTTTCGATGACCGACAGCAGCTGGTATTGGCTAATCAGGCAGCGGACGGATTGCTTGGTACCCGCCTGCGCGCCGGATTGCTGGCCGGTAACCTGGGTATTGAGCACTTGCTGGAAGATCAACTGAGCAACCCGATTACGCTGGTGTTACCCGGCGGCAGTGGACGCTACGTGATCAAACGGCGTTCATTCAGAATGGAAGGCCGGCCGCATCAGCTGCTGTTGCTGACAGAAGTGGAAGCAGCCTTACGTGCAGAGCGCCAGGAAGCCTGGGAGAGTCTGGTCAGGGTATTGGCTCACGAAATCAACAACTCACTCGCGCCGATTAAATCCATTGCGGAAACCTTACTCAGCATCAGCAGTGACGGCACCTCGGTTAATGCTGATGAATTACGCTCGCAACTGCAGCGTATTGCCCACCGTGCAGATGCACTGGGCCGGTTTGTCGGCGGGTATGCCAGTCTGGCAAGGTTGCCGGCGCCGAGTACGGAAAGTGTGGAAATTAAATCTTTACTGCGTGATGTTGCCCGCCTGGAAACACGGGTTCAGGTTAAGCTGGATGGAGACAACATGCACATTCAGGCTGATCCTGCACTGTTGGAGCAGGCCATTATTAACCTGATTAAAAATGCCGCAGATATTCTGAATAACGAACCCCATCCGGAAATTACTGCTCAATGGAATCGTAAGGCCTTCAATGAGCAGCTTGGTGTGCAGATCAAAATAATTGATAACGGCCCAGGACCACCGGAATCGGATAATCTGTTTGTGCCGTTTTTTACTACCAAGCCTGGTGGCAGTGGAATCGGGCTGCTGCTGGCTCGGCGAATAGCCGAGCTGCACGGCGGATTTCTTGAGCTAAGCGCAAGAGATGACGGTTATATCGGGGCAGTGGCCAATTTATGGTTGCCAATGTCAGTTCGATGACTCACTGCTTTATCCGCCAATCCGAATGTATGACCGGTCGCGCTGTAATCACTGCCTAGGCCGAAGGCGCCAACCACATTCGCTGCCCGGAATAATCAATCACCAGGGTATATTCAAACAGTAGGTCGGATGCGAATATCATGGCCGGCTGGTCAGCGATATTCAGCTGATTGAAGATATGTAGATCTGACACACTGATGCTGCGGTCAAGCCAGGTGAGGTCATCAACGGCGATGTCCAGACCTGTGGCCTGGGCCGCCGGCGCTGTATGACCTGAAGCGCCTTCAACATTTTCCACAGGCAGCATTTCGATAAGGTCGGGCAGGGCATTGGTATTGATTATGCTTTGTCTGGCGCCGGTATCCAGTAATGCGGTAACTGCTGTGTTATTGATCGATGCATCGAAACCCCAGATGCCATGAGCTATTTCAAAAATGGGTATGGCTTTGGCTGTGGCGTCATTCAATGACTGGACTGCATGTCCGATTCTTAATTTTCCGGCAGCAGCATCAATCTCAATTTGCCCTCCAGCCTGGAAAAAATCAGAACCCAGAATTCCATAGAATGGTTTTCCGTCTGTAGTTAATGCATTTAATGCAGGAATAATGCCCGTTTTCCATACATACTGACCACCAAGATCTAATGTTAATGACGGGTATCGTTTAATGCTGGCAGATCCCGTTGTGCCGTGGACCACATTGTTTTCATATTCAACAATCGGCTCAAGCCGCATTTCGGCTACCAGTGGTTGAGTAATGATGGTACGTGAAGCGGCGGTATCCAGAATAAAGTCGAACGGTCCCTGACCATTCACCATAACCGGAAGCCGCAGGTGCTTTTCATCTCCAAAGTGAAAATCTATCTCCTGCGCAGATACAGAAGTCGAAATAATGATCAATAAGACCAGCAATGAAACGAGGTTTAGCTGTTTCATGGTTTCATCCTTTGTTGTTGTAAAAATCACACGCTAGGATGATTCACTGAATCGGATAGTTGCCGAAAAGCTGAGTTTTTTCGATAAATGGGATTATTTTTCGATAAACGGGTCAATAATCCGGCGAGCGGCTGTCAGATTTTTGGTAACCGGGCCAGTACGCTGTCTTTATAACTTCTGCTTGACTGCACAGCCAGCGCGTTCCGCATAACCAGTGTATAAACACCCCGGGGTTGCGCTTTAACTGAAACCACCTGCTGCAGGTTGACAATAAGCGATCGGGATATGCGCTGAAAATTATCCGGGTTAATGCTGTTTTCCCAAGACTTCAGATTGCCGGATTTTAAGTACGACTGTTCATCCGTCACCAGCTCTACATAATCGCCACTGGCTCTTATGAGTAAGATGTTGTCGGTTTTCAATTTATACAGCTGCCTGTTTTTTTCTACCGTTATACTGTCCGGAAAATCAGCTTTTGCAGTATCGGAACTTTTTGGAGTATCAGTAAAATACGAAATGTATAAAATGCTCCAGAGGAGGAAAAACAGGAAAAAATAAAGCATATCCTGCAAGAAAGACACCAGTGGCAGCGCAGACAGATCATGACCCAGCATGCTGTATGTAATCGGATTGACCACTGCTGCCATGAGGCCGGCGGTTATGCCGCTTAACAAAATGACTTTGGCAAGCCCTGTTTTCAGCTCCCGTATTTTGTATCTGGCAAACATATATACCAGGAAATACGAACTCACTAAACCCAGCAGCGGAACATAAATATTGCGTACAGCGGCAATATGCCAATGGCCGTAACTCAGACCGTACAAAAACAGCAAAACACCTGATATCAGCCAGAATGCCAGCTGAAACAGCAAAAAATGATTGGCCGGGGTTTTGGCTTTTCTGGATTGTTGCATGCTATGCAGAAGGTGGCTTCCGGCCCACTGTTATTCGTGACAGCCGGTTCAAAACCGGAATGCTCATGAGTAAAATCATGACAACAATAATAAACTCCAGCAGACCGAATATGAATACAACCAAGCACTGCCGGCACAATGTGAACAAGCTCGATCAGACAGATCATGCTGACGCACTGCAGATACACAGCCTGTTTCAGAGAGCTTACCGGGTTGAAGCACAATTGATTGGCGTTCGCAGTATTCCGCCATTAGACAGGACTGTCCGCGATATTATGGCAAGTGAAACCTGCTTCTTTGGTTGTTGGGATGATGAACTGCTGATAGCAGCGGTGGAAGTTGAGTATTACGAACCACATCTGGGAATCAATAGTCTGGTGGTGCATCCGGATTATTTCCGACAGGGTCTGGGGCGCCAGTTATTGCGTTATGTGCTGGCGGAATATGTATGGGAAACAGCCAAAGTAGAGACTGCACTGGCCAATCTGCCTGCTATTACCTTATATGAACAGTTTGGTTTTAAAGAAACGCTGCGATATTCCGCAGCTGCCGGTATCACTAAAGTGGCGATGCGCATGTGATCAATGAATATTTGCGGTTACCGTTGTATCACAGCAACAGGCATGTAATATTGATCTGTCGATTATATTCATGAAAATCGGATGATCAGCCTATGCTTTCATTGGAAATTCTCAGTGCATTTTTTATCGCATCAGTCGTGCTGGCCATGGCGCCGGGGCCGGATAATCTATTTGTATTGACTCAGTCTGCATTGCGCGGGCGGCTGGCCGGGTTGCTGGTTACTTTAGGGCTGGCAACGGGATTACTGGTGCACACTGCAGCTGTGTCTCTGGGAGTGGCTGTTATTTTTCAGGCGTCAGCTGTGGCATTTACTGTTTTGAAACTGATCGGTGCAGCTTATCTGATCTATCTCGCATGGCAGGCATTCAAGGCCAGTGCCACACAGATCAGCGGCCAGGCAGGCAGAACATTGAGCCGCTGGCAGTTATATCGCCGTGGCATTATCATGAATGTCACCAACCCTAAAGTATCGATTTTCTTCCTGGCTTTTCTGCCGCAGTTTGCCGATCCGCAGTTGGGCTCGCTGACATTGCAGTTACTATTACTTGGCGCAGTCTTCATTGTGGCCACTTTGCTGGTGTTCGGTGGCCTGGCGCTGGCAGCCGGGTCATTCGGGGAGTGGTTGAGCGGCTCAGCACGGGCACAAAAAATTATGAACAGAGTGGCGGGTGTGGTTTTTATCGGACTGGCAGCCAAACTGGTTACTACCCAACGCTGAGTTCAGAATGCTTTAGAAGCTTGGAAAGCCGGTTGATGTGGCCACACGGGAAACGTCAGCGTTTCTGAAACCTAATTAGCAGCCGGGGCAGATGGTGATACGATAATAATGCAACTCAATCGCCTGATTTCAATCAAAGCAGCAATGACCAGGGAGTTAAAACATGCCATATAACCGCAGACGCTTTTTAAGTTTTACCGCTGCAGGCTCGATGCTGTCTCTGGGAAGCCTGGCCGCTGGTAATGACCTGATTTTCACACCCAGACAAACAGCAGGGCCGTTTTACCCTGAAACAATACCACTGGACAGCGATAATGACCTGGTCCAGGTAAAAGGGAAAAACGCCATAGCCAAAGGCACCATAACCAATGTATACGGGCATGTGCTGGATCGGCAGGGAGAACCTGTAACAGATGCTACAGTGGAAATATGGCAATGCGACGCCAATGGCCGTTACCACCATCCTGATGATTCCAATGATGCCCCGCTGGACGAAAACTTCCAGGCTTATGGCAAGACCCAAACAGATGCAGAGGGCCGCTACCGGTTCCGAACCATTAAACCGGTCCCTTATCCCGGACGTACTCCACATATTCACTACCGGATTACCACACCCGGCGGTGATCAACTGACCACTCAGATGTATATTGACGGGTTCGCAGGCAATCAGCGGGACGGCCTGTTCAGGCGGCTGGGCAGTGAACAGCGCCAAAAGGCAGTTTCAGCCAGTTTTGTCGACAATCCGGACGACTCCGCTGAGCTGATGGCTCGCTGGGATGTGGTGATGGGCTGATTTACAGCCATCCGGATAAGCTCAATCATCACAGCTATATCTTCCAGCGTGTTGTTTTTCGTTGGTATATCAATAAATTGCTTTTAGTGCGGATGGGTGAAACCGTATAATTTTCAGCGGATCCAAGTGAGTCGGTACTAATGCGTGCAGTTGTCTATAGTGAGTTCAAAAGCCGCCCGGAAATAGCACAGCTGCCAGATCCGGAGCCACAGCCCGATGGCGTGGTTATCGAGGTAAAAGCAACTGGTATCTGCCTGAGTGACTGGCATGGCTGGATGGGGCATGACCCGGATATCGTCTTACCACATGTGCCCGGTCACGAGCTGGCTGGTGTGGTTGCGGCCACAGGCGGCAAGGTGCAGAACTGGCAGGTGGGCGAGCGGGTAACACTACCGTTTGTGGGTGGCTGTGGTAAATGTGGGCAATGCCGTTCTGGTAATCAGCAGGTTTGTGATCATCAATTCCAGCCGGGATTCACCCACTGGGGGTCATTCGCTGAATATGTAGCCATTGATTATGCCGAGGTTAATCTGGTCAAACTGCCTGAATCAATCGATTTTGAAACAGCTGCAAGTCTTGGCTGCCGGTTCGCCACAGCCTTCAGGGCTATCGTTGCTCAGGGCAGAGTAGCGCCAGATGAATGGGTGGCCGTTTATGGTTGTGGTGGTGTGGGCCTGTCGGTTGTGATGATTGCCGTTGCTCTGGGTGCCAGAGTAATCGCTATAGATATTTCTGACCAGGCATTGGAACTGGCTAAAACATTTGGTGCGGAGAAGACAATCAATGCCTCCGGCGGAAATGATGTGGTGGAGCAGGTTAGAGACGCCAGTGGTGGTGGCGTGGCCGTGTCAATTGATGCACTGGGCAATCCGGTGACTTGTCATCAGTCCATCTCCAGTCTGCAAAAACGCGGCAGGCACATCCAGGTAGGGCTGATTACAGACCCCGATGGAAATGCGGCGGTACCCATGGCCAAGGTAATCGCCAATGAGCTCGAAATATTCGGCAGTCACGGAATGCAGGCGCATCGCTATGCTGAGATGCTGGATATGATAGAGCAGGGGCGGCTGATACCACAGCAACTGATTCAGCGGCGTGTCGATCTTCAGCAGTCTATAGACATACTGACTGAAATGAATAGGTTTTCCAGCGCCGGTATCAGCATTATCAATAATTTTTAAGCTGAATGGTTCTATGAATAGCCATCACAGCATAGCGGAACGCATAAATCGCGGGGTGGTGCTGGTTCTGATAGTTGTAATGCTGGCAGAATTGCTATGGGCTTTGCTGGAGCGGCAATGGCTGACTGTATTCCTGGTCACTGTGATCATTTTGCTGGTCATGGTGCCGTTTTTATGGCGTCACAGGCTTCCGGTGAAAATTCCACTGGAATTTCATGTTCTGATTATTCTGTTTATTTTTGCTTCCCTGTTCCTGGGTGAAGTACAGAGTTTTTATCAACGCGTCTGGTGGTGGGATATTGTGTTGCATTTCAACTCCGGTCTACTGCTGGGTGTACTGGGTTTTCTGCTGGTTTATGTGCTGAATGAAAATGAGCGGGTCGAGGTGTACTTGCGGCCAGGGTTTGTTGCGCTGTTTGCCTTCCTGTTCGCCGTTGCAGTAGGGGCATTCTGGGAATTATTTGAGTTTGCGATGGATCAGTTGTTTGGTTCGCAAATGCAAAAGCCGATGCTGAACGACCCTTCCGGTCTAATGGATACCATGTGGGACCTGGCTGTTGATACATTGGGTGCTCTGCTGATCAGTTTATTGGGCTGGTGGTATCTGCACCGCCAGCGCGGATCTTTCATGGAGCGCTGGATTGCCCAGTTAGTCGCCAGTAATCCCAAGCTGTTTCTGGCGCGACTGGATCGGGATGAATAGCGTATCAGCCGGGAAAATGGATTACACAATTATTGAAAATCAGGCTGTTCCTGCGACAAGATGGCAGAACCGGCATGGATGGGTTTGCCAGTGCCGGCATAAGTGTTATTGATAGGTTTTGACCGAGATATTTCCTGTTGATCAACCCTGCAGGGGGGTGCCCACATAAACTATGTGGGCACTGGGTCTGCTGCACTATCGTTAGTAGCCGAAACCAATTCACCTACAGCAACAAGCTACCTATTACAGGAATGACATTGATTTTCCGAATCCCATGAGCTGATCACCAAGGAGTATTTTTGCGGATCAGGAGTTGCAATGCCATTGTCCACCACATAGACGCGCCATGTGCCCAATTCAAAGTTTTTACCTATTACAACTTGTTCGACATTATCCCGGTCATTAGGCACATCGCTTCTGGCGGGTACTATATCGCTATCTTCAATGGGCTCCGGTTCAACCTGGTGCGGACCATTACCTGGTTCGTAAATGTCGTAGGGCAAATCAATCGACCATGGATAGAATATTTCACCACTGGGTGATTCAACCAGTAACCCCAGATTGTTGACCAGCCTTAAATCTGTCGGGTTAGGTAAAGAGGAGGCGGGTTCATCATCCCATACTAGTGTCATCTTTAGGCCTTCTTTTGCCTGTATGGAACTGGTAATGGCGATCTCATAACTATGATATATACCCTGAACCAGCTCATTTTCAGTGATCTGATAGGGATAGACTGAACTTTGACTTTGTTCATGGCTCATCAAATGAATCGCACTTTGCACGTTGACCATTCCGTAACCCGTCGCATAATCAGGCCCTGGATAGTAACTGGTAGCCACACCGGTGTCTGGATTCGGTGGCGTAACACCAACTGCGCTATTTTCATTGGACATATCTGTCGCGGTATGGATAAACAGTGCTTTCCAGGTTGAATTCAAGGGCCGCCCTATTGCGAAACCTGCTGGCGTTGATAATTCTGAATATATAGACGGATTGAGCATGTCATCTAAATTACTATTAGGATACAAGTCCAGTAGATGCTCCATAGCTAAGGCATAACCGCCTGCCAAAACAGGTGCAGCGCCAGATGTGCCGGCAGAGTTGCGATAATGCATATAACTCAATTCACCTGTTCGGGGTGTAGGCTGGATTCTGGTTCCGGCAAGATGCAGGCTCAGGTATCGAATGGTTTGATCACTCCAGGTTGGACCGACATCCCAATGATTGCTAGCTTCTTCCCTCATGGCATCACCCAGGGGGAATTCCAGCGTATGCCACTGGCCATCACCAATACCTAAATTTTGACGCAGTCCCTGGCTGGTCCAGTCCTCACCTGTTAATTCATGTCCGTTGATGACAGGAAACGGATCAGTAGGAAACGATCTGAACCAAACCGGGAACAGGTCAAAATATCCAATTTGTCGTCCGACACTGCGGTAGCGAATTTTCAATACATCATTGATATGGCCGGTAAAATCCAGTGGTTCGCCCAAACCACCAAATATGCCCGGATTACATGATGGTGTGATCTGAGTGCCGACTAGCGGGTTGCGTCGCCACCCTGTGCCTTCCCACGGCTGTTCGTCCACACTAATCAGCATATTACCTTCAGGTGTCTGACTGATATCTAAATGCTGTTGTCCAAAAACGCCGGCATCGGGTTGTCCCCAGCCACAATGCCAATCATCTGAGGTCAGATCATCAAAAGTCCACAGATAAACCAGAAATGGGCCTCTCCGCAATTCAATACTTTCAATTTCCACAAAAAACGGGTCATCACTGCCATCATACTGGCCCGTAGGAGCGGAGATATCTGGCTTAATACGCCCGTCAAATGTAGGGCCAATACTACTGCCGGAGTAAATACGCCCATCAACTTGGGCATTGCCCACGATAATCGGGTTTTTGTGGCTGTTCAGAAGGGAGAAATAACCAATCTCCTGACTACCATTCATAGGCACTTGACCATTGTTGCCAGCTGCCATGGTATGTGGGTGGAATCTATTTTCTGATATTTGACCGACTACAGCGCCATCAAAATCTATAGGGCTGACAAATGAGTGGTTACTCACATGTGGTCGAGCCTGAGGATGCCAATAACATTCGAAGGTGGCTTCAGGTGCAATGCCGCGAAATGCCATTGAATCACCATTGTTGTCACTGCTGTGCCAACCATTACCCAGCATAATGCCGGATGTCATCTCACCATGCCAACTACCAGCCAGGCAACCACTGGACTCAGCCAATGCAGTCCACCGTCCCTGAATCGGCATCCCGGACGCATCATGTTCCCAGTAGTCCTGGTGGTTTCCAAAACCATTGCCTTCACGATTGGCCATTCGAATGCCGTTTCCGGTCAGGTGACTGTTAATACCTGCCACATTATTGGCAGTGGCAGTGATTCTGACGCCTTCCACCAAGGGAATACTTTGCCATTCACCCGGCATGACATACATGATTGTATCCATCGCCGCGATCTGCTCAATATTAGTGGGGTCAGTGACAATAGTGACCTGATTACCGCCGGTGTTATCAATATACTCCTGTCCCGCCTGATGAAATCTTTGTAGCAACTGCGATGTGAGCTGCTTATCTTCTTTCACCTGCTGAACATTCAAAACCACAAGGTGTTTTTTAACGTCAAAAAAGCGCGCATTTGAGTGATGCTCATCCAGCAGAGGGTCAATCTTATCCTGCGTCTGCAACGCAGAAAATGACAGGGCTCGAGTACTGGCAAAGGCATCATGCATATCCGTCGTTACATTCAGCAGCCAATGTTGTTTGCCCAGATACCCAACATATTTCACGCCCTCGTTCTGCCACTGTTGCCAGTCAGATCTTTGCGGGAACTCACCCAGGCGTGCAATCACCAGTTGTGGCCGGCTTTCAGAAGCCTCTAATCCTGCCAATTTCAGCTCAATCCCTTGGGTCGAAGATACAACCCGTCGCTGCAGACGTAACTCAGCCGGCGCAACTGATCTGCTTTGGGCATTTTCCTGGTGAGCAAAAATTGTTTTTAAATCAATTTCAGCTGAATTTTTACTATGCTCTGAATACTTTACCGTAGCCCATCCAGTGGACGTCAATGCCAATAAAGTGACTATACAACTTATCTTTTTCAACATTTCTTTTCCCCGGTCATTACACCAAATATCACTAATCAAATTTAGCCTCTCCATGACTCAAGGAAATTGTAGAGACCGGCCTTGATGCAAGGCAAAGAGATACCTCGGACAAAACCGTGACAATATCGTGCTGTTTTTAACCTTATGTTTTTAAAGGTTTTATATACTAAGAATTTTCTTTAATTCAGAGGTTGATCTGAATAAGGAGGTATTAATAAGGACATCCAACCACTCTGAATTAAGCTTTAACGCGTCATAGAGAGTGGTACGTTTGACACCTGAACCGGCCCCTATGAGTAGGGTAGATAGTGATTTTTATGCGTTATTTTCTATCTGTATATTCTGAAGATAGGCTAAACACAGATAAACATATGAAGCACAGAGAAAATAACGCTTCACTACCGAAGCTCATGAAATATCCGGGCTTCTAAAACACCGGTTAATATTCCGGTTCTCAGCTGAAGCCTGCAGCAAGCTCACAAAAACGGTCAATTTCTGCTTCGGAAGTATAGGTATTGGGCGATAACCTAAGGCTGTTTAGCTCAGGGGCATCAAAAGGTCTGACAACGATACCATGATCATCAAACAGCGCTTTGGCAGCTTCACCGGCTTTGCCTTGTTTCAGGCCGACTGCATATAACGAACCGGATGTGCTCCAGTTCCTGGATGAGCGCCAGACAAGTCCGGGCGTGGCATCAACCTGCTGCATTGTATAGCGCCACAATGCCTGGTAGCGCTCAAGCTTGCGTTGTGCACCAAGCCGGGTTTGAAACGCTAGCGCATCACCCAATGCCAGCAGCTCTGGCAGATTGCGAGTTCCATAGTCTTCATAGGCACGCACTGTCCCGGCCCAGCGTTGCTGGCCCCAGGTAACCCACATCGGTTTGAGACGGGGAAACAGTTTGCTGTTGATATATGCTGCTCCCAGTCCTTTGGGTGCTTGAACCCATTTATGCGGGCTGGCGGCATAGGCGTCCACACCAGTGTCCGCAGTCTGCAGCGGCAGCATGCCCAGCGTCTGGGCGCCGTCAACCAGCACGTATTCAATGCCTTTGGCGTGCGCCATATCGGCCAGCTGTTTTAGCGGGTGCCGCAGGCCGACAGTATTATCGATATGCGGGATCACCAGTACCCGGGTTTTATCGGTGATTTCCCGGGCATGCAGCGCAACCACATCATCTATTGACAGGCTGGTCACATCCGCCAGCGGAAAATCGAATTGTCTGACAGTGAAGCCACGCCGTTCAGCCTGATGGAACCAGCAGACACTGGCGCCCGGATGATTCAGTGTTGAAAACAGCACTTCATCCCCGGCGCCAAGCGGTAGACCCTGGGCAAGCAGATTAAAGGTTTCGGTTACGTTATGTGTTAATGCAACCTGGTCAGCTTTGCATTGCAGCATCTCGGCCGCCTGACTGCGTACCTGTTCCCGGCCGGCATCCCAGGCACCGCCCCACATATACAGCCATGGATCAGTTTCGCATAAACGCAAATAGGCGACATGTGCTTCATGAATGCTATTGGGAATGGTGCCGATCGATCCGTGGTTTAGGTATGACACCTCCGGCGCAAGGCTGTATTGGCCTGCCAATGAATGAAAGTCCAGTGACCCTGCATGATTCGCCTGTTCATCGGTGTGCGCCTGGATTTCATTAATTCGCCCCAAAAGACTGAGTGAAATTGCGGATGCACCGGCTGCCTGCAGAAAACGGCGGCGGTTGAGTGAATGACCTGACATGACAGTTCCTGGTGGTTAGATTAAGGCTGGCTTAATAGTCCGGCTTAATGGTCCGGTCGGGTAGGGCAGTTATCCTGTTCCATGGTCCACATGAAGTTGGCGATTTTCCACTGGCCGTCCAGTTTGACCAGATCAATGGCGTCTACACCGCAATGTGAGAATTCACCGTCAATCCAGAAATCATACTCTCCCCAGACTACTGCAATGGGGCCGCGGATTAATACGGTAGGCTCAGCAGTAAACTGTTCAAGGTATTGACGGCCATCAGGTTTGATGCTGTTGACCAGTTCTGCATTGCTACGCAGCTGCATTCTGAACTCCGGGGAATCAGGAATGGGCCGCATGGCTATTGCAACGCCCTGTTCCAGCTGAATATCACGCCATAGCTGGGGGTCACGTTCAGCGATGGCATCAAATACCTGTTGAACGACAGCCAGAACTGCCTGCTGCTCAGCAGACGGCTGGTTATCGGCAGTGTATACAGTAGCGGCGTAAAGCCAGATGGTAATGCACAGTATGATTTTAAACATAGTAATTCGCAGCTCAGCAAAGTGATCAGTCAATACCTGTAGCAGCATTGGGTCTAGCGGCTGATATAGGCATTCACACGGCGCTCAAGAATTGGCAACGGCAGCGAGCCCGCACCAATCACAGCCTGGTGGAAATCACGAATATCATATTGCTGCTCCAGTCTGGCTTGCGCCTTATCACGCAGCTCCAGAATTTTGATCATGCCCATTTTATAGCCCAACGCCTGGCCGGGATTAACGAAGTAACGTTCGACCTCGGTGACAATGTCCTGCTCGGAAATTGGCGTGTTTTCCAGGAAGTAATCGATCGCCTGCTGCCGGGTCCAGCGTTTGGCGTGTATACCGGTATCAGTCACCAGCCGGACTGAACGCCAGATTTCGTCCTGCAGCCGGCCAAAGTTGTGCATGGGGTGTTGGTAGAAGCCCATTTCCCGTGCCAGCTTTTCCGCATACAGCGCCCAGCCCTCGGCAAATGCGTTATAGCCGCCAAATTTACGGAACTTGGGCAAGCCTTCCATTTCCTGAGCAAGAGCAATCTGGAAGTGATGGCCCGGCACGCCCTCATGATAGGTGATGGCAGTGAATACATACTTCTGCACACCCTTCATGTCAGCCAGATTGGCGTAATAGATTCCAGGGCGCGAGCCATCCTGTGAGGGGCGATTATAAAACGCTATGCTGGTTGAATTCTCACGCCAGGGCTCGACTCTGCGAACTTCCAGTTCAGCTTTGGGCAGCTGATGGAAATAATCACCGGCAACGGCAAATATTTCCGCAGTCAGGTCACGGGCATCCTGCAGAAACTGCTCCCGGCCTGCGTCGCTGTCCGGATAGAAGTTATTCGGATCGGTACGGACAAATTCGAAGAACTCCTGCAGACTGCCGGTAAAACCGACTTCAGCCATAATCGCCCGCATTTCCTGATGGATGCGTTTGACATCATCCAGGCCAATCTGGTGAATTTCATCCGCACTCAGATCAAGAGTGGTATGAGATTTGATCCGGTTTTCATAAAACGCCTGGCCATCCGGTAGTGCCCAAACGCCAACATTTCGTTGCTGCAGCGGCTGCAGGCGACGGACTTCAGCGAGCAATGCGTTATATCCGGTTGCAAAAGGACCACGGATGGCATCTGCAGCAGCAGTGACCAAACGGGATTTTTGTTCTTCAGATATCTCCAGCTGGCTGGTTTTATTTTTGAAATCGGCATACAGCGGGTGATCAGTATCCGAATCATCAATCGGTGCACCGGAAACAATACTGCTGATGTCAGTGATCATTGCCGGAAAAGCAAATGCTGGTGGTATCACACCGAACTCCGCCCGGTCACGCAAACGCGCAACCATGTCTGCCATCAATGCTTCAATACCATTGAGTCTGGCGATGTAATCCTCAGCATCCTGAACAGTGTCGATGTTATGGGTATTCTGCAGCAGGGTCAGTGGACTGGTGAACTGACCGTTGAACTGGTCGACCACATAGAAATGGCGGCGAAACGCAGCATTATTGATGCTGGCATCAATGTTGTACTTGAACACGTCATAACTGAGTTTGGAATCCTCACTTAGTTTGTCGTAATCAAAGCTTTCAATTAAATAAGCCAGATCGCCTCGGATTTCCAGCAATTCCTGTGCTGCATAAGCATCGGAAGTATCGCTCCATTCGCTTTGGCGTTCGGTTTTGATACCCAGACTGGTCTGGAAATTGGGGCTTTGAGCGACTTCCCGGTTAAATATTTCTTCGAAATAAGCGTTAATGCGGTCACTTTCACCTGCAGGATTACCTGCAACAGCAGTTGCTTCAGCTGGTGTACTATTTGCCGGTTGATCCTGTGATGGCGTGCAGCCGGCCAGAACTATGCAGATGCTGCCGGCAATGATATACGCGGCAAGGTTTTTAATATGATTAGCCATGGTATATTCCAGATTGATTGTTGTTAGCCGCCGGCCAGGTGGGTTTCAAACCATTTCACAATTTCCACAGTGGAAGTGATACGGTTTTCTGTCTTCTGCCAGCCGTGGCCCTCATCAGGAAACAGGATGTATTTCACCGGGATGTCACGTCGTTTCAAATTGTCCACAACCTGCTCAGCTTCCACCACCGGTACGTTGGTGTCGTTGGCACCATGCAGCACGATCGTCGGTGCTACAACCCGGTCTACTTTGTGAATGGGTGATAATTCACGCAGCATCTCAGCCTGAGTAGCCGGATCACCGTATTCCACTGTTGAAATGGCCGCCATCCATGGTTCGGTGTTGGCGAAAAATGTTTCAAAGTTAACCACTCCAAACAGATTGGCACCGGCAGCAAACAGTTCCGGGTATTCGGTCAGGCCGGCCATGACCATATAGCCACCGTAAGAGCCGCCCATGATGCCGATCTGTCCGGGGTCTGCGACACCTGTGGCAATCATATGCTGAACAGTGGCATTAATATCCCTAACCCCGTTAACCCGCAATGCGCCGTTATCCAGGTTGACAAAAGTTTTTCCGAAACCTGAAGAACCACGTACATTGGGAGCAAATACCGCCAGGCCACGCAATACCAGCGCCTGGATGGTGGCGTTAAAGCTGGGGCGTTCCTGGCCTTCCGGGCCGCCATGGAAATCCAGCACCAGAGGACCTGGCATGTCACTACCCGGTACCCGATACAGCCAACCAGATAACTCCAGACCGTCATGAGCCTGATAGCGAACCAGTTCCGGTCGTACCAGCGAAGTCAGTTCAACACCCTCATGAGCGCTATCGGTTATCTGTTGAAACTCACCATTTGTAATCGACATCGTCCATACATTGACGGGTGCTGCTGCTCCGGATAACGTCATCGCCAGTGATGTACCATCCGGTGAATAGCTGATGCCACCGGCAATTTCAGCCGGCAAGTCCGGTCCCGGTGAAGCGGAACGGTCAGCAAGATTTATAAAAGAAAGTTCGCTGCGCCCGGCTACATTCCATAACAAAGCAGCCTGTGAGCCATCCGGGCTAACATCAAAGCCTGCCAGTTCAGCATCATCACGCGCCGCCAGAATACTGATGCCGCCAGCTGTGCCGTTCTGATCTATTTCGATACATCCAAGGGCAATCATTTCCCGGTCGATATTGGTGGATATCAGGATGGTGTCATTGTCGACGAACCTGGCGTTGTCGGATAGCGCTACACCTTCATGCGGGGTCAGGGGCTGTTCCCCGCCGGTAGCAACATCGACCAGGAACAGGTTGGTATTCCCGCGGCTCTGCATCCGCCAGACAACCGCACGGGTGGCATCCGGTGACAGCGCGGCTACGGTACCGATTCCCTGATTTTCAGCAACCAGATTTGCCTGTCCGGTATGTGTGTCATACAAATAGGCATCCATAGCGCCTGAACCGCTGGCATTGGATGAAAAGCTCAGATATCGGCCATCTGCACTCCATTCACCCAGCCAATTATTAACTTTGCCACCGGCAGTAATAAGCTCAGGCTCTCCAGTGGATAACGGCATCAGATAAATCTGTGAGTTCAATCCGCCACCCGGCGCTATGGAAACCGCAAATGTGTCGCCGGCCGGAGACCATTGAATACCGCCTACCTGATCTTCAAAATCTGTGATCTGCTCCGGTGACCGGCCATCTTGGGCCGTTATGAAAAGTTGTGGTGATCCTGTTTCGCTGGAAAGGTAGGCCAGTCGGTTGCCGTTCGGAGAATAATCAGCACCGTATGCGCGATCGATTGAAGCCATACGGGTAACCGATGATTCCAAGGTGCTGGTGTTACCGGATTGCTGGCTGTCAGCAGACTCAGAATGGGGGTGCTGATCTTGACCGGCATGTCTATCAGAATGCTGATTGCAGGCACTGATGCATAAGCACATGCACAGTGCAGTGGTCAGTTTTAGCCCCGTGAATATCGCCTTCATATGTTCTCCCGCTCACAGATATGATCTCAGCCCTGGCAGACTGCCGGTAGAGATTATCATTTCAGTTTGATGTGTAAGCCTACACAAAACCGGTACTGATGACGAATAGCCGGATTGGCGGGATCAACGCCGGCAGATTATCTGCCGGCGCTATCGGTGGTCGAGTAACAAGGAATTATTGATTAGCCGGCCTGCTGATAGGCAGCATTCAACCAGCCTATGAGTTCTGCATCAATTTCTGAGCAATCGCTCAGGCGAACCCGGTGAGTGCACATGGCGCCAAACGGGCCGGAGTTTTCCAGACGCCCGACAGCTGGTTCATCAGGTAACTTCAGCCCCAGGTCAATGCGGGTTTTAGTAGCAGGCTTGATCAGTGCGAACTGCCTTTTGCGGATCATACTGACGCTGTCTTTTTTTGGTGTTCTGGTGATGTCACTGCCGAACTTTTCGATTTCAGCCACCAGTTTGTCGTAAATCGGCTTAAGTGTTTCTTTGCCCTGGTATTGCTTGGTCAACAGATCACTGTCGCTGATCGAGCCGGCATCAGATTTTCTAGCCTTTAATGCCACGAAATTAGCGAAACCATAAGTAAATCCATGCTCCGCTTTAAGGAAATCGATGATCGCTTTATGCTTATCGATGCCACTGTCGGCAACAATACCTATCCAGTAATCCAGCGGTTTGCCGGTCTTTTCCAATAAGCCTTGTTCCATTTCTCTGCTCCTACCAGCTTCCCAGGACAACACCCATTACAGTCAGTGCTACGATACAGTAACCGGCATTGATCAGGAATGCCTTGGGCGAACGATTTTCAAACAGATACAAAATGCCCAGCATGGTGGCTACCCAACCGAAACCGGCAAAGAATCCGGCACTGGCGCCGAACGCCAGATCTGCATCAACCCCGATGAACATTTCCAGAATTATTGCGGCAACCAGCGCCAGCAGCAGTGACAAACCGAAAACTCTGGGCATGTTGCGCTTGGCCAGGTCAGCTTCATTGAAACCGAACTCAGTCATCCATGCTCTACCGAACAGGGGGCCGTACCAAAGGCCGCCAACCATAAAAGATGATATCGCCGCAACGATTACCGAAAGCCAATTGATGTTCTGAAATGCAGTTGCCAGGTCCATAAGCTGATCCATTCAAAAACAATCAATCTAAAGTTTGGTTGCAGATCGATATAGTAAAAAATTAACCTGCCTCGCTATCTGCAGTCACTGGATCCGGCTGCGATATTAACGATCAAGCGGGAAGAAATTGGGTTCATCCTGATTCAAGGCCAGTTGGATAAATTCCTGAGGATTGAAGCCGGAGAAGTGTTTGAATTCCTTGATAAAGTGCGACTGATCTGAAAAGCCGCATTGATAAGCCACTTCAGACCAGCTGATGTTCTGTTTCTGCTGGATACGCTGGAGAATGTCATTGAAACGCAGGATGCGCTGATAGTATTTGGGTGTTAACCCGACAAACTTCCTGAACTGGTCGATCAGGTGTTTTTGACTGTTGGGGTAGGAATGGCTGATTTCTCTGTATTTGCCGGCAGGTTGAGTCTGCAATTGTGCAATAAAGTCCAGCAGTTCCTGTGGAGGTGCCAATGTTTCATCAAAACGCTGCAGCAACCATTGCTCGGCAAGCTGAAACTTGCCCTGGGAATCTTCCGAGGCCTTCAGCTGCTCGCGCAAAGTGAGCAGTTCGCCATCGATAATATGGGCGCCGGGTATAACCCGTTCGTTCAATGTATCCACGGGAAGATGCAGAAAAGGGTAGGCGCCGAAAGGTTTGAACTGTATAACAAACATCTCTGAATCCTGATGCGCGGAAATGGAGATGTAGTTTCTATGCATGCCGGATACCCATGCGCCGGTGAATACGGCATTAGGCTCCAGTGTTTCATTATCGAAGGTATTCCTGGGCATATCATCCAATTCAAACAGGATAAAAATATGCCCGGTTGGGACTACCCGCTCAATGGAATGGTCAGGCTTAAAATGTTTGAAGTGAAAGACAGACTCAATAAGCTGCTCGAGTGGAGGATGTAGTCTGTGTGTTTCAAAAATCATGATTAATAAGCGATAAGTGTTAGGGCAGACTATTAATTAAATCTTCGGCCTGAGTCTGAAAAATATATAAGATTCGATCTGTTGACCAGGTGGATAAAATCACTGTTTCCAATGATTGCAGTGCATCAGATTCAAGGTGTGTCAGAGCATTCAGCGTGACTGACGCCGCCTGTGGGATAAATGCCGGAGGGTTATTAATGTCTATGTCTCCGGCAGTCATATTCGGTGGCCAGCCTGGTGCGTCCAGCTGCATCGGATTTAAGCCAATGATCTGGGACATTAAGCCGTAACACCAGCGCTGCGCCTCCAATGGCATGGCAGTAAGCATTACCGGCTGATTGTGAAGCCATATTTTGTTCTGATTAAGTTCGATGTTATCAGCAGCTAACTGTTCATAGCGGTAATAATTAATGATTTTGGCACGTAATTCAGCATCAATCAGGCGCATGGTGCCGGTGGCTACTAAATCTTCATAGGTAGTACGTTCCAGTACCGGCCCACGGAACATCAACGTATAAGTGATATGCTGGAAAAATTCACCAGGGTTTCCAGGGTTGCCAGTCGCCATTGCATCCAGAATGGCAATGGCACCTGCCCGTCGGTTGTTATTATTGGATTTCAGTCCCTGGAGCATTGTCAGGTCGATCCGGACATCCTCTTTCATATTTTCCAGGTATTGACCAAGCAACAGTTTTTCCTGGCGTTGCGTATTCCAGTCATTGACCTGCAATCCAACAAATATGCCGATAACGACAATCAGAAAATCAAGTGCAACAGCAAACCAGTTTTGTGCTTTGACATGTTTTGTGATGCGCCTTAGCAGCATTGCTGTTCCTTAATCCGAATCTTACCCTGTGAGTGCTGTGCTTCTTCTAATCGTTCATTGAAAGCCCAATCAGCCCGTGATTGATAATACCAGCGCCAGATACAAGCCACATATTCAATGTATCAGTCAATTGATGCTGAAAGGGTCGGTGCTTAATCAGCATTATCGCTGATGCAGCAGCATAAACCAGGGTCAGTGGTCATGGTGCAGTGGGACACGCTTATGCAAAAGTTTGTATTCAACAGTGACTAATGGCGCATTCATATGTAATCAGCATGAGCTAGTGTTTGAGTGAGATAAACATAACCACAGCACGGTAGGGTATATGAGTAAAAAGAAATTTTTCTGGGGATTATACGGACTGATCGTTGCCGGCCTGTTCATTTTCACTGTGACCAACTATACCGCTCCAGCCGGTGATAGTGCTGCTGAGCTGTTGCGGTTTCGGGTACTTTGGGGGCATTTGTTTTTTGGGATCATTCCGCTGCTGATCGGCCCTATACAGTTGGGTGCAAATTTCCAGCATACACGTCCGGTATTGCATAAGTTACTGGGGCGGATATATGTCACCTGCATTTTGATCAGCGGTACTTTCGCTATCTGGCTGGGGCTTAATTCTTCACTCCCGTTATTCGGTTATGCCTTGCTTGGATTGGACGTAGTGTGGTGGTTGACTACCGGCACAGCCATTTATCACATAAGAAAAAGGCAGATTATTCTGCACCGCCAATGGATGGTGCGAAGTTTTCTTACCACCAATGCGTTCATTTTTTTCCGCATGATGATTCCACCTGCCAGCATTATGACGATAGGTACTCTGGAAATTCGCTTTGCTGTTGCTGCTACTTTGTCCTGGATAATACCACTGAGTATTTACCAATGGGTTCTGACGCGTAAACGCCGCTCCCGTCCCGCTGCTGAACCAGCGGCAGGTTGATATGGCATTGCATGTATAACGGCTTACTAGATAAGTAAATACACCAGCGTGCTGACAATCACAGCGCCGATAAGGTTTAGCGCAAAACCTTCGCGCGCCATCTGTGCAACCCGGATATGTCCACTGCCGTAAACCACAGCATTGGGGGCAGTGGCCACCGGCAGCATAAATGCGCAGGAGGCGCTGAGCACCGCCGGCACCATCAACAGTTTCGGATCCAGACCGGCACCAACACCGGCTGCCGCCAGAATGGGCATCAACAGCGCCGTGGTGGCGGTATTGCTGGTAACTTCAGTAAGAAATGTAACTGCCAGGCATAACCCCAGTGCCAGCAGCCATGGATGCCAGCCAGCCAGGCCTTCCAATGCAGTCCCGATCATCGCTGTCAGCCCGCTGGCGGCGAATGCACTGGCCAGTGCTATACCACCACCGAACAGAATCAAGACACCCCAAGGAATGCGTGCAGCCTGCTGCCAGGTCAAGAGTCTGCCGTCCCGGCCGTCAGAGATCAGAAACAATGCCACTACCGCGAGCATTGCCACTGACGCGTCATTGGCCTGCGGCAGTTCCAGCCAGGTACTCCAGCCACCAAACGGCTCCTTGCGGGTCATCCATGCCAGTGCAGTGATGGCGAATACAATAAATACGCGTTTTTCCGCCACCCGCCAGCTGCCGACCTGTGGCAGGTTGACTTCCAGTGTATTGCCGAGGTTGCGGGTAAGCCACAGCATCATAACCGGCACCATTACCAGCACCACCGGTAATCCCCAGCTCATCCACTCGATAAAGCCTGGTTCGGTACCGGTGGTTTCTGCATAGACACTCATGAAAATCAGGTTAGGCGGCGTTCCGATGGGTGTACCCAGACCACCAACGCTGGCGGCATAGGCAGTACCCAGCAGCAACGGCACACCGATGCGCTTGTCCGAACAGCTGTCCAGTACTGCCAGCATGACCGGTAACAGCATCAATGTGGTAGCAGTATTGGATATCCACATGGACAGCAGTGCTGCAGCTGCCATAAAGCCCATCAGCAGGCGTTTGGGGCTGTGTCCGCCAAATAGGTTAACCATACCTAGTGCAACCCGTTTATGAGCGCCGCTGGCCTCTAATGCCTGGGCAAGGATAAATGCTCCCATCAACAGTAAAATCAGCGGGTGCCCATAAGCATTTGCTACCTGTTGAGGCGTTAACACGCCAACAAGCGGAAAAACCGCCAATGGCAGCATGGCAGTTACCGCTATTGGCACGGCTTCCATAATCCACCAGATAGCGCACCACAAGGCAATGGCCAGCGACCAGCCGATGGCTGCTTCCAGGCCGGCGGCTGAGCTAAATATAAATGCCAGTACACCTGCGACCGGGCCGGCCAGGGTTTTGATAGTGTTGGAGATGGAGTAACTGCCGGACATGCTGTGTGCTCATTACCAATCAAACGGGTGTTATCTTACACATTTGTGAGTGCTATCAGTAAGCCTGTAACAGTAGTATGCTGAATGATCGTTTGTTTTACAGAGCTTGATCTTTATAGAACATGAGGTTTTGTAAATTTTGTAATGAAAGCTAATCAGAATAATGCAGCAGTGCAGGAAAAGCTGGAAGCCATGCTGGCTGAATTGAGCGATCTTGAAGAAATCAGCCGGCAGGCTGCCCAGGTGGTCACTCTCGACCAGACCCGGGTAGGGCGGTTGTCCAGAATGGATGCGATGCAGGCACAGGCTGTTTCAATTGAAGCCAACCGCCGCAGAGCACTGCATATTCGCAGGATTCACGCTGCCCTGGCTAGAATTGCAAGCGGTGATTATGGCTGGTGCACCGGTTGTGGAGAATCAATCAATCCGGGGCGGTTGGAAATCGATCCGGCTGCCGATTTATGCATCGACTGCGCTGAGCTGGCTACCGGTTAATCCATGGCTATTTCGACTCATTTTCGCGAGGCAACTGTGGATGATCTGTCGGTTATTGTGCAGATGCTGGCTGATGACCCACTGGGTAAACAGCGGGAGTGCCTGGGCGACCCCTTGCCGGGAAGTTATTTGAAAGCCTTCCAGGCCATTGCTGATGACCCCAATAACCAGTTGCTGCTGGCCTGTACTGCAGATGAGATAGCCGGTGTTTTGCAGTTGACGTTTATCCCATCGGTTACCCACCAGGGCAGCTGGCGTGCGCAAATTGAAGGGGTACGCGTTGCTGCCGGTTTTCGCTCCAGAGGTATCGGCAGGGCTTTGCTGGAAAAAGCTATTGAGCTTGCCGGGCAACACGGTTGCCGGCTGGTGCAGCTGACCACTGACAGGCAACGGGAAAAAGCATTACAGTTTTATCAAAGCCTGGGTTTTACCGCCAGCCACCATGGCATGAAGTTTGTATTGGACTAATGTTCGGGGACAGCTGGAATTCACAATAATGAGACTTATTTGATGGACAAAATAAAGCATATTGAAATTGCCGGTGTAGACGGTGACCGTCTGCAGACATTTTATGCCGAGTTGTTTGGCTGGACTATCAAGAACCGTGATGTGGGTGGTTTTACCTACGGTGATGTTGACACACAGGCAGGTCCAAGTATTGGTTTTCGGCACGAACCGGAGGGCCGGGCCGAGCTGGTGATATATATCGAAGTTGATGATCTTGATGCTGCCTTTGACAAAGCCAAAACGCTGGGAGCAGGTGTTCGGATACCACCGATGCAATACGGTGAATTACGCTTTGCATTAATCGAGGATCTGGAAGGGAATTCAGTAGGTTTGACTCAAAAATAGTTGAAAATACATAAAGTTAACAGAATTAATTAAAAACTATATTAATAATAGGTTTCATCGAAAGCTTTGTTAGGTATCCATGTATCAGATGCTGTATTTCTGATAATGCCCCGGGCGTTGATCCAGACGAGAATCGCCGCTTGATCAAAATCAACCGGTCTGGCTGTTAAAAGCCGCTATACTTTCGCCTCAATCCATAGCGCCGGTGAGCCCGGCCATTGATCAGGCAGAGAGTATGCGTATAACCACTTGGCTGGCAGTTGTGCTATCACTGTGTTTTCAGCAGGCTTCAGCTGCTGACTTTCACGTTTTGAATACTGTAGAAGTGGGTAGTGCGCCGCATGGTCTGCGCATTCATAACGGACATGCATATATTGCAGTATCCGGTGACGATGAAATTGCGGTATTGAATCTTGAATCACTGGAAATCGTCAGTCGCTGGCCGGTGCCGGAAGTACCGCTGGATCTGGTGCGGTCTGCCAACGGATGGCTGGTGGCGCCGTTCCGCGATCAACGGCTGCTGGAGCTGGACGGCAGTACGGGCAGATTACTGAATGAATGGCCTGTTGCCAGCGGTCCCAGTCTGTTTACACCGCACAAAGTGGGTGATTTGACCTATATCGTCAGTGAATTCGGTGATTCTTTGACTGTGTTTGATACTGCAGCAATGCAGATTACTGAAACCTATACCAGCGGTAAGCGCCCGTATCCGGCTGATGTAACCAGTGATGGTGTGCTGGGATTTATTCCCAACCGTGGAGAAAACACCGTCAGCGTTATTGATCTGCTGAATCAGCAGGAATTGACCAGAACAAAGGTCTGCAATGAACCGGAAGGCGGAGCGCTGAGCATTGATCAGGTGAATTATCTGGTCGCTTGCGGCGGTGACGATCAAGTGATGTGGATCAATACCGCTTCATTTGAGGTGGTGCACCAGCTAAGTGAAGGGATTGGGCCCCGGCCGTTTTCTGTGGCAATGAGCAACGATGGCCGCTGGGCATTTGTCAACAATGCCGGTGGTAAGCAGTTGTCGGTGATCGAAATGGCTACCCGGCAAGTGATTGGCCACATCGAAGTCGGTGAACAGCCTATTGTCATGCGGGTGGATGGTAATCGCCTGTATGTGACCAATGAGGTCAGCGGTACGTTATCAATTATCGATATACCGGTTGTGGCGGATACCGTCGGTAATCAGCCAAATGAAGTGCTCATGCTGGGTATGATTCACAGCGGCCACACCACCAGCGACCACTACAGCCTGGCAGTGTTGAAGCGCCTGTTGCAGGCTGCAGATCCGGACTACGTATTGACTGAAATTCCACCTAACCGGCTGCAGGCAGCGCTGCAGGATTATGCTGAGCATGGGGAAATACGTGAAGCACGGGTAGCCCGCTTTCCGGAATATAAAGATGTATTGTTTCCGTTGAGCGATGAAATGTCATTTGAAATGATTCCTGCAGCGGGCTGGAACAGCTCAATGAATAACTACCGTCGTGATGCACTGAACCGCATCGAAAATGATGCTGAGCAAGAAGCGGACTGGCAAGCCTATCAGGCAGCATTGGATCATATGAATGAGACCATTGGCGAGCGTGATGATGACCCTTTGTTTATTCATACCGATGAATATGATGCGCTGATCAAGCAGGGTCTGGAACCTTATGACAGGCTGTTTAATGATGAGCTGGGTACCGGCGGCTGGACAACAATCAATCGGGCACACTACGCGCTGATAGAGCAGGCGCTGGACCAGCATAGCGGTGAAGGTAAGCGGTTTGTGATTACATTCGGTGCCGGGCATAAATACTGGTTTCTGGAGCAGCTTCGCCAGCGCCGGGATATCAAGCTGTTGGATGCCAATGCTTTTATACAGAGAGTTATTAAGAGTGCCGCTGAACCGGTACAATAACAGTATGCAGAAACAACAGAATATCAATCCTCAACAGTTGCTGGCAGACAGCCGGATCATGATAGATGCCGGCAGTGTCCAGCAGGCCGTAGACCGCTGGGCCGCCGCGATCAACCAGGATTTGGCTGGACAACTGGATGGCAGAACATTGATTACCATTGCGGTAATGCGTGGTGGAATGCTGCCCGCCGCATGGTTGATTCAGCGGTTGAAGCTGCCTTTGTTCCAGGAGTATGTTCATGCGACCCGCTATCGCAGCGGCACCAGTGGACACCAACTGGAATGGAAGCACCGACCGGCGTTGCAATTACAGGACCAGCCGGTGCTGATCATTGATGATATTTTTGACGAAGGCTATACCCTGGAAGCAATTCGTGACTGGTGCAGGGAAGAGGGTGCCAGTAAGGTCTTGACTGCAGCACTGGTTCGCAAACAACATCAAAGGGGCCTGTCCCGGGAATGGCTTGACTATGCCGGCCTGGATATTCCGGATGAATATGTATTTGGCTGCGGGATGGATATTTACGAACACTGGCGGCATCTGCCTGACATCTGGGCCTATCAGCCGGGTAAAGGCGATTGATGGAGAAATGGGGCTTAATCGCCGGCACCGGTTTCAGTGACTGGTTATCTGACGGTCAGCTGCACCAGCTGGACACACCGTATGGGCAACCATCAGCTGCTGTTACAGAAGCTGAAATAGGCAATAGCCAATGGTTCTATTTGCCACGGCATGGCAACCCGCATCGTCTGGCCCCGCATACAGTCAATTACCGGGCCAATATCTGGGCGCTGCATTCTTTAGGCGTCAGCCGGATAGTTGCAGTTAATGTAGTAGGCAGTATTCGCAAACAATGGCCTTCCGGCAGCCTGGTTGTTCCAGATCAGATTATTGACTATACCTGGGGCAGGGCGCATACCTATTTTGATGTGATCGACATGGGTGATGCGCCGGTCGAGCATATCGATTTTACCCATCCTTACAGTCTGCAGGCACGTCAGCTGCTCTTGCAGGCCGGAGAGGCTGCAGGACTGCACTTATTCGATGGCGGCTGCTATGCAGCTACTCAGGGACCACGGTTGGAAAGTGCAGCGGAAGTCCAGCGTATCCGGCGTGATGGCGGTGACATCATCGGTATGACCGGCATGCCTGAAGCGGCTCTCGCCAGAGAACTGGGTGTGGAATATGCGAGTATATGTCTGGTCAGCAATGCTGCAGCCGGCATTGACGATCAGGAGCTGAGCATTGCCCAGATCATGCAGAATGTGCATAACGGCAGCGATGCCGTTCTGGCGATCATGCAACGGCTGGCGCATAGCTGATAACAGCGACAGCAAGGCGTTATTGCCTGCCGCCGTCTGCATCCTTCCTCTTATTCAAACATGCTGATCAATCAGTATCGGGTTGCCGTCCGGATCGGTGATCATCAGACTGGCCGGGCCGGTGGTGCTTTCATCGGCTGTCATCTGCAATGCAACCTCCTGATCACGCAATTGAGCCTGGATTTTCCTGACATCATCAAATGAATCCAGCGTATTGCAGGCAGCATCCCAACCAGGGTTGAACGTCAGCATATTGCGTTCAAACATACCCTGAAAAAGCCCGATTGTAGTTGTGTTGTTGCGCATGATCAGCCATGACTGATCAATATCACCGCCGACAACTGCAAAGCCCAGTTTTTCGTAGAAAGCCTTCGAGGCTTTGATATCTGCAACATTTAAACTGACTGAAAAAGCGCCTAGGTCCATTTTATGCTCCTGATTTTGTGGTTGATTTATGATTACTGAGTACCGCAGCCGTAAACACGGAAACCAACAGTCCAACCGGGAAAATTTCCAGAAGCGACATCGGCATGCGGATAAGAGGGTTATGATACTGGGCTTTCATCCGCTCTGTTTCCATCAGCGCAGTGGCCAGTTCGGTCTGGCTGTAGCCGGCTAGGTGGTGCTGTTCGATAACGGAATCGAAATAGGCATCAATGAACTGGTAGTTGGTGATCAGCAGATACAGTTCCCACATTAATACGTAAACAGCACTGGCCATTAGCGTAATTCCAAGCCCCAGTAACAGAGCTGGTCTGAAGGATATAACGCCTTGGGGCTGTTGATCGCGATACTGTTTGACGGCAACCACAATGATGCTGAAGACAATCAGCATAACCAGATAGCCCAGCCAGACGTGGCCATACCCCAGGATCATGCTCAAGGTATTGACCGAAATAATGATGAAGCCAGATAGTGCGCCGAATATCAGAATGCTGCGTTTCATTGGTATTTTTCCTGTGGCATTAATTCTGCAGAAACCCTAATGGAATTGCCGTGAGTGGTCATCAACCAAAAGGTTGAATTTTGCTTTGATCATCCTTTCCAGCCTATCAGGGGTGTCCAGCAGGTGTTAAATCGGTCAGGGAATAATCTGCAGCGATTTGGCCTTGTCGACCGCCTGAGTGCGGCGGGATACATCAAGCTTCTGGTACAGATGGATCAGATGAGTTTTGATGGTGCTCCTGGAAACAAATAACTGTTCGGCTATTTCCTGATTACTGTGTCCTTTGGCCAGCAGCATCAGCACCTGATATTCACGATTGCTGATGCCCAGCGACCTTATCAGCCCGGTATTTTTCTTAAATGTGGAATCGGCCGGTCTGTGGCTGAAGCGGGTACCGACCCAGATTCCCAGAGCAGTGAATAACATGGCAAGCAGAATGATATAAATTTCTGTGGAATACAGCTGAAGTGCAAACTGCTGCTCCAGCCACTGCAGTACGAACGCTCCAGCTGCCAGTGCGACGCCGTAAATCAGACTTAACTTTTTCATCGGTTTGCCGTGTACCAGTCGGCCTAATAAGATCACACAGGTAAAATTGCAACGCTACCGGGAAGACGGTGAAAGCAGGGGCTATTCTGTCTGTGCGGCAGCGATCTGAGCCTGCAGCTGGCTGACGAAAGCTTCGGTATCAACATAGTCTGTATGCTCAACAACTTTGCCGTTTTCGACTTTTAGAATCATGGTGAAGTCCACCTTGAAGCGATACTCAGCTTCCGGCAACCCCCCCGGCGACATCAGCATGCTGAAATCAAGCAGCGCGATATGCACGAACTCATTGCCGGAGCGAAATTTGCCAATTTCCCGGCTGTCCGGTCCGGTACCGATGATTTTTTTAAAGCCGGTACGGAAGCCTTCGATAATAGCTTCTTTACCCTGGTAATGGTTGGATGGGTCACTGAATACGGCATTATCTGCCAGCAACTCGCTCAGAGATTGCAAATCCTGGCTGGAATAGGCTGCGGCATAGTCCCTGGCTGTGTTGCCATCGATCTCATATTGGCCAGGCTGAGCCATAGTCAGGCATGAGATGACGGTCAGACAAACAGCCGGAATTAAACGGATACATCTAGACTTGGCAGACATAGGAATGATCTCCGTACTGCGATGGTTTGGTATTACTCACTTTCGTAGTGATTATAGCGATCAGTGCTAAGTGTTGCTTCAATGGCCTGCTAAATGCTACCGGATCAAAATTTCAGGCTGACGCTGTTAACCACATCCAAGTTGTTCAATGCAGCCACCATTTCAGCACTGGGTTTAACCCGCCAGTCCGCACCAAAATGCAGGCGGACATTGATGCCTGCACGGGCCACGTCGGCAACAATTTCCGCTTTTCCGTTCAGGTAGGGTATCAATGTGGCTTTCAATTGCCGGTCAAAGTCAGCGGGTGGGTCGCTGATATCCAGGTGCAACGCTTTGACGAAGTGGTTACGGGCCTGGTTGAGATCCATGACATTTTTGGCCACCATACGATAGCCGCCGCTGAATTTATCAACGCCCACATCACCGGTAATCACAATGATCTGATCGCGCACCAGATGATCGGCTATCTTATTAAAAACCTCTTCAAATACGGCAACCTCCAAGCGCCCGGTTCCGTCGTCGACGGCAATGAAAGCCCCACGGCCCGGTCGTCTGCGCACAGCCATGATCAATGCACAGATCACCGCATCTTTTAAATTCTGCTTTTTATCGTTGGAAACACGTGCATCCAGCTTCCGCAGCGGACAACTGATGAACTGATTGATCTCCTCCCGATGTTCGTCCAGCGGGTGCCCGGTCAGATACAACCCCAGCGTCTCCCGTTCAGCGCTGAGTCGCTGTGCTTCGGTCCAATATTGCTGACTGGGTATTTTGCTGATGGTCGCAGGCGCAGAACTGGCAGGTGCTTCAGCCAGGCCCCCAAACAGCCCGGTCTGGCCGCTTTCACGGTCTTTTTGTACCTGTTCAGCTGCGTGAACCGCTGAATCCAGTTCAGCCATCAGCTGTGCCTGGTTGTTGTCCAATGCAGTCATGGCGCCGGCTTTGATCAGTGCTTCCATGGTTCGCCGATTAACTTTGCGTAAATCCAGCTGGCAGCAGAACTCTGTCAGGCCGGTTTGGGCACCATGCTGCTCACGGCTGTCAATGATGGCTTCAATAGCCGCTTGACCAACGCCTTTTATGGCTCCCAGACCAAATCGTATGGCCCGGTCTTCCACTTTAAATTTATAGCTGGAACAATGAATGTCAGGCGGCAGCACTTCCAGGCCAAGCAGACGGCAGTCATCGATCAGATTGGCAATTTTATCGCTGTCATCCATATCGGCCGATAGCACCGCAGCCATGAACTCTGCCGGATAGTGCGCTTTCAGGTATGCGGTCTGATAGGCCAGCAGTGCATAGGCAACCGAATGTGATTTGTTAAAGCCATACCCGGCAAAGGTTTCCATCAAATCAAAAATACGGTTGGCCAGTCCCGGATCAACGTCATTTTTTTCTGAGCCTTCAACAAATATAACGCGTTGTTTGGCCATTTCCGCGGGCTTTTTCTTGCCCATGGCACGCCGCAGCAGATCAGCTGCGCCCAGGCTGTAGCCAGCCAGTACCTGAGCAATCTGCATGACCTGTTCCTGATACAGAATGACACCATAGGTAGGCTTCAGGATCGGTTCCAGGGCAGGGTGTGGATAGGCCACCGGTGAGCGGCCGTGTTTACGGTCGATATAATCACCGACCATGCCGGACTCCAGAGGCCCGGGCCGGAACAATGCCACCAGTGCTACGATATCCGCGAAGCTGTCCGGTTGCAGCCGCCGGATCAAATCTTTCATACCGCGTGATTCCAGCTGGAAAACGGCAGTGGTCTGGCAGGCACACAGCAGTCTGAAGCTGGCTGGATCATCCAGCGGAATTTTATCCAGATCCAGCGCTTCCTGATTCTGTTGCCTGCGGTCTGCATTAATGGTCTGCATTGCCCAGTGGATCAAAGTCAATGTGCGCAGACCAAGGAAATCAAACTTGACCAGGCCGATGGCTTCCACGTCATCCTTATCCAGCTGACTGACTGCGCTGGCGCCGGGTTCGTTGTACAGCGCGGTAAAATCCGTCAGCGGGCCCGGAGCGATGACCACACCACCTGCGTGTTTGCCGGCATTACGGGTCAATCCTTCCAGTTCCAGTGCCTGGTCAAGAATGCCGCGAACTTCTTCCTCTTCTTCATACCGCTGTTTCAGTTGCGGTTCTTCAGCCAGCGCTTTGGTCAAAGTCATGTCAAGCGCCGGTGGGATCAATTTGGCGATACTGTCGACGAAGCCGTAACCGTGGCCAAGCACTCGGCCGGTATCGCGCACTACAGCCTTGGCGTTCATTTTGCCGAAGGTGATGATTTGGCTGACCTGGTCATGACCATAAGTATCAGCGACATATTCGATCACCTGGTCACGCTGTTCCATGCAGAAATCAATATCAAAATCGGGCATGGAGACCCTTTCCGGGTTCAGGAAACGTTCGAACAGCAGTTCATACTGCAGCGGGTCCAGGTCGGTAATATTGAGCACCCAGGCAACCACCGACCCTGCACCTGACCCACGCCCCGGCCCGACCGGAATATCGTTGCGTTTGGCCCAGCGTACGAAGTCGGCGACCACCAGGAAGTAACCGGGAAAGCCCATCTGGTTGATTACTTTCAACTCGTGGTGCAGGCGGTCGGTATAGTCCTGTTCTGAATAGCCGGGGGCTTCTCCATGAATTTTCAGGCGCTGCTTCAAGCCATCAAGGGCAGCCTTTTCCAGATAAGATTCTTCATTCCCGGAATCCTCTCCGGCTTCGGGGAATGCCGGCAGTACATATTCACCAAATTTAATTTCCAGGTTGCAGCGCTGGGCAACGGCTACTGTATTGGCCAGCACCTGGGGCAGATCGGCAAATACTTCCGCCATTTCGTCACCGGACCGCAGGTATTGCTGGGGCGTATAGTTTTTCGGCCGGCGGTTATCATCCAGCAGCCGTCCCTGATGAATGCAGACTCTCGCTTCATGTGCCTGGAACTGCTCGGCACGCAGAAACCTGACCTCATTGGTCGCTATTACCGGGCAGGACATATCAGCGGCAAGCGTGAGCAACCGATTGGCGTATTCATTTTCTCTGGGTCGGCCGGTCCTGCTTAGCTGCAGGACAAAGCGGTCATCAAAATATCTGCGGTAGGTGTCGAGCAGCTGACCGGCATGATCGGCCTGTGAAGCCAGCAGTTTCTGGCCTATATCACCATCCATACCACCACTGAGCGCAATCAGTCCCTGGTGATGTTCAAACAACTGGGCATGGGTAATATTAACCCGGTCACGGGCAGTGCTGGAGCGGTAAGCCAGTGTCAGCAGACGGCACAGGTTCAGATAACCGGCATGATCCTGGCACAGCAAAGGCAGCTTGTAGCCGCTGGACTGTTGTTCAGCTTCGTCAGTGATCCACAGTTCTGCACCGATAATTGGCTTGATGCCATGTTTGATGGCGGCCCGATAGAACTTGACCATGGCAAACAGGTTGCAGTAATCGGTCAGCGCAACGGCCGGCATGCCGAGTTCCACCAGGCGCTGCATCAGGCGGGGAATACGTATCAGGCTGTCATGCAGCGAATATTCGCTGTGCAGGCCCAGGTGAATAAAACTGTTGGCGGGAAGATCAGTCACCATGGAATTTTAACAGCAAAGCATCATTCGGTTACCGGTTGGATAGAGAATTTTTATGCAGATGGCAAATAGCAATTGCCTGTCAGCATTTCTTTGTTATACTCTGCGGCCACTTTAAGCCAATGCCGGACAGATTTTGATGAAATCACAATTGAGACATTAACAACTGCCTTCCACCATAAACCTGGAGGGCTAACTGTATTTGCCCTCCGGCGTTGGTAAAGAAACCCGCTGGAACTCTATGTTTAGCGGGTTTTTTTGTGCCTGGCTGAAAACGAAACCAAAGGAGATGACTTATGCAACCCAGTGAAATATTGAAGTTGAGAAGAAATGAACTGCAACATTATTACTTAAGGATTTGAGCAATGGACAAGAAATTGGCCAATGAGATTATTGCCTGTTTTGCAGGTAATCGTTGGTTGTTTAATTATTTTCGCGATCGCTATGCTTTTTTGCTGACCGCATGGGCGTTAAGCGGACGGATAAAACTGGATAATGAAGTGCTAAAGCAGCTTCGCCATAAACCGAGATTGAAGCAATGGTTTGCCGATAGAGGTGACCTGAAGGTCAAATCAGATGAACTGGTGAATGCCTGGTGTGAAGATGCCGAACCATTTGTGCTCTCTTTGGGATGCTGGGAGGGTGAAGATATGGGTTGGGATCAAGTATCCCGCTATGGAACCAATCTGGTTCTGAGGATAGGTCTGAACAACCGGCACCTGAGTTCGCTGAAGCGGCTGGTAAGGCCGGTGCATGACGAGATGTTCCAGTACGACTGTCATCCGGTACTACAGAAGAATGAACCGTGGCCATTCCGGAATACGCTTTCATGGGTTCGTATTGATCTGGATTTGAACACCAATGAGGCGCTGATCGAAGAGATTCAGACCGATTGGATACGACTGGTGAAAAGATCTGCAAAAGTGCTGGGTAGTAATCGCGGACAATGGGTGCAGAATCAGATTAAAGGCAACCCTGAAACAGTACAGCGGTTTTGTGATGAAATCGTCGAGCCGCTGGCGAGAATATGGGATGAAGCCAGCCTGGCGGCGGCTTTGTATTTTCTGGTAGAAGAAGTTGGCATCGGCAGAGTGTATTACCACACCTTTGAATCAGGTTGCCTGATCAAGCGTTTGAAGTATTCACGCCCGCCAAGGTCGCTCTACACCAGGCTGCCGCGCCGATTTGGTATGTCAATGGTCAACACACCGCCGGAATTTCTGGCGTCTGACCGGCGATTTAAAAAACTGACCCGAAAAGTCAGTGAAACCCATTGGTTCACTATGGAAGCATGAGGAGGAAAACAACATGCCTGAGAGAAATTGGGTTGCACGTGCCGCGTTGATGCGTAAAGGCGGTGTGCATGCCCGATCCAGAAGCAGCCAGAGATTTTCACAGGATCAGCTGCTTTGGGATGAAATAGAAGAATATTTCGATGAATCAGAACAACAGCAGGAGCAAAGCCGGGGCAAAGCCCCGGCTGATAGCGAACACTTGACCGGAAGCCCTGGCAATGCACCGGGTCTTAAGTCAATTCAACCATGATGATTGCCATCATTTTTACCAGTAACATTTAGTTACATTATCGTTTAACAGATAGTCCACAATATAAACCTGCCTGTTTTCAGAATAATTGAATGGTGTATGGGCTGGATTGCCAATCAAACAATCAATATAAAAGCCACTCTGCTGTGGCTGCTTATGCTGATGAATGTGGCGCATGCACTGGATTCCAATGAGGTAGATGCTTCAGCAGACGAGCAGGATCAGCAACCACTGCTGATCGAGCGCGCCTGGGATTTCGGTATCGGCCTTGGCTTTGGGGAGTTGAGTAATCCATATATCGGCTCAGATGATGTGCCCGCTTATGTGGCGGTAGATGTGGCTCTATACGGAAAGCGCTTTTTCTTTGACAACGGGGATTTGGGCTTCACGGTTGTCGACCGGCCGAATTTCGGCTTCAACCTGCTGGCCACTTATTCAAATGATCGAATTTATCAATCTTTCCTGAATTCACTGGGAGTACGCTTCATTGATCTGCCTGTAGGGGGGCAGGCGGTAACGCCGCCACCGGAAGTGATTCCAATCGGCATAGCAAGTGTTGACGATGCCAGTGTGGTTCCTTTCGAATTGCCGGACCGGCGGTTTGCCATTAACCTTGGAGTGGAACTTATACTGGCTGGTGATTGGGGATTGCTGGATATGCAGATTACCCAGGATATCAGCAGCGCCCATAACGGGCAGGAACTTTGGCTGGATTACAGCCGTGGATGGAGATGGGACAGGCTGAGTGTCAGTCCGAATATCGGTTTAAACTGGAAAAGTGCCGGACTGGTTGATTATTTCTATGGTGTGCTGCCTGAGGAAAGTGAAGAATTAAGTCAATTGTATAGTGGAGAGTCCACGCTGAATGCTTTTGCCGGTTTATCGGTTGCCTACCAGTTAACCGATCATTGGAGCCTGGTGGGTAATTATAAGTATGAACGGCTGGGGACCAATATAAGGCGCAGTCCTCTGATTGATGCTGACAGCATACAGTCGTTCTTCATCGGCACGTTTTACAGGTTCTAGGGTGGTGACATGATCAGGGGATATTTACATAAAAGTATATTCTTGCTGGCGACCGTGGCATGGCTGCATGCCTTAAATACATTCGCGCAGGAGCCGGCAGCCGTACCCAAAGTGATTATCACCATCAAACCGAATATCTGCATTGCGCCGCGTGGAGAAAAAACCTGCACCAGCAGCATGGATATCAGCTGGACCAGCAATATCCCGTCTGATTATTGTCTGCGGGTGAATCTATCTTCAGCACCATTACATTGCTGGGAAGCAGCGGCACAGGGGAGTTATCGCCACCATGTGAAATTAACCGGGGACCTTGAATACTGGATCGCACTGGCTGAGTCGGTGCAGCAGCTGGCCGTTTCAACGGTGAAGCTTGCGGCCTTGAAACCACATCGTAATTTCCCCCGTCGCCGTAACCGGCTGCCCTGGAGTGTTATAAAAACATGAGTGCCGGGCCACACATGCTGATAGTGGAAGATGATGCCCGTCTGGCTGAGTTGATCAGAACATATTTTCAGCGCTCCGGTTTTAATGTGGTAGTGGTTGCCGATGGCGAAGCGGCACTGCAGCAGTGCCGTTTATCTGTACCGGATATTATTCTGCTGGATTTAATGCTGCCTGGTATGGATGGGATATCGGTGTGCCGCGAGCTGCGCAGATTTTATACCGGCAGGGTTTTGATACTGACAGCATCGGGAAGCGATATGGACCAGGTTGCCGGGCTGGAAATCGGCGCTGATGATTACGTGGTTAAGCCGGTAGAACCCAGAGTGCTGCTGGCCAGAGTCAGGGCGGTGATGCGTCGTCCGGCACTGCCCAGTGCTTCAACCCGCACCGCCAAGCCATTGGTTTTCGGAGAGCTGGTGATTGATGACAGTGCAAAAACAGTCATGCTGGATGGCCAGGCGGTCAGTCTGACTACGCATGAGTTTGAGTTGTTGGATTTACTGGCACAAAATGCCGGCACGGTGTTGACACGTGATGATATTTACACCAAGTTAAGAGGATTTGGTTATGACGGTACCGACCGGGCGGTGGATGTAAAAATATCTCGCCTGAGGCGTAAGCTTGGTGATGATGCCAACGAGCCGGCCAGAATCAAAACAGTGTGGGGCAAAGGGTATCTGTTCGTTCCCAACGCCTGGGGGACTTAGTGTTTCCACTCAAGCAGGATTACCGTTTCTCCGGAAGGCTGTTGTACCGGACATATTTTGTGCTGGTCATATGCATCATAGCGATTGGCTCGATACTGGACTACATGGGCAGAGATGCCGACGATACAGCGCTTCTTGATACCTTTAAAGCGCATTTTCTGCCGGTATTCAGCCTGGTCGGTCAGCAACTCAGTGAAACAGATAATAAGCAATGGCCGGAACAAATAGATCAGCTTTCTGAAACTACAGGATTGGACCTGCAGCTATATGATGTTGCTGATTTTGCAACCGATGAAACAACACTGGCGCAGCTCTATGCTAATGAGGTTCTGGCTTTGTTCGACAGCCAGGACCAGTTAACTCTGTACCGGCGTATTGCCCAGTCACAGCAAGTGCTGGGTATTCCAGTGGCGGAGTGGGCCAACAGCCTTAATTACAATAACTGGATAGTGCCTGCCTTTTACATCTTGATTGCTGTGGTGGTTTTTGTTCTGATTCAGCCTTTTTCCAGACAGCTGCTGAAGCTTAAGTCGGCAGCGGCAAACTTTGGGCGGGGTGAATTTAATACTCGTATCAACCTGCCGACCGGCTCCACGCTGGAGCCGATTGTTGATGGATTCAACTCAATGGCGGACAGAATCGAACAACTGGTATCGTCTCAGAGAGAGCTGACCAATTCGGTATCGCATGAACTCAGAACGCCATTGGCACGCCTGCGTTTTGCCTTTGAGGATATCCAGGCTAAGGCTGCGGATGCCTCTGTTGTCCAGCAACTGGATGAAATGCGGGAAGATGTAAGCGAGTTGGAGATTCTGGTTGATGAGATGCTGAGCTATGCTGAAATTAACCAAATAAAGTCCATCAGAAAAAAACCTGTTCCGCTGATGTCGTTTATGGATGACCTGGTGGCTGATCTGCATTCAGCTGAAACCGTGATTGAACTCAATTACGACAATTCAATTAACCGGAATACCGTGATTGCCTGCAATAGACATCACTTACACAGAGCGGTGGCCAATGTTGTACGTAATGCGATGAGGTTTGCCAACAGGCGTTGTGAGATTAATGTTTCCAGGCTGCAGGAGAACTTTGTCTTCGATATTAATGATGATGGCCCGGGTCTGGACAGGGAACATTTGGAACGCATTTTTGAGCCTTTTTATAAAGGCAAATCTTCAAAAGGTGGTTTTGGGCTTGGTTTGAGTATTGCTCAGGGTATTGCCCAGAAGCATGGCGGGTCGCTGACTGCCATTGAACACCCTTCATCTGGTGGTCATTTTCGTTTTCTAATACCTGCCTGATTATATCCGCACTGAAATATTTGCTTACAAATACAATACATTTTTGCCACAAACTCAAACGGGCGGCTTGTTAGCATGAGTGTTAATTCACTAGGGACATTAAGCCCTGAGAGGAGTCGCATGTTTAAATCAAGATTAACCTTATTATTTTTTATTTTGTCATTGGTTTTATCGCCCGGGTTACGGGCAACGGATGAGATTGATTTAAGCTTTGAAAACGAAATAGGACTGTTCTTCGGTTCATACCCGCAAACCGGTGCATGGTTTGCAGCCGATGGCTCGAATACCGGATTTTTTCTGGACATTCAGGATCGTGTGCTGGCAGGCGCTTATTTCGGCTTTGATAATCAGGGAAATAATGTCTGGTTCACTTTTACCGGCACTCTGGAACCGGGTTTCAGCATTGGTTATCCAATTAACTGGTTTTTCCGGGCGCCACTGACACAGGGGGCCAATGGCGGGTGCATTCTGGATTGTGCCAGCAGCACGGCAGAACAGCACGACAGTATGGAAGTGGGCGAAATCTCGATTGGATTCAGCGGCAGGAACAGGGCCGCAGTCAGTATCAACAATAATGAAGTTATTCCTATCATCCCTTTGTATTTCGGGACGTCGGCAATGGTCAGCAATGTACCGGGCAATCCGACCACGTTTGCTGAACCGTTACTCCTGGCAGTGCCTGATTTGCAGGGTCAATGGGTTGTTGCCACCGGTTTTGCGATCAGTGACAGTGAAAATGTTATCAGCGAGGTTGAATTTGCCGATACCTCGGGTGTGATACAAATTGGTGAACAGCAGATTGATACGCAGGCATCCGGTGCTTCTCTGCCTGCCGGAGTTACCAGAATTGTACGTTGGCCGATTACCCGCGACAATTTCGGGCTATTTCCGGAAAACTCGGAAATAGCATGCAGTTTTACACAACGGCTGGAGAGTCCGGATTTTCCTGTGTTTCGTGATTTGATTGATTGTCAAATAGGTCCTGATGGAACGGACGCGTCAACTGACTCCATACAAATAAACGTTCCGGTTACGTCTATTTCCGATTCACGATTTCTGGTTTTTATGTCAACGCTCTCAGAAACTGAGGAGTCGTTGAGAACTACGCATCGATTTGAAGCATTCAGAGTCGGCTACGACTAGCAATTAATTAACCTGATTATTTGGAACAGGCGCATATGCCTTTTCCTGGCTACCGATTTTTCCCAGTGAAACAGATGATGATGGAGTGGATCTGATGTTATTGCAGCGTTTGACTACAATCACTTTTGCATTTTTATTTTTATTTTCTTTGAACACACTGGCAGAGTCAGATGCATTTTTTGCCTCATACCCGGAAGGGGGTACGTGGTATGCAACTGATGACTCTAAAACCGGCTTTTTCTTTGATGTCCAAAACGGCAGCATTGCCGGTGCTTATTTTGGTTTTGACAACCGGGGGAACCCGTTATGGTTGAGCTTCAATGGCCAGCTACAGGCATTGTTTGATCTGACCGCGCCGGATTTCCAGATAGGCTGGCAGTTGGAGACAGTGCTGCGCCGCTCTGTCAATGGAAGCTGCATACTTAACTGTGCCAGCAGTATCAGCGGTGAGCATGCGGTTTCGGATGTTGCGCCATTGTTTCTGCGTTTTGAAGGGCGCAGCCGGGGCAGCTTTGGCATCAATGGCGGCAGTTTAACCGATATCATTCCATTTTCCTTTGGCGCGCCGGCCATCATAAGCGAATTATCCGAAGGCTTGACTTCCCAACCTGATTTGCAGGGCACATGGGTTGCTGTAGCAGGTACAGCACAAAGAGATGAAAACAATGTGGTAACTTTGGTAAATATTGCTGAAACAACAGGGATTATTGAAATTGGTGAACAGCAGACAGAAACACCACCTGCTACCGGGACTTTGGAGGTATTGCAGGTTCTGCTGAATACACGTGCACCGGTACTGCAGGATACTACCGGGCTGCTGCCGCCAGGCAATGTCGAAATTGTTTGTGAATACACCAGTACCGGAATAGTCGAAGATGATGCTCAGGAATCGAAGGCAGATTGTTTTGTTTATACTGATATCGATACTTTTGCACCAGCTGATGTACTGGTAACGCCGATACAATTCATGAGTGATTCCCGTTTTATTATCAATATCCGCAGCCCGGAAGATGCCGGCAGCATTACCCGCATTGAAGCCTTCCGTGTGGATTATGATTAGTGACTTTACAGCCGGGTATCCATGACTCAGCAAGCCAGACTATGCAACCTGCTGAGAATTGATCATGCCATCATCCAGGCGCCGATCGGCAGTGCAACAACCGCACAACTGGCAGCTGCAGTTTCCAATGCCGGGGCGTTAGGGACTTTGTCGCTTTCCTGGCGTACGCTGCAGGAAACGCGCCAGATACTTAAACAGACATCGGCACTCACCAGGCGGCCATACGGGGTTAACCTGGTACTTACCGCTGATCAATCTGAACGGCTGTCTATATCACTGGATGCCGGCATTCGGATCATATGGACTTTCTGGGGCAGGCCGAATCGCTATGTCAGTCAAGTGCATTCAGCAGGTGCATTGTTGATGCATTCAGCAGGCAGTTTGCCCGAGGCGTTGGATGCAGCTGAAGCCGGCGTTGATGTGCTGGTATTGCAGGGCGTTGAGGCAGGTGGCCATGTGCGCGGTAGTGAACCTGCGATAGATTTGCTGCACCAGGTAAAGGAGCAGATTTCAGATGTGCCGCTGGTCCTGGCTGGAGGGCTGGCAGCTCGTAGTGATGTACAGACAGCTGCAGCAGCGGGTGCAGATGGCGTTTGTCTGGGCACCCGTTTTGTGTGTGCCAGTGAGGCCAATGCAGCACCGTTGTATCAGCAGGCGATCATCGATGCCGGGGAGGGGGGCACCCTGTTGTCTGAGCTGTTCGATAAAGGCTGGCCAAATGCCAGGCACCGGGTAATCCGCAACACCACTACCGCCATGTGGGAGGCTGCAGGATGCCCGTCCAGTGGGCAGCGGCCCGGTGAGCACCAGCAAGTGGCAACAACAGCAGCCGGCCTGCCGGTGGAAAGATATTCAGATGTTATACCGACCGCTGATATGCAGGGGGACCTGGAAGCGCTGGCATTGTATGCGGGTGAAAGCAGTGTCGGAATTCACGATGTATTGCCCGCAGCAGAAATAATCCGGCAGCTAAGTGGTCAGCTGCTTTGACAAAGTAAGCTTAATTATCAGTCAGCCGGCAGGTTTTCAAAACCATCCCGGAAAAAATCTTCGCTCAACTGTGGTAGTGCGAAAAGATAATAAACATCCTGTTCACCGTTGAAAGTGGCGGCATAGGCGATGTGAGCGCCATTTTCATCGGATTTCATATCGATATAATCGCCCAGTTTGTTCTGTGTGGGGTATCCCAGTGACTGATCAAACGCCGGGCTGGCAGCAACGCTGGGCAGAAAGTTTTGTCCGGCGTCTACAGAATACGTATAAAACAACTCGGAAGTGCTGTTGTTGGTATCGTTGCGGGTATCGTACCAGATCACATCAATACGCCCGTTGGGTGCAACAGAAATAGTGCCGAACCACTGCCAGGCATTGGTGCCTAAGGAATCGTCGTTAACCCGTACCGGGTCTGAAAAACTGGCTCCGCCGTCTTCACTGCGGATAAACATCACATCCAGTGGGTCATCACCAGGCGGATCCAGTGATGCCAGAACATAAACATTGCCACGGGTCGCTGTGTTGGAATGATCTACGGCAACCCAGACCTGGCCTACCAGGCCGACCGGGTTGATTTCTGCGCCTATACGGACAATGCCGCCAACATCAATTGGCGTGACTTGATTAAACACCGGTGATTGGATTGCCTCGCGGGCATTGTCGGAGCGCAGCAGCCACAGTTGTGTGCCGCTGCCGCGACCGACCACGTACAGTTCTCCATCCGGTCCAACAGCAGCCGTACCGAGAATCGGCCGTTCCGGGATTTCGATAGGTGTCTGAAAACTTTGTGCGCTGTTGATGGAGCGGTTGAATGTGGCAGGGAAAAAAGGATTGCCGGCAGTATTCCAGACCGAATAAACGTGCCCGTTACCAGTGCCGCCGGTATCATCCAGCGCAAACCACAGCTTATCACCGCCAAATGCTTCTACCGGGTTGCTCCAGGTAGCGCCGCCATCATCGGAAATGAAGAACTGTTCACTGAAGTTGCCGCCGGTAACCTGTAGGCAGGCATAATAAAACAGACCATTGCTGTCAGCTGCCAATACCGGATCGCTGCGAAAAACTCCGGCATCAATATCGCCGGGGTAAGTCCAGCTGGCACCGGCGTCAGCACTAAAGGCTACGCCGGCTTCCCGAAAGCCGTTATTGATGGAATCAAATTGCCGCCAGCCGATCACCATCTGCTGGCCGTTGATTGGGTTAACGGCAATGGATGGCTCGTTGGCGGCATCATCAATAATGTTCATGTTATCCGGGGAAATATTCACCTGCACGCTGTTAAAGCCCTGCGGCTGCTGCATCCTGCTGATGGCGGGGACGGAATAGCGTGGAGCCAGTGGAGGAGCAGGTGACGGCATGCTGTCCATGTGCTCAAGAGAACGACCGTCAGCTATTGCCTGCTCAAGCGCATTTGGATAAGGCTGTGATTGTGCGGATACCAGCATGGCGGCCGTCAGCAATATGCCGCCGGCAATGGCAGAAACCAGATTGCGTCGGAAGTTCATGTGCTGATATGCCAGCTGAGGTTGTTACCCGCGCCGGTGGTGTGCTGTGCCGGGTAATTGCCGGCTTTCCGGATCCTCAAATCCATCGACGATAATATCTTCACCGACATCATTAAAGAACAACCGGTTGCCGTCACAGGTACCAACCCAAATGTCATTAAAACCGTCCATGTTGAAATCGGCAATGACCGCATCGAATGTGCCCGGTATCAGCCAGCTGCGCCCAGCGCCATTAAAGCGGTCGATCAAATCGGGGTTGTCCGGATCGCCATTGTGCTGCAAGGCTACAGGGAAGCGGTCACAACCGGGAATATCGGTGTCGACATCGGTGACATACAGGTCTTCGAAGCCATCACGATCCAGATCGCCAACCGCAATGTTACCGCCGAAACCGGCGGTTAACGGGCTTTGGGTTAGTTCGGTGGTCTGGAATACCGCACTGCCGTCAACGGTTTCCGTGTTGATCAGGAATGAATCCTGCTCATCATCGACGATGTATAAATCCGGCCGATCATCATGGTTCAGGTCGATAATGGCGGCCATATAGGCAGCCCGGTCATAAATTATATCCATGTCCAGGAAATTGCCCGTGCCATTGTTGTAGATCAGACGAACCTGAGGCGGGGTGCTGCCATCCGGCGGCATTGAACCGGAAGCACTGACTTTAACAATGTCGTTGCTGCCGTCCCTGTTGAAATCTGCAATCAGTGCGCTGGTGCCGAATACGGATTCAAACTGTTCAAAGCGCATTCTGGCTGTTGTTTCGTCAGTGAAGAAAGCACTGCCGTTATTGATCAGTAGACGATCTTCCAGTGTGTTGTCATAGTCGGCAAAATACAGGTCCGCGCCATTGCTGCCGGTAAGGTCGCCGACACCAACAGCGCAAAATTTGGGGCCGGGCGTAAAAGTGGGTACCCGTGCATCATCGGGATCAAAATCCAGCCCCAGCCAGTTATTGCCGGCATCGTTACCCAGATTCATATAAATTCTGGGTGGATCGCTGAACGTTGGAGCGGTGACAACATCCAGCCAGTTATCGCCATCGAGATCTGCAATGGCGACGTCCCGGTCATCGGTTTCATCCAGGAAACCGGGTGCCAGGCTGTCGGTCATATCCGTCATCACTCCATTATCATTGATGAACAGAACATTGCGCCGGCCGCCTATCGTGGAGAATGGCCTTTTTCGGACAATGATCAGGTCCGGGTCACCATCGTTGTCCAGGTCGCCAACGGCAATATCCTTTTCCTCAATATCAACCATGCCGATCTGGTCATCCGGGTTGCTGACAATGTTGGTTGCCGAAACATCTCTGAACTCGACCCAATCCTGAGCGCAAACTGCTGCAGCAGTAAAGCAGGCGAAAACACTAATGATTATTCTGGATTGCATGGCGTACGCCTTGAGAGTGTAGTGGTCCATCATACAAAACTTACCTCAATAAAAAGTCATCAGCCGGTGGGGTTTGCCTGAACCCGCAAACTATACCATGGTATAAGGCGTGTGTGACTGCTTTCCAGTAGCTGTAGAGGGTCGATTCGGGGACATTTGAGATGTCTGAAGCAGGTGGCGGGACTACTTAAATCCGGTATTGCCGGACGCGCTCTCAGACAGGGCATTGGATAGTTACACAGAAGCTTGTAAGCTGGGTCACTTTCTGTTAGATTTTCGCGGCTTGGCGGGGCGATTAGCTCAGTTGGTTAGAGCGCTGTCTTGACATGGCAGAGGTCACTGGTTCAAATCCAGTATCGCCCACCATTATTACCCCAGACATTAGCCAGGCAACCGGGCCTGGCAGATTCCGTTAAGGAAAGATGACATGCCAGTAATCACGCTACCAGATGGCAGCACCCGACAATTTGCACAGCCGGTCAGCATTATGGATGTTGCTGCTGATATCGGACCAGGCCTCGCCAAGGCCACCTTGGCCGGTGAGGTTGATGGTGAGCTGTACGATGCCTCAGACATCATCAGTGACGACGTCAGCCTGCGTATTATTACCAGCAGGGATGATGAAGGTCTGGAGATTATCCGGCATTCCACCGCGCATCTGCTCGGGCAGGCAGTCAAACAGCTTTTCCCGGAAGCAAAAATGGTTATCGGCCCGGTTATCGATGATGGGTTTTACTATGACATCCAGCGTGATAAGCCTTTCACGCAGGAAGACCTGCCGAAAATCGAACAGCGCATGCGCGAGCTGTCTAAGCAGGATATCACTGTTGTAAAAACCGTCACGCCGCGGGATCAGGTAATCAATACGTTCAGCGAACGCGGTGAAGACTATAAACTTCGTCTGCTTGAAGACATGACCGGTGTGGAATCCATGGGTCTGTATCAGCATGCCGAATATATTGATATGTGTCGCGGCCCGCATGTGCCGCATCACCGGTTTCTCGGCGCTTTCAAGCTGACCGCTCTATCCGGTTCATATTGGCGCGGAGACAGCAATAACGATCAGCTGCAGCGAATCTACGGCACCGCATGGCGAAATGATAAAGAACTGAAAGCTTATCTACAGCGGTTGGAAGAAGCGGAAAAACGTGACCACCGCAAGCTCGGCCAGCGACTGGACCTGTTTCATTTTGAGGAATGCGCTCCCGGTCAGCCGTTCTGGCACGATAAGGGCTGGACACTGTATTCGCTGCTGATGGATTACATGCGGCGCAAAGTGCGTGAGCACGGTTATATCGAAGTGCACACGCCCCAGGTCATGAGCGTGGATTTCTGGCAGTACACCGGACACTGGGATAAATACCGCGAGAATATGTTTGTCGTGGATGAGTCTGCAGACACTTCGTTCGCCCTGAAGCCGATGAACTGTCCGGGTAACGTGCAGGTGTTCAAACAAGGCGTAAAAAGTTATCGCGATCTGCCGGTCAGAATGGCTGAATTCGGCAAAGTATTCAGACACGAAGCATCAGGCGCGCGGCATGGATTAATGCGGGTGCAGGGTTTTACCCAGGACGATGCGCATATTTTCTGTACCGATCAGCAGCTGGAAGATGAAGTGGTTGCAATGTGCGGCCTGATCAAGGAAGTCTATGATGAGCTGGGCTTCACCGAGGTCAAGGTTAAGCTGTCAACCCGCCCTGAACAGCGTATCGGTTCTGATGAAGACTGGGACCGGGCCGAGCGTGCGCTTGAAAATGTCTGCCGTAAGCTGGATCTGGATTGGTCATTAAACCCCGGTGACGGGGCATTTTACGCGCCGAAACTGGATTTTCATCTCAGTGATGCGATTGGCCGTGTGTGGCAGTGTGGGACGATCCAGGTGGATATGAACCTGCCGCACCGACTGGATATCAGCTATATCGGTGAAGACGGTGAAAAACACCGCCCGCATATGGTGCACCGTGCCATTATGGGTTCCATCGAGCGTTTCCTGGGCGTGCTGATCGAACACTACGCCGGTGAGTTCCCGTTGTGGTTGGCGCCGGTGCAGGCTGCAGTGCTGAATATCACCGGTGATCAGGCTGAGTATGCGGCTGAAGTAGCGGCTGCGCTGGAACAGCGGGGCCTGCGTGTAATCACCGATTTGCGTAACGAGAAAATCGGCTTTAAAATCCGCGAGCACACCTTGCAGAAGATACCGTTTTTGCTGGTGGTAGGAGATCGTGAAATGGCTGCCGGACAGGTGGCGGTCAGATTGCGAAACGGCAAGGACCTGGGCAGTATTCCGATAGCGGAAGTGCCTGATGTGATGCAGCAAACGTCGCCCACAGGTTAATTGCCCGATATAATGGTTTGCACAGTTGACAATACGGAGTAGCGCACATCGCGACAAATAAAGAAACCCGGCGAAATGATGAGATAGATGCGCCGGAAGTTCGGGTGATTGACTCGGAAGGTAACCAGGCTGGTATCCATAAAATTGCGGATGCCATCAGAATGGCTGAAAATGCCTCGCTGGATCTGGTTGAATTGGTGCCGAATGCACAGCCGCCAGTATGCCGAATAATGGATTACGGTAAATACCGGTTTGAACAGGCTAAGAAGAACCAGGCATCAAAGAAGAAACAGAAGCAGGTACAGGTCAAAGAGCTTAAATTCCGGCCGGGTACCGATGTGCATGATTATCAGGTTAAAATGCGCAACCTGGTGAAGTTTATTGAGGATGGCAACAAGGTTAAAGTGACTTTGCGCTTCCGCGGCCGGGAGATGGCCCATCAGGAACTGGGCATGGAATTGCTCGACCGGATTGAAAGTGATTTAGGTGACCTTGTTACCATTGAACAACGCCCCAAAATGGAAGGGCGGCAAGTTAGCATGATGCTGAGCCCTAAACGATAAGGGCATCATCATCGCTGTCTAAGGACAGCAAAAAATTGCCGAAAAGGCAACCTGTCGCAGCGTGTGAAGCGATGCGGCAAAACAAGCGCTGGTGAGCCCAAAGTACCGTATTAGTAATAGCGGTCGCTTACTGGAGTGTTAAAACAATGACAGGAGGCAAACATGCCTAAGATGAAAACCAATCGCGGTGCCGCCAAGCGGTTCCGCAAGACAGCTAGTGGTAAATACAAGCGTGGTCACGCATTTACCAGCCATATTCTGACCAAGAAAGACACCAAGCGGAAGCGCCGTCTGCGGGCTACCGGCCATGTTGCCGATGCCGATACGCGGATGGTTAGACGCATGCTGCCGTACGTTTAAAGGAGGGTCTGACAATGGCAAGAGTAAAACGTGGTGTACAGGCCAAGCGCCGTCACAATAATGTTCTGTCGCGTGCGAAAGGTTACTACAATGCGCGCCGCAAGAATTTCCGGACTGCCACCCAGGCAGTAACCAAAGCCGGTCAATATGCATACCGGGACCGCCGTCAGCGTAAACGGGATTTTCGTTCGCTGTGGATTGTGCGTATCAACGCTGCCGCACGCGAGCATGGATTGTCCTATAGCCGTCTGATGTTCGGACTGAAGCAGGCTGAGATCGAAATCGATCGCAAGATGCTGGCCAATCTGGCAGTTACCGACAAAGCCGCTTTCGGTAAGCTGGCTGAACAGGCTGCCGCCAAACTGGCGTAAATTCCTGCAACGGCCCGCAAGTAGCGGGCCGTAACCACCAGTGTGCTGTACGGCAGCGCCGGCAGTGCATTGGGTATGACAAGTCGCAACAGTGTGACTATCAGCCGGCAAGGTCATGAATACGCATACAACAGATAATTTATTGGAGCAGGCACAGGCAGAAATTTCGGCTGCTGCCGATCTGGATGCCATAGAAAACTGCCGTCTGCATTGGCTGGGCCGTAAAGGCCTGGTAACCCAGCAGCTGAAACAGCTTGGCCAGCTCGAGCCGGAAGCCCGGCGTGCAGCAGGTCAGCAGATCAATCAGGTCAAAAAAGCCATTGTTGAACTGCTAGAAGCCCGCAAGGATGAGCTGCAGGCAGTGGCGCTGCAGCAGCAGCTGGAACAGCAGAGGGTTGATGTCACGCTGCCGGGCAGGCAACGGTTTCACTATGGTTTGCACCCTGTCACCCGAACCATGAACCGGATGGTTGAGATTTTTGAATCATTAGGCTTTCAAGTGGCTGATGGTCCGGAAATTGAAGACGACGAGCACAATTTTGAGGCGCTGAATTTTCCTGCACACCATCCGGCGCGCGCCATGCATGATACATTTTATTTCGCTGATGGCCGGCTGTTGAGAACGCATACGTCGCCGGTGCAGATCAGAGCGCTTCGTGCCCAGCCACTGCCGGTCAGAGTAATTGCCCCCGGGCGGGTGTACCGCAGTGATTCTGACCAGACCCACACGCCGATGTTTAATCAGCTGGAAGGCTTGCTGGTAGCTGAAAATGTGACATTTGCAGATTTAAAAGGAATATTGCAGCAGTTCGTCAATACATTTTTTGAGCAGCAGCTGAGTATGCGCTTGCGGCCATCGTATTTCCCGTTCACAGAGCCATCGGCCGAGGTGGATATTGCCTGGCACAAGGAAGACGGCAGCACCAGCTGGCTGGAAGTTCTGGGTTGCGGCATGGTGCATCCCAATGTGCTGGAAAATTGCGGTGTCGACAGTGAACGATACACTGGATATGCCTTTGGAATGGGGATTGAAAGGTTTGCCATGTTGCGCTACGGCGTTACCGATTTACGTCAGTTTTTTGAGAATGAGCTGTCATTCCTGGAGCAGTTCGCATGAAATTTAACGTGAACTGGCTGGCCGGTATTATCGAACGGCCTTTACAACCGGAACAACTGGCGGAACAGCTGACGTCCGCTGGGCTGGAAGTGGATACCGTAGAGCCAGCTGCCGAGCAGTTCAGCGGCGTGATAATTGCACGGATTATTGAATGTGAGCAACATCCGGATGCCGACCGCCTGCGGGTATGCAAAGTTGATGCCGGTGGGGATGAACCGGTTCAGATAGTTTGCGGTGCTCCCAATGCCAGGGCAGGGCTGGTTGCGCCGCTGGCGGTCATTGGTGCAGTTTTACCTGGTGATTTCAAAATCAAGCGTGCCAAACTGCGGGGTGTGGAATCACAGGGCATGTTGTGTTCCGGCAAGGAACTTGGCCTGGACGATGACCATGACGGGTTGATGGCATTGCCTGAGAGCGCACCGGTTGGAGAAGATCTGCGTGGCTGGCTGGAACTGGATGATTCGATTATTGAGATCGAGCTGACCCCCAACCGAGCTGATTGCCTGTCTCTGCGTGGACTGGCCCGGGAGGTTTCCGGTCACTATGGGCAATCCTATGCACCGCCTGAGATCACGCCGGTTGCACCGCAATGCGATACAACTTTTGATATTAAGATCGATAATTTCGATGATTGTCCACGCTATGCCGGCCGCGTTATCGAAGATCTGGACCCTGATGCAGTCAGCCCGGTATGGATGCAGGAGCGCCTGCGGCGCTGTGGATTGCGCAGTAAGTCACCACTGGTTGATGTAACTAATTATGTGTTGCTGGAAATGGGGCAGCCGCTGCATGCCTTTGATCTGGACCGTTTAAAGGACCAGCAGGGAAATATCCCGGTGCTGGGCGTGCGCACAGCCAGGCAGGGCGAGCAGCTGACCTTATTGAATGACCAGCCGGTGGAATTGCAGTCGAATCATTTGATTATCACTGCTGATGATCGTGCGGAAGCCATGGCTGGGCTAATGGGTGGTTTGGATACCGCCGTAACGGATGATACCAGCAGCGTACTGCTGGAAAGTGCATGGTTCAGCCCGCGTATGATAATGGGGCGCTCGCGTGATCTGGGCGTTACCAGTGATGCTGCGCACCGGTTTGAGCGTGGTATTGATCCGACGATACAGATGCAGGCGCTGGAACGGGCAACCGAGTTATTGGTAGAGATAGCCGGCGGGCGGCCTGGTCCAATATGCGTGCTGGAGCAGGCGGACAAGCTGCCGCAGGCACCGACAATCCGTTTTCGTCTGGATCGCTGCAATGCTTTACTGGGCCTGCAACTGGAACAGCAGCAGGTTGTTGATATTTTGACAGCTCTGGGTATGCAGATGCAGCCGGAAGCTGAAGGTATATGGCAGGTTGTCCCACCGCGTGCGCGATTGGATATTGCACTTGAAGTTGATCTGATTGAAGAAATTGCCCGTATTCACGGGTTTGAACATATTCCTGATCAATTGCCGGCCGGTGCATTGGCGTTACATCCAAAGCCGGAAGCAATCCTTCCCAGGCGGCGGCTGGAAACCTTATGCGTTGATCTGGGTTATCAGGAGATCATGAGTTACAGCTTTCTGGACCCGGATTGGCTGGCTGCTTTTGAGCTGACTGAGTCACCCATTGAGCTGGCCAATCCGATCAGCCGGGAACTGGCTGTGATGCGCCCGTCACTGACACCAGGGCTGGTAACCGCAGTGCAACGTAACCTGCGCAAATATACCGGCCGGCATCGTGGAACCGTCAGGCTGTTTGAAACCGGAACGGTATTTTTGCCGGATGGTGAGGGTCACCGGGAAGTACAGCGACTGGGGTTTGCAGCCTGCGGCAGGCGTCAGCCTGAACAGTGGCAGATTAATGATAAAAGCGCAGCATTGGATTTCTTTGCGTTCAAAGGAGATATAGAGGCGAGCTTGAACTATGCTGCCGGTGAAGTTTCCTTTCGCCCGTCAGAACGTACCTTTCTACACCCGGGGCAGAGCGCAGATATCCTGTTGCAGAATGAAAATAATGTAACAAGTTGTATTGGCTGGCTGGGTTTGTTGCATCCGGGGCTGCGCGCAAAACTGGACCTGGACAGTGATATTTTCTTGGCGGAGTTGGAGCTGGCGCATGTTTCCAACGGCTTGCTGCCATCGTTCAGTAAAACGTCAAGATTTCCATCGATACGCCGCGATCTTGCGCTTATCGTGCCGGAAAATATTGGTGCGGCTGAAGTGCTTGAATGCATCAGGCAACATGCCGGTAAGTACCTGAAAACAGCGTTTTTATTCGATGTTTATACCGGTTCCGGGGTCGAATCTGGCTACAAAAGCCTTGCTATCGGCTTGATTTTGCAGGATGATTGTCAAACATTAACTGACGAAACTGCAGATAATACAGAAACCCGGATATTGTCTGGTCTAGCGCAAGATCATAATATCCGGAGAAGAGATTGATTCTATGGCATTGACCAAAGCAGATCTGGCCACCGCATTATTTGATGAGGTGGGGTTGAATAAGCGCGAAGCACGCGAATTCATTGACAATTATTTTGAAGTTATCCGGGGATCATTGGAGGCAGGAAACAGTGTAAAGCTGTCAGGATTTGGCAACTTTCAGCTGAGGGATAAGCAGACACGTCCTGGCCGGAATCCTAAAACAGGTGAGGAAATACCGATTACTGCACGGCGTGTGGTTACTTTTAAACCGGGTCAGAAACTTCGTAATCGAGTAGAAAGTTATGTTGGATCAGGGGACCAATAAAGAGTTACCCAATATCCCGGCCAAGCGTTACTTTACGATTGGCGAAGTAGGAGAACTGTGCGCGGTTAAGCCGCATGTGCTGCGTTACTGGGAGCAGGAGTTTGATCAGCTGAAGCCGGTCAAACGCCGTGGCAATCGCAGGTACTATCAGCGCCATGATGTGCTGCTGGTGCGTCAGATTAGGGCACTGCTGTATGAGCAGGGTTACACAATCGGCGGTGCGCGACAAATGCTTAACGGTGAAGCTTCACAGGATGATATTTCCAGAAGTCATCAGATAATCAAGCAGTTAAAGTCAGAACTTGAAGAAATACTTCTGGTTTTAAAAACCTGATCTGCCTCCCCGGGTTCCCAACTTTCACACGCTGCGGTTCTGCAGTGTGTGATCATCAGCTTTTCATCCGCAAGTAGCCTGACATGACTGCTTCAGTCAGGTTGGCGAACAGTTAATCACAGCTCGTTTTTCGGTGCTATCAGAACACTGGCTACTATCATTCCGGTAGTCAGAGCTACAGCAGTCAGCACTGCCAGGAAGCCGGTCTGAATACCCGACACCACATCTGAATTCAGCAGGTCATTCAGGCTGCGAAAGCCAACACTGCCCGGTACCAGCAGTAGCAGCCCCGGTGTATGCAAGATGCTTCCGGGCCGGCCTGTCCAGCGGGCAAACAGATTTCCCACCAAGCCAACCACCAAACCACCGACAAAAGCTCCCAGGGGCGCATCCAGAATCAGCTTGCCGGCCATGGCTGCATACCAGGCCACTACCACAACCAGCAGAATCCAGATCCAATCGCGCAGATAGGCATTAAACAGCAGCACAAAACCCATCGTGGCAATCATTGCAGCCAGCAGCTGAAACTCGGTGGATACAACCACCGGGATGTGTTCAGGCGGAGGTCCGACTATTGCCTGTGCAACGGTACCGCCCAGCGCCAGGCCGAAAATCAGTGTGGCGAATACCAGCATTACACTGGCCAGTCGTGAACTGCCCGAAACCAGATGACCGGTTGATAACTCTCTGGTTGCAACAGTTAGTCCCAACCCCGGTATTAAAGCGATCATACCGGCCATGGTTGCAGGCATGACAGCGGTTTGGCCATGCCAGCCGCACCAGCCGAAGGTGATCAGTGACACAGCACTTGCACTGAGTGGAACGAACAGCCGGTCGATACTGGTGAAATGAGTGGTCATAACCGCCAGCACACCGATAACCGCACCTGCTATGCCGGCCAGTACCGCTTCATTCCAGCCACCACCCAGCATCAGTGCTGTCGGCATGCCGATCATGACGTATGCCAGAAATGACAGCCAGGCATTGTATAGCGGTTTGCGATTAAGAATATGATGTAACTGCTCAGCGGCCAGCGCAGGGTTGCCTGAGCCCACGCCAACTTCTTCGACCACTTCAATAATATCGGTTAAACGGCTGAAATCCGTGCCTGCCTGGTTGACTCTGATCAAATAGGTATGCTGACGATGGCCATCACCCAGAGCAGCCATCAAAGCTGTGGGCGTGCTGAAAAACTGGGCAGTCAGTCCCAATCTTTCTGCCACGCTGCTGAGTGCCGCTTCCAAACGATGTGCAGGAGAGCCAAGCGCCAGCAGTGCGCGCCCCATGATTAAAATCAGGTTGGCCGGACCGCTGGCATCGGCAGGCAATGCCTGTTGTTCGTCATACTCGGTGGTTGTGCCTGGATTGTTGAACATTAATGGTCATTTCCACAGTACAATTAGCCGCTATTCTGACGTATTTGGTAAGACGTGTTAACACTGTATGTCCAATAAAATAATCAACTTTAGTCCAGGGCCTGCAATGTTGCCCGATCCGGTGCGCGAACGGGTAGGCCGGGAATGGCTGGAAGCGCAGCAGCGAGGCTGCAGTATTGCGGAAATCAGCCATCGCGGGTGTGATTTTCTGGACCTCGCGGAAGCCTGCGATACCCGTATGCGCAAGCTGCTGGGGTTGGGCAATAACAAGCAGTTACTGTTTATGCAGGGTGGCGCAACTACGCAATTTACCCTGGTGCCGATGAATTTCGGCCAGGGCGGGTACCTGGTTAATGGTCACTGGAGCCAAAAAGCATACAATATTGCAATTGAAATCAACCCGGGGACGGTACTGTTCGGCAATGCACAAGCGGATGGTTGTTTCCTCCCGGTTGAACAATCTGCCCGCCGGCTGCGCTACCTGCATCTGGCCAGCAACGAAACCATTCACGGCGTTCAATGGCCGGCCAGACTGCCTGCCTGGCTGACGGATTTCAACACCCCGCTGATTATTGACATGTCCTCAGATATTGCTTGCCGGGTTACCGATTTCCGGCAATTTGGACTGGCCTATGCGGGCGCTCAAAAAAACCTGGGAATAGCCGGTCTGACGGTAGTCATTGCCGACCGCGAATTATTGCTTCAGGCTCGTTCGGATTTGCCGGTAATGCTGCAATACCGAAAGTTTGCCGCACATGATTCGATGTACAACACGCCGCCGACATTTGCCTGGTATGTAACCGATCTGGTGTTGCAGTGGTTGATTCAGCAGGGTGGGATAGCTGTTGTTGAGCAGGCCAACCGGCGTAAAGCCGCGGCTGTCTATTCGGTTATCGATGCATCCGGGTTTTACAGCAACGATGTGCATCCCGAGTGGCGTTCGATAATGAATCCGGTATTCCGATGTGCAACGCCAGAGTTGGATGCTTTATTTGTTCAGGAAGCAATTGGTGAAGGGCTGCAGGGCTTGAAAGGGCATCGCGTAGTAGGTGGATTGCGGGCCAGTCTTTATAATGCAATGCCTATGGCCAGCGTAACGGTACTGGCCGAATTTATGCAGGAGTTTGCTCGACGCCATGGCTGATATTGACCTGAATAAAGTTCGCGAACAGATTGATGATCTGGATGCCCGGATTCAATCCCTGATCAGTGCCCGGGCAGAGCTGGCGGCACAGGTTCGCGCCAGCAAAGGGCAGCATCTGTCTCCGGCTGATTATTACCGTCCGGAACGTGAGGCTCAGGTGTTACGCCAAGTGGTTGAACGCAATGACGGTCCTCTGAGCGACCGGGAAATGCTGCGCCTGTTCCGGGAAATTATGTCTGCCTGCCTGGCTCAACAGGAACCGTTGAGGGTTGCCTATCTCGGACCGGAAGGCACATTTACGCAACAGGCTGTGCAACGTCAGTTCGGACACTCGGTACGGGCTATCGCACAGGCATCGGTAGACGCGGTTTTTCAGCAGGTGGAAATAGCTGAAGCCGATTTCGGTGTGGTTCCGGTGGAAAACTCATCCCAGGGAATGATTACCCACACCCTCGACCGGTTGTTCGGTTCAACCCTGAAAATCTGTGCTGAAGTTGAGTTACCGATTCATCAGAATATTCTGACCAAGGCGACCGATTTAAATGAGATTCGTCAGGTGTTTTCGCACCCTCAGTCACTGGCGCAGTGCCGTCACTGGCTGCGTGAGCATTTACCCAATGTGGAATGCATAGCGGTATCGAGCAATGCTGAAGCGGCCCGCCGGGTTCGGCACAGCAACGACTCGGCTGCGATAGCCGGCCGTAATGCAGCCGAAATCTATGGCTTACCGGTATTGTTTGCCGACATTGAAGATCATCCAGACAACAGCACCCGCTTTTTCGTTATCGGCCGTGGCTTATGTCCGCCCAGCGGGGATGACCGGACAACACTGCTGCTGGCTGGTCATGAAGGTGCGGGGGTGCTTTACCGATTACTGGAACCCATTGCCAGGGCAGGGCTTAATATGACGCGGATCGAATCACGACCGTCTCATCAGGGCAAATGGGATTATGTGTTTTTCATAGACCTGGACGGACACGCTGAGCAACCGCCGCTGGCTGAAGTGATAGAACAGCTGAATGAAATTGCCCGCCTGGTCAGAGTATTGGGTGCTTATCCACGGGCAGTGGAACCCCACAGCAGTACCCACAGTTACGAGGAATAATAATGTCTAGCATCAATTTCACCCGGCTGGCGATGCCGGGCGTTCAACAATTGCACCCTTATCAGCCTGGCAAGCCGATCAGCGAGCTGGAGCGTGAGCTGGGTATCAGCAATATTATCAAGCTGGCGTCGAATGAAAACCCGCTGGGAACCAGTCCCAAGGCATTGGCGGCAATGGCCGATGCGGTTGCCGATCTGGGTTTGTATCCGGACGGCAGCGGATATCGCCTGAAACAGAAACTGGCGGCCATGCATAACGTAAGTCCGGATCAGATTACCTTAGGTAACGGTTCCAATGATGTACTGGTGCTGCTGGTTGAAGCCTTTATCTGTGCACAGTGCCGGCCGGTTATGTCACAGTACTGCTTTGCAGTTTATCCAATTGCAGTACAGGCAGCCGGCGCCACGCCGGAAATCGTTCCCGCTTTGCCTCAGAGCCATCCGAGCATGCCCCTGGGGCATGATTTGCCGGCAATGCTGGCCGCTGTCAGTGAGCATACCCGGCTGGTATTTGTGGCCAATCCGAACAACCCCACCGGCAGTCGACTGGGGCGTGAAGAACTGCGTGGATTTTTGCAGCAGTTGCCGGCACAGCAAATTATGATTGTTGATGAAGCCTATACTGAATATGCAACTGATGATGATTACCCTGATGCCAGCCAGTGGCTGGAGGAATTCCCCAATCTGGTGGTTACGCGCACATTCTCAAAAGCATATGGATTGGCTGGGCTGCGTGTGGGTTATGCATTATCCAATCCCGAAATCGCCGATATGCTGAACCGGATTCGTCAACCGTTCAATGTGAATTCACTGGCGCTGGCAGCTGCAGAAGCGGCTTTGGATGACCACGAATTCATTCAGCGTTCCTGCGAAATCAACAGCGCAGGATTGAGCTATCTGAATGAACAGCTGCCGCCTCTGGGGCTGACGCCGTTGCCTTCTGCCGGAAATTTCGTATTGGTGGATATGGGAGAACCGGCAGAGCGCTGGTATCAGGCGCTACTGCGGGCTGGAATTATTACCCGCCGGGTGGCTAATTATGGACTGCCCGATCATTTGCGCATCACCATCGGCACAGCTGAACAGAACCAGCGGCTTGTATCTGCCCTGCAGGCAATCCGAAACGCAAGCTGAGTAATGCGGTTAGTTTCCACTCCAGTCGGTCAGCCGTTGTCCGGCACGGTATCGGTGCCGGGCGACAAATCCATTTCGCACCGGGCGGTTATCCTGGCGAGTCTGGCCAAAGGCACATCCAGAATCAGCGGATGGCTGGACGCTGAAGATACCCAGGCGACCTTAAATGCCTGCGAGGCACTTGGTGCAAGATCGCAATGGTCGGACGATCAAGGTATGGCAATTCTGTCCATAACAGGTACCGACGGCCGTATGAGCGAACCCGGGCAACCGCTGGATCTGGGTAACTCGGGAACCGGTGTGCGTCTGCTGCTGGGCGCCGTTGCAGGCCAGCCGATCAAAGTTACTTTTACCGGTGATGCATCACTGTCCCAGCGGCCGATGGGAAGGATAGTTACGCCTTTACAGCAAATGGGTGCCGGTTTTTCCAGCACCGGGGATGACACTGCTGACAGCACGATTCGATTACCACTGCAGAGCCTGGGCCCGTTAGGTGGGCAAAAGCTGCAGGCAATTGATTACCGGCTGCCGGTTGCCAGTGCGCAGGTTCAGGCTGCTGTGCTGCTGGCCGGTCTGCAGGCAACTGACGCAGTCTCGGTCAGGCAACCGGGTGTCTGTCGGGATCACAGCGAACGCATGCTGAAATTGTTTGGTGCTGATATTCATCGCCAAGATGCTGAGCTGTTAACCATCCGACCGGGCGGTCTTAGCGCCACGCAGGTTACTGTGCCGGGAGATTTTTCTTCTGCGGCGTTTTTAATGCAGGCAGCATTGCTGGTGCCCGAATCAAGCGTGATGCTGTCCGGTGTGGGTGTCAACCCCACACGTACCGGCCTGCTGGATGTGATTGATCGGATGGGCGCTGAAGTGACGGTTAAAGCATCACAAACCCCGCCACATGCAGAGCCGATAGCGGGTTTGCATTGCCGGCACAGTTTGTTGGCGGGCATTCGAGTTCCGGAACAGCTGGTATCCAATTGTATTGATGAGTTCCCCATGATTATGGCACTGGCTGCCGGCAGTCAAAGTACCACCAGGATTCGCGGTGCAGCTGAACTGCGGGTCAAGGAAAGCGACCGCATAGCGGTTATGGCTGCAGCACTGCAGCAATTAGGGGTTGAGGTAACCGAATATCCTGATGGTGCTGATGTAACCGGTGGGGCGGTGAACGGTGGTGAAGTTGATGCGCATGGTGATCATCGTATTGCCATGAGTCTTGCAGTATTGGGGCTGATCGCCCGGCAGCCGGTTGTCATCAGCAATGCCCAGCCGATTGCGACTTCGTACCCGAATTTTGTGGCCGATCTGAACAGTTTAGGCGCGCAGTTACAATGGCAAACATGAAAACCATGGCTCCGGTGATCACCATTGACGGTCCGAGCGGTTCCGGGAAGGGGACCATATCCCGGCAGGTAGCCAGGAATTTGGGCTTTCATTTGCTCGACAGCGGCGCGCTTTACCGGCTGATGGGACTGTATATTTTGCAGTTGGCGCATGATCCACAACAACCCACCGACGATGAATTGGAACAGCTGGCACGTGATATGCCGGTGGAATTTCGTGCCGGTAAAGCGGGAGATGTGGATATTTTGCTGGATAATCAAGTGGTTAACGACCGGCTTCGAACTGAACAGATTGGTGAGATGGCGTCACGATTGGCGGCGATGCCGGCCGTTAGGCGCGGATTGCTGCAGCGTCAGCGAGATTTCTGCCGCCTACCGGGACTGGTTGCTGACGGTCGAGATATGGGCACTGTTGTGTTTCCTGATGCGATCCTGAAAATTTACCTTGATGCAAGCCAGGAAGCGAGGGCGGAAAGGCGGCGTAAGCAGTTGATCGAAAAGGGGGAAAACGTTAGTATAGCCATCCTTTTGCAAGACCTCCGACGCCGTGATCAGCGTGATCGCAATCGGAAACATGCACCGCTGATGCCCGCAGATGATGCGGTCAATATAGATTCGACCGAACTCGATATTGATCAAGTTGTGACAATCGTGATGGATATTGCAACAGAACGCCTGTCCATGCGCGCATAGCTGTTGTTTTTTTAAGGGGTTTTGCAGAAGGAAATTTGGTGCCTGCAGTGACTGCAGGTGTGGTTAACTAACGCGGCAAATGCCGCTCAACTATGGGGTGCCGGCAACAGCACAAACAGTAAAAGGCTGGTGTCGAGCACGTGGATTGATACATGACTGAAAGTTTTGCAGAGTTATTTGAACAGAGTATTGCAGCTCAAAATCTGAAACCGGGTAGCATTGTTAGTGCCCGTATCGTGGCCATCCGGGACAATAATGTAATTGTCAATGCTGGCCTGAAAACCGAAGGCATTCTGCCTTTGGTGGAATTCCAGGATAACCAAGGTGAACTGGAATATGCCGTGGGTGATGAAGTCGAAGTGGCCCTGGATGCCATTGAAGACGGTTCTGGCGAGACCCGCCTATCCCGCGAAAAAGCCAAGCGCGCCCGTGTCTGGGACAAACTGGAAAGTGCGCTGGAAAATGATGACACAGTAACAGGACAAATTAGCGGTAAAGTCAAAGGCGGCTTTACTGTGGATGTCGATAGCATCCGCGCATTTTTGCCGGGTTCTCTGGTTGATGTGCGCCCGGTGCGTGATCCTGCTTATCTGGAAGGCAAGGATCTGGACTTCAAAATTATCAAGCTGGACCGTCACCGCAATAACCTGGTGGTTTCACGCCGGGCAGTGGTTGAGTCCGAATTCAGTGCTGAACGTGAAGCATTGCTGGAGCGTTTGGAAGAAGGTGTCATTGTCAAAGGTGTGGTCAAAAACCTCACAGACTATGGTGCGTTTCTGGATCTCGGCGGTATAGACGGCCTGCTGCATATCACCGATATGGCATGGAAACGCGTCCGCCATCCTTCAGAAGTGGTTGAAGTAGGCAGTGAAATGGAAGTGCGTGTACTGCGTTACGACCGTGAGCGCAACCGTGTTTCATTGGGATTGAAACAGCTGGGTGAGGATCCATGGCAAGATCTTAACCGCCGTTACCCGACCGGTTCCCGGATGTTCGGTAAAGTGACCAACATCACCGACTACGGCTGCTTTGTGGAAATTGAAGATGGCGTGGAAGGCCTGGTGCATGTTTCTGAAATGGACTGGACCAATAAGAACGTCAACCCCGCCAAAGTAGTGCATACCGGTGATGAAGTTGAAGTGATGGTGCTGGAAGTAGACGAAGAGCGCCGCCGTGTATCACTGGGAATCAAGCAGTGCCAGTCCAATCCGTGGGATGCATTTGCTGCAACTCACAAGAAAGGCGACCGGGTCAGCGGTGCGATCAAGTCCATCACTGATTTTGGTATCTTTATCGGCCTGGACGGCGGTATTGACGGCCTGGTGCATATGTCTGACATTTCCTGGCAGGAAAGCAGTGAAGATGTGCTGCGTAATTTCCGCAAGGGCGATGAGCTGGAAGCTGTGGTATTGGCAATTGATCCGGAGCGGGAAAGAATTTCCCTCGGGTTGAAGCAAATGGCTCAGGATCCATTCGGTACATTCATGGCCGATAACCCACGAGGTTCTGTGGTTAACGGTACCATCGTATCAGTTGAACCCAGAGGCGCAGCAATTGAGCTGGCTGACGGTGTGGAAGGCTGGCTGCGTGCATCTGACATTAAGGCAGAGCGCGTAGATGATGCTACCAAGGTTCTCAAGGAAGGCGAACAGATCGAAGCCAAGTTTATCGGTTTGGATCGTAAGAACCGCGTGTTACAGTTGTCTGTACGTGCCCTGGAAGATGATCAGTTGGCCGAAGCTCTGGAAGAATACCAGGGTGGCAATGATGTTGCCGGCGGCACAACTTTGGGTGATTTGTTGCGTGAGCAAATGGATAAAAAATAGACCCATACTGATTAAGTGACCGGCCTGGCCGGTCACTTTCAACCACAGTCTATATCCAGGTTTCAGATCTATGGGGAAGGCATGACAAAATCAGAATTAATTGAACATTTAGCAGAAACATCACACTTACCGATCAGTGATGTGGATTTGTCAGTACGCACTATTCTGGAAGTAATGAGCAGTGCGCTGGCCAATGGCGAGCGGATTGAAATCCGGGGGTTCGGGAGTTTCAGTCTGCATCACCGCAAGCCACGAATTGGGCGTAACCCCAAAACCGGCGAATCGGTAGCATTGCCAGCCAAGTATGTACCACATTTCAAACCAGGTAAGGAACTGCGTGACCGGGTTAATAACAGCGCTAAAAAGAACAGGTTGTAGCAGATGCGCCGCTGGGTACTGCTGATTGTCATAGTACTGGCGGTGTTACTGGGCCTGCTGGTCGGCATGCTCAATGCACAAGTGGTAACTCTGGATGTTCTGCTGACAACCTTGCAGGCATCTCTGGGGCTGGTGGTAATACTGGCTTTTGTCAGTGGTTTGTTGCTGGGAGTAATGGCGCTGTGGGTATTGCGGCTGGTGCCTATGCGCTTTCGCCTTAAGCGTTTGCAGCGCGAAATCCAGCAGTCTTCTCAAGTCAATGATTCGGTACTACCGGAGTCTGCCAAGAGCACGCCGGCAAACAGGCTGTCGGGGTAATTCATGAACGACTGGCTGCCGGTGCTGCTGGCGTTGTCTGCTGGCATAGCACTGGGATTGTTGATCGCACAGCGGCGTTGGCTTTCACGTAATGATCAATCTTCTGCTCTGGCTGATAGCGAACAGTTGTCGGGGAATCTCGGCAACCGTTATTTCAGGGGCATTAACTACCTGCTTAATGAGCAGCCCGATAAAGCGCTGGAAGTATTCCTGCAACTGGCCGAAGTAACACCGGAAACTGTTGAGACGCATTTATCACTCGGCAATCTGTTCCGCCGCCGTGGTGAAATGGATAATGCCATACGCTGTCACCAGAATATTATCAAACAGACCGAATTAAGCGCTGAGGAACGTAATCACGCATTACTTGAACTGGCTGAAGATTACCTGCGTGCCGGGCTGCTGGACCGTGCCGAGGAGCTGTTTTCCACCTTGGCGGCACAGGAGATTTCCACTCAGACTGCACTGCAGCGCCTGTTGAATATTTTTCAGCAGGAGCATGAGTGGCAAAGTGCCATTCGTGTGGCACAGCAGCTGCAGCGGGTTACCGGCGAATCCTATCAGGAAATGATTGCGCACTTTTATTGTGAGTTGGCCAGTGAACAACACCAGTCGGGACGTCGGGATGATGTTCTGGAAATGCTGGATCAGGCGGAGCAGGCAGACCCGCAATGCGCCAGATTATGGATTCAGCGCGCCCAACTGGCAACGGAAAAGGGCGATGCAGACGCTGCCATAGGCTATTACACCAAGGCCTGCGCGATCGATCAGGATTGCCTGTCACTGGTATTGGATGCTTTGATCAGCGCTTATCGACAGGCCGGCAGGCTGGCTGAAGCAGAAACATTTCTGGCTGACTGGCTGGGTCATTACACCGATACATCTGCGGTTATCGCAGCTGGAGAGTTGGCCCGTGAGCAGCAGAGCGCAGGCAATGCACGAACGCTCTTGCTGAACGAGCTCAAGCGTATGCCGACTGTTGGTAAAATGCGGGCTCTGTTGCAACTGACCACCGATGATGACGAGCATGACTTCCCATTGCTGGATGTATTCGGCCAGCTTAGCAATTCACTGCGTGAATATGAGAATGGCTATCAGTGCCGGGTCTGCGGGCTGGAAGGTCATACTCATCACTGGCACTGTCCAAGCTGTAGAAGCTGGAACACCACATTACCGGTGCGTGGAATTTTAGGGGAATGATTTTACTGCATTGGCAATGGCTGCTGGTCGGGTTGCTGAGCGGTACACTATTGATGCCGGCAGTGCGGCGATATGCGCTGCACTATGGTTTAAGTGATCAGCCGGGCACGCGGCGGTTGCATCAGAATCAGATCGCCCGAGGTGGTGGTGCCAGTATTGCACTGGTGATGCTGGGTGGTCTTCTCATGACCCAACCGGCAGATACAAATTCAGTCCTGTTTATCGCAGCTTTTTCAATATGCGCATTAACCGGTTGGCTGGATGATCACCGGCCACTGTCTCCATTGCTGAAGTTTATTTTGCTGGCGGTCAGTGCAGTGGTGACCATTGTCAGCTTGAATATCGGCAACCTGGAAGAGGTGATTATTCCTGCAGTTGTGCACGACCTGTTGCCGCTGTGGATTGTGACGGGTTTATTGATAGTCGGGCTGTTATGGTTGATTAACCTGTATAACTTCATGGATGGCAGTCATGGGCTGACGGCCAGCCAGTCACTGCTGGCGTGTTTTGCAATCCTGATTTTTGCTGATCCTGTCGCTGACCTTAATACGCTTTGCTGGCTGCTGGCAGGTGCCTTACTGGCGTTTCTGCCGTGGAATTTCCCTCGGCCAGGTATTTTCCTTGGCGATGTCGGCAGCCTGAGTCTTGGGTTGCTGATCGGGTGGCTGCTGCTCGGCTATATAGCCGAGCAGGCACTTCATCCACTGCAGGCATTATTGATTCCAGGTGTGTTTCTGGTGGACTCAACCGCTACACTGCTGATGCGCATGTTGCAGGGAGAAGCGTGGTTTAAGCCGCATACCCGGCATGCCTATCAGTGCCTGGTCCATAACGGCTGGAGTCATACCAGGGTTTTTATGGTGTATGCAGCCTGCAATTTATTACTGATATACCCGGCATTGTGGTTGACAATCAAATGGCCAGCTCAAACTGCCACTATCGTATTGAGCTGCTTTGTATTGCTGACACTGCTTTGGTCAATAGTTCAACTGCTGACCATGGGAATCCGGGATAGCATTGATGATTAAGCAACGGATCAGTTATCTGCTGGCCAGACTCATTCATCCCCGGCTGGCTGTCATTGCCCATGATCTGGTGATGATTTGGGCCGGCTGGCTGATTTCCCGGGCTTTATCGGTTTCCGGAACTCAGGGGTTGGAAACACCGCTGAAAGCCTTCCTGCTGCCTGAAATACCGCTTATCCTGGTGATTCAAGGCGCAGTTTTCTGGGTTACCGGCCTGTACCGGGGGTTGTGGCGGTTCGCCAGCCTGCCGGATTTATGGAACCTGGTCAAAGGTGCGGTGATCGGCACCATACTGGTCATGCTGGCACTGTGGTTGACCGGGTCGCATCTGCTGACAAGATATCCGCAACTGGCGGTGATGTATCCGGCTGCTCTGGTTATTTTTCTCGGCGCGCCACGGATGCTGTTCCGCAGCTGGAAGGATGCTACCAGGGCAGAACGTAAGGCGCATGCCCGGGCGCGCACTGTTATTTTGGGTGCAGGTCATACCGGAGTGGCCCTGTTACGGGAACTGCAGCGCAGTGGCGCTTACCAGGTGCTGGGCTTCCTGGATGATGATAAAAGCCTGCGGGGGGTGCGTATCCATGGTGTAAGGATGCTGGGGGAAATTGACCAGCTTCCACGCCTGTGTGAGGAAATGGCAATTCAAATGGCGATTATCGCCATGCCGGCTGCCACCAATGAGGAAATGCAGCGGGTGGTCAATATTTGTGAGCAGGCTGAGGTGGAATTTAAAACGCTGCCGAATTTGAGCGAGCTGAGCGGGCCTGCAGCAGCACCCAGCCGCCTGGATGACTTGAAAAGCGTAGCGCTGGAGGATCTGCTCGGACGTGAGGCAGTAGCGCTTGACTGGCAGTCGCTGCGCTCCGGGTTTTCCGGTAAGCGGGTGGTTATTACCGGCGGCGGAGGCTCGATCGGTAGTGAGCTGGCGCGCTTGATCGCCGAACTGCAGCCGGCCAGGTTATGCATACTGGATCAAAGCGAATATAACCTGTACTGCATTGAGCTTGAACTCAGTGAAGATTACCCCGGGTTGGCCATCGACTACCAGCTGGGTGACGTCACCGACCAGGCGACTATACAGCATCTGTTAAAAACTCAGCAACCGCATATTATTCTGCATGCTGCCGCTTACAAGCACCTGCCGATGCTTCAGGGGCAGATGCGGGAAGCATTTGCCAATAATGTACTGGGCACACAGCGGATGGCCCAGGCTGCGCTGCAGCATGATGTGGAAACGTTTGTGCTGATTTCTACAGACAAAGCGGTCAATCCCAGCAATGTAATGGGCGCTACCAAACGGATTGCCGAATTGTATTGCGAATCATTGAATCAGCGTGGGACGACCAGATTTCTGACAGTCAGATTCGGAAACGTGCTGAATTCCACCGGTAGTGTAGTGCCGCGCTTCAAGCAGCAGATTAAGCAGGGCGGGCCGGTAACCGTGACGCACCCTGAAATCAGCCGCTACTTTATGACTATCCGGGAAGCGGGAGAGCTGATTCTGCAGGCGGCCATGCTGGGGCAGGGTGGAGAAATTTACGTGCTGGATATGGGCGAGCCGATATCCATCAAGTTTCTCGCGGAACAATTAATCAGGCTGGACGGCAAGCAGCCGGGCAATGGTATTGAAATTGTTTACACCGGCCTGCGGCCCGGTGAAAAACTGCATGAAGAGTTGTTTCATGCCGAAGAAACATTGCAGGCGACCAGCCACCCTAAAATTCTGCTGGCCAGAGCACAATCCATTGACAGTAAGCATTTACGCCAGTTGCTTGATCAGGCGGAACAGGCCAGTAATACTTATGACCTGCAGCAGCTGGAACAGCTGTTATACAAAATAATTCAGGAAATTGATTTCGCCAACGGTGTTAAATACGAATCTGATGAGCAATAAGAACTCTGAATTCGGTCCGGTTTCAGCGGCAGTATTTCCGGTTGCGGGAATGGGCACCAGGTTCCTGCCGGCAACCAAGTCCACGCCCAAGGAAATGTTGCCGATAGTCGACAAACCGCTGATCCAATATGCTGCGGAAGAAGCGGTCCACGCCGGTATCGACTCACTGGTATTTATCACCAACCATACCAAGCACTCCATCAGCGATCATTTTGATACCGCCTATGAACTGGAAGACCGGTTATCGAAAGCCGGTAAAGACGAACTGCTGCAACGGGCACGTAAAACGCTGCCACGTGATGTAAACCGTGTGTATATCCCTCAGGGTGAACCCAAAGGTTTAGGGCACGCAGTCAGCTGTGCTGAATCAGCAGTGGGAAGGGCGTTTTTTGCTGTCCTGCTGGCAGACGATCTTATTTTGAATGCCGAGCGTGGCTGTTTACAGCAGATGCTTGAGATTCACCGTCAGACCGGCGCCAGTGTGATTGCGGTTGAACAGGTTCCACGCGAGGAACTATCCCGCTATGGCGTGGTTGCAGTTGATGAATTGAGCAATGGAGCTGGCCGGATCACCAGTATTGTGGAAAAGCCCCGGCCACAGGATGCACCATCGGACCTGGGTGTGGTAGGGCGATATATCCTGTCTCCCAGAGTATTTGATCTATTGCACAGCGTAGCGGCCGACGGACATGGAGAGATTCAACTTACCGATGCCATTGCCCGCCTGCTTGATGAAGAACCGGTATACGCTTATCGATTTGAAGGGCGCCGTTATGATTGTGGTCACAGGGAAGGCTTTGTGCATGCCACCGTTGATGCTGCATTGAGCGATGCTGAACTGGGGCCGCGTCTGCGGCCGTTATTGCAGGAATGGTTAGATGAACAGTGAGCTTCGCCCAAGGCCGGCCGGAGCCAGTGGCCGGGTTGTTAAGCTGGAGCATAATTCAGCATTGCTGTGCGGAAACCTGCTGGGTGAGCCGCACCAGCTGACACATGATGTCTACCTGCCGCCCGGTTATTCGAATGATAGTGACAAACGTTATCCGGTCATCTGCTGTCTGGCAGCCTATACCAATGCCGGACCCGGCCAGGTGGCCTGGCGCAATCACGGCGAGACGCTGCCCGAACGCCTGGACAGATTACTGGAACAGCAACGTATGGGGCCGGTCATCATGCTGTTTCCGAACGCTTATAATGCGCTCGGCGGCAACCAGTACGTTAATTCCAGCACGATTGGGCCCTGGGCTGATGTGATCCGTGATGAACTGATGCCGCTGGTCGATCAGCAGTTTCGTACTTTGGGTAATGGAGCCAGAGCAGTATTCGGCAAATCATCCGGTGGTTTTGGTGCAATGCACCTGGCAATGACCCAGCCGGGCAGCTGGCAGGCGGCGGCTTCACATGCCGGTGATGCCGGCTTTGATCGGGTTGTGCTGCCGGATTTCCCCAAGACCTGTATGGTACTTGAACGCTATAACTACAATCTGGAACGGTTCATAAAACAGTTCTGGCGGCGAAAAAAACCCGGTTACGATGAATTTCATGCATTGATGGTTCTATGCCTGGCTGCCAGTTATGACCCTCAACCGGAGCTGCCTCTTGGGTTGCGCCTGCCGTTTGAACAACGTACCTGCAAATTGAACCATGAGGCGTGGGAAAACTGGCTGCGTTTTGACCCGGTGCAGCAGCCTGATCAGCGGTTGTCACAACTGAATCAGTTAAACGGTCTGTGGCTGGATGTTGGATGCCGCGATCAATATCACATCCAGTTTGGCACGCGACAGCTGCATCAGAGACTTGAGGAATTGAATGTTTGCCATCACTTTGAAGAGTTCGAGGGCAATCATTCCGGTATCGACTGGCGGCTGGATGAATCTTTGCCTTATTTGTATCAAAGCATAATGGATAACGCATGATTCAGGTTTCTGAGAGCGCAACAAATTATTTTGAAAAGCTTATCGAGCAACAGGATATGCCCGGCCTGGGATTACGCCTGAAGGCACTTAATCCCGGTATGCCGATGGCCGATGTGGAGCTGACTTTCTGTGAGTCGGAAGAGTTTGACGGCACCGATCATCAGCATAGCTGCGGCAGTTTTACGATTGCCATTGACCAGCAGAGTTATGCCTGGCTGGACGATGCCAGCATTGATTTTATTGAGAATGAAACCGGCGGTCAGCTGACTATCAAAGCCCCTGGCCTGAAAGGCAAGAGTCCGGCTGCTGATGCACCTTTAAACGAACGGGTGCAATGGTTCCTGGATACAGAAGTGAATCCGCAGATTGCCGCACATGGTGGGCGGGTAGGGCTGGTGGACATTACTGCCGAGCAGATTGCTGTTTTACAGTTCGGCGGAGGCTGTCAGGGTTGCGGTCAGGCCAGCGTTACACTGCAGGAAGGTATCGAGAAGCATCTGCTGAAAAAATTTCCTGAGGTAGCAGGTGTGCAGGATGTTACCGATCATGCGGCTGGTGAGAATCCATACTATTCATAAAGTTAGCATTCTGCGCTGAGGACCTGGCCGGGTTTTCACAATACAATGGCAGCGATCCGGACTGGATCGCGTAAGCATAATGACTTTTGACTGTTGTGCTGGCCTCAAGGGCGGTTATGATGTCTGCTGGCCTGAATCAGATCATCACAATGCCTTATACCTGCCGCTTTATTTCACTCTTCCTAATTGCCGGACTGTCATTCACCACTTATGTAAACGCTGAGCAAACGCTGGAGTATCAATGGTTGACCATTGGTGAGCCTTCCGGCACCCAGGTGCTGACCATTGCAGATGACGGTCAACGTACGTTTACCTTTGAATTCAACGACCGGGGCCGAGGGCCTGATACGACCACTGTTGTTGAACTGAATGATCGCGGTATTCCGGTGATGTTTGAATCAACCGGTGTGAATTATCTGAAGGGCGAAGTTAATGAATCCTTCAAGGTGGAAAACGGGCGGGCACGCTGGCAATCGTCAATAGAACAGGGTGATCAGCCATTTGCCGGTGACAGGTTTTACCTGCCGGAGAGCTGGTCGCCGGAGTACTCGGCCATTCTGGCCAGAGCTATTCTGCAGGATGAAGACGGGAAGCTTCCGTTGCTGCCTTCGGGTGAGGCGACTATTGAAAAAGTTCTTGAGCAGCAGGTGTCTACTGACAATGGCAGTAAAACCATAACGTTGTATGCGATTAACGGCCTGCGGGCGATGCCGGATTTCATCTGGCTGGATGAACAGCTTGAGCTGTTTGGTTTTGATGCAGGCTGGTTTGGCATGACACCGGCGGGTTTATCCGGGAATATCGACTTGCTGAAGCAGCATCAGGAGCAACAGACAGGTCACTATATTCAGCAGTTTTCAGCAGAGATCAGTCAGCCTACTGACGGATTGCTGGCTATCACCAATGCCAGCGTATTTGATCCTGAAGACGGATCAGTTACCCATAACAGCACTGTATTTATTCTGGAAGGCAAAATTACTGCGGTGTATACCGGCAGCGTTGTTATACCGGAAGACGCCAAGCAGATTGATGCAGCAGGTGGTTTTGTGATGCCGGCACTGTGGGATATGCATGCACATATCCAGCCGGACTCATATTTTAATTATCTGGCTCAGGGGGTGACCAATGTCCGGGATATGGCGAACAACCCTGGTTATATTCTGCGGGCGCAGCATGATATTGCCAGCGGTAAAGTGGCTGCGCCTAATATCCATGCTATGGGTTTTATTGACAAAAAGAGCGAGTTTGCTGCGCCAACCGGGTTACTGGCGGAGTCGCTGGAACAGGCGCTGGAACATGTTGACTACTATGCCCAGCATGGATTCCGCGGCATCAAACTGTACAGTTCTATTGAACCGGAGTGGGTCGTGCCGATGATTCAGCGTGCTCATGACAGGGGCATGACGGTGCTTGGGCATATCCCATCCGGCATGAGTGCCGAAGATGCAGTGCAGGCAGGCTTTGACGAAATCACACACATTAATATGCTGTTTCTGAATTTCCTGGGCGCGCGTGACATTGATACCCGGACACCTAAGCGGTTTACCCAGGTTGGTGAGCTTGCCGAAACCATTGATCTGCAGTCACCGGAGGTCAGCGAGTTTATTGATGTGCTGGCAGCGGGCAATATTGCTCATGATCCGACGATGGGTATTTTCCTGGATATGTTTTACAACCAGCCGGGCGAAATGACCTCGGTGTTCAAACCTATCGCAGATCATCTGCCGGCTTTGCTGCGGCGCGGCATGATCAGCAGCGAAGGTTTCAATGCCGGTAACGAACAAAGCTATGCCGCTGCCGGAGACGCCGTTAAACAGATGGTCAAAATGCTGCACGAAAAAGGGGTGCAGATATTGCCGGGAACCGATAATGCGTTTCCCGGAATGGCGCTGATCCGGGAGCTGGCATTTTATGTAGATGCCGGGGTGCCTAATGCCGCTGTGCTACGCACCGCGACCCTTGATTCTGCTCGCCATCTCGGACTGGATCAGCAGTATGGACGTATCGCACCGAACCAGAAAGCGCATCTGCTGATTGTTGATGGAAACCCGCTGGAGAACATTGATGACCTGCACCGGGTACGCACCGTTATCAAAGATCACAACATATATGATGCTGCTGAGATTTTGCGGCGGCAGGGTTTTACCCCGTTCGAATAAGGGCTGTCAATGATTAATTTATTCAGGAATATAGTGGCTGCCCTTGGTTTGCTGCTGATCATCACGGGTTGCAGCAGTGACTCTGCTGAATTATCCGATACCACCGAGCAGAGTATTGCAGCCATTCAGCAGCAGGCACAGCGATTTTCTCAGGCCTATATGGATGGGGATATCGAAACGCTGGTCTCACTGTACACCGACGATGGTATTGCAGCTGCCTCAGGACGTGATTTTGTCATTGGTGGCGCAGCGTTGAACCGGTTCTGGCAGCTGCCGCCTGGTCGGAGCATACTGCACCATCAATCAACTTCGCTGAATATTCAGGTAAATGGTGAACTGGCTTATGACTGGGGCTACTATTCCGGACAGGCGGCCCAGGACGGCGAGCCGCTGCCGCCATTCAGGGGGAAGTATGTGATTGTCTGGCAGCTTGGCGAAGACGGCAGCTGGAGAATGCTGATGGATATGTGGAACTCGATGCCGGCAGAGCAGGCGGCAACATCAGGTTAGCTGTTAACCGTCAGATTCAAAGCCATCGTCAAAAAACATTTCTTCAACGCAGTTTGCAGTGTTGTCGATACCCATTGTAGGTGCGGCATTGGCGAAATCACTGCTCAGCGTCAACAGGTTGCCGCCACCGTTGACCCCGCAGAATGCGGTTGACTGGCCGGGTGCTGCACCGTCAATAAAATCAACAAATCCGGGCGGGACATCGCCAACCCAGAAATTTCTTTGAATGGCCTCATTGGAACGGCCTACACGCTTATTCGTTACCCACTGCAAAAAATCGACCATATTGGCCGGATTGCCGAAACCATTGTTGATGTACAGGTTCAAATCTGAACCCTGATCCGCATCCAGATCAAGCCCGGCAGTCACCACGATTATTTCATCAGGCTCAAGCATAAAATCATCACCGACCAGAATGGTCTGCTGCTCAACGGCGCGATAATTGAACCGGCTGCAGAAGTACCATCCGGAAATATCAATGGTTTGGCTGCCGGTGTTCTTCAATTCAACCCAGTCTGTGCTGGAATCACCCTGATAAAACACTTCGTTGATGACAACATCGGTTGCCGTCTGGGCTGACAATGAGCATGAGGCAATCAATAGCAGGCCGGTGGTAAACAGTTTAAATTGATAATTTTTCACAGCTGAATGATGGAATATTTCCTAAGTTATACTTTAGTAGTAGTTGTATGCTACTGGATGAACACGGTGATTGCCATATTTTAACCGTTATCGCGCGCGCCATCAGAACATTCATGCAGGCATAATGTCATTGACAGCAGCGATAATGGTTTTGTGGGATTTGAATGTTGAAAACGTCATGCATAACTCTAATTGGATTGGCAATGATTAGTACTGCACAACAGCCGGCTGCAGCAGAGCTGGATGGCATCGTAAAGCAGCTTGATTCCATCCGTGCAGAACATGGCATGGCTTCTGCATATGTACTGATGGTTGATCAGGACAAGGTATTGCGCCACCAGGGACTTGGCATCCGCAGCTGGGAAGATCAGCGTCCGGTGACCGATCGGGATTATTATCGCCTGGGCTCGATCTCCAAGGCTTTTACCGGGTTGGCATTATTGAAAGCTGAGCAGCAGGGCTGCCTCAAACTGACCGATGAAGTCAGAAAGCTCACACCTGATGCGCTGTATGCCAACCGTTGGGAGGACACTCACCCGATGACGCTGGCGATGCTGATGGAGCATACGGCCGGCTGGTATGACATGAGCTGGTTTGAGTTCAAATACAATACACCTGAGCCGCTGACAGCTGCACTTAAACTGCGGCCTGATTCCAGGGCAGCTGCATGGCCGCCCGGTACCCAGAAAATTTATTCCAACAGCGGGCCTGGAATGGCCGGTTGGGTATTGGAGCAGGCCTGTGAAACGGATTTTGACCGTTATATAGAGACAAATGTTTTCCGACCTCTGGATATGCCGAGTGCAACGCTGAACCGCACGCCTGAAGTAGAGCGTGATCTGGTTGGAGGCTACAACACCGACCCTAAAGAACCGATCCGTTACTGGCACTTTCTATTTCGGCCGTCTGGTGCGATGAACGTTCGCCCGATTGAAATGACGCAGTTCCTGCAGTTACTGCTGAACCGGGGGAAGCACCAGGGCAGGCAGCTGTTCAGCGAAGATCAGATTAATCGAATGGAGACGCCAACCACCACCCTGGCCGCCGGGGCAGGGTTGCAGTACGGTTATGGTCTGGGCATTTATGCCAGTACTCACAAAGGCCATGTGCTGTATGGCCATGGGGGTGATGCCGATGGTTATCTGACACGGTTTTCCTACAGTAAGGAAAGCGGCCGGGCTTTTTTTGTAGTGATCACCATGTTCGATCATCAACCCCTGCGGCAAATGCGCCGGGTACTGGAAGACTGGCTGGTTGAAGATTTGCCGAAACTGCAACCGCCGGCCCGGTACCGGTTGAATGCACAGCAGAAAGAGAAGCTTACCGGCACTTATCAGCGGACCAGCATTCGTTTCCCGCGCCCGGGCTGGGAGCAGGATGACATGCAGATCAGGCAGCGGGATAATCGTTTGGAATACAACCGCGGCAATAACCGCTGGCGTGAATTGATACCGGTGTCGGCAGAATTATTCCGGCACCGGGGTGAGCCGGAGGCGACAATAGCAATTGTAGAGGATTCAGGTAGCCTGTACTTTCAGGGTGCGGCAGGAAACTGGAGGAAAGATTAAAGTGGATTGCATGCCTCTCTCCTGGATGAGAGAGGCATACTGAAAACAGAATTTATTTGATCTTCAGATCACGCAGATTGCTTTTCTGATCAGCAAAGTATTCTGCCAGATCTTTAATGTCCTGATCGCTCAACTGCTGGGCGAAGGTGTTCATAACCGCCTGCTCACGCTGGCCATTGCGGTAAGCGTGCATCGCATGCGCCAGGTAGTCTTCATGCTGACCTGCCAGGGTTGGGATGTCAGGGGTAATTGACTGGCTGCCGCCAGGCCCGTGACAGGACTGACAGATTGCCGCTTTTTCCGCTCCTGCGCCTTCACCGGTATCTGAACCGCCGTCGACATCAGCACCCAGCCCGGAGAAATAGGCAGACACGTTGGTGATGTCCTCATCGGTCATGCTGGCAGCCTGGATATACATGGTGGGGTGCTCGCGGGTGCCGTCCCGGTAAGCATTCAGTGCATTGACCAGGTACAGTTGATTTTGCCCGGCCACTCTGGGTACCCGGTAGGTCGGATAGACATTGTTGTAATCCGGGATGCCATGGCAGCCGGCGCAGGTATAGGCACGGACTTTGCCTGCTTCGGCATCGCCTTGTGATTGCTGGGCAAAACTAATACTGGTGCCAGCAATTAGCAGGAAGCTGGCGGCAATAACTGTTCTCATGTTGTTCTAGTATGCATGGTTGCAGGACAAGCGCGCATTATAACGGTTTCGCGCCGCGGGATATAGCCTGAATTGGTATGTAAACCACAATGCCATAGCCATCAACGGCGCGCTTGAATGGTTAACTGATCAATTGCGGCAGCGGAGTTGCCGCTGACTGCTGATCAAAGTGCTTCAAATATACCTGCGGCGCCCATACCGGTTCCGATGCACATCGTTACCATGGCATATTTCTGCTGCCGGCGCCTGATTCCGTGAATGGCTTTGGCGCTCAGTATGGCGCCGGTTGCACCCAGCGGATGGCCCAGAGCGATTGCACCACCCAGTGGGTTAACCTTATCCGGATCCAGGCCGACATCACGGATTACCGCCAGGGCCTGAGCAGCGAAGGCTTCGTTCAAATCTATCCAGTCGATATCATCCAGAGCGATGCCGGTCTGCTGCAATACTTTGGGAATGGCGGCAATCGGTCCGATACCCATGATTTCCGGCGGTACACCGGCTACTGAAAAACCGCAGAAACGCGCCAGCGGCTCCAGCTTGTACTGTTTCAGGGCCTTTTCACTGACCAGTACCAGTGCGCCGGCACCGTCACTCATCTGAGAGCTGTTGCCGGCAGTCACACTGCCGTCAGCCCGGAATACGGTTCGCAGTTTATTCAGTACTTCAACGGAAGTGTCCGCTCTGGGACCTTCATCGGTATCCACAACGGATTCCAGCAATCTGACCGTACCATCTGTGCCGGGCTGGTGAGAGCGGACAGTGACCGGCCTGATCTCTTCAAACTCACCTGACTGGATCGCTGCGATGGCTTTCTGGTGGCTGTTATAGGCAAACTGATCCTGGTCTTCACGGCTGATCTGCCATTGTTCGGCAACTTTTTCAGCAGTGATGCCCATGCCGTATGCGATGGCCAGGTTGTCATCCTGGAAAACTGCCGGGTTCATAGCCACTTTATGGCCCATCATCGGCACCATGCTCATGCTTTCGGTGCCGCCGGCCAGCATTACGTCAGCTTCACCCAGGCGTATTCTGTCTGCCGCCATGGCCACTGCCTGCAATCCTGAAGAACAGAACCGGTTAATGGTTACACCGGGCACCTGATCGGGCAGGCCGGCCAGTAAAACGCCTATTCGGGCAACATTCATGCCTTGTTCGGCTTCCGGCATTGCACAACCGATTACGGCGTCCTGCACAGCGGCGGGATCCAGTGAAGGGACTTCGGCCAGCGCTTCCCGAATGACATGCGCCAGCAGATCATCCGGCCGGGTATTGCGGAATCCGCCTTTGAATGCTTTACCGACCGGTGTACGAACCGCGGATACTATATATGCGTCTTGCATGATCAATTCCTCAAAGGTTTGCCGGTTTTCAGCATGTGTTCTATGCGCTGCCGGGTTTTATCCAGTTGTGTCAGGGCCAGGAAATTATCCTGTTCAAGTTGCAACAGCCACTGCTCGTTGATCATCGTCCCGCGGTCTATTTCTCCACCGCAGATAACCCGGGCCACGCGGCTGCCGATTTCGAGATCGTGTTCAGAAATAAAATGACCTTCCAGCATATTCGCCAGCATCATTTTCAGAGTGGCTACGCCGACATCACCGGCAGCAGGCCAGCTCGCATTGCTCAGTGGCGGCCGGTAGCCGGCATCGTGCATGCTTCTGACCTGAGTTATGGCAGTGTGCAAAATCTCATCCGGATTCATCACAACGATGTCTCGCTCTGTCAGGTAACCGAATGCTTTGGCTTCCAACGCAGAGCCCGCCACTTTGCCCATGGCCACCTGCTGGTAGTATTGTTGCAACAGGGGGAAACTGTCACCGGCTTTGGTGTTTTCTACCGAGCGGATAGCCAGCTCTTTCAACCCACCGCCGCCTGGCAGCAGCCCAACGCCCACTTCCACCAACCCGATATACGATTCGAATGCCGCAACGGCACGGCTGCACTGCATTACGATCTCACAGCCGCCGCCCAAGGCCATGCCGCGGACCGCCGCTACAGTTGGCACCTGAGCGTATTTCAACCGCATCACTGCCTGTTGGAAGCCGTCGATCATGCTGCGCAGGCCGTCCATGTCATCATTGACAGCCAATTGCAGGGCACCCTGCAGGTCGGCGCCTACACAAAACGGTTCGCTGTCCTGACAGATCACCAGACCGCGGTAAGCCTGTTCAGCCAGCGCTACGCCGCGTTGAATACCTTCGATGACGCCATCGCTGATACTGTGCATTTTGCTGAGGAAACTCAATATCAGCACATCGTCATGATTGGCCTGAGTCCACAGACGCCAGTGCTCATCCTGTTCTATGACTTTCCCGGCAACCGGCTGTTCGCCTATCAGCAGTTCAGGTTGCAACTGACGCCGGTATACGGCCAGTGCTGAACGTGCCTGGAGTTGATCATCGGCAGCTGAATAAGAACCCTGCGGGGTGTGCACACCGTCGCGACCGTCAGTCACCCAGGCAGGCAAAGGGGCATCGGACATTGATTTGCCGGTCGCGATATCTTCCTGCAGCCATTCGGTAACCTGCTGCCAGCCGCTGGCCTGCCAGGTTTCAAACGGCCCCAGGCCCCAGCCGTACCCCCAGCGCATGGCCTGGTCAACCTCACGGGCTGAATCTGCGATTTCACCCAGATGATAGGCGCAGTAATGAAATAAATCACGAAACATGGCCCACATGAATTGTGCTTCGGGTGAATTGCCGGCACGTAAAGCAGCCATTTTTTTGACCGGGTCGCGTTCTTTTACGATGCCCTGGATTTCATCCGATAACTGCGCATCACTTTGCCGGTATTCACTACTGGCTGCATCCAGAACTTTGATGACTTTGCCTTCCTTGCGATAAAAGCCCGCGCCGGATTTCTGGCCCAATGCACCGGCCTCAACCAGCTTGCCCAATGTTTCCGGCACCTGGTAATACTGCTTCCAGGGGTCATCCGGCAGGGTGTTTTGCATGGTGCTGATAACATGCTGCATGGTATCCAGACCGACAACATCGGCAGTCCGGTAGGTAGCGCTTTTCGGCCGTTTGATGGCTGGCCCGGTCAGCTTGTCGACGATATCAAAGCCCAGGCCGAATTCGCTGGTATGGTACATCGTTGCCAGCATCGAAAATACGCCAACCCGGTTGCCGATAAAGTTGGGCGTATCCTTGGCGCGAACCACGCCTTTACCGACAAAGGTAGTCAGGAATGTTTCCAGCTGGTCCAGCATTGCCGGGTTAGTGCCGGCGTGTGGAATCAATTCCACCAGCTTCATATAGCGGGGCGGATTAAAGAAATGCACACCGCAGAATCGGGAGCGCAGTGCCTGCGGTAGGGCATCGGCCAATACCGACATACTTAATCCGGAAGTATTGCTGGCAATCCAGGCCTGATCATTAATGTGCGGTGCAATTTTTTCGTACAGGTCCTGTTTCCAGTCCATGCGCTCAGCAATCGCTTCAATGATCAGATCACAGCCCGACAACAGTTCCAGGTGCTGATCGTAATTACACGGTTGCAACAGCCGGCCAATTTCGCGGGAACCCAATGGTGAGGGTTTCAGTTTGCTCAGGCGTTTGACAGCAGCGTTGACCAGATCATTGGGCTTACCTTCTTTGGCGGGCAGCTCAAACAGCAGTGTATCCACGCCGGCATTAACCAGGTGTGCAGCGATCTGCGCGCCCATTACTCCGGCGCCCAGAACAGCTGCCTTACGAATAGGGTGATGATGACTCATGAAATTCCTTTGTCGATTCTATGCTAATCCAAAAAAGTAACCGGGCAGCTGCCTGTGGCTGCGGCCCGGTGTGCAGGGCGAATAATTCAGGCAGCTTTCACAGCGGCTGCGGCATCGCCGGTATCTTCCTGTGCGTCTTCCGGAGGCCATGGGAATTCGTCTACATTGATCACAGCCAATGCCAGACGCTGTGCCTCACAAATGGCATCCGCCTGTTCCTGATCAATAATTCCCGCTTCCATCGCCTTGGCGGTCAGTTCTTTGCAGTTATACGGCGAAACCACCCGCTTGAAACTTGCGCGAATCTGCTTTTCCAAATCTGCGGTAGCCAGAGTGGCCATAAATGCCTTATTGACCAGACCGGTGGCATCATCCGCTTCAGAATGGAAAGTGCCTTCTATGAGGCGATCGCGTGCCTGATTGTCGCTTAACAGAATTCGCGCCACTCGTTTGCCCAGATAATCAGACGGCGGGTGGTATTGGCGGCCCCGCGGAAAGGCTATCAGCCGGGTGTAGAAAATCAGGAAAGGATTGCGCAAATGCCTGATGACGCCAACCAGCTGTTCCTGAATGGTGTACAGGCTGTCCCGCAATGCCCAGCGCGCCAGCGGCAGGTCTTCAGCCGGACGGCCGGTGTCTTCATAGCGTTTCAGTACTGCAGAAGCCATATACAGGTGGCTGAGGACATCCGCCAGCCGGCCTGAAATTTTTTCTTTGAATTTGAATCCGCCACCGAAAACCGTCAGTACGATGTCATTGATGAAGCAGAACGCGGCGCTCAGGTGATTGATCCGCCGATAGTAATGTGACAGTTCATTCTTAACGGGCGCCCTGGTCAGTCCACCGTTGGTCAGACCCAGGAAAAAGGAGCGCACCAGATTACTCAGTGTGTAACCGATATGGCCGAACAGTGCACGATCGAACTGTTTGGCGGCCTTTTTCAGGTCAGGCATGCTGGCGGACTGCATTTCCTGCAGCAGCCATGGGTGACAGCGGATAACGCCCTGGCCGAATACGATCATACAGCGGGTCAGGATATTCGCGCCTTCCACGGTAATGGCAATAGGAATGGCCATATACGCGTGTCCAAGGTAATTGTTGGGGCCCTGGATGATGCCTTTCCCGCCATGGATATCCATGGAGTCATTAACACACTGGCGGTTGCCCTCGGTTAACTGGTATTTAAGCAGAGCTGACAGCACGCTTGGCTTTTCACCCAGATCCAGTGAAACCAGGGTCAGCAGGCGGGCGGCGTCCATTCGGTAGGTATTGCCGGCAATTCGCGCCAACGGCTCTTCAACACCTTCAAAATATCCAACCGGAATTTTAAACTGGCGGCGGATACGCGCGTAAGCACCAGTCAACCGGCTGCACATTTTGGCACCGGCGGTGCCCAGACCGGGCAGGGAGATGGCCCGGCCTGCCGACAGCGCATGCATCAACATGCTCCAGCCTTGGCCGATACGTTCCTGTCCGCCGATGATGTAGTCCATAGGAATGAATACATCTTTACCCCGGGTAGGGCCGTTCATAAAGGCCGAGCCGATGGGGAAGTGCCGCGTGCTGTTGTCTACCCCCGGCGTATCGACAGGAACCAGCGCGCAGGTAATGCCCAGATCTTCTTCACCGCCCAGCAGGCCGTCAGGGTCATAGGCTTTGAATGCCAGCCCGATTAAGGTGGCTACCGGGGCCAGTGTAATGTAGCGTTTGTTCCAGTTCAGCTTCAGACCCAGCGTTTCCTTGCCCTGGTAAATACCTTTGCAGACAATGCCGGAATCGACCATTGATGCGGCATCCGAACCCGCGGATGGAGAGGTCAGACCAAAGCAGGGGATTTCCCTGCCGTCCGCCAGTCTCGGCAGATAATGTTTTTTCTGTTCATCCGTGCCGAAATCCATCAACAGCTCGCCCGGGCCGAGTGAGTTGGGAACCATTACAGTAACCGCTGCAGTAACATCCCGGCTGGCCAGTTTGGTGACCACTGCCGAGTTACCTTGCGCGGAAAAGCCCAGCCCGCCGTATTCTTCAGGGATAATCATGCTGAAAAAGCGATGTTTCTTGATATAGGCCCAGGCTTCTTCGGGCAGGTCGCGGCGATGTTCCACGATATCCCACTCATCCAGCATTTTGCACAGGGTTTCCACCGGACCGTCCAGAAATGCCTGTTCGCGTTCGGACAACTGTGGTTTGGGTGTATCCAGCAATTTCTTCCATTTCGGGCGGCCGCTGAACAGTTCGGCATCCCACCACACGGTTCCAGCCTCCAGCGCTTCCCGTTCGGTATCGGAAATAGACGGCATTATTTTGCGGAATACTGAGAAAATATGATTGGTGATCAATGTTCTGCGCAGTGGCGCGATTGCCAGTGAGCCTAGAATCAGTACGCTTATGGCGCCGATCAGAATCAACAGCATGGATGCCTGCAGCCAGATTGCTCCAGCGGTAAACAAGGCGGTGAACAGACTGACAACCACCAAAGATGAACGGTGATAAATCAGAAACAAGGTACCGGCGAATAAAAATAGGGCAAGCAACCAGTTCATATAATCTCCAGGCGCCATTCAGGCGCTATGTAACTGCCAGAACACCAGTCTATCGCTGTTCTGTGTCAATTAAACCATACGCATGAGTATGGTATAGGTTGTGATGATAAATAGGCGGTCGATATCGGTCAAGAAAACAGCCTGCTTAACAACAAAAGGATCTATCAATAAGACCTTGAGTTGACTGAATGATTGCAGCTGTCAGAGAAGCTAAGGACCGGCGATAGATACAGGTCGCCGGTCAGAGATCGGCTAATCAGTCTTCAATAATCTCAAGATCACCCAGTTCAATGAATCCCGGGTTGTAGCGCTCGATCATTGATTCCAGCTGGCGCTCCATCTGGTTTAGATAAGCGGGTTGAATACTGGGAACCCCGGGCAGACCAATAGACCCCATGACCCAGCAGTTGCGGGTCAGCAGGCCTTCACCGGTCAATCCGCAACTGCGGCCTATGGCGCCCACACGATCACAACTGCCGCCAACCCTTGAACCGGTGCATTGTCTTCTTTCCTTGCGGATCAGCCGGTGGGCTTCTGTTGCCATTGCGAAGGTGCCGTATTGCAGATGATAGTTTTCCACCAGTGCTTTTCCGGCAGACAACTGTGCAGGTGTCAGCTTATTGCGGATGTGTACATGATTGTTAACGAAACCTTTTTGCCGGGCTTCAGCGGAAATATATGACCATGCATAGGCTTCTGCAGGGTTCTTGGGAACGCCGCGCCCCTGCAGATACATGATGGACAGGCGATATTGAGAAAATTTGTCATTGACTTTGGCCAGCTCAAGATAGGCTTCAAAAGCCTGTTCGTAGTTTTTTGCGACATACAGCTGATCGGCCCGTTCCTGGCGCTTTTCAAATGCCTGTACTGCATTCAGGCCACCACTGAGGCCATCAGCACCGAGTGTGTAACTTTGCCTGCCGGGGGTATTGGTCTCACCCTGCTGTGACCAGCCCGTGGTTGCTGTGGACAGCAGAAAAACAGCAATTAACAGTAAAAATTTTTTCATAAACCTGTACCTTTACGGTGATAAGCGAGTTCCCGGTTCGGAGTACGAATGAGCCAGTACATCAACATTCGTAGTGCCATTGTACAATCTGTTGTCAGAGCCTGAAAAGGGAAGGGGATGCCGTGTAAAAAGAAACCTCCGGCAACAACGATAGCCGTCACCGGAGGTTGAACGCATGTGGTTAACTAATCTTCAATAATTTCCAGGTCGCCCAGCTCAACACGGCCGGGATTGTAGTGGCTGATCAACGTATCCAGCTGTTTTTCAGCTTTGCGCAGGTGCGCCGGTTGCAGACTGGCAATGCCGGGAATACCCACTGAACCCAGCACCATGCAACTGCGCGTCAAGCCACCTTCGCTGGTCACGCCACAGGCTGTGCCGAAAGCACCGACCCGGTCACAATTGCCGCCGACCCGCGAACCGGTACACTGACGTTTTTCTCTTCTGACCACTTTGCGGGCTTCCGATGCGATCGCAAAAGTGCCGAACTGGTTGTGGTAATCGTTAACCAGGGTTTTGCCTGCATCAAGCTGTTCGGGACTGAGGCTGTCGCGGATGTGTACATGATTGTTGACAAAACCCTTCTGACGGGCTTCCGCTGATATATATGACCACGCATAGGCTTCTGCGACATTCTGACTGATACCCAGGCCACGGAAATACATCACCGATACCCGGTACTGTGAATACTTGTCATTCAGCTTGGCCAGGTCCAGGTAGGCTTCAAATGCTTTATCAAAGCGTTCGGCTTTGTAATGGTCGTCAGCTTTTTCCTGCATTTTCTGGAAGGCTAGCACGGCATTGATGGTACCGTTGGAGATAAACTCAGATCCCAGGATGACATTGTTGAAGTTCTGGCAGCCGCTGCCACAACGTTCTCCCTGTTGAGCTAAACATAAACCGGTATTTAAGGTCAGCAACAAAATAATCAGTTTTTTATACATCTGGTTTCTCCGGTGGTTTAAGTACTAACACAATAGTACTAAATCACTCGTATATCAAGCTGGTTATCCGTCAACCTCTTGGATGACATCTTACGTGACCAGCTGAAACCTAATCCTCGATAATTTCCAGATCACCCAGTTCAACTCGACCAGGGTTATATTCTCTGATTAAATCCTTCAGGTGCTTTTCCACTGTACGTATATCACTGGGCTGCAGACCGGCGACTGCGGGCAGGCCAATGGAGCCGAATGTCAGGCATTCACCGGCCAGCAGGCCCTGGGCATTGATATTGCAGTTCAGGCTGGCTGCGGCTACCCGGTCACAGCTGCTGCCCAGTCGTGAACCGGTGCAGCTGCGCTTACTTTTGCGCACTATCCGACGGGCTTTGTTGGCCACCGCATAGGTGCCGTATTCTTCGTGGTATTCATCGGCCAGGTCACGCGCCTGATCCAGCTGCTGAGGGCTAAGCATATCTCTGATGCCGACGTGAGCGTTGACCAGCGCTTTCTGCCGGGTTTCAGCTGACACATACGACCAGGCAAATGCCTGCTGCAGATTCTTATCCACTCCAAGTCCATTGGCATACATATGGCCCAGCATGTACTGGGAATACTTATCATTGAATTGTGCCAGCTGGAGGTATTCACTATGCGCCTGGCGGTAATGACCGTCATTGAAATTATCATCAGCGCGTTCCTGGAGTTTCTTAAATGCCAGTACCGCATTAGCGCCACTGGTGTCGACACCGCCTGTTCCCTGCAGGCTGTTGCCGAAATTAAATTGCGGCACAAAGATCAATGAGCGTTGTGCCGCAATGGTCGGCCTGCCCGGGCGGCCGGTGTTACCCGCCTGGGCAAAAACGGTTTCAACAATTAGAAACAGGCAGACTGTCAGCACGATGGTTTTCTGGTTCATGATAGTTCTTCTGATTGGGGCAGGGGAATCAGGGTGACTGTGGCGTTACATCGACCGGGAAATCTGGCCGAGGACGCATATTCCAGTGGTTTTGGCGGCCTGCAGCGTGCGGCCGTTTGGATACAACCCGCAGTATTCCCCAATAACTGCGGGTTGCAACCGGAAAAAATCAGTCTTCGATAAGCTCGAGCTCACCCAGTTCCACACGGCCCGGGTTGTAAGTATCGATCAGGACATTCAGCTGTTTTTCTGCATTACGCAGATCGGTAGGCTGCAGACCCACAACCGAAGGCAGTCCAATAGCGCCCAGCGTCATGCACTCTCTGCCGATAACGCCCTGGCTGGTCAGACCACAGTTAAATCCTGTCGCTGAGGCGCGGTCACAACTGCTGCCGACACGCGAGCCGGTACATTCACGCTTTTGCTTACGGATCAGGCGCTTGGCTTGGTTGGCCACAGCGAATGTGCCGTAGTCTCCAAAATATTCTTCTGCCAGTTCCTTGCCCCTGGCCAGTTCGGAATCGGTAAGTCCGTCACGCAGCTGTACGTGATAATTCACGAACCCTTTCTGACGGGTTTCCGATGCTACGTAAGTCCAGGCGTAGGCTTTGGCCATATCTTTTTCAACGCCACGTCCATTGGCATACATAAAGCCCACCCGGTACTGGGAAAACTTATCATTGAATTTGGCCAGTTCATGATAATACTTGAACGCTTCTTCAAAACGTTCGGCTTTGTATTCGGCATCAGCTGCTTCCTGCATTTTTTCAAACGCCAGAACGGCATTGATGGTGCCTGCCTCTGAGCCGGCTGCGCCCAGAATCGAATTACCGAAGTCTTGCTGCGGGATGCCTTGGGACCCCTGTGCGTACAGAGCTGATGCTGCAAAGCACAGCAGCAGCACAACGATCAGTTTTTGACCAAATGGAGTGGTTTTGTTTAATTGCATAAGCCTCAATCTCAGTCTTGTAGTGGAGAGTTCAATACTAACGTTTTCGTATGTAATTGCAAGGAAAAATAATCAGACTTTTTGACTATTAGTGTAGTCAAAGAGCTGCGGCAAAGATTACCGGCAGCTCTCAAAGTGTTGCTATCTGTAATGCTGAAGCCGGAATTTAATCTTCAATAATTTCCAGCTCGCCGAGTTCAACTTTACCCGGATTGTAGTTTGCCATCAGCGTTTTCAGCTGTTTTTCCACGGCCCGCAGATGACCCGGCTGCATACCGGCAATGCTGGGCAGGCCGATAGAGCCAAACACCAGGCATTCTTTGCTTAATACGCCCTGGCCGGAGGCATTACAGTTAAGACTGGCGCTGGCTACGCTGTCACAGCTGCTTCCCAGGCGTGAACCGGTACAGCCGCGTTTGCTCTTGCGCACCATACGGCGAGCCTCATTGGCTAAGGCATAGGTGCCGAATTCTTCACGGTACTCATCCGCCAGTACCTGACCGCGCTCCATTTGATCAGGCGTCATCCGTTGTTTCAGTCTGACATGCGCATTAACAAATTCTTTCTGCATGCCTTCAGCAGATACGTAAGACCAGGCATAGGCCTCAGCCAGATTCTGTCTGACACCCTGGCCGTTGGCATACATTGCGCCCAGCATGTACTGGGAATATTTATCGTTGAATTGTGCCAGCTGCATGTATTCTTCGTAGGCACTCTCAAAGTTTCCGTCGGCATAATGGCCATCAGCACGTTCCTGCAGTTTGCTGTAGGCCAGTACTGCATTGGCTCCGCTGGTGTCCATGCCGTTGGCGCCCTGGATGATGTTATTGAAATTAAACCGTTCTGAGGCAAAGAAGGTTCTTTCCACCAGTCTGTGATCGGAAATGATGGTGGTGCCCAGTCTACGAGGTGACAAGTCCTGGGCAAATATCTGGTTACTGATCAGAATGCCAGCTAAGGTTATTAAAATTACACGGCATTTCATTGCATAGGCTCCTGTGGTTTAAACTCGGAATCATCTTAGTACTAAATACTTCGTATTTCAATAACCAATTGGAGTAAGCATTAAAAGCAGTGCATCAAAATAGGTGGCAATGCTGAATTTGAGTGGTGCCTGGAAGGCATTTCAATGGTTGTTGAAGCGTTCCTGTTCAGCCAGTATGCGACGGTAGCATTGCAGCCGTGAAGCAAACAAATCTGACTGATCAGCCTGCTGCTGCAGGCTGCAGTCAGGTTCTGAGAGATGCCGGCAATCGTGGAATCGGCAGCGGCCCAGCCATTGTCTGAATTCAATGAATGAAGCAGCCAGTTCATCAGCCGGCATTACCCACAGTCCATATTCCCAAACGCCGGGTGAATCTATGATTGTGCTGTTTGGTTCTGGCAAAGCATATTGTTGAGCAATGGTGGTGGTGTGCTTGCCCTTGCCGGTTGCAGTGGAAAGACTGCTGGTCTGCACCGACAAATCGGGAATCAGGCAGTTGAGCAGAGAAGACTTGCCAACACCCGACTGACCGATCAGCAGACTGCAGGCCGGCTTTGCACTGGTACCTTTAAGCAGCTGTCTTAATTCATCAATACCGGTATTATCCAATGCGCTGCATTCAATGACCTTATAGCCAAGCTGCTGGTATAAAGATAAATCATCGCGTAATTGCTCAAGTTTGCCGTCAGCCAGGTCAATCTTGTTCAACACCAGTACACTGCTGATGCCCAGTATTTCATTGGCGCATAGATAACGGTCGATCAAATCTCTGCTGGGCGCCGGTTCCGGTGCGATAACCACCAGCGCCTGATCCACATTGGCTGCAATCAGCTGTTGCCGGCCGAAACGGTCGGCACGGGCAAAATAACTGCGCCGAGGGTGAATCTTGGTGACCAGCCATTGCTCATCGGTCTGCTGCCGTATATCGATGCAGTCGCCACACAGCGGCCGGCCGATGCGGCGCTGGTATTGAATGGGTAGCAACTGCCTGTCAGTGGTGCCGGCCAGTCCATGGTTGCCCCACGACGCCACACAGGTCAAAGCGTTGATGGTGGCTTGCTCAGTCAATGCTATGCTTACGCCTGATCATAAACATAATGGATTTAGCATGAGCTCTAACGAGCAACACCTTATCTGGATTGATCTGGAAATGACCGGTCTGGATAGTCGCACTGATGAAATCCTCGAAATCGCTATTATTGTAACGGATGCGGAGCTCAATGAGGTGGCGGTTGCACCGGTATTGGCTATTCAGCATCCTGAAGCGCGGCTGCTGGCGATGGATGACTGGAATACACGTACCCACACCGGTTCGGGATTATGGCAGCGCGTGCTGGAGAGTGATGTCGGCTATGCTGATGCCGAGCAACAGGTGCTGGATTTTTTGAGCGCTCTGATACCACCCGGCAGCTCACCGATGTGCGGCAACAGTATTTGCCAGGACCGCCGTTTTCTGGCCAGGC
>JANQPN010000076.1 GCA_028289455.1 Wenzhouxiangellaceae bacterium
GGCGATGACTTTACCTGTGCAGCACCTGCAGCAGGCAGCGCGTGCAGCAACACTGCAGCGTTTGTAGTCCCGGCCAGTGATGGTGTGACGGCAGGCACAATCAGTCTGACGTTCATCGTAACGGTAGATGATCCGATTCCGGATAACGTGATCAGCATCGCCAACAGCGTGACGGTTCCGAATGAATGTCCGAACATCGGAAATGTCATGACTAACGATTGTGATGAAGACACCCCGACAGAGCCGAATATCACGGTGGTCAAGAGTGTTGATGCCGGACCGGATAATATCGCATCGAGTGGTGAGACGTTGACCTATACCATCACGTTCACCAACACCGGTGGTGCAGCACAAGATTATGCGGCTGGCGATATTGGTGAGGTGGTTCCGGACAACACCACGCATGCCGGTGGCGATGACTTTACCTGTGCAGCACCTGCAGCAGGCAGTGCGTGCAGTAACACCAATGCGTTTAGTGTTCCGGCAAGTGATGGTGCGACGGCCGGCACAATCAGTCTGACGTTTATCGTGACGGTTGATGATCCGATCCCGGATAACGTGACCAGCATCGATAACAGCGTGACGGTACCAAATGAATGTCCGAACGTGGGTGGCAGCACCAATGACTGTGATGAAAGCACACCGACTGAAGCACGTGTTACCAGTGTTAAGAGTGTGGTTGACGCCAGCGGCGATGGAATTGCAGCCGCAGGTGAAGTACTGACATACACCATAACGCTGATGAACGCTGGCGGAAGTGTTGCCGATGATGTGCTGGTTCAGGATGCATTTACTGATCCGAATGTTGTGATCAATGATGCACAGGCACTGGTCATTGTAGGTGGCAGTGATGTTATGCCGGTTAATCCGACGATCGGTGATCTGCGCACAACTGGCATCAGTGTGGATGTGGCTGCTGGTGAAACAGTGACCATCACATTTACGGTGACAGTGGTTGATCCATTGCCAATAGATGCTGTTGAGGTTCTGAATCAGGCAGTTATCAACGGCATGATGAGCTGTCCGGATGGCACAGTATTCATTGATGGTCAGCCGGATATCAATGGTGATGGTTCAATAACTATTCCTGGCGATGATACCAATGGTGACGGAATGGTTGATGAGGATGATTGTGATCCAACGACTATTCCGATACTGAATGCGGATCTGGATAAGGTGATTACATCCGTTACTCAGGTGAGTGCGACGGTATTCAGGGTTAACTATGATCTGACGGTAACCAATCTTGGTGGAGCAGATATCGTTTACACCCTTGATGACCAGCTGGGTTATCCGTCTGGACCAAGCCAGATCAACCTGCTGGATGGTAATGTCAGCACAATTGATGGCATCCTGGAGCCGGGCCTGGCAGGTAACGGTGGTAACTTCACACCGCAGAATAATGTGTCTCTGCAACTCTCAGACTTTGATGTTGGATTGTCTATGGGCGAAAGTGATACCTACAGTGTCAGCATCAGGGTTGCGGTTAATCTGAGCAATATCAGTGGTAGCACAGCATGTACCGGAGCACCCGGCAGCGGGTTCTTCAATGAGGCTGTAATTGTTGGAACCATTGATCTTGATGCAAATGCCTGTGAGCCGATACCGGCAGATCAGGCGGCGATTGATCTTGAAAAGACCAATCGTCAGCTGACAGATAATGATGGCGACGGATTTGGTGACGTTGGTGAAATAATTGAATATTCCTTCATTATCGAAAACACTGGAACGTTGCCTCTGGATAATGTCAGATTGATTGATCGCAGACTGCAGTCTCGTGACGGTACATTTACCGGATGTGATGCATCTGCCGCTATTGGAGCCGGTGAGCTGATCCTGAATGATCCTCTTGCACCGGGTGAAATAGTGGTTTGCCTGGGTGAGTACACGATTATTCAGGAAGACGTTGATAATCGCAGGGTCACAAATACAGCGACGGTACTTGGGTCTGCAACCAATGGACAAACCGTAAGCTCTCGTGCATCGGCTGTATTCACCAACTTCAGCGTTGGTGGCGGGTAAGCTGTGTTTACCGTCAGTCAGTAAAAAGGTGTACACTGGCTGCTGACTGATGGTAAACTAATAATGTGTATGTAAATCAGGGCTTTGCTTATGAAACTTAAAGGCAATTATATTGTTGCCCTTGGCTTGCTAATCAGTGCGCAATTTGGGGTGGCGGCAACTCTAAATGGCGAAGTGGAAACGAGCAATGAACCCACTGGCAGTGGCTATACGCTGGATTATGTCCTGACCAACCCAGGTTCAGCGCCGGTAAGTGGTATCACACTTCACAGCAGCGCTCGGGTGCTGGGGCTTGATTGCAGTGCCATGACTGATCAGGGCAACGCCTTTAGTAGCGGTTCAGGCACACTGGCGGCTGGTGACAGTATTAACTGCCAGGCCCAGATTAATGCGCCATCAGATGATACCGGCCGTTTGCCAATAGATATCATCGCCCTGGGTACAGATACCGAGGGAAACCGGTTTCGCAGTAAAACCTCACATACAATTTTAATCAGCCAGCGTGGCGGTACCCCGGCAGATGAAGCTATCGGGACTGTGCTGATTGGTGCAGTGCACAATGACAATGATGCCGACTTTCTGTTTACCACCAATGACACGATTGATTACTCTTTTACAGTGGTCAATACAGGTACGGCAGTATTGAATAATATACTGGTGGTTGATGATCTCGGTACAACTATTACCTGTCCTTCAACCACTCTGGCCGTCGACAGCAGTTTTGTATGTACATCAACCTATACAGTGCCTGATGATAACTCACAGTTTGATATCAGTAATGGCGCCACGCTAACTGCTGATGGAGCCAATGGTCAGAGTGTTTTTGATGATGATTTATTCATTTCACTGCCAATATTGTTCGAAACTGCCAGCCTGAATGCCGCCAAAGTACCTGCTATCAGCGATGATGCAACACCGGATGGTTTTGCCAGTGTGGGAGATGAAATTACTTATTCCATTATTATCACCAACGCCAATGTTGATGATATTACGATTGACAGCATAACTGATCCATTACCCGGCCTGACCCCAATAGTATGCGATGCGATGACTCAGGGTGGAGTAGTGTTCACGGGAGTAGGTGACACCCTGCCAGCAGGCGACACAGTAATTTGTGAGGCCAGCGTAATCGTTACAGCTGTAGATCGTATGAACGGTCAAATCAATAATAATGTTGCCATAGTCGGTACATCCGTTTTGTTTGCACAGGTTAATGTGAACGCAGCAGCCACAGTAGTGGTTCCCTCGTTCCAGATCATAATTGAAAAAATCAGTACCGGTGCGACCGGGACATTTGACTATACATTGACCAATACCTCACCAGCCAACGTAAGTGTCACCACAACAGCTGTGGGTATGCCTGCCAGTGCTGCGCCGGTGTTTGTTGAGATGCTGGGCTCAGATGTAACCATTACAGAAGCTGTGCCAATGTTTTTCACGCTGGATGGTGTTGATTGTGCAGATGCAGCGGGGACTATGGTCACAGTGATGCTGGCGGGAAGTACAGTGACGCTGGATGGCGCTGATTTGAATGTCGGTAATCCCAACACACAAAGTCCCATTACCTGTACGTTCATGAATAGCGCAGAGCCGGATATCTCAGTGACTAAGACGGTAGTTGATGAGAACCAGAATGGTTTTGCAGAACCGGGTGAACAGCTGGACTACACCATTACATTAACCAATGATGGTGGTGCACCCATAACCTATGCGGTGGGTGATATACAGGAAACTGTACCTGCTGATACCACAGCTGCCGGTGGAGATGATTTTGATTGTATGGCTGGTGACCCTGCGGCTACGGTATGTGATACCAATGCGCCGGTGACGGTGCCTGCCAATGATGGCGTTAACCCAGGTATGGCTACATTGACCTTCAGCGTAATTGTCGATGATCCTCTGCCGCAGGATGTGGATATGATCAGCAATAGTGTGATTGTGCCGGATGAATGTCCAAATACCGGCGGCAGCACCAATGATTGTGATGAAGATACACCTGCGCTGGGTAACGAGCTGGATCTGGCAATCGAAAAGGTAGCCAGTCAGAACTTTGTAACATTGGAAAATATCTTCACCTACACAATTACGGTGACCAATATCAGCATGGTGGTCGGTCCGGATGCCATTGTGACGGATGATCTGCCACCGGAATTGCTGTTTATTGAAACTGAGGGTTGTATGAACGACCCGGACGGCATACCGGTATGTGAGTTGGGCGATATACAGCCGGGAGAAAGCATCAGCTACGAAATCACTGTTCAACTGATTGGTGTACCCACCGGTGGTTTGCTTGAAAACATTGCAGAGGCCAGCAGTGGTGGTGTTGATGTTGATACATCAAACAATGTTGATAGTGCTGTAATAGGCGTGATTGTACCGGTGCCGGCAGTCAGTAATATCGGCTTGTTGATTTTGATTTTACTTTCACTGACGGTTTCCTGGATGACGATTTCATCAAACCGGAAGCAAACAGCTGCGAATCAGCGATAAGTATCTGCAGCCTGTAAGAAGGCTGTAACGATAATATTTACCCCGGGCCGCAGATGCGTGGCCCGGGGTTTTTATTTGGAGCTCTTCGCGGTGTTGAAGGCTAATTTCACTTAGCGTCCACCTGCGAAATCAAAGTACAGCTGATTCGGTCAGTTTGTAAGTATCTCAAGGATTTTTAGGGATTTATGCAATTACAGCCCTTCATGCTTAAATTTTGTTAAGCTTAACTGCTGCTCACGATTTGTCAGGGACTGCCACACATGATTACTCGCAAATTTATTCTCCAGATCACAATGCTGATGATTTTCCTGCTGCCCGGTTATGCCAGTGCACAGGATGATGATTTTCGATTTGAATTTAATCGACAGCCTGAAGATAAACCTCGGTATGAGCAACGCCGTTTGCAGCATGAGGATATATTCGCAAAACTGCGCCGCAGTGAAGAACGCTACAGTTATGATACCGGAAATATTGGTATTGGATCTGCATCGGTAAAACCGTTACTGCCGGGAACTGAAGCACCGTCATTCAGCCTGACGGGTCTTACGGGTAATGTGATTAACGTTAAACCTGGGGAATTGCAGAAGCCGCTGGTCATCACTTTTTACAGGGGAGGGTGGTGCCCGTATTGCAACCTGCATCTTGCCGAATTACGCAAAGCGGAAGAAACTTTGCTGGCGCAGGGTTTCGATGTATGGTTCATCAGCCCAGATAAGCCTGAGTCACTGTATGAATCGCTGGAAGATCCAGATATTGGCTATTCGTTGTATTCTGACTCTACCCTGGATACTGCCAGGGCATTTGGAGTGGCCTATCAGGTTGAGCAGGATGCATTGGATCGGTTTTTTAACGGTGGATTAAGTCTGCAGAATGCCTCAGGACAGGATCATACTTACTTGCCGGCACCAGGGACATTTATTATCGGTACAGATGGATTGATTCATTTTCAGTATGTCAATCCAAACTTTAAAACCCGCCTTGATCCGAATGTATTGCTGGCTGCAGCTGCGTCTTATATAAATTTTGGTGATAAGCCGGCACTGGCCAGCCAGTAGAGCAAAACAGTTGCGACCATATTGTCTGGGCATATGTCTATGTGTATTTGCCTCAATACTTTCTGCGCAGCAGGAAATAACGGAATATCATCATGGCCAGGTGGTAGCCGACTCTCAAGTGTGGCTGGCCTGGGATGCTCATGAGGATGAATGGGTATCTCTGGAACAGTTCTGGTTAAACCATGCACAAAGAGCAGGAGGGTTGCGCTGGGGTTATGCTGAGAAGTATCCGGTTTATGCTGAAGTTGAAGAAAATGATCTGATCATAATCACCACGCCCGGTGGAATATGTTTAATGGAATTTTTCCATCAGCGGTGGCGGCGGGCAAATGATGTCCGCCGTTGGGATTCAAAATTTAATCAATACGCCGGTTGTGCAGATGTTCATCAATATCGCGGCAGGTTGAGAGCATCCAGCCAAGTAAGTCCATAGTGCATTCCAATCACAAAATCACCTGGTTGTTTGCCGGTCTTGCTTTGGTTGGATTTGCAGCCAATTCAGTATTATGCCGCTTGGCTTTGGCGCAACACAGTATCGATGCTGTCAGCTTTACCGTTATCCGGCTTGCCAGCGGTGCTTTGTTGTTATGGCTGCTGGTGCGCAAGAAAGGCAAAAGCAAACCAATCAGAGAAAATATTCTACCGGCATTAATGCTGTTTCTTTATGCTGTTTTGTTTTCCTGGGCATATCTGCAATTAAGTACCGCCACCGGTGCATTAATTTTGTTTGGAAGTGTACAAATCGGACTGCTGCTGATGACAATTTTGCAACGACAGCGCCAAACGGTATGGGAGTGGCTTGCGCTTGTGGTGGCCAATGCAGGTTTCGTATGGTTGATGCTTCCTGAAACAACACGGCCGCCACTGCTGGCAGCAGGATTAATGGCCGGGGCAGGTTTGGCCTGGGCAGTTTATACCTGGGTTGGTCGGGCCAGTAAAAAACCAATTCAGGATACAGCTGATAATTTTATCCATAGCCTACCGTTTGTAGGCTTATTATTGGTTGGCTTTTGGTTGGTGGGGTTTGACTGGCATATGCAATGGCCCGGGTTGATACTGGCTATTTCTTCCGGGGCACTGGCATCTGCACTGGGGTATGTTTGCTGGTATACAGCACTGCCCGGCTTAAGCGCCAGCCAGGCAGGGATGGTCCAATTAATGGGGCCGGTTCTGGCGGCAGTTGGCGGGATATTCCTTGTCGGAGAAGCTGTTCCGTTACAGGTATGGCTGGCAGCAGCACTGATTCTCGGTGGAATTGGAATCAGCTTAGTGGGAAAAGCCAGGCAGATAAAAAAATAATGTCAGCCGTCTATTCTTTGGTTAACCCTAGTCACTCAGATATGTGTTCAGGCATGCTGCGGACATATATATCCTGCTGTGGGAATGGAATCTCGATATTTTCTGCGACAAATCGTTTGTAAACCTGCATGTGCAGCTCGTGACTGACTTTGCCGCGTTCAACCGGCGCATTAATCCAGCAGAGTAATTCAAAGTCCAGACTTGAGTCACCGAAACGACGCATGCGTACCCGTGGAGCAGGTGCAGGTGCGATGGCATGGTTGTTTTTGGCAATATCTTCCAGAACAGCCACGACATGGTCTATATCGCTGCCGTAAGCCACGCCCACTTTGATTCGAATACGGCTTTTTTCATAAGGTCCGCCGCTTTCGTTGATGATTTTTGCATTAGCGATTACCGCGTTTGGAATGGTGATCTCTACATCATCACGGGTAATCAGGCGGGTACTGCGCAAGCCGACACTGGTTACCTGTCCTCGTTCACCACTATCAAGATTGACAAAATCACCAATTTGATAAGGTGCGTCGGCAACAATAAAAACGCCTGAGAACAGATTGGCCAGAGTATCTCTGGCAGCAAAACCGATAGCGATGCCCAGAACCCCGGCTGATGCCAGCCAGGCGGCAGGGTTAATTCCCCATAGCATCAACAGCGCATAACTGGCAAAACCCAGCAGCAGCACCATAAACAGGATATTGAATAACGGTATAGTCCGCTCTTCAATTAAAGGGAAACGCTGATGGTTACGTCCCAAAGATTCCAGAATCAGTTTGCTGGCGGGCAGCAGTGCCATAAGCCAGGACATAATGACAATTGATGCCATTACGTTGCCGAAGATGTTGTAAAACGACCCACCTGAAGTTAAAGGCCTTATTGCCAGTACCAGAAAAAACAGGAAAACCGTTAAAAACATTGGCCGCATCAATAATGCGATCAACTTATCATCGGTGGTGGTTTTGGTACGTTTGGTCAGTTGAACCAGGGTTTTGCCCATCAGCCAGCCGACGGCTCTGGCGGCGATGTATCCAAACAGTACAACAGCAATGGAGCCGATAAAGGGGTGTTCAACCACAGTTTCCCATACAGCCATCAATGGCTCGGGCAAGAACTCTTTCAGGCTGTCAATGCGATCAGAAAAGCCCGGTGACTCAGCAACGGTTTCAGTAATGTTTTCGCTGCTGCTGCTTGTGCTGTCTTGGGCCATGGGTAATCAACTCCTGATTTTGATCCTATACTATCTGATATCCTTCATTTGCAGTACAGTGGCTGTAAAGTTCACCAATCCGCGCAGTCATCGGATATTCACCTGAACCAATCCGGCGGCCGTCAACTTGCTCTACCGGAACGATTTCACCCATTGTACCTGTACAAAAAACTTCATCGGAACGGTACAGCTCGGTCAGCGATAAATTCTTAATTTCATGCTGGATATCCTGTTCCCGGCAGATGCGCAGAACAGTTGTCCGGGTCACCCCTTCCGGGCAGGCATGGGTATGCGGTGTATACACAATATTGTTATGCACCATAAAAACATGCGTTGCATTGGTTTCCGCTATAAACCCTTGGTAATCAAGCATCAGTGCATCGTCAGCGCCGGCATGATTAGCCTCAATTTTTGCCAGAATTGACTGCAGCAAATTGGCATGATGGATTTTGGGGTCCAGGCAGTCAGGTGGAAACCGGCGAACACTACTGGTTATCAGACTCAGGCCCGATTTGTCATAAACAGGTGCTTTATGCTCAGCCAGGATAATTAGTGTAGATCCTGATTGATTCAGTCTTGGGTCCATGCCGGAGGTAATTTTCACACCCCGGGTCAGAGTCAGGCGGATGTGTACGCCATCAGACATATTATTGCCTTCCAGTGTGCGTTTAAGCTGATGAATGATTTCATCTTCACTGGGAATGTCTGTAAATGCCAAAGCTTTTGCAGAGCTGTGCAGGCGGGAAATATGTCTGCGAAGGGCGAAGATTCGTCCATTATATAGACGCAATCCCTCCCAGACTGCGTCACCACCTTGAACGGCGCTGTCAAAAGGGCTGATGGCAGCTTGATCGCGGTGTACCAGGGAGCCATTGATATTAACGATCAAATCAGTGTTCTTGGAATCAAAAGATTGCAGCATGAAGAAACCTCAAAAAATGCAGGAAATCAGACTTTAAGACGCTGTGCATACATAGTTTGGTAATACGGCAGGCATTCTTGATAAAGTGCTTCCAGGGTGTCGGGCAAATTTACCGCTTTTTCACGGTAAGGCTGAAAACATGACGACTGCTCCACATTCCCGTACCAATACTTTGCCCATACACCGTCTGTGGCGCGCGGGCCGGTCGGCCAGCTCAGCATGTTGGTGGTGAACTCAATATCCAAAAATGCACACCAGCCCCGCAACATTCCTTCAGGGTTGCGCAGCAGATCTACAGAATCAATGACCAGAGGCGTTTTACCTGAATGCTCTTTAATTTGCTCGAACAATGCCAGCTGTTGAGGTAAGCCGGTATCCGTCAGTCCCGGGCTGGTCAGGACTTTATCCAGGGAAAGCAACATTGCATCTGGTGGGCGCAGCAGGAAGACATGCTGCATCTGATGAATCCAGTCATCCTGCATGTGTGGCAGCAAATGATGCGCCATATGCTTCTGATAAAAAATGGGCTTATTACCGGGAACCGGCCCGAGCAGAAAACTTTTGACTTTTTGCCAGTCATTTTCCTGACCGGCCAAAACTTCCTCACGACCGGGGTGCACAATACCGGTATGGGCAAGATAGTGTGCATAAAATGGCTCATCCACTACCGCAGTATCACCGCGATTATCCCATGAGCGCATGGTGGCAGTGCTGATATTGCGCGGCCCCGACCACACGGCCATACGTACTGGCAAACTGTTCTCTGACTTAAACATGTAACAAAACTGCTACGAAATTTAGTAAAAATGCGCTTATCTGCGCCCAACTACAAGAAAATTTGTTCATTGGTATAGACACAACACGTCGCTTGATGCACACTTAAAGCTGAGTAATATAACAATATAGTCGGATGTTTTGTGGCTAAGCTGTTAATTTTAAATGGGCCGAATCTGAACCTGCTGGGTCAGCGGGAAAGCCGTATTTATGGAACCAAAACATTGGATGACATTATTGCAGAATGTCGCCAGTTTAGTGGTACCTGTGGCTTTGAATTGGACCATATGCAATCTAATGCGGAACATGAATTGATTGAACGAATACATACCGCAGCAGCAGACGGGACTTCCGGCCTGGCATTTAACCCAGCCGCATTTACTCACACCAGTATTGCTTTGCGTGATGCACTGCTGGCAGTAAAGCTGCCTTTTGTTGAAGTGCATTTGTCGCAACCATTGGCGCGTGAACAGTTCCGGCACATCTCATATTTCAGTGATATAGCCATCGGCACTGTTGCCGGATTCGGCGCTGATGGGTATGTGCTCGGACTGCAGGCACTGATTAATCATCTTGACGAATAACAAAACTGGCCTGACCAGTCTTAACCGTATCGGGAATTAGTATGGATATACGTAAAGTCAAAAAACTGATCGAGTTGTTGGAAGACTCGAATCTAAGTGAAATTGAAATACATGAAGGTGAAGAGTCGGTGCGTTTGTCCCGGCATACAGCCGCATCTCAGGTGGCCATGCCTGTCGCTGCTCCTGCAGTTGCAGCACCGGTAGCGGCGGCTGCACCACCACCGGCAGCTGCACCTGTTGCAGAAAGCAGTGATGATGATGCCGGACTGCCGGAAGGGCATGTGGTGCGGTCCCCAATGGTTGGGACCTATTATTCAGCGCCGTCACCCGAAGCAGAAGCGTTTGTCAGTGTAGGACAAATGGTCAAACCCGGTGACACTTTATGCATGATTGAAGCGATGAAAATGTTCAATCAGATCGAAGCTGATAAAGCAGGAAAAGTGGTTTCGATTCTGGGGGAAAATGGTGACGCGGTTGAATATGATCAACCATTATTTGTGATTGCCTGAGGTTTTTGCCATGGGTGATATCAACAAAGTTCTGATTGCCAACAGGGGGGAAATTGCATTACGCATTTTACGTGCCTGTGCGGCAATGGATATCCGTACCGTTGCAGTGCACTCCACTGCGGACCGCAATTTGAAACATGTAGCCATGGCTGATGAAGCCATCTGTATTGGGCCGCCACCGGCAACGCAAAGTTATTTGAATATTCCGGTGATAATTGCTGCCATGGAAGTCACCAATGCCACAGCAGTGCATCCGGGTTATGGCTTTCTGGCTGAAAATGCCGATTTTGCCGAACGGGTGGAACAAAGCGGATTCACCTTCATCGGCCCCAGGGCTGAGACTATCCGGCTGATGGGCGATAAGGTTTCGGCTATCAGAGCAATGCAGGAAGCCGGTGTACCCTGTGTACCGGGTTCCGGTGGGCCATTGCCCGATGATCCCGAGGTATGTGGTCAAATTGCTGCATCCATCGGGTACCCGGTGTTGATCAAAGCCGCGGCAGGCGGTGGTGGGCGAGGCATGCGGGTGGTGCACGATCCCGCTAAGCTGGTTGAGTCCATCAGTCTGACCCAGCAGGAAGCCGGCAGTGCTTTCGGTGATAAAACCGTATACATGGAAAAATACCTGGGTAACCCACGGCATATCGAAATCCAGGTGCTATCTGATAATCACGGCAATGCCATTCACTTGGGCGAGCGGGATTGCTCCATGCAGCGTCGTCATCAAAAGGTGATCGAAGAGGCACCGGCGCCCGGAATTACCGAAGATGAACGGCTGCGTATCGGAAAAGTCTGCACAGAAGCCTGTCGTCGCATTGGCTATCGGGGTGCCGGTACTTTTGAGTTTCTGTATGAAAATGGTGAGTTTTATTTCATCGAAATGAATACTCGTATCCAGGTTGAACACCCGGTCAGTGAAAGGATTACCGGTGTGGACCTGGTGTCCGAACAGATACGCATCGCTGCAGGTGAAAAACTGGGGTACGCACAGGAGGATATTCGTTTCCTTGGACACGCGATTGAATGTCGTATTAATGCTGAAGACCCGGAAAACTTTATGCCTTCACCAGGCACCATCGAAGCGGTACATACCCCAGGTGGCCCCGGAATTCGTGTAGATAGCCATATTTATGATGGTTATACCGTGCCACCGCATTATGATTCGATGATAGGCAAGTTGATTGCACATGGACCCGACAGAGCTACTGCTATGGCCAGGATGCGGGTCGCGCTGGATGAAATGGTTGTAAACGGAATCAAAACCAATGCCGGACTGCATCAGCGTTTGCTGAAAGACCCTGGTTTTATCGAAGGCGGAAATAATATTCACTATCTGGAAAAACTGCTGGCACAGGATCAAAAGTAACCCCAGATGAGCTGGTTGCAGGTAAAAATTACCAGCACAGATTCGCAGGTTGAAGCCATTGATGAGTTATTGCTGGAGCTGGGTGCTTTATCAGTAACGGTAGTCGATGCAGCTGATCAACCATTACTGGAGCCTGATCCGCAAACACATCCGTTGTGGGATCAGGCAATAGTTATCGGGCTGTATGCTGAAGATACTGATCAGACATTCTTAGCACTGCAACTGGCCGCAGCGGGTATTGCAACTGAGAGGATCAGCTATGAGCAGCTGGCGGATCAGCAGTGGGAAACTGCATGGATGGACTCTTATCAACCCATGCAGTTCGGGAAGCGGTTATGGATATACCCTTCACATATTGAACCAGAAGCACAGCAGGACGGCGTTATCATTCGTCTGAATCCCGGGTTGGCGTTTGGGTCCGGAACCCATCCAACTACCCGGCTTTGTCTGGAGTGGATTGATCAAGTTGAGTTATCCGGTCAAACAGTCATTGATTTTGGCTGTGGTTCTGGGATTTTGGCGATAGCCTGTGCATTAAAAGGGGCTGACAAAGTTTATGCAGTTGACCATGATGATCAGGCATTGCAGGCAACCGAAAATAATGCTCAATTGAATCAGGTGTCCGATCGGATTGTGGTAGCTGCTCCTTCACAGCTTCCTGCAGTAAAAGCCGATGTGCTGCTGGCTAATATCCTGGCAGGACCGCTTATTGAGCTTGCTCCGTCATTTGTTGATTTAACCAGAGCTGGCGGAGCAATCGTATTGTCAGGAATTTTGAATTCGCAATTGACCAGTCTGGAAATTGCATACAGCAAACTTACACACTTGCAGGGGCATGCCAGCCATGAGGACTGGGCGAGGTTGGTTGTTGAAACAGCTTAGCCGGATTGATTCAGGTTTATTAGCAAAAGGGTGATGACAGGCGGTTAATATTCAACTGTTCAATGCTCCCTGAAGAATTACTTTCAATTCACCAGGGCTGTTCCAGTGATCACCGCAGACAAATCTGGGTATATTCCAGCAATCGGTAGACTGGGTAACATATTGACCACCTGTGCCGAAAGCGCCGGTAAAAGTATCAGCGTGGTTAGGGAAATACTGCTGGGACAAAAATGTATTGACATGGCCATATGGATAGGCAAACAAGCCGGCAGACCGGTTGCCTAATTTATGTCTGATGTACCATTCGGCTTGCAAAATCTGCATGTCCGCATCATGCCGGTTGTCGATGCAGTAAAAGTTACCTTTGGTTTGAGTGTGCTGAGCGACAAAATCTAACTCCGGATGGGTATGATCCCAGCTATGATTCGCTATCTGAATAATGCCGCTCTGATCAGCTTCTTTCCACCAACAGTCTCGCCATTGATCACGGCCGGCAATGCAGGCCTTGTCCAGGATATCCCGGGCCTGTGGTGATGCAATCACAAAGCTGGTTGCTTTCAGTGGCGGCGCATCAGCGTATTTACTGTTGTTGCTGAGCAACAGGTTATAGAAGCTGATTAATGTTGGTATCCCTGGATAGCTGAAGTCATAAAAATCATGATCGCAACCATCGTCAAAACTGATGCCTATGTAATGCCCTTGATTCAACGTGCAGGTTGATGCCGGATTCAACCAGTCAGCAACAGCCTGCAGTGATATGGGGGTAAACCCGAGTTCTCTAATGAGTTCGAGATCGGCTTCCAGAGCAACATGATCGTTGGTGTGATAATCATGACCAGGTGCATGCAGTGAGTGGTAAGTCAGAATAGGAATTTTCAAATGCATACTCACATGGCCGATGGATGATCATCCAACAACTGATCCAGCAACAGCTGATCTTTCCGGTAAAGTTGTTTAAGCCGATCAATTTCAGCTGGATGAATGACTCGAACATACTGTTCACCGTTAATCTGTGTCATGGGTAATGCCCTTTGAATAACGGATAAATCATTAATGTCCTGTAAACGAAGCCAAACGCCCTCCGCATTGATCAGGCGCGGCATGCCCCGGTAAACAACCTGCTCACTGTTTTCGAAAGCATGAGTAGCCACGTTCAGGAAGGAACATACATCAGATAGGATATCCTGATGAAAACGCTTTATTGAGCGCCGTTCAACATATATGGACTCGGCCGGAAAACGGGTCAGCCAGTTTTTTAAGTGCCGGCCATAAAATCCTATGGTCAATAATCCCAAATTTGCGGGAGCAGAAAAAATATCCCAGGCCGGAGTCAGGCTGCGCATGCTGATGTGATGCAGGTAAGCTGAAATAGCCCGTTCCGCCGGATTCCGCAGAATAATAATTATTTTGGTTTTTTCACCCAGCACGGTTGATACGCTTTTGGGTATATCAGGATTGAACTTTTCCGGCTGAATATGCCAGGGTCTGGACAACCGGGACCAGAAGTAACTCGCGGTTGCATCGCCGATAAGATCTTGCGGTTGAGCATTGGTATAACGTTCAGACCAGGCTTTAATCTGATAATCCTCGGGTGAAGAGGTGAACGAAAAAAACTCATGGTCCTTACCTTTGGGCAGATAAATCTCAGGGTGACTGCTTAGCTGATGATGCAACCAGGTGGTGCCGCACTTCTGTGCACCGATAATCAGAAAAGACGGTAGCCGAAGATTCATTATTGGGTCATCATTGATGCGTTAAATATAACCCGCCACCATAACCCGCTTGCCAAAACGAATCTGTTCATAAGCGCCTTTGGGTGGTGTCAGCAGTTCTACTTTGCTGAAGCCGATTTTTTGCATTATCCAAATCAGCGTTTCAGTGGAAGGCGCCAGACAGATTCCCAGCGTACTCATTTCAGGCCCGTGGGTTTCATGGCATTCATCTATGACGGTAAAGCTGCCCATCATTGGTTTCACGAACTCATAATGGCCCCAGTCAAGCTGGCCGGAAACGTGGGGGCCGACTTGAGTTTCAACCAGACAAACCTGTTTACACAGAGACTTGGCAACACGCAGTGCGCCAACCGGGTTTTCCAGGTGGTAGAGCAGCCCGAACATCAACACTGTATCGAACTGTCCGTCGGTTTCTGGTGTTAGTGAAAACACATCACGCTGTTGAAATTGAATGTTCTGGTGACCCATGGCCTCGCATATAAGGCTGGCATCGTCGATGTGCTCTTTGCGTGCATCGATTCCGGTGACCTGCTGATGACCCATGGTGGACAGGTGATGGGAGAAATAACCCTGATGGCAGGCCAGATCTATTGCCGTTGTGGCTTCAGGTATCTCGCCATAATGCGCATGAAGGCAGGATTGCATCATCTGTAAGCGGGTATCGTGCACTGCCCGGGCTTCATCCGGCAGATACGATTCCGTTGACTCTCCAGATGGCAAGGTAAAGTGGTAAAACCACTCCCGCTGTTGAATTTGTTGCAGTAAATGTGATTTATCCATGATTGAATTCAAATTGCTGGTGATTCAGACTTTTTGATAGTTGGTTAAGTGAGAAGCAGAAACTTCTTCTTTCGGACGGCCATTGGTGTAGTAATACAGCGCAATAGATTTGCGGATGACATTATCCGGGCATTGCAGAGGCTGTGGATGACCGTGGAAACTGTAGTCAGTGGTTGAGAAAATGACCATCCGGTTAAACAGCGGGAAAATTTTCTGCTTACAACCGGTCAGCTCCTTATCCCATAACTCCAAAGCGCCGCCCCAGCTTTCCTGCCAGTCATTGTTCAGATACAGCAGCAAATTCAGACGCCGGTCCAGCCCGTTTCGCTGATGTTTATTGAAGTCTGCGTGAATGCCCAGCTTTCCACCCGGTAGTGTGGCATGCAACCCGCCGCCAATGAACTCGGTATCGGGTATCAGGCTTTTGATGCCTGTCAGTTTCTCAAGCCAGATCAGGAAAGAGCGCGAGCTCAGCGCATAAAGAAAGTGCCGGGTTAGAAAGGGCATCTGGAAATCCCGTCCGGTGGCGTTTTTCAGCCATTCATTTTCTTTCCTGTAGGTGTCCCAGTCATGCTGATTGTCTGCATCCGGGAAGTCGGCATCGATATGCTGCAGGAGTTCAGGGTCAAAGATATTATCCAGACAAATGTGTGGGAAAGGCTGTGCCTGCTGATACTGTTTCTGCCATTCCGGCAGGCCGGCATTCAGCTTGCCCTGGGAGATGAAACTGCCGGAAGCTGCGATACGCAGCAGGCAGCGTTGTTGGGCCGTTAATAATGAAAGGCGTTTCATAAAATTTATGCCTGGCCGTTAATGATAGCAATCAATGCATCCGGATCACGCCAGTGTTCTCCATGAACGAATCTGGGTACTGCCCATGGAGACGTATCCGGTGTTACATAATCGGGCTTGGTGGTTAGTGCACAGCGCATAGCATGTTCAGCCTGATAGTCCGGAAAATATTCATGTTCCAGATACTGATTAACATGGCCATATGGATATGCAAAAACTTCCGGGCGGCGCCCTGATACTTCAGCGATACTGGTAGCTGCCTCCCGTATTTGGTGATCAGCCATTGCATAGTTGTTTACCGAATAAAACTGATCGCCGGTACCGGCAGGCACGCCGTCACACACTGAGTTATTGTGATCCCAGCTATGCGATTCAATACTGAGCAGGTGGCTGGCTTCAGCCTGGGGCCACCAGTCATCATTCATCCAATTAAGACCGAACAGGCATTTTTGATCCATGTTGTGTCGTGCATTTGGGCAGGCAATCACAAAGCTGGTGGCATGCAGGTCCGGATGTTGATCGGGGTAAATTGCAGCATGATTAGACATGATGGCGTAAAAACCCGGCTGGGGTCCGAATTCAGGATGATCGATAGGCAGATAGTCGGCTTTAGATCCATCGTCAAAAGTAATGACTACAGCATTCTCAAGAGCTGGAGAGTTTTCCTGGGCAAGCAGGGCCCGAACCACTCGAGTCAGCGGAATTACCGTTTTACCCTGTGCGGCTATCAGCTTTAGATCAGCTTCCAGCGCAACATGGCCGTTTCCGGTATAACCGGAATGCGTAATGATATGTGAGTGGTAGCACAGAATCGGGATTTGCATAGTATCAATTATAGTTGGAAATGCAGGCTGTTAGCGGATAGATCAGCGGCTGATGCGGCTATCAATATTCCTTGTGCAGGATGTCTGGGTATTAAAAGTCGGTATATACGGGACATTTCATTCATATTCAATGATTCGGTCAATGCGCCTGCAATCATAGCGATGCGTTTTGCTGTGATATAGGTTCTAATACGCAATATGCGGTTTATCACAAGAACACTGAACAGATTGCGAACGGAAGCCAGAGACAGTCTGGTGTTATTTGTATTACCTGTATTGCTGGTGATCCTTCCCTGGAAAACAAGCTGGCGACTCACAGGGCTTGTGTGCCGTAGTACACCGTTATTTACCAGACAGGCGAAAAATGCCCTTAACAACTGCCGTCAACACTTACCGATTGCAGACGAGCAGCAGTGGCTGGCAGACCACCGGCGCAATATATTGCTTGATCACGTCGATATCTGGTTATCCATGCTTGCTCCATGGAAGCTGCGCAAACGAATCATCCGGCGAGGTGATTTCCCGCAAAACAGGGCATTTGTAGTAATTGGGACTCATTGGAATACCGGTTTCGCGGTACTCCATCAACTCAGAGCCTGCAATCATCAGGTTGTTTATATATTGCGCAAGCGGGAAAGGAAAGAGTTCCAGGGACGGTTAGTCGAGTATCTGTACGTAAGCTTGCGCAGACGTCATCTGGAGAAGCTGTTCCCGGGCCGGCGCTATACACCAGGCAGCTATCCGCGCAAAATTATCAAAGCATTTCAGAATAATGAATCTGTGCTGGTGCTGGCAGATGTGCCGGCAGCACCAGGTGAGCAAAACCACCGGATTAAAGTCTGTGATCAACCGGTCCGGCTAAGTTCCGGGCTGGTGAATGTTGTTATAAAAATGCAAATCAATTGCGTGTTTTTCAGGGTGGTGATTGATCAGAACAGCGGACACAGGGTGCTGGAGCTGGAACAAAATGGGATTTATCAGGACAGTGAAGCACTCTATGACGACCTGCAGGTATTATTACAGCGAAACCTGAATGAAGATTCCGCGGCCTGGCACCTATGGCCGGTAGCCGGGCAGTTTTTCCGGAAGCGTTGATCGATCAGATAAGCGGAAATCAATAATTGATTGCCCCGGGGCCGGTATAACTAGTAAAATGGGCGGTTTATATATTTCGTTTGCCGGGAAATAACAGGCAACGATATTTTACCCATCTAAATATCGGAAAGTATTATGGATCAATCACTTATACCGCCGTTACTTGGCGTATTCGGTTTGCTGGCGGCACTTGTCATTTACCGCATTATCCTGCGTCGTCCGGCAGGTGAAGGCAAAGTAGCGGAAATCGCGGAAGCTATTCACCAGGGCGCAATGGTTTTCATGAAGCGCGAATACTCCATTTTGGCCATGTTTGCGCTGGCACTGACCGTTGGTTTGTTTTTTGCATTCCCGGGCTGGCATACCGCTGCGGCATTTGTAACCGGTGCTTTAAGTTCAGCCACTGCGGGTTATATCGGCATGTACACGGCAACCCGTGCCAATGTGCGGACTACTACAGCAGCAGCAGCAGAAGGGCCTGCCAGTGCACTGTCGGTGGCTTTTTACGGCGGCTCCATCATGGGGCTTACTGTTGCTGCCATGGGCCTGCTTGGGCTGGGTAGTCTGTATTACTTCTTCGGCGGTGACCCACAACACGCAGAAGCCATTCATGGTTTCGGCATGGGTGCTTCTACGGTGGCATTGTTCTCACGCGTCGGCGGCGGTATTTTCACCAAGAGTGCAGACGTTGGTGCCGATCTGGTCGGTAAAATCGAAGCGGGAATTCCCGAAGACGATCCACGTAACCCGGGTGTAATTGCGGACAACGTTGGTGACAACGTCGGTGATGTGGCCGGTATGGGTTCAGATATTTTTGAGTCCTACTGTGGTTCAATGATTGCGTGTATAGCCATTGCCAGTACTTTTGCTGCAAGCTCGATATTGGGTGACCGCCAGAATCTGATGTTCTTACCTCTGGCGCTGGCCTCAGGCGGACTGTTATGTTCAATTTTGGGTATTCTGATTGTAAGAATGGCTTCCAGCAGTGAACCGGCAAAAGCATTGCGTTTTGGCACATTTGGTGCTGCGGTCATCTTTATTGCAGCTGCATGGTTTATCGTCTCTGCATTGGGCATCAGCAGCAATGTCTGGTGGTGCGTGGTAGCCGGCGCAGTTGGTGGTATCGGCATTGGTCTGATTACTGAATATTACACTGGCGGTAAACCGGTCCGTAATATAGCCAAAGATGGCCAAACCGGCCCGGCAACAGTAATGATTTCCGGTCTGGCTACGGGGATGGAATCAGTGGCTCTGCCGGTTCTGATTATTGCAGCCATCATTTTTGTGACCAGTTTTCTGCTGCCGGAAGGTGCCGGTGTATATGGCGTGGGAATCGGCGCTGTTGGTATGTTGGCCACAGTGGGCATCACCATGGCTATTGATGCCTATGGGCCGGTGGCCGATAACGCCGGTGGTATCGCAGAAATGGCCGGTCTGGGTGATGATGTTCGGGAAATCACGGATGGTCTGGATGAAGTAGGCAATACCACTGCTGCCATCGGTAAAGGTTTCGCGATTGGCGCAGCCGGTCTCGCAGCGTTGGCGATTATTGCGGCATTTATCAAAACCGTAGCCGGTCATATACCGGGCTTTACTCTGGATATCAGTAACTCCAATGTGTTGATGGGTATGTTCCTGGGCGGTATTTTCCCATTCCTGGTTTCAGCCATTACCATGCGTGCTGTTGGCGATGCTGCATTTGAAATGATTCAGGAAATCCGTCGGCAGTTTAAGGAGATTCCAGGTTTGCTGGAAGGTACCGGTAAACCGGATAACGCACGCTGTGTTGATATCGCGACCCGGGCTGCATTGCAACGGATGATTCTACCGGGCGCACTGGCTGTATTGGCGCCTATCGTTGTCGGTTTTGTGCTGGGCGCACATGCGCTCGGAGGTCTGCTGGCGGGCGCACTGGTTTCATGTGTGTTGTTGGCGCTGACCATGGCGAATGCCGGCGGTGCCTGGGATAACGCCAAAAAGTTTGTCGAAAAAGGCAACTTCGGCGGCAAAGGTTCAGATGTGCATAAAGCGGCGGTTGTCGGCGATACAGTAGGTGATCCGTTCAAAGATACCTCTGGCCCTGCGATGAACATTCTGATCAACGTAATGGCAATCGTCAGTTTGGTCATTGCACCATTGTTGACACGTTAAGCTTAGCTAAGCATCAGCTTTTAAGAGCCCCGCACTGCGGGGCTTTTTTTATGGCGGATTATTTTCACAGGGGTTGCGCTAATTATCCATTCAGGAAATATTCATTCATTTCAAGCATAATAGAAAAACTAAAACTTTCGTACGTCGGGGTTTCAAATGGGAGTATGTCGCATTCGTGAAAAGCTATTGGCTATGCTGATCATGAGTTGGTGTGGCGTTACAAATGCTCAATTGCCACCGCTGGTCAATTGGGATTTTTCACAATCTATCGAACTTGACAGTGGGGTTCTGCAGGATTTCCGGCTTGGGAGTATTTTTGTAGATGACATGTTGCTGGTTATGCATCCAAGCTTGGGTTTTGGTGATAATTGTGGGCAGGCAGTGTTATTGTCAGCCAATCAAGATGGAATGTTCGTTCCAGTACAGCACTTTTCCGCAGAAGACTTTGGTATGGGCTGCGATCAACAGGATGGGTTTGGCTTTTCCGCCGATTATGCGAATGGGCTGTTGGTAATTGGCGCTCCCGGGCAGGTTTTTCTGGAGCCTGGTCAAAGACTGAATCGGGGGTATGTATATGTCTACCAGCTTGATACAACAGCCACTGATAATCAAGATAATGAACCTTTCACACAGATTGCTCGTATCAGGGGTGTCAGAAGAACCGGCAATTTTGCCTGGGGTACCAAAGTTAAAACCGATGGGAACAGGATTCTGGTTCAAGGCAATCAAAATGTTGGTGTGGAAACCGCTCTTGCACATAACCGTGCTATCGCCCGTAGCCTCAATCTGCTTGAAGCCGATGCCGATGGAACTTGGAATATCACCCATGAATTCAGCGGTGACTCAACAATATATGCACAAGATTTTTTGATCAATGATCAGGAAGTATTGATTACTCAGCATGAGTATAGGTATTTTGAACGTGGGTGGATCAATTCAGACTCCGTCAATATTTATAACAGTGCTATAGAAGTCTATGATCTGGAAAGTACCGGCAACACTGAGTTACTCCAAGTGATAGATCTGGGCAGATCAGGCGTGTTTACCCGGCTGCAGGAAAGAAGCGAAGATAATTACCAAGATATTCAACAGTTATATTTCCAGGATAATAACGTTGTGGTTTTTATCCCCAAGTTCGCTGGCTTTGATGGCGCGAGCACAATAAGCTGGTTTCAGACAGCACAAAATGGCGAATACCAGCAGGTAGAGTCTCAGCATTTTGAAACGCAACGCCTTCGTCTTGATGAGTATGGCAATATAAACGGAATTGCAATTTACGAGGCTGATCCAAGTGGCCGAGCTACAGTTACTGGCTATAATTTAAAAGATTCCACATCAGAAAAGACAGTTCAGCAGGTAATAGCGGCACGTGGCAATAAAGCACTTAATGTACGCTCGAGGGTAGAGGATTTCCGATTAAATGCCAGCAATGATCGCCTGCTTTTGGTCAAAGACCAAGAGCTCATAATGTTTGCTGCCCGGCCGGCACTTGACCCGGCAATTACAGGATTATGGTGGTTTGGCCCACAGTTTGACGGCCAGGGCATAACATTAGAGGTGTTGCTGGGCAACCGCTTGCTAATGCATTGGTTTACCTATGATTCTTCTGGTCGGCAGATGTGGGTCAGGGGTTCTGGCGTACTTAACAACGGTAAAGTGAATATGCAATTGGCAAGAGCAAGAGGTCCAAGGTTTCCATTAGATGAATTTGATCCAGATGACAGAGTGGTGGAAATATGGGGGGAAGCTGAATTCACTTTCAATAACTGCCGGAATGGCAGGATGGATTATCAAAGTGAAGAATTTGGTGCGGATTCCCTCGAGATTTCTCTACTAGCGGATAATGCGCAGCAGTGTGAGAGAGGTTTTATTATCAATGATGAAGGCATTGAGCTTGCACCCAGGTTCAGATCAGCACGTTCAGGAGTAACCAGCCCGTTCACACAGCCTAAAATAACCATCATAGGTTCCGCTTTTGACGCAACACGTAGTGGCGAAGGAATAATTTTTTTGCCGGCACGTGTTGATGCCGAAGATGACTCATCTCGAAGTATTGTTGGTTTGTGGCTGACATATGATCAGATGGGCGAGCAAGCCTGGTATTACCTGGGCGTATTCGAGGATTGCTTCGGGAATGGAGATTGCAGATGGCAACCCAACGGACCACCACGCATGCCTGAAGGTCCTATGTTTGGCCAAAACTATAATCCACAGGACCGTATTGTTACACCTTGGGGTTTTCTTGGGCCAATCAACAGAACTCGGACACCTATAAATTCTGATGTTGGTGTACAAGTATCAGTAGATTTTGAAAACCCCCATGGTTCGGGAACACTGGTTTTGCGCAAGTTAGTCGATGCCATTGGTTACTAGTTAACCAGGCCGATTTAAATTGTAGCAGCACCTGTCAACTGAATTAATCATAAAAACCCTGCATAGCGGGGTTTTTTTATGGCATTTTTATTAAAAATAGTTTCCGTTAATTTTTCATTCAGTTCAAAGTGGTAGTCTGAATTTACATTATTTTACAAATCAGTTTATCGGGATACGCTAATGATTAAACTCATCAATGCCTGCATTATTGTCGTAATATTTCTGGTTACATCCAGCAGTAAGGCACAGCTAAACGATGAACTTTTAAGCTGGGAGTTTATGCAAAGAATACCTCTGCAGGATTCTGTCGCAATGGACCCCAATGCCAGAGTTATGTTTGCTGATGATTTATTGTTGGTGGCTGATCATAGCCTACAGAACAGCACATGCGGCAGAGTGTTGGTTTTTGCTATTGATGGCAATGGTTATTATCAAGTAGTACAGGAATTGTCAGGTGCTGATTTTAATCAGGTTTGTGATGAGCCTGATGGGTTTGGTTTTTCCCTGGCGTATTCTGATGGGAATTTATTTGTAGGTGCGCCGGGCGATGTATTTGGGCTTGAGGAAATTCTCGCCAGAACCAGCTTGCCACCTGGGGCGGTCTATATTTATTCGCGTGATGACGCATCAGGTTTTGAATCACAGCAATTTATTCGTGGTCCCGGTAAGGCGTTTAATCGAGCCTGGGGTACTAACCTGGAAGCGAGAGAATCTATATTATTGGTGCAGGGGAATCGATTGCCGGCATCTTTTGAAAGTGCTGAACCTACATTACATGGGTATGCATCTCCAAACCGTGTTAACCAGTTAAACCTTTCAGCTGACGGGCAATGGTTAGCCGGTAGAGAGTTTGCCAATTCAGTGACGAATAATTCAGAGATATACGGGCAGGATTTTGCCATTAATGAATCGGGAATATTTATCACCAAAGTCATGCTCAGATCTGTGAATATAGACAGAGGCTTTGAATTTTATCGTATGAGAGTGGAAGTTCATGCATTAAATTCTGGAGCGGGTGAACCGCCTTTTCAGGAAATACAAAGGCTTACATCAACACGGTTTGATATAGGTGAGGTACCAAGTACAAACACAATAGATGCACAACCTGAATCATTTTTTGTGGCAGGATTAGGAGGGACTTTCGACACGTCTAATCCATTATGGAGAATTCATCCGCAGGTGACATTTTTCGGTTATGTTCTCAGAAATGGGACCTGGGTGCTGGCAACAGATGATCCAGAGAGTTTTGGTTCAAGCCGTACAGTAACTTTCGGGCAATTAAGCCAATTCACTGCTCAAGAAATTGTTTCTATCAATGCAGACAGTCAATCAGGCAATGAGCTGGTGCTGGAATCAGTAAGCTCACCCATGCGTGGACAATCACTTGTTCAAAGACAGCGCTTTATTAACGATGACGTCCTCTCAATCGTAGCACTCCGCGGTTTTGTCGTTAACCAAAACAATCTGGTTATTATCAATAATCAGAGTGGGCGATTGGTATTGAGCGCATTCAAGGGAGTGCCTGCTTTGGATCCGGCTATTACCCAGGCTTGGTGGTTCGGTCCTGAATTCGACGGTCAGGGAATAACTCTGGAGGTATTGCAGGGCAATCGATTATTGATGCATTGGTTTACCTATGATCAATTCGGCAATCAAATGTGGCTTCGTGGAGTAGGGCAGCTGGATAATGATAGAGTGGTTAACATTTCTCTGGTTCGGGCAATGGGGCCGAGATTTCCCATTGATGAGTTTAATCCTGCTGCAAGGGTTGTGGAGCCGTGGGGTAATGTTGTGCTTCAATTTGATGATTGTCGAAGCGGTCGTTTAATTTACCAAAGTAATGAGTTCGGCGGTGGTGAGCTGCCGTTGTTGCCCCTGGTAAATAACAATTTTGAGTGCGATACAGGTGTGTTTGAACCTACCGGTTTAATCGCGGGATCGTTTTTCGATCCGGATCGCAGCGGTGAAGGCATAATATTTATGCCAGCCGGGTCAGCTGCCTCAATGGGGGATGGATCTCCGTCGCAACAACGTGTTGTTGGTTTATGGTTGACCTACACGCCAACTGGTGAACAAGCTTGGTACTACTTGGGCATTTATGAGCCATGCCCTGGTGTGTTTGTCGGTTCATTTTATGCGTGCCTGCTGCATGCTACGCAAACCCCGCGCAGCACCAGCGGACCAGTATTTGGTGATTTGTATAACCCTGATGACAGAGTCAGTATTCCCTGGGGTAGTGTTGGGCCATTGATTGAAGATACCTTTGGGCCTCAGTTTCCCAGGCCGGGTGCTGTGTTGAGTTTCAGGTTTGTTACTCCCCATGGGAATGGTACATTGTTCCGTTTAGAACAGATAACACGACCCATAGGATTTAACCGTAACCGATAATTACAAGTTTGCCGTATTTGACTGGTCAATAACCCAGCAGCTGATTGGCCTGTTCCAGGTGGTGCAATTGAAATATCTGTTCAGCGTCTTCTGACCAATAATCGTCCACCAGAGTACCGCCGGGTACTTTGGTGAGCGTTTGTTCGCGTTGAACATTTTGCATTATGTTTTCGATAGCAGATTGATTCTGCGGGCAACCGCAAATATTGAACAGTCTTTCCAGCGTTTGCGGCTGTTTGAGATCGTTAACCCGAAAAACGTGCTGCTGGGGCAGGTATAGATACCAGGGCAGCAATGACATGACGATTTGTGCTGTTGGCCGGGCGCTTAGCTCCAGAAAACTGACTATCATTTGCTGTTGATCATCTATGGCTGCCAAACGGGGGCTTTGACCGCTGAATACCTGCCAGCGGCACCAGGAAACAATCACTTCACGGATATCACGAATCAAAAAAACCGTGGTGAAATCATTCAACAGGGCGCAGTGCCGGATACTGAAACCAAAATGGCCGACCAGCGCCTGGTTATGCTGAATGCCGGATAAAGCTTCCGCAGGGGTTGTATCCGTCATCAGTGCTGTGTCTGGATCGCGTCGACCGGTTTCAACATCGACATTGCTGTAATCCCAAACTTTATCATCAGTAATGTGCAAACCGGATATCTCCACACCGGCCTGCTGCAATAATGCAGATACCCTGTAGGTACCGCTTTTGGGAATGGAGTTAATGAATACCTTTGTCATCGGCCAAAACGTGTCTCAACGGCTGGTAAATCGCTATACTGCGGCACAGTTTAACAAGGAAATATCATGAACAACCGGTTGCGAATGATCATAGGGGTATCTTTAAGCATATTTATGCATGCTGTTTTTGCCGCTCCTGAACCAGCCCCTGACCGTGACCGTGGTGAAGGACCATACCAGCGCTTAATTCTGCGCGGGGTGATAATGGTCAGTGGTGAGGGCGCACCGCCACAAGGCCCGGTGGATATCGTTATTGAGAATGATCGCATTACCCGCATCCAGAGTGTTGGAAATCCTGGCGCAGAAATTAATCCCGAAAACCGCCCGCAAGCCGGAGAAGGTGATCAGGAACTGGATTTGAGCGGGCACTATGTGTTGCCTGGGTTTGTAGATATGCACGGCCATTTGGGTGGCGACGAGCAGGGCGTTACCGCTGAATACGTTTTGAAACTGTGGCTGGCGCATGGCATTACAACAGTACGGGAGCCCGGCAGTTTTAACGGCCTGGACTGGGTGCTGGATCATGTACGACGCAGTGAAGCATTGGAAATTACTGCGCCAAGGATCATTCCATACGCCGGTTTCGGCATGGGCGCCGATGGTCCGATCAGTACACCGCAGCTTGCCCGTGAATGGGTCAAGGATATTCGTCGGCGTGGTGCACGGGGAATCAAATTTTTCGGTGCCAGCCCGACCATCATGAGTGCGGCTTTTGATGAAGCTAAAGAACAGGGTTTGGGCAGTGCAATGCACCATGCGCAGCTTAATGTGGTTCGCTGGAATGTGCTGGATTCTGCCCGGGCCGGCCTGACTACCATGGAACACTGGTATGGACTACCGGAGGCCTTGTTTACCGATAAGGTTATTCAGGATTATCCGTTGGATTACAACTATAACAATGAACAACATCGTTTTGGTGAAGCCGGGCGGTTATGGCTGCAGGCTGCTGAACCCGGTAGCGATCACTGGAATGCGGTACGGGATGAGCTGATTGAGCTGGACTTCACCATCGATCCAACGTTGACAATTTATGAAGCAAGCCGTGATTTGATGCGCGAGCAGAATGCGGAGTGGCATGCTGAATATGGACATCCGCAGTTGATGAAATTTTTCGAGCCCAGCCCGGAAGCGCATGGTTCATACTGGTTTGACTGGACTACCCGGCATGAAATTGACTGGAAACGTAATTTTCAGCGCTGGATGGTGTTTTTGAATGATTATAAAAATCATGGTGGACGTGTGACCACCGGTTCGGATTCCGGATATATCTATAAGCTGTATGGCTTTGGATATATTCGTGAGCTGGAATTGTTGCAGGAGGCAGGTTTTCATCCATTAGAAGTTTTGAAAGCGGCCACATTGAACGGTGCTGAAGCGTTGGGTATGGATGATGAAATCGGTTCAATTGCGATTGGCAAAAAAGCCGATCTGGTTGTTATCAGAGAAAATCCCATAGCCAATTTCAAGCTGTTGTACGGAATCGGTCATTATCGCCTGCTTGATGATGGAAAACCCGGGAGGGTAAGAGGGATACGTTACACCATCAAAGATGGTGTGGTGTTCGACGTGGATGAGCTGTTGGGTGATGTGCGCCAGATTGTTGCAGACGCCAAACAGGCTGCTGCCCTTTAAACAATTAACAGGTCGATAAAGCATAAGCGTGGATTTCCACGCTTAAGCAGACGCCTGTTGTTTTCTCTCCTGCAGGATTTTTTCCACGTACCAGCAACTGGCGGTCACCTCCAGGCCCTGACTGTCAGCCTCATCCAGCGCATGCTCCACCACTTTTCGGGCCAGCCCCTGCCCACGTAGATTTTGTGGTGTGAAAGTGGAAGTGAAATGGATGCTGCCTGCATCAGGCTGCCGGTATCGCAATACCACTGCATTATCATCAAACCCCTCGCTGACAACCAGCATATAGCGCCGGTTGTCTTTGTCATGTTTAATTTTCATCATGAATAACTAACTCTCCATGTTAACTAATCGGGAAGCTGAGCCCTTCCCAGGTTATTGGTATCAGTGCCGAACCATATCGAATTGGTATTTTGGTCGAAATACATATGGCGGACTGTACCACCCCCGCTGGGCACATCAGTTACAGAAATAAATGTTCCTTTGGCAGGGTCAAATCCGATAAAGCGGTTAGGGTCAGGGAAGGTTTCAACAAACCATAACCGGTCTTTGGCATCGACAGCCATGGCATAGGGGCCGCTGCCGCGAATACCTTCCGCCTGCCGACCTGGAGTCTGCCATTCCTCGAATTTTGAACTGGCGGGATCATAACGCCCCAGGTAACCTTCCGCGTAATCCACATACCAGATCGAACCATCACTGGTAATTGCCATTCGTCTTGGCCGCGCCGCGTCACGTGGCATGGTAATTTCGGTCATGGTAAAGCTCTGAGCATCAACTTTGGCGAGTTTGTTGGTACCTAACAGCACAACCCATGCATTACCGTTATCATCCAAATCGATGCCGTAGGGACGGGCTTTGGGTGTTGGTACAGTCAGTATTTCGACAGCGCCGGTGTCCGGGTTGAAACGGCCTATGCCGTTACTGCTTTGAGAAGTAAACCAGATCATGCCATTGTCTGCTTCGATCAATGTGTGCGGATCTGCTGCGGTATCCTCGGGTGTAGGGTACTTTGTGATTTGCTCGCCGGCTGCAGCGTCAGGGTCAATTCTGCCGATATGAGCGGCACGATTGCCTGCATACCAGATGATGCCATCGCCATCGACGATCAAATTGTGCGGCCCGGTTCCATCATCCATGTCAATGCGGGAAAAACCCTCAGTTTGCGGATCGAAAACCGCAGCATAATGACTTCTCTGACCGACAAACCAGACTTTTCCGTCAGGCGAAACAAACGGATCCCGGGGGCGGGAGTTCTCCCATGGGACTACCCACTCCTGGATGGAAACCTGATTATCCTGCGCATGCAGCGGCTGTGCAAAAGCCAGAGAAATTGTAAGTAAACCCAGTGAACTGGTGATCAGCTTATACATAGTCGTATCCTTGATCTGCTTGGTTTATTGAGTGTAAGAGTATATTCCTTCATCCATATTACGCCAGCCAACGAAAATCTACAGCAACAATATTGAGATAATGCGATGAACACACAGACAATCTTACTGCTGATATCTGCCGTTGTGATGGTTTTGACCTGGTTCTATCAACGGCGAACCAATAATGCCGGATGGGTAGATGTGGTCTGGTCAGCTCTTTTGGGCCTGTTGGCGGTAGCTCATGCTATTAGTGCTGACGGCAGCTTATCGGCAAGATTAATGACCGGTTTAATGGGTGGTCTGTGGGGGGCGCGACTGGCATGGCATTTGGCACGTCGGGTAGCAGGTGAGTCTGAGGATGGCCGGTATCGTGCCATGCGGGAGTATTGGGGAGAACAGCAGCAAAGCAGGCTATTCTGGTTTTTTCTGGCTCAGGCTGTGGTGGCCTGGGTATTCGGCTGGGTATTCTGGGTAACGGCCAATAACCAGGCCGGGTTCAATATATGGTGTATGGCAGCTATTCTGATTTGGCTGATATCAGTAGTGGGAGAAAGCATTGCTGACCGTCAGCTGGCACAATTCAGGGAGAATCCGGGAAATAAGGGCAAAACCTGTCGTAATGGATTATGGCGTTATTCCCGTCACCCCAATTACTTTTTTGAGTGGTTGCACTGGTGCAGTTATCCGCTGCTTGCCATCGGCAGCCAGTATTGGTGGCTGGCGGGTCTGGGCCCAATTGTTATGTTGGCATTTCTTTACCGGATTACCGGAATTCCGTATACCGAAAAACAGGCATTGAAAACCAGAGGGGAAGACTATCGAGAATATCAGCGAACCACCAGTGCATTTTTTCCTATGCCGCCGAGGAACTAAATCAGTAATCGCTTTACTTATAGAATAATCTTGGATGTATCTTAAGGCTGGCTAATGAAACTCTATTATCTCCCCGGAGCCTGTTCAATGGCGCCACACATTGCTTTAAATTGGGTGGGCGCGGAGTTTAGTATCCAGCAGCCGGACCTGGAAGACAAATCTTTCGCAGAGATTAATCCGCTCGTGCAGGTTCCTGTTCTGCTGTTGAAAGATGGGACAACGCTGAGCCAATGCAATGCGATTTTACGATTTATCTCAGACAGTTATCCTGAAGCTGGTATTGGCGGGGGAAATGACCCATTTTCTCAATATGAAATCAACCGATGGCTGAGTTTTATTGCATCCGATCTGCATCGGTCGCATGCGCCATATTTTTTTCAGTCACGATTTATTGTTGAAGGAAATGATCAACAACATACTCGAATCAAGCAGGCAGCCGAAAACCAGGTGCAAGGTTTACTGAAACAATTCGACCGTTGGTTACATGGCAAGTCATATCTTATCGGTGACAAGCCCTGTATAGCGGATGCATATGCTTTCACAGTATTTCGCTGGTCACGGAATATGACTAAACCAGCTTCTTCGTATTCTAATATTGGTGTCTATATGGATAGAATGCAGGAAAATACAGGTGTCAGGCTGGCTATGCAGAAAGAGGGGTTATTGGAAACCTGATCTAATCCAATGCGGTTTTTTTGTTACTACGCGTTGTTGATCGTTTTAGCGATCAACCTATTTATTTTCAGCGTGGATGCGAGCACAGAAAAGCAGTTTATTGTTAAACGACAATTGGAGATGCTTGAAAAAGAGATATATCGCTTTGCTGCATATAACAATAGATTACCAGTAAATCTGGATGAAGTTGCTGGCTGGGGAAAAAGTCAATTAAACCAATCAAACTTTACTGACCCTTGGGGAAGACAATGGGTTTATATTATTCCCGGCAGTAATGAAAGATTATTTGATATTTATTCCAAGGGTATTAATGGGGTGGATAATCTTCGGAAGGATGATGACTATTTCATCGGCAAACCTCTAAATTTGGAAAATGCGGGTAAATACAAGGTATTGAAATGGGTATTTTTAGGCATAACATTTGATGGTCCAATCATTGTGCTTGGGATCATTATTGTTGCAACTATGCGGCGTAAAAAACTGATGCGCTCAGATTGTTAATAAGCCCGAAAAAGCCTTGGTTTTTTCGAAAAATGATCTCTGATATCTATTAACATCATTAGTAATAAAAAGAATAATTCATTAAAAAATACAAAATTAATTGGATAATATATCTTGTGTAAATTGATGCAAAGTGATATTTCCTTTAAGCGTATAGTTTTGTGGATCATAGTTTAAAAAATTTACCCAATTAGCAAACACATCCACTATGGGTAAATCGGGAGTGGGCATGATTAACTGAAACAATTGCGATTTCACCTCTGTTATTGCAGTTCAGTCTGCTTTATTTCTGTACTCCAAACCGGTTCACCATCAACATCATGCAATGTCAGAGTCAATGTGCGGTCATTGAAAGGGCCACTGACTTCTGCGATTCCAAAGTTTCTCTCCGTATAAACACTGTCTGCAACTCTGTATTGGCCTTCGCCGGGAAGCGGATTATGCGTGCTGGCGGTTAATGGAGATACTGTCCAGTCGTATAGCGGGTAGCTGTTTTGGCGGGTCATTTTGTGGAGAGATGCATGGTGCCGGTCTCCCGATAAAAAGACTACACCCGGTATTTGTTCTGCAGCTACTAGATCCAGTAGAAGCCGGCGCTCGCCGGGTGCCATCATGACGTAGTTCTCAAATACTTCCGAGCTGCTGATGAACTGTCCTCCGATGGCGATAAACTTGAAGCTGGCAGTACTGCTTTTCAGCCCATTGATCAGCCATTCCAGCTGTTTTTTGCCGAGGATAGTGCGCTGCCCGCTTACCCGGTGGTTGGCCTGGCGGAAATAACGGTTATCCAGCATAAAGAAAGCGACATCATGCCATTCCAAAAAGCTGGTAATACCCCCTGCGCCGGTAACATTGGTAATCGGATTGGCCCAGAAATCATTAAAAACCTGTACCGCCTGTTCGCGCAGGAAAAAACTGCGGTCGGAGTTATCCGGGCCATAATCATGATCGTCCCAAATCGCATAATGGTGGGCCGTGCTCAGCAGGCGCTGCAGCTCAGGCAGTCTTCGTGTATGACTGAATCTCGCATACATGCTGGACGGCGCTTCCCAATCGGTATCCCGATAGTAGACATTGTCACCCAGCCATAACATGAAATCCGGTTGCTTATCGGCAATGGCGTCAAAAATCTGATAGTCCCCGCCATAAGGCCTGCCCGGCCGGTCAAAAGCCGCTTCATTGATGTAGGAACAGGAGCCCAGGGCAAAACGAAAGTCCGGTGGATCATCCCGCCAGCGCCATAAAGTCTGGGTGGTAAAGGTTTGCCTATGCTTAGCGGTTTGCGGCTGGTTACCCAGCAAAATCTCGAAACCATACGCTGTTCCCGGCATAAGATTGGTAGCCAGAAGGGTGCCTGTATTGGCATGTTCCAGGTTCGTTTGCACCACAGCACTGTGGTGACGTTCATCCGGACTATTCAGTGACCAGTAGGCCAAAGTTGCTGCAGCCGGTTGATCAGACTGGAACCAGATGGCGGCTTCGCGCGCAGATACATGACCGAGCATAGGTCCGGAGGCCAATTCAGCGGCATGACAGAAAAAACTTAAGGCGTAGATCAATACGGCTGAAAAGTTGTGTTTCATGTGCTCTCTCTGGTTCAGGAATATATAAATTTCAGAATCTTACATTACAAACTTAACAAGAAAATGTCATCACGGCCCGTTCAGTCGGCAACATTGAGCGCTATTTGGTAAACAAAGTGTCATTTAACAAAGGTTTAATATGTGCCAATATAGTTGGGTGGCCAGGGAAAGGCCCTAGAAAATCTCAAATGGACCCGCTGCTTTTGCAGAGCGCAGCGATCACCCTTTTATGCAGAGCAAATTAATAAGAGGTTTAACATGTCTTTCAAGAAACTAGTACTGGCTGGTGCTATCAGCACTGTGTTGGCTGCCGCTTTTGTAGAGCCGGTATCAGCACAGCAGGTAACATCAGCGATTACAGGTACAGTTGTGGATCCCGAAGGAAACCCTGTTTCCAACGCAAACATCACAGTAACTGATACCCGTACCAATCGTCAGATCAATACGACAACCACTTCGTCCGGTCAGTTCATTACCAGGGGCCTGGAAGTTGGTGGTCCTTACAGCGTACAGGTTGATACGGATGAGTTCTCAGACGAGCGCATTGACAATATTTTTGTCAGCCTGTCCAATGCAGCATCATTGGATTTTGCGCTGGAAGCGGATTCGGCTGACCTGGGCAACCTTCAAGTAGTTGGGTCGGCAGATGTCAGCGAGTTCGAACGTACAATCGGACCCGGCAGCACCTTCGGTCTGGAAGACATTAACAATTTACCCTCCATCAGCCGTGATATCCGTGACGTAATACGGGTTGACTCACGTGTTTCCATCGATGAGTCAAATTCCGGTCAGGTGCTGTGTATCGGCTCCAATGGTCGCAGTAACTCCATTACCGTGGATGGTGTTCGCCAGGATGATGGTTTCGGCTTGAATAATTCCGGTTTCCCGGGAGAACAGCAGCAGTTTGCATTGGATGCCATTAACCAGGTATCTGTTGAATTTGCGCCATTTGATGTTGAGTACGGTAACTTCTCCGGCTGTAACATCAATGTGGTGACCAAATCCGGTACCAATGAATTCACCGGCGGTGTATTTGAATATTACACTGACAGCGGCCTGACCGGCGGTGGTGGTGATTTTGATCAGCACAACTTCGGTGCATTTATTGGCGGCCCAGTCATTGAAGACCGGGTGTTCTTCTTTGTATCTTACGATGAAATCATTGGTGGCGGCGGTTTAGCCAACAGCACACCAAGTCTGTCTTCAGAAATATCAGATGCTGATATCAACGCAGTTCGGGATATTCTGATCAACAACTACAACTTTGATCCGGGTGAGCTGCCGATTACATCGCTGAACTCAGATAACCGGAGAATCATGGTGCGCCTGGATGCCATCCTGACTGATCAGCATCGTCTGGCATTTAACTATCAGCGTACCCGCGAAGATTTTGTTTCACCGCAAAACACCAACGCATCCAACGATACGCTGGCGTTCTCATCAAACTTCTTTAACTCCGGTAACGAAATTGATTCGTATTCATTGCGTCTGTTCTCAAACTGGACCAATCGTTTCTCTACCGAGATTCGTGCTTCAAGGTTTGAAAACACGGACAACCAGGATTCATTGAACGGCACCAACTTTGCCGAATTCAATATTAACCTGCCAATTGATGCGACTGGTGTGGTAGATGACGATGAGGGTGGCCGGATTGTTCTTGGACCTGATGTATTCCGTCAGGCAAACGATCTGTTTACCGATACCAACCAGCTGAAATTCAAAGGTGATTATCAGTTGGATGATCACTTAATTACTTTCGGTTACGAATACGACAACTTTGACATATTTAACCTGTTTGTACCGTTCTCAACCGGTGAAATCATTTTTGACGGGCTTGATGCACTGGCTGCAATGGACCCAGCTGAAATCGAGTTCAATGGTGCCGTAACCGGTAATCTGAATGATGCCACTGCAATTTTTGAGCGGACAATTCATTCTCTTTACCTGCAGGATGAATGGTATCTGGGTAACTTAACCCTGCAGTACGGTCTGCGTTATGACTGGTACCAGTCCAGCGATCTGCCGATTGCCAATCCGCAATTCCAGCAGCGTTACGGGTTCAGCAATGATGAGCAGGTGCTGGATGGCTTGAATTCACTGCAGCCACGCTTTGGTTTTACCTATGAAGTGCCATGGGTAGACTTCGGCTTTACCACGATTCATGGTGGCGTGGGTATTTTCGCCGGTGGTGATCCTGCGGTTATCTTCTCCAACAGCTTTACCAACACTGGTATCGTAGTGGACAACGTGCAGCTGGATGACAGCTCAGGCTTGTTGGGCCCAGGCTCGATTGACGGCTTTAATGTTCCTCAGTTTGTTGTCGACCAGTTAACCGCCGGTGATGGTGCGGTTAACGCGGTCGATCCGGACTTTGAGCTGCCGGAAGTATTCAGAGCCAACCTGGGTTTCCAGCATAACTTCCATAATGGTTTCAACCTTTCTGTTGACTATATTTACTCCGATGCGATCAATTCGTTGAATGTACAGGCGTTGCATCTTGCTGAGACCGGCACTGCGCCGGATGGTCGTCCGATTTTCCGTGAAGTTGACTTCCTGGATCCGGATTGCCTGGTCGACCCGGGTAATGCTGATATCTGTGATGCCCGTTTCACCGATGATCTGTTGCTGACCAATGCTTCAGGCGGCCGGTCACATAATCTGTCGATAGCCGTGTCTAAAGCTTTTGAAGATATTGGCGGAAGCGGTTTTGATTTCGATGCGACAGTAGGTTACTCGTTTGTTGATGCAACCGATGTCAACCCGATCACCAGCTCAACGGCAACCAGTAACTTTGCCAATTTCTCAACCTCAAACTTCAATAATCCACTGGTGGCAACCGCCAACTCGGAAACCACGCATAATGCGATTTTCCGCGGTACCTTGAGAAAGGCATTTTTCGGTGATTACTACACCACGTTGAACCTGTTTGCGACTATCCGTGATGGCCGCCCGTTCAGTTATACTTTCGAAACGTCACGTTCCAATAACCTGTTTGGTGATGCGCGTGATTTTGAAGATCGTTCACTGCTGTATGTGCCGGACGTCAATGACCCGCTGGTCAGATTCGGACCTGATTTCGATGTTGCAGCATTCGAAGCGTTCCTGAGCGAAAGCGGCCTGGATGAATTCCGTGGTCAGATTGCTCCGCGTAACGCGTTCGACAGCGGTACATTTACCGATCTGGATATCCGCTTCACTCAGGAGTTACCAGGCTTTTTCAATGACGACAAGATCACCTTGTTCTTCGATATTGAAAACTTCCTGAACCTGATTGATAACGATGCAAACATCCTGTCTCAGATACCATTTGAATTCAACAACAACATTGTTGAAGCGCAAATTGATTCAGAGACCAATCAGTTTGTATTCAATGAATTCAGAACACCTATTCAGGAAGTGGAAATTTTTGCTGCAAGCAACTGGCAGATCCAGTTGGGTATTCGCTACGATTTCTAATCTTACGCAAAAATATAAACCCGGACCGGGGGGCTATCAGCCCCCCGTTTTTTTGTTTATGCACAGCGCAAACGCTACAATCCCGTTCTCGCTGAATCGATCAATCTGGAAAATCTTATCCCATGTCACATATTGATATTAAATCCGCCCAACGCCCTGAAGCTGATGAAGTGCTGCAAAAAATTGCTGACTATGTCTGTGATTATGAAATCAGCAGCGATGAAGCTTTTTCTACCGCCAGATACTGCCTGATGGATAGCCTGGCCTGTGCAGCATTGGCCATGCGTTTTCCGGAATGCACCAAATTGCTGGGGCCACTGGTGCCGGGAGCAACGCTGACAGGTGGTGCACGTGTTCCGGGAACTGCCTATGAGCTGGATCCGGTACAGGCTGCATTCAATATTGGCGTGCTTATTCGCTATCTGGATTTCAACGATACCTGGCTGGCAGCAGAGTGGGGGCATCCTTCAGATAACCTGGGCGCCATTCTGGCGGTTGCTGATTATGTTTCCCGGCAGAACCGTGCTCAGGGTAAAGCACCTTTAAGCATGCAGGATGTTCTGACAGCAGCCATCAAGGCGCATGAGATTCAGGGCGTGCTGGCACTGGAAAACAGCTATAACCGTGTCGGCCTTGATCATGTATTGCTGGTGCGGGTGGCTTCAACTGCAGTGGTTACCCGTATGCTGGGTGGAAACCGGGATGATGTCATCAATGCTGTATCAAATGCCTGGATAGACGGCGGTGCACTACGCACCTATCGTCATGCACCCAATACCGGTTCCCGCAAAAGCTGGGCGGCTGGTGATGCCTGCCGCCGGGCGGTAACCCTGGCATTGCTGGCAATGGGTGGCGAAATGGGCTACCCCTCAGCACTGTCGGCTAAAACCTGGGGTTTCTACGACGTGCTGTTCAAAGGCAACGAATTCAAATTCCAGCGCGAATTCGGCAGCTATGTGATGGAACACGTTTTGTTCAAAATTTCCTTCCCGGCCGAATTTCATGCCCAGACAGCTGTTGAGTGTGCATTAAAACTGCACCCTCAGGTTAAAGACCGCCTGGATGACATTGACCGTATTGTCATTAAAACCCAGGAGGCTGGCGATCGAATCATCAATAAAACCGGCCCGCTGGACAACTATGCCGATCGTGATCATTGCCTGCAGTACATGGTGGCCGCACCATTGATTTTCGGCGAGCTGACCGCAGCCAGTTATAACGATGATGTGGCGGCTGACCCGCGTATTGATGCACTGCGTGACAAAATGCAGGTCAGTGAAAACGAAAGCTACACCACGGACTATTTTGATCCGGATAAGCGTGCCATCGGCAATGCCATTCAGATTTTCTTCAAAGATGGCAGTCATACTGAGGAAGTGGCTATCGATTATCCTATCGGACACCGCCGCCGCCGCGGTGAAGGTATTCCCGTATTGCTCAATAAATTCGATAATGCCATCAAACAGCATTATTCAGGCAGACAGGCCGGCGAAATTCATGCCGCATGTGATGACCAGCAACAGCTGGCGCAGATGTCTGCAGATGAGTTCATGGAGAAATTCAAACTCTGAATCAGTAGTAATTAATAAGCCGGTGCCCCATGGGCGCCGGCACAATCAAGTGCTTGAAACCCGGGTTTCGCTGCGAATACACCGGCAGCATTAAAATACCAGCGAAACAGTATGACAGTCTGGTAAAATACTGGCTGATTATCAGGCGTGATAACGACATACATGACAACTATCGCTTTTCTTGGATAGACAGTCATCAGAGTATTTCTGGACCCACCATCTACAGGAACATGTATTCAGCATGAGTAATGAAGCTATTTTGAAAAAGCTATCCGATGAGGATATCAGTTTTGTTGATTTGCGCTTTGCCGATACCCTTGGCAAGGAACACCACGTCACACTGCCTTCTCACGCTGTCGATGAAGAACTTCTTGAAGAAGGTAAGATGTTTGACGGCTCCTCGATACCCGGCTGGAAAGGCATCAGCGAGTCCGACATGGTGTTAATGCCTGATACCGATACAGCTGTACTTGACCCATTTACTGAGCAGAACACGCTGATTTTGCGCTGTGATGTGCTCGAACCCAGCACCATGATGCCTTACTCGCGCTGTCCGCGGTCTCTGGCTAAGCGCGCGGAAGCCTATCTTCAGGCCAGTGGCGTCGGTGACGTAGCGTATTTCGGTCCGGAGCCCGAGTTCTTTGTATTTGATTCGGTACGCTGGCAGGTGGATATGAGTGGATCGTCTTATGCGATTGATTCACTGGAGGCAGCCTGGAGTTCCAATCTTGATTATCCGGAAGGCAACAGTGGCCACAGGCCGGGCGTCAAAGGCGGCTATTTCCCGGTATCTCCGGTGGATTCACTCAGTGATTTGCGCGGAACGATGTGCAACATACTGGAAGCCGTCGGCGTTCCGGTGGAAGTACATCATCATGAAGTTGGTACCGCAGGGCAATGTGAAATCGGTACACGGTTCAACACGTTAACCCGTAAAGCCGACGAAATGATGCTGTTTAAATATGTCGTACGTAACACAGCGCATCAATTCGGACATACCGCTACCTTTATGCCTAAGCCGGTCGTAGGTGATAACGGCAGCGGGATGCATGTACATCAATCGATCGGTAAAGGCGGGCGAAACCTGTTTTCCGGCGAGGGTTATGGTGGTTTATCAGATACCGCACTGCATTACATAGGCGGAATCTTTAAGCACGCACATGCAATTAATGCTTTTGCCAATTCCACGACCAACAGTTATAAGCGGCTGGTGAAAGGATTTGAGGCACCGGTGGCATTGGCTTATTCAGCGCGTAACCGTTCAGCATCGTGCCGGATTCCATGGGTCAGCAACCCTAAGGCGCGGCGCATAGAAATCCGTTTTGGTGACGCGGTAGGCAGCAGTTATCTGACTTTTGCAGTGATGCTGATGGCCGGTATAGACGGAATCCTGAATAAAATTGATCCGGGTTCTGCAATGGACAAGGACTTGTACGACCTGCCTCCCGAAGAAGAAAAAGGCATCCCTACAGTGGCCGGCAGCCTGGATGAAGCACTGGCAGCTCTGGATGCGGATCGTGATTTTCTGAAAGCCGGGGGTGTGTTTTCAGATGACCTGATTGACGGGTACATTGAACTGAAAATGCAGGATGTTAACCGGATGAGGATGACCACACACCCGTTGGAATTTGAAATGTATTATTCATCTTGAATTCACAATGCATTGGTATTGTCGAAATAACACTTAGACAATAAATCAGTATGTTGACAGGTTAGTTTTCCGATGCAGCATGCTTGATATGGAGCAAAACATGAATGTGACCAACCGAAAAACCAGTTTCAGGCAGCATGCGCTGTGGTTATCGGCACTGCTGTTTTGTTTCAGTGTAATGGCTTTTATAACGGTTGCAGGCGCCACTGAGATATATAAGTCATATGATGAAAACGGCAATATCGTTTACTCAGACCAGCCACCGGAGCCTGATGCAGAGCCATTGGTATTACCAGAGCCGAACATCATCTCTTCCAGCGTACCGGTGAATCCTTCACCGCCATCAAATAGCAACGCTGGTTTTAATGCACCACAACGCGTCCTGGAAATGTTAAGGCCGGTCGAAGAAGAAACCTTCTGGGGTACCGCCCAGGCCCTTGAGGTCAGTTTTGATGTACAGCCGGACTTGGCTCCGCAAATGCGTATTGCTATATATGTTGATGATCAGCGGGTTGCGCTGATCAGCTCCACAAACACCACTATTACCGATATCGATCGAGGTACTCACAGCGTACGTGCAGAGTTACTGGATAGCCGTGGGAATGTGCTTACCGCGACCGAACCGCGCACATTTTTCATGAAACAGCATTCAGCCAACTTCAATAACTAGATCATAGCTATTTAGATACTGCCTACTGCCCGAGTGGCAATGGCCAGGGTAAGTCTCTGGTGTCTATAGACAGGTTTATGATTCGCAGGGTTGAATTTCAATCTGCACTGTTGGGTGAGCTATCTTAAATTGCTCTGACAGTGTCCTGCTGACGGCAATCCGAATCTGATCCATTCTTCCGGGGTCAGCCACCACATGCACAGTCGCCAGTCGCTTCTCAGCAGTTAAGGCCCAAACATGCAGGTGATGCACGTTGGTCACGCCTTCAATTGACTCCAGGGTCTCAATTATCTGCTCGTGAGATGTGTTGTCAGGGGTACCTTCAAGAAGAATGTGAGCAGATTGACGGATTACGGCATAGCCGGCCCGCAATACCAATAACGCTACAATAACCGACAGTAAAGGGTCGGCCGTCAGCCAGCCGGTGGTCAGGATGATCATGGCTGCGGTGATAGCTGCAACTGAGCCAAGCAGATCACCCAGCACATGCAGTGCGGCTGCTTTTATATTGAGATTTTCCTGTTCACCACTGGTGAGAATATAAAACACAATGATATTAATCAGCAGGCCGGCCACTGCTACCGCCAGCATCGGGCCGGCGAGTATTTCTACCGGTTCAAAAAAGCGTTCTATAGCTTCATAGCAAATCCACACACCAATACCCACCAGAGTCAGTCCGTTGACGAAAGCAGCAAGAATCTGCAGGCGGTCATAGCCGAAACTGCGTTTGTCATCAGCCGGTTTATAGCTGATGCGAAAAGCTATAAGCGCCAGCAGGAGGGCGCCGAAATCACTCAGCATGTGCCCGGCGTCGGCGAATAACGCCAGGGAACCTGAGAGCATTGCGCCGGCAACTTCAATCAGCATAAACAGGCCGGTAATCAGCATGGCCCAAAACAGACGCCGCTCGTTACCGTGTGTTGAGTTGTGATGATGATGGTGGTGCATTCAGTTGGACTTATTCGTTGGCGTGTATAACAGCATCTCTGATGATGTGCACTACATGCTGATCGCTGACCTGATAAAAAATATGTCTGCCTCGCCGGTTTGCGATCACCAGCTTGGTTTGACGTAATACGCGCAGTTGGTGTGAGACGGTGCTTTGATCCATGTTTAATTGATCGGCCAGATCATTGACGGACTTCTCTCCTTGTTCCGCCAGCAGCCATATGATTTGCAATCGCACCGGATATGCGAGTGCGGAAAGCAGTTCGGCAGCTGCTGAAAGCTCCTCATGAGTGATGGTTATCCGCGTCAATTTTATTCAGTAATGCTGTGTATCAATTCAGTATGATTATTTTATATGAAAATATGTTCATATATCAATATATTCATACATTATTTGTTGTTAGTACTTTGCAGCCAGAAAGTGACGGGTCCATCGTTGATCAGACTTACCTGCATGTCCGCACCGAACCGGCCACATCCGATTTTCGGATACTGCGACTTGAGTTGTTCGCTGAATTGTTGAAATAAGCGCAACCCTTCAGCGGGGGCGGCAGCATAGGAAAAACCCGGCCTGTTGCCACGGCTGGTATCCGCAGCCAGCGTAAATTGAGGTACCAGCAGCAGTTCACCCTGTATTGCCTGGATGCTTAGGTTCATCTTGCCATTATCGTCAGAGAAAATTCGATAGTTGAGCAATCGCTCGCCAAGGCGACTGAGTTCAGCATCACCGTCGCCGCGTTCAAAACCCACCAGTGCTAATATTCCCCGACCAATTTGTGCAATAGTACTGCCGGAAACACTGACATCTGCGCGGCTGACACGTTGAAGCAATAAAATCATAATCAAGCAAAAATCGAATTAGGCATGTGAGAAAAATAAATTATCTGATCTGGTTAGGCAAACTGACGGCTATATTGCCAACGACCGTTAGACTGCTGCTGGCTCGCCTGCTGGCAGCTTTGCTGATGCGGTTGCCTAACCGGCGTCGAGATCGTGCCGCTGCCAATATCAGCAGGTGCCTGCCGGCAATAGATCAACAGCGTCAGCAGCAGATTCTGCAGGAACATCTGCTGCATCGAACGCGCTCGCTGTTGGAAAGTGCCATGTTATGGCATAAACCGGCAGCTGAACTATTGAAACTTGTGACAACAATAGAAGGGGAGCAAGTTCTGCAGACAGCACAGGCCAGGGGCCGTGGAGTAATCGTAGCAGTGCCGCATTTCGGGCAATGGGAGTTGGTTGGGTTGTACCTGAGTGCGGTGCTGAACAACACGGCAATGTTGTACAAACCACTTGCCGACCCACAGGCAGATGCTCGCTTGCGTTATTACCGTGAACGCACCGGCGGTAATGCAGTCCCGGCCTCTGCAACAGGTATCAAGTACCTGTTGAAAATTTTACAGAGCGGCGGTTATGTCGGCATTCTGCCTGATCAGCGCCCAAAATCAGGACAGGGCCGTATTGCACAGTTTTTTGGTCATCCGGCACAAACCATGACCTTACTGACCCGCATTGTACGTAAGACAAACTGCAGTGTTGTATTCGCAGGTTGTGAACGATTAACTAATGGGCATAGTTTTAAACTCAAGTTTATGCCGGCACCATTCGGTATAGATGCAGATGATGACGCAGTTGCATTGTCAGCATTGAATGAAGGAGTCGAGCAATGCGCACACTGGAATCTGGCGCAATATCAGTGGTCATACAATCGTTTTGGAGGTTGATCGGTTTACAGCTTTTTATTCAATCGGCGCAGAAACACCAGCATTTCTTTTTCGCTTTGCTTGTCACCATTTGATCTGGCGGCGTCAATGCCCTTTTCAAAAGCTTTACGGGCTTCTTCGATATCGGCATTCTCTGCCAAATATTTACCCAGCAGTTTCCAGGCGGCACTATAGCCGGGTTGTAGAATAACCGCCTGCTTGAGGTGGTCAATGGCGCTGTTGATTTGCTCCTCGTCATACAGTCGACGGGCCAGGGTCAGGCGCAGCATGGCATTATCACGCGGACCCCCGACCAACTGCTGCAACGCCGCAGTATCCATCAGTCTCTCCAGAAACCGGGAGTGAACAGTACCAGCAGCGTGAATAGCTCCAGACGACCCAGCAGCATGGCAAAAGTCAGCAGCAGTTTGGGAAAGGCATCCAGATTGCCATAATGCGGCCCGACTTCACCCAGGCCAGGGCCCAGATTGGTCAAGCAGGCTATGGTTGCAGAAAAGGCGGTGAGCAGATCAAGGCCGCTGGCATGCAACAGCATTCCGATACCCAGAATGCAGGCAGCATACAAAAAGAAAAAGGCCCATACAGCACTGATGACATTATCGGAGACCGCCCGATCACCCAGCTTAATTGGTAATACGGCATTAGGATGCACCAGCCGCCTGATTTCTCGGACCATCTGTTTATACAGCAGCATGATCCGGATAACTTTCATCCCGCCACCGGTGGATCCGGCACAGCCGCCGATAATGCACAAAATCAGAAACAATGTAGGTAAGTAACCGGGCCATAGGTAAAAGCTGTCGATGGTGTAACCGGTTGTGGTTAAGCTGGAAATGGTTTGAAAGGCGCCCAATCGCAATGCATGGCCGATATCCTGGGTAACATCAAGGCGAAGAATTTCAAATGTCGCCAGCAAAATAAAAAATGCCAGCAGGCCTAAGAACGTACGCAGCTCGGAATCCTGGAAGTATCCCTGAGTACTGGCATTTCGCCAGGCCAGAAAGTGCAGGGCGAAATTCATTCCGGCGATCACCATAAACAGCATGGCAACCATTTCTATCAATGGATTTGCAAAGTGCGCCAGACTGCTGTCGTAATTGGAAAAACCGCCAATGGGAACGGTAGTGAAAGCATGGGTGACTGCGTCGAATAACTGCATGCCGGCCAGCCAGTAGGCCATTGCACAGGCAGCAGTCAGTACCAGATATATCAGCCACAGTGCTTTGGCTGTTTCAGTAATCCGGGGAGTTAATTTTGAATCTTTCATTGGGCCCGGCGTTTCTGCACGGAAAAGCTGCATACCGCCGATACGCAGCATCGGCAAAATAGCGACAGCCAAAACGATAATTCCGATACCACCAAGCCACTGCAGCTGGGCTCTATGGTAAAGCAGTCCGCGAGGCATATGGTCAAGCCCGGTCAATACTGTTGCACCGGTTGTTGTTAATGCCGACATGGCTTCGAATAAACCGTCCACCAGGCCGATATGCGGCTGTTTGGCCAGCCACAGTGGAATCGCGCCGCCTATACCTACCGTCAGCCAGGCCAGCACCACTACCAGGAATCCATCCCGCACGCGCAGCTCTGTACTGCCTGATCGAACCGGCAGAAATAACAGCAGACCAAGCAATATTTCGCCGCAGGCGCTGATCAGGAGAGGTTCGAAGCTGGCATCATTAAAGTACAAAGCCACCAGCAAAGGTGGGATTTGACTGATCCCGGTCAGTGTCAATAACAGACCGAACATTCGTTGAAATGTAGCAGCTTTCATAACAGCTCAGTTAAACGAAGGTGGCCGAGACCTCGAACAACTGCTCTATCTCGTGAATGTGCCGTTTGTCGGTGACCAGTAATATGACATGATCACCGGTCTCTATAACAGTATCGTGATGCGCCATCAGCACTTTGTCCTGACGAACCACTCCACCGATGGTTGCGCCATCCGGGAGACTTATTTCATCAATGCTGCGGCCAACAACCTGCGAATTGTTGGCATTGCCCTCTGCAACCGCTTCTATTGCTTCCGCTGCGCCACGTCGCAGGGAGTGGACCCGGGCAACATTACCGCGCCGGATACGGGTCAATAAGGCACCGATGGTGACCTGACGGGGTGATATCGCGACATCAATACGATCACTTTCCACCAGGTCTGCATATGCTGGTCTGTTGATCAGAGTCAGCACTTTGTCAGCACCCAGGCGTTTGGCCAGCATGGATGACAATATGTTGGCCTCATCATCATTGGTTAAAGCACAGAAAACATCAATACGGTCAATGCCTTCTTCGTTTAACAGCTCTTCATCGGCACAATCACCAACGAGTACGATGGCCTTTTCCAGGCTTTCTGCAATGCTGTGAGCCTTACTGGAGCTGCGTTCAATCAACTTGACGTGGTAGTCGTCCTCCAGCTCCGCCGCAAGCTTGCTACCGATGTTTCCACCACCCGCCAGCATTACCCGTTTAACTGGATCGTCCAATCGTCGTAATTCACGCATAACCGTGCGGATATCGTGATGTGCCGCCAGGAAAAAGACCAGATCATCTCGCCGTATAATGGTGTCCCCTTGAGGAATAATGGCTTCATTGTCACGGAAAATAGCCACTACTCTGGCATCGATTTTTGCCGGGATGTGCTCCCTCAGGGCACGCAGTTGCTGACCTACCAGTGGGCCGTCAGACAGTGCGCGAACAGCCACCATCTGTGCTTTTCCACCAGCAAAATCAAGTACTTGTAGAGCGCCAGGGTATTCGATCAGGTGCTTGATATGATCGCAAATCAATTGTTCAGGACTGATCAGAAGATCAATGGGAATATGCTGGCGCTCAAACAGTTTTTCATGTGCCAGATATTCGGCTTCACGTACGCGGGCAATGCGGGTCGGGGTGTTGAACAAGGTGTAGGCGATCTGGCAGGCAATCATGTTGACTTCATCGCTGTTGGTTACAGCGACCACCATATCTGCGTCCTCAACACCTGCCCGTAACAGAACCCGGGGATGTGAGCCGTTACCGATAACGCCACGAACGTCAATTCGATCCTGCAATTCGCGCAGGCGCAGCTCATTCGTATCAACGATGGTGATGTCGTTGTTTTCACGTACCAGACTGAATGCTAATCCTGCACCTACCTGGCCTGCTCCAAGAATGATGATTTTCATGTTGTGAAGTTACTTTAGGTTTATTCCTGCTGGTTGTTGGGATTTCAATCTGTGCGTGAAACCTGTTTAGGGTCCAGGCCCAAACCGCGTAACTTGCGATACAGATGAGTACGTTCCATACCGACCAGCTCAGCCATGGCACCAACACTGCCTGCAGATCGCTGTAAGTGGTAAATCAGATACTCGCGTTCAAAATCTTCCCTGGCCTGTCGTAATGGCTGATCAAAAATGTTGCTGGCGGAATAACCGGTATTACCGGCAGACTGGTTCTCCAGTACCTGTTCTACTTCGGCACGGGTAATTTCTCCATCACCCCCCAGCAGCAGCAACTGTCGAATCAAATTGATAAGTTCCTGCTCATTACCCGGCCAACTGTACTGGCGCAAGCAGTTTTGACCGGCCAGTGACATATGACGATAAGGCAAATTTTCCTGGTCTGGTAGTAACTCGGTGTAATAGCGGACCAGATCAGGAATATCTTCGATGTGCTGATTCAGTGGGAGCAGGGTAACCATTGCAGCGCTGACGGCAAAAAATAATGGTTCGCTGATGCACTCACTTTCCAGCAGTGTGCGGGGCGTTACTTCCGATAGCAGAACCAGGCGGCAATCATTGCCGGTCTGTTCCTTTAGATGTTGTGCCAACCGGTTTTGCAGAGTCGGATCCGGCAAAAGCTTCGCATTCAGTAACAAGGTGCCGGCCAGCTTATTGTTCTTAATCAGCACTTCCAGCTGATCAGCATCCTCAAAAGTGACCAAGGGTTTTTCGCACTGTGGGCTGTTCTGGTGTATCCAGCCTGCCATAAGGCTCTTTTGAGTACCGACAGGCCCAACAAGACAATAATGGTGTGGATGCTGGGCCAGCTGGCTCATCTGACGACGCAGATCCTGCCGGATAATGCTTTTCCCTTGCGGTTCAGGTATGGGCGCTACTGACCTGGCGGCAGCTACACCGGTTTCCGGCTGTTCACCGGAGGATTCAAGTGTTTGTTTCACTGTGGCCAACAGCCTGGCCAGAGCGATAGGTTTTTCTATGAAGTCGGAAGCACCCAATCTGGTGGCCTGAACGGCAGTTTCCACTGTACCGTGACCGGACATCATGACAACCGGGCAGCTGAGCGGTTGGTTTTCCTGCCAGCTTTGTAAGACACTGATGCCATCTGCATCCGGCATCCATATATCCAGCAGCACCAGATCAAGATCAAGATCATTATAATGCTGGCTGGCCTGATCAGCGGTACCGGCGGTACTTACATCATAGCCTTCATCAACCAGGATATCGGAGATCAGTTCGCGGATATCCTGCTCATCGTCGACAATTAGAATATGAGGTGCAGACATTGGATTAGAGAAAGTAAAGGTGTGGTAAATTTACCACAACCTGGTTGAAGCGGCCATTATCAGTACGTTTGCAATAAAAATACATGATTCCTGTTAACCCGTTAACGCAGCGGGAAGCCATAAATATACAACCGCACCCCCGGCGTCAAGATTTTCTATGCGGATGCTTCCACCATGTTGATCGACGATACGTTTAACAATAGCCAGACCCAAGCCGGTACCGCGGTTTTTGCTGGTGATATATGGCTCGAAAATGCGTTCCAGTAAATCATTTCGCACACCAGGTCCGTTGTCGGTGATGCTGAGTGCCAGGCCGGGAATCTGATTTTTATCGAAGTTTTCTGTAGCCAGATGAATTTGCAGTGTATCGGTATCCTGCCCATGTGCTTCAATGGCATTGCGGATCAGGTTGTGTAATATCTGACGCAGCCTGTCGGGGTCAGCCATCGCCATAGCCGGATCGGCTTTGAGTTGACGGACGAAGCCGATCGAATCTTCAACCGGTTCATACAGCGCCAGTATATCTTCAATGACAGTGTGCAGATTTACCGGACGCAAGATACTCTTTGGTTCTCGCGCATAGTCCCCAAAGCTGTTGACCAGAGCCTGTAGTGATTCAACTTGATGGATGATGGTGCGGGTGGATTTTTCCAGCAGCTGCTGTTGCTCAGGGGAAAGTGCTTCAGCCAGTTTTATTCCGAGCCGTTCAGCTGACAAGCGAATAGGCGTCAATGGGTTTTTGACTTCATGCGCCAGCCGTTGAGCAACCTCGGCCCAGGCAGCTTCGCGTTGTGTTTCTGTCAACAGGGTGACATCGTCAAACACAACCACCAGCCCACCATCTGCTCCAGGCAGCTGGCTGCCGCGGCACATCAATACCAGTGGCTTGTTTTTACCGCCCAGGTTGATTTCCTCACGCCATTCGCCCTGCTGATGACGGCGTTCTTCCAGTCTTTCAAACAACAGTTCTAATCTGGATTCCTGATTTCCGATGGTTTTCAGTGATTGACCATGCCACGGTTCGAGTGCGTAATCGAGAATATCACTGGCACTGGTATTACTGGTGACCAGCTGGCCATGGCCGTTAATCGACAATACGCCGGCAGACAGCCGACCCAAAACAGTTTCCAGATATTGCCGCTGATTTTCCAGAGCAGACCGGCTGTGTTCCAGCTCCAGGCTCATGTGATTGAATGAATCAACCAGAAAGCCCAGCTCATCTTCGCTTTCTGTGGTCAGCTCCTGGTGATAGCGTCCGGCTGCCACCTCACCTGTGGCTTGGGCCAGTTGTGTCAATGGTCGAACCAGACGCTGTGCCGCAGTCAAGGCGGCCAGAATAGCCAGCAGCACACTAAGCAGCAGAACCAGCGTCAAAATAATCACAAAACTGACTTTCAGTGCCTGCCGCAGGAAGGTAACGGTTTGGTTTTGGTAATAAGCTTTCTCAACATTGCTTGCCAGTTCTGTAAAGCTTTCAGGAAGAAAATAAATGGCCTGCAGAATTCGCGGGTCGTGAGTTGTTGCCGGTTGTTCAAGTACTACGGCTGCACGTATTTTCAAAGTATCGGTAAGCTCGGGCTCAGAAGTGGTATTACCGGTGTTGGAGGAATTATCGTTAATGGGCTCAGCACCCGCATACAGGCCATTGTCAAGAATTTGAATCAGCGTGAAGTCGCTTGGCCGGTCAGGATTAAGGCCAATACCGCTTATGTTGGCAGTGTCCAGTACATTACCGCTGCTGTCCAGAATACTTAACTCGCTGGGCCCGTTGCTGCTGACTTTGTCGACCAGTAACGGAAACCAGTCGACATCCTGCTCTCCGGCAGTCTGCCGGCTCAGGTTAATAGCCAGTTCCCTGACTTCACGTTGGGCTTCCAAAGTGCGCAAATCCAGGAACAGGCGACCCAGTTCAAGGGAGTCGGCTAAAGCCTGTTCCTGGCCGACATCCAGCCAGCCATCAATGGTTTCCTCCAGGAATTCCAAAGAAAAGAAATACACGATCAGTACCGGCGGAATGGTTAGCAACAGGAAAATCAACACCAGCCGGCGTGTCAGCTGGGCGCCCGGCGTGCCTTGTCTAAGTGCCTGCAACAGATTAAACAGGCGTGCGCCGATGGCGGATAGCAGCAATAGCAACGCGAGAACACCCAGGCCCAAAATCCACAAATTCAATGCCGAAATGCGCTCTCCGGCCTGCTGTACATCAGTGACCAGCAAAATAGCCGCTGATAACAGTGCAATAACTGCCAGCACCGGAAGCACCCGGCTGAGCAGTACGCTGGTGGTTATTTTGCTGAGTAGACCCCGGGTTTTCATGGGGCAGTCTGGTCGGGCAGGTCAGGTACAGGAATCAACAAAGTATGCCAGCGATCGGATAATCGCCACTCTGCAGAAAACAACGCAGGCAGCCGCAACGGCGGTGGCAGCTGTAACCGGTTTAATCGGGTGCGCACCTGCATCTGATATTTGTTGTCAACAATTTCGTCCATTTCCACCTGGGTTGCATACCAGCTGGGGACCCTTAAAGCGGTTAACAGTGTGCGTAGCCGTTGATAATTCTCTGTAGAGTTGGTGATGGGGTTTTCCAATGCGTAGTGTTCGCTTAAAGGTAAATAACGAATCCGCCAATGGTAAGACTGGGTCCTCAGCTCCCTGGCCCAGCCAGAGTAGCGGCGTCCCAGCCGGAAATCCACTGATATGGTCAGTGGAACACCGCTTCTTAGTGCGTCGATGGTTGCTTCGCTGAGCCCCAGCTCAAGACCCGCCTGAACATAAAGTTGTTGTTGCCAGGATAAAGACAGATTTCTGACGGCCAAATGTCCATTGGCAGGTTCAGGCGTCTGCGTACAGCCGCCTGTCAGCAACAACAGGCCAAAGGTGACTGCGCTAACTGATTTTTTGCAGACGTGCAAAAAACAGACCATCGGTATTGTCTTCCAAGCCCGGAAGAATTTGCCATCCTGGATCGGCTCTGAATCCTAGAGGCATATCCACGGGTAACAGTTTCGCATCGCTATGTTCCGCCATAAAAGCAGACACCACGTTTTGGTTTTCCTGTGTAAATATTGAGCAGGTCACATAAACCAGCATACCGCCAGGACGCAGAACAGGCCAGAGTTTTGTAAGCAGGTCATATTGCAGTTTGCTCAGGCGCTGAATATCGGAAAGTTGCAGCCGGTGTTTAATATCCGGGTGTCTGCGTATTACGCCGCTGGCAGAACAGGGGGCGTCCAGCAAGATACGGTCATAAGGAGTGCCGTCCCACCAGCTTTCCGGAGCAGCAGCGTCGGCGATAATTACCTGGCAGTCCAGCTGCAGGCGCTGCAGGTTTTCATGAATTTTTACGGCACGTGATGATTTGACTTCGACAGCTGTTAGTTTTGACAAGCCGGCTTGTGTTTCAAGAATCTGTGTGGTTTTTCCTCCGGGTGCAGCACAGGCATCGAGTACTTTCTGTCCCTCAGCCAATGCCAGCAGAGGCACAGCGCACTGTGCGGCGCTGTCTTGTACTGAAACCAAACCCTCAGAGAAACCCGGCAACTGCTGTACCGGACATGCCTGCTGCAACCGAATATCTGCGCTGCCGGTTCCCGGTTGTGCACTTATTTCCTGATCAGCTAGCCTGGCAAGATAAGTTTTACGGCTGATCCTGCTTAAGTTAGCCCGAAGCCACATAGGGGGTTGCTGCAGCGATGTTTCTGCAATTTCCTCCCAATTATCCGGCCAGGTATCACGCATCGCCTGCATCAACCAGTGGGGACATGCGTACTGCAGTTCAGGCTGCCTGGACAAGGATTTGATTAACGAGTCCTGCTCACGCTGAAAACGTCGCAGCACAGCATTTAGCATACCGGTTGCCCATTTTTTCTTGCGAATTCCGGCTAGTTCAACAGTTGCATGAATAACGGCATGCGGTGGCGCCTGCAGGTGCCAAAGCTGCTCCAGACCAAGCAGAATACATAAGTAAAGGTCCAGGTGTTTTTCTGCCAGCGGTTTGCGCAACAGCTGACCAGCCAGGTCATCCAGTGCCGTATAGAAACGTAATACACCGTAGGCCAGCTGCTGTGTAAAGGCACGGTCCCGGGTTTCAGCAAGTTTAGGCAGGTGTTGTGCTAGGGCAAGGTCCAGGGTCAAGTCCTGATCAAATACCGACAGCAATACCTGTAATGCGCATGCTCGCGCATTGCCTGAGGATTTACTCATGATCTGGATGTATTGGCTTGATCCAGCTGACTTCCATGAGCGTTCAACCAGTCGCGTGCTGAAATCACACGGCTTCCTTCAGGCTGCAGCTGTTGAATGTTCAGTCCGCCCTCTGAACAGGCGATAATTAAGTTGCCCCGGTCTTTGCGCAGCTCACCCGGGATACCGTAATCACCTTCTACGGGCTGTGCCTGCCAGATCCTGGTACGTTTGTTGAGCAGATTGGTCCAGCTGACCGGCCATGGATTGAAAGCTCTGATCTGACGGTCGATTACATTGGCGGGTACAGACCAGTCAATTTGTGCTTCTGCTTTATCCAGGCGGTGGGCATAGGTTGCCAGTTCGGGATTCTGCTTTTCCGCTTCTGGGAGGTTATCAGCGGCCAATCGATTGATACACTCAATCAGGGCAGCTGCACCAATTTCCGCCAGTGATTCATGCAGGCTTGCTGAAGTGTCCTGGTCAGAAACAGGCAGCTCATGCTGCAGCAACATGTCGCCGGTATCCAGTCCACGGTCCATTTGCATGATGGTAATTCCAGTGGTCTTATCACCGGCTTCTATGGCCCGCTGAATGGGGGCGGCACCGCGCCAGCGCGGTAGCAATGATGCATGAATATTCCAGCAGCCATGTTTAGGCAGCGTCAGCACTTGCTCGGGTAATATCAGGCCATAGGCGGTTACTACCATCAAATCAGCTGCAAAACCGTTCAGCTGGTCCTGTATGGGCTGCTCACGCAAGCTCAGTGGCTGCAGTATTGGGATGCCGGAATCCTGTACCGATTGTTTCACCGGGCTGGCCTGCATTCGCCGGCCGCGACCGGCCGGCCGGTCCGGTTGTGTCAAAACCGCAACCACCTCATGATCGCTATCAAGTAAATGTTGCAGTGCAGGAACAGCAAAGGCCGGTGTGCCTGCATAGATAACGCGCAAAGATTGCATCAGCTAATTCTCTGAGTGGCCGGACAGCAGAATTATCCGGTATTCAGGAGACTTCCTGGCGGCGCTGCTTTTCAAGTTTTTTCTTGACCATGGCGCGTTTCAGTGGAGACAGGTAGTCAACAAACAGCTTGCCCTGCAAATGATCCATTTCATGTTGCAGACACACTGCCGCGAGCCCTGTCAGGTCTTTCTCAAAAGTTTCTCCGGTTACATCCTGAGCCCGCACCGTCAGCTGTTCCGCGCGCTTAACATTGGCATAGATTCCCGGTACCGACAGGCAGCCTTCTTCGTGAACCTGCTGCCCTTCCCGGGCAATGATTTCCGGGTTGATGAACACCATAAAATCATCTTGTTCGGAACTGACATCCATAACCAGCAGACGGCTGTGTACGTTCACCTGGGTAGCTGCCAGGCCAATGCCATTAGCCTGATACATGGTCTCTCGCATGTTATTAACCAGAATTTCCAGAGGCTCATCAAAGCTGACCACCGGCTCGGCAACTGTGCGCAATCGTGGATCAGGAAATTCAAGAATGTTAAGTTGACTCATAAAACTATGCGACTCACTATCATAGAGTTAATGCATTAAATCACTTTATGATAGTAAAATACCGATTAAAATAGAATTTTCACGCCAGTAAGGTATCATTAGGGCGCGATGGAGCGATTACCTAAGACCTTGCCCGAAACGGTACTAGCATACAGGAGTCCGCAAGTGAAACGTCAAATACCAGCAGCTTTTTTTATGTTAGCGTGCCTTTGCATGCTGTGGCTGCCATTATCCGCCCAGCAAGACAGTGGCCCCGAGCTGCGTCCTGACCATCCTGAAGAGTACGTTGTACAACCCGGCGATACCCTGTGGGATATCTCGCAAAGGTTTTTGATTCGCCCTTGGGAGTGGCCGGCAATCTGGCAGGCCAATCCACAGGTTGAAAACCCCCATTTGATCTTCCCGGGTGATATTTTGAATCTGCGCTACCTGGATGGACGCCCGGCGCTGATGGTGGAGCGGCGTTCACCGCGGATACGGGAGCTGGATGAGAACGACGCGATTACAGCGATTCCATTAAGTGATCTGGAAGGCTTTTTGCGCTATCCCAGGATGATCGATGCTGATGACTTTGAGCACTTGCCATATATCGTCGGTATTGAAGAAGACAAGATGTCTGCATATGAAGGGATGAATTTCTACGTGCGTGGCTTAGAGGCTCCGGTAGGCAGCGAAGTGGTGGTGGCAATGACCAACTTTGTCTATCAGGATTCTCGTCGCGAGCATACCCGGGAGCGTTATTTGCGGCGTTCATTGATTCCCAGGTTTGCCGGTGATGTTCATCGGCCTCAATATCGCAGCGATTCATTATTCGTGCGGGGATTAAGATCGTTGGATAACAAAGATTATCCCATTATCGGTTATGAATTGTTTGAGATTTCCCGTGCCCGGGTGCTCAAGCAGCAGGGAGAAGTGTCGATTTTGCAGGTGCTGAGCGGCCGCCGTGAAATCGAGGTTGGTAATTATATTCTGCCAATTGATGATTATGTCTACGATTCAGAATTTTATCCCAGAGCTATGGACACCATACCCGACAATGCACATGTGCTGGATCTGTTTGAAATAACACCAGGTGCGGTTCAGCACAATATCGTAATGCTGGATATAGGAAGCAATGATGGTGTAAAACCGGGGCATGTGTTTTCCGCATTCCGGCCCGGGAAAGAAATTGCTGACCCGGTCAAAGGCCGGCATGACAGTTTCCGTCGCATATTCGGCACACCCAGTGAAGTTAATGTAACCATTCCGGATGAGCTGGCAGGGCAGCTAATGGTTTATCGCAGTTACCCACAACTCAGCTATGCGATAGTAATGGGAGGGAAACGCGAAATTCGTGCGGGAGACATTCTTAAACATCCGGATGAAACACTGTAATTGAGTGGAAATGTACCGGGGGCCTGAATAGGCAGGACAAGGGGTTGGTTTGCCTGTTTCTGAATTAGCCTGCGAATGGCTGAAACTTTATTTGGCGCCGGGGCTTGGCAACCGGCGTCTGCATCACCTGCTACAAGCCTATTCCAGCCCAGACACAGCGTTGGAAGCCATTCAGGCAGAGCAGGTCAAATTACCGGCGGGCACCCGGCAGTGGTTCAAATCACCCGATCAGAAAAGGATTGATCAGCATCTTGAATGGTGTCAGCGGCCGGATCATCATTTATTAATTCTGGGTAGTGATGATTATCCGCCACTGCTGGCTGATATCAGCAATGCCCCATTTTTGCTCTTTGTAGCAGGTAATGCAGAGCATCTATGGAAGCCGCAGATAGCGCTGGTAGGCAGTCGTAATCCCAGCCACAACGGGTTGTTGCTGACAGCTGACATGGCTGCACGTTTATCTAAAGCCGGGCTGGTTGTGACCAGCGGGCTTGCGGATGGCATCGATTCCGCGGCGCACAGCGCTGCATTAGATCAGCAACGGCCTACAGTGGCTGTTCTGGGAACCGGTGTTGACCGGGTTTATCCGGCGGGCAACAAGTTCCTGGCGCAGCGAATAGCGTCCGAGGGCGCGCTGGTTTCGGAGTTTGCTCTGGGTACAGAAGCACATCCTGGTCATTTTCCGGCGCGAAACCGAATTATCAGTGGTTTATCCATTGCCACACTGGTTATCGAAGCGGGCCTGCGCAGCGGTTCATTGATAACAGCGAGACTGGCCGCAGAGCAAGGCCGCGAAACGCTGGCTGTACCCGGGCCGGTGCGCAATGCTACCAGCCGGGGGTGCCATGCGCTTATTCGTGATGGAGCCCGCCTGGTCGAAAATGCCGCACAAGTACTGGAAGAGGTTGCGCCACTGGCGGGCAGATTGGCCGCCAGCCTGCAGGCAGCTGCAGAGACTTTGGTCGATGCAGCTATTGAACAACTTCCCGGGAACCACAATAACGGACTGGAAATAGCTGAATTTGACGAAGATTATCAACAGCTGCTGACAGCGCTGAATGGTAATTCCCTGACACTAGATGAACTGGTCGAGGTCACAGATTTGACGCCGGAGGCTATTTCCTCCATGCTGCTCATGTTGGAGTTGCGTGGTCACGTAGCTGCGGAACCCGGCGGAAACTGGACCCGAATACACGAGGTTGGTTGATGAAAGAAAACGTACTCGATGTATTGATGTACTTATTTGAGAATTATATTTACGACGAACCTGAAATAGCGCCTGATAGGGACGATCTGGAAAACAGTCTTCACCAAGCCGGTTTCACCAGCAATGAAATCAGCAAGGCTTTTCGCTGGCTTGACGAACTTGCAGAGCAGCGGGTGCTGGTGAATGACAGCGAAAATAATGTACCACCAATACGTTTATTCAATACCCAGGAACAATTGCGGCTGGACACTGAGTGCCGTGGATTCTTGATGCACCTGGAGAACCTTGGGGTATTGGATGCCGCCTGCCGGGAGGTGGTGATTGATCGCAGCATGGCTCTGGAACAGGAAGATGTTGATCTGGATGATCTGAAATGGGTAATACTGATGGTGTTATTCAATCAACCGGGGCAGGAGGCTAATTATGCTTGGATTGAAGACCTGGTGTTCTACGATGAACAGGAGGCAAGGCACTGATTGTCGGCTTTGCTGATGTCGGGTATGCGGTTTAAACGGGCGTTGTTGTGGCTAAAAATCTACTGATCGTTGAGTCGCCGGCCAAGGCGACAACCATCAATAAATATCTGGGCAGTGATTATCAGGTACTGGCGTCTTATGGCCATGTCCGTGACCTGGTGCCAAAAACCGGTGCTGTAGAGCCCGATAATGATTTCGCCATGCGCTACGAGTTGATTGAGCGCAACAAAAAGCACGTTGATAACATCGTCAAAGCAGCAAAAAAAGCTGAAGCTATTTATCTGGCCACCGACCTTGACCGCGAAGGTGAGGCCATAGCTTGGCATGTTCAGGAAATACTTAAAGATAAAAAGCTGCTTGACAGCCGTGAGTTATACCGTGTGGTTTTCAGCGAAATAACCAAGCGGGCGATTAATGATGCTGTTGACAATCCAAGGCGTGTATCAATGGATCTGGTTGATGCCCAGCAGGCCCGGCGTGCCCTGGATTATCTGGTAGGGTTTAATTTATCTCCACTGTTGTGGAAAAAACTGCAACCTCGGTTGTCAGCCGGCCGGGTACAAACCCCTGCTTTGCGGCTGATTGTAGAACGTGAAGAGGAAATCGATAACTTTGTTGCCCAGGAATACTGGACCATCGAAGCAGACCTTACTGAGCAGCAGTTTGATTTCAGCGCTAACCTGGTGCGTTGGGACGGCAAGAAACTTGAGCAATTTGATATTTCCAATGACCAGCAGGCCGAGCAGGTACGTAAGCTGCTGCTGGACAGTGCAAACGGCAAACTGACTGTCGCTGAGGTTAAGAAAAGGCAGCGCCGTCGCCGGCCATCGCCGCCGTTTATCACCTCAACTCTGCAGCAGGAGGCTTCCCGCAAGCTTAGGTTTCCAGCTGCGAAAACCATGCGTATTGCGCAACAGTTATATGAAGGTATTGCCATTGACGGAGGCAATCAGGGCCTGATCACCTATATGCGTACGGATTCAGTAGCGCTGGCACAAGATGCCATTAATGATATTCGTGCACAAATCAGCCAGCAGTTTGGTGCAGACAAGCTGCCGGAGAAACCGAACTTTTACAGCACTAAATCGCGCAATGCCCAGGAAGCACATGAGGCGATTCGGCCCACTCATGCCAGTCACACGCCGGATAAATTAAAGCGCTATTTAAGTGAGGACCAATTCAAGATATACAGCCTGATTTGGAGCCGTAGTATTGCCTGTCAGATGACACCGGCAATCATTGATACCGTCACTATTGAGTTTTCAGCTGCCAACGACAGCCGCTTTCGGACCAGTGGTTCCACCATCCGTGAACCTGGGTTTTTATCAGTCTACGAAGAAGCGCCGATTGGCGGGAAGCAGCAAAAAGAGGTACGTCTGCCGGACATGCAGGAAGGCGAAGATATCAATCTGAAGGATATCCGCGCTGAGCAGCATTTTACCGAGCCGCCGCCACGCTACAGTGAGGCCAGTTTAATCAAAACGCTGGAAGATTACGGTATCGGCAGGCCCTCGACATATGCCAGTATTATTTCAGTGCTGGTGGAACGCGAATATGTTGAGCTGGAGCGACGCCGTTTTACACCTACCGATACCGGTATTGTGGTGGCTAAATTCCTGTCCGGTTATTTCGAGCGCTACGTTGATTATGATTTTACCGCGCGCCTGGAAGATCAATTGGATGCGATAGCCCGTGGCGAGCAGAACTGGCTGCCTGTATTGCAAGGTTTCTGGGGACCTTTCATCAAGCAGATTGAGACCACAGAAAAAAACGTTACCAGAGCAGAAGCCCGGCAGGCACGTGAGTTGGGGATTGATCCGAAAAGCGGTGAGCCGGTTTCTGTCAGATTTGGGCGCTATGGTCCATTTGCTCAGATAGGCACGGCTGAAGACGAGGAAAAGCCTCGTTTTGCCAGCTTGCTGCCTGGACAGAAGCTGAACAGCATAACGCTGGAAGAGGCGCTGGAACTGTTCAAGCTGCCGCGCGAGCTGGGTGAAACACCTGAAGGTGAAGAGCTGGTGGTCAATATAGGCCGGTTTGGGCCCTACGTGCGTTACGGCAAAAAATTTGCCTCGCTACCCAAGGAAGATGATCCCTATACAGTAAGCCATGAGCGCGCATTGGAGCTGGTGGCAGAAAAGAAACAGGCTGATGCCAATCGCACCATCCACATATTCGAAGAACAGGGTATCAAGGTGTTGCGGGGTCGTTATGGACCTTACATAACGGATGGAAAAAAGAACCTGAGTGTGCCCAAGGACCGGGAACCTGAAACACTGACAGCTGAAGAGTGTATTGAATTGCTGGCAAATGCGCCTGAGCGAAAAGGGCGCTGGGGCAAAAAAGCCGGGAAAAAAGCAGCCGCCAAAAAGACTGCCAAGAAAAAGAAGACCAGTAAAAAAAGCAAGAAGAAAAAGTCTTCACGAAAAAAAGCCGGTAAAAAAACGGCTGCCAAAAAGACCGGGAAGTCAGCTAAAGCCGCCTGATCAGAGAGGGTCATAACTTATGACCACAATAATCACCAGTGATATTAAACAAGCCGTTCTGGCATTGCGCGATGGTGCAGTCATTGCCTACCCGACAGAGGCGGTATTTGGCCTGGGTTGTGCTGCGGATAATGAGCAGGCGGCGGCAAAAATCATGGGCTTGAAACAGCGCTCCTACGATAAAGGATTAATTACCTTAATCAATGAGCTGAGTCAGGTGGCTGACTGGCTGGATTCCGACTATCAGTATCTATGGAGTAAAGCGCAGTCCAGCTGGCCGGCTGCGCTGACCTGGCTGTTTCCCTGTTCTGAGGGTGCACCGCGCTGGCTGACAGGTGGCAGTTCAAAAATTGCCTTGCGTTGTCCGGATCATCGGCTTGCATTACAGTTGTGCCAGCAGCAGCCATTGGTATCCACCAGCGCGAATTCGGCATCCTGTGCTCCGGCTGTGACAGCATCACAGGTATTGGAATATTTCCCTGATCAGTTGGATCTGATTGTCTCAGGGGAATGCAGTAGTTACTCACAACCCAGTCAGATTCGTGATCTGATAACAGATGAAATATTGCGATGAACGATCAAAACAAACCGCCATCAACGGCTGATTTTCAGGAAGTTAAAGACTATTTGCAATCGCTCCAGAGAGCCATCTGTAATGGCATGGAGCAAACTGATGGTGCTGCAAAGTTCCAGGATGATGCCTGGAGTCGCGAGCAAGGCGGTGGCGGGTTGACCCGAGTGTTGCGGGGCGGCCAGGTGTTTGAGCAGGCTGGTGTGGCGTTCTCACATATCCATGGGCCGGAGCTGCCTAAGCCTGCGACAGTGGCCAGACCTGAACTGGCAGGCTGTAGCTTCCAGGCGATGGGTGTGTCACTGGTCATTCATCCGCAAAACCCATGGGTGCCGACCAGTCATATGAACGTTCGCCTGTTTGTGGCGGAAGCACAGGATAAACAACCTATCTGGTGGTTTGGAGGAGGTTATGACCTCACACCGTTTTACCCGAACCTGGAGGATATCCAGCATTGGCACAGAACAGCAAAAGCGGCCTGTGATCCTTTTGGTGATGAAGTTTACCCAGAATATAAAGACTATTGTGACCGCTATTTCTATTTGCGTCACAGGAAGGAAACCCGGGGAGTGGGCGGGTTGTTTTTTGATGATTTGAACAGTTGGCCGTTTGCTACCTGCTTTAACTTTATGCGTTCAGTGGGTGATAGTTATCTCAAGGCTTATCTGCCAATTGTAGAGCAACGGAAGAACCGGGAATTTGATAATCGGCAAAAAGAATTTCAGCGTTATCGGCGTGGGCGTTATGTGGAGTTCAATTTGCTTTATGACCGCGGAACATTATTTGGCCTGCAGTCAGATGGTCGAACTGAATCCATCCTGATGTCAATGCCGCCCAGTGTCAGCTGGAAATACAATTGGCAGCCGCAGCCAGACACGGAGGAAGCAATGTTGTACCGTTGTCTTAAGCCGCGCGACTGGCTGAATGCTGCGGCGATCTGACCATCAATAATTCGCCTAAAATACCAATCCTGACCTATCACAGCGTACAGGTCGACGGAAATGAATATGCTCAAAATGATCATATCGCCCTGGATAGTGACCTTAAACTGCTGACGGCAGCCGGTTGGCGCATAGTTTCACTTGATCAGGTAGTAACAGCATTAAAACAGCAAAACCTGACCCAATTAGCACAACCTTGCCTTGCCATTACCTTTGATGATGGCAGCTGGCTGGACTGGTATGACCTGGAACACCCGGCGTTCGGTCCGCAGAGAAGTTTTCGCAATATTCTGCGGGACTTTACAGATGCCAATCCGCAATATGACAGTTTCTCCGGGCTGGCCACGAGTTTTGTGATTGTTTCGCCGCATGCTAGGGACTCGCTGGATAAAAACTGTCTGATTGGTAAAGGTTGGTGGTCTGATAACTGGTGGATGCCGGCGCAGAAGGAGGGTTTGCTTAGTATTCAGAATCATTCCTGGGATCATAAACATCTGGGTGTTGATCAGTCACTGCGTTTTGGCAGTGATTACGGGTCTTTTCACGTCATCAGAGACTATCAGGAGTGTGATTGGCAGATTGATCAGGGGCAGGCCTATCTCAATGCGATGCTGGGCTGCGGTTCAGCCCGTTACTTTGCTTATCCATATGGACATTGTCCGGCACTGGTTGCAGATCAATATCTTCCTCAACATGAGCAGCAGACAGGCATTGTGGCGGCATTTACCACTGAGGCGGAACCGGTTACCGATAACAGCAACCGCTGGCGACTGCCGAGATATGTGTTTCGCCGGGACTGGTCATCACCGGCTGAGCTGAAGCAGCTACTTGCCGGGCTGCACAACTGACCAGGGTTAAGACGCTTCCGGCTCTTCGTCTGTTTCGCGCTTTTTGGTGATCAGTAAACGAGACAGGACCAGGCCAAATTCAAACAACAGCCACATGGGGATGGCCAGCAGTGTCTGGGAAATAATGTCCGGCGGTGTCAGCAGCATACCTATCGCAAATGCACCAACAAAAATATATGGGCGCTTGGTTGCCAGTTTGGCAGGCGTGGTTACCCCCAGAGCAACCAGAATAATAATCGCTATCGGCAGTTCAAAGGCTATGCCGAAGGCAAAAAACAAAGACAGGATAAACTGTAGATAGCTTCTGATGTCTGTGGATACTGCTACACCTTCAGGAGCCATTCTGTTGAAAAAGTCAAAAGCCACCGGGAAGACAACATAATAAGCAAATGCACAACCCAGATAAAACAGCAGCGTGGCAGAAATCAACAGAGGCTTGGCCAGATGCTTTTCGCGATCATACAAGCCGGGCGCAACAAACGACCAAATCTGATAAATCACTACGGGAATAGCCAGAATCAGCCCGCACATCAAGGTTAATTTGAACGGCGTCAGAAAAGGTGTGGTGACATCGATGGCAATCATACTGCTGCCTTCAGGCAAATGGCGCAGCATGGGCTCAGCCATGAACGAATAAATTTCCTGTGAAAAAGGCAGAAGTATGATAGTTGCCCCGGCAACTGCCATAAATGCCCGCATCAGCCGGGTACGCAATTCCAGCAGATGCTCGAGTAATGTCTGTTCGCGGTCGTTTTCAGCGCTGTCGGTCATGGTTTTTTGGGACCGTTATCGGTCTGACCGGAAGGATCAAGCTGGCTCACGCCACCCTGAAAGTCCTCATTGGCCTGACGCAGCGAATCATCAACATTCTGGATGGATTCTTTGAGTTCCCTGCGGGTTTCAGTCATCTCGTTTTTGATGTCCTGAATACGTGAGCGATCCACTTCCTGCTCGAGCTCAATTCGCATCTGTTGCCAGGTTCTGCGTGCCTTGCGTACAAAACCACCAATCGTTCTGGCAACGCCCGGTAGCCGCTCCGGGCCGAGCACCAACAGACCGATCAGCCCGATGATCAGCAGTTCACCGAAACCAATATCAAACATGAGTGGAATTAACTGGAGCTGTGCGTTTTGCTTTCGGTGCGTGTTTCGCCAGCTGCCTCAGAGTTATCATTAAGCTGTTCCGGTTGCTTACCATCATCGGCTTCATCATCATTCAAGCCTTTGCGGAAACCGCGGATGGCAGTGCCCAGATCGCCCCCCAGATTACGTAAGCGTTTGGTGCCGAATACCAGCACAACAATCGCCAGAAGAATAAGTAATTGCCAGATACTGATACCTTGCAGCATGTCTGAATTCCGTTTAGCCGACTCTGCGCAAATGATAACCGGCAAGCAATATCAGTGCCAGCATTAGTGCAATCAGTCCGAAACTGCTGAGTGCGGGAACGTCAAAAGCGGGCTCACCACCGGTGTCGCCATCCGGTGCGTCACAATTCGGTGCAGTAATGGCCAGCGACTCGATACCATCAATGGTTTCAGCGATAACTGTCGCTGTACCGGTTTCTATATCAATACGTAAAATCTGACTGGGCAGAGTTTCACTGGCAATACTGGTGCGGTCGGTAATGGCCCACAACTGGCCTTCTTCATCGAACGCAAGGCCGGCATCAGAGTAGGGAGAGGCATTTTGCAGCGGCCCTATCTCCGTCGCTGCGCCGGTCTCACTGTCAATCAGGTACAAACTTGGAGAAGTGCCGGAACCCAGACCGTAAAGTTGTTCGCCGTCGGCAGTTACTAGATTTGCCAGACCGGTAATCGGTACATTGCTGGTGCCGCCAATCAATGTTGCCCGGGCGTTATCACTCAAGTCTGAGATCAGCAATTGTTGCATATTGTCAGATGACAGGATTGGCTGATCATCGCTGCAACGGAAAGTCAGTCCGAAATCGAATAACTGGGTTGGATCAAGCTGCAGATTATTGGCTTGGCCACCCACCGCAACGCCTGCGCCGGTATCAATATTCAACTGCAGCAGTGAATTGCTTTCATCATCGGCGCCGAACAAAGTACCTTCCGGATTGAAGGCCAGGCCTTCCACATCCAGAAAACCAACCGGGCCGATACGCGTTGCATCGCCAGTGGCCAAATCAATCAGATAAAGGTTGTCGATTGAAGCGTCATCGGCGGTACGGCTGTCAGAGTTGACTGAGTAGCCAAACGGCTGTGCTGAAACACTCGCTGCAAACACTGCACAGAAAAGCACACCGATGGTTAATCCAGTAACCCGGTTAAGCCAGTGTTGAGCGCAAGAAATCAGCATAACAATCAGATTTTTAAGCCTAAAGTACAATCCAAGGGTAACAATGCTAACAGCCGAGCAATCATTTGCAAAGTGTAATGATGTCAGCGAGTTAAATACAAAGTTAAAATAACGCAGCTCCTGTTGAAAAGTGTACAGCAATGGGACGCTGTGAACGTATCGGTTATGATGCCGGTTTTAGGAGGCTGTGGACCATGGCGGAATATTATCAGGGTGTCGGTTACGATCACCAGCAGCCGGGCAGTACCGCTGTTTTGCTGATCAATCTGGGAACGCCGGAGGCGCCGACGGCCGGCGCTGTCAGAGCCTATCTTAAGCAGTTCCTGTCAGACCGCCGAGTGGTTGAAGCGCCGCGCTGGCTATGGTGGTTGGTGTTGAATGGCATAATCCTGCCGTTTCGCAGCGGCCGTTCGGCTAAGGCCTATGCAAAAATCTGGCGTAATGACGGTTCTCCTTTGCTGGTTTTTGGTCAGCGGCTGGAAGCAGCGCTGGCTCAGTCACCGCAACTTGACGGGGTGCATCTGGCTACTGCAATGACTTATGGTAAGCCAGCCATACCGGATGTATTGGCACAGCTGCAGCAACAGGGCGTCCGGCGCCTGCTGATCCTGCCGTTATACCCACAGTATTCGGCAACCACTACTGCCAGTGTATTTGATGCTGTAAGCAGCGCACTACAACGTCAGCGCTGGTTACCGGAACTGCGCTTTGTTAATCAGTATTTTCAATATTCTGCCTGGTACCGGGCGGCAGCCGACAGCATCAGGCAATACCAGCAGCAGCATGGTGAGCCAGAGCAGTTGATATTTTCTTTTCACGGCATTCCACAGCGTTATTTCAGGCAGGGTGATCCGTATTATTGCCAATGTCACGCGAGTGCCCGTTTGATCGCAAATGAGCTGGGATTATCCGATGACAGCTGGCAGGTGACTTTCCAATCGAGGCTGGGGCGTGAGCCCTGGTTGCAGCCGTACACCGACCATGTGCTGGAACAGTTGGGGAAATCCGGCTGCAAACATGTTCAGGTGGTATGTCCCGGGTTCGCAGTGGACTGTCTGGAAACCCTGGAGGAAATCGCTATTCAGAATAATGAGCTGTTTGTTGAAGCAGGTGGTCAGCAGCTGGATTATATCCCGGCTCTAAATGATTCTGCAGGGCATGTACAGGCATTGGCTGAAGTCATCAATATGCATTTGCAGGGCTGGCCTGCACATTTCAGTCAAAACGATGGTCAGCGCCGGGAACGTGCGCTGCAGCGCGCTGAGCTGGATAATTATCCAGTTGATTTAGTTGATGCACGACAGCAATCGAACAATTAGATATCAGGGTGGTATGTAAATGAGTGTAGAACATGGCATGCACATCGGCTTCACAACACTGGTGGTTGTGGTGGCCGGGTTGGTGGCGCAATGGGTAGCCTGGCGCATCCGGATTCCAGCCATCATTGTATTAATATTTACGGGGCTGTTATTAGGTCCGGTAGCGGTATTGTGGGGAGGGCTGCTGGAGATCAACAGTGAAATGCCCGGTTTCCAGAACCTGATTGGATTAGGGGTTGCCCTGGTATTGTTTGAAGGCGGGCTTGATCTTGAACTCCGGGAGTTTCGGCGCGTTGGTTCGCATATCCGCCGTCTGGTGGTGCTGGGGCCGCCTATCGCCTGGGGTTTAGGTGCCGCTGCCGCTCACTGTATTGGTGGGCTGAGCTGGCCGGTTGCGCTGGTTCTGGGAGCAATGCTGGTGGTCACCGGCCCAACCGTGATACACCCTTTGCTGCGGCATGCAAAATTAAACCAGGACAGTGCCTCTTTATTGAAATGGGAAGGCATTGTCAATGATCCTATCGGCGTGCTGCTGGCTGTACTGGTTTACCAGTTCTTTATTTATTCCGGTGACAGCGGACCCGGTGTGCAGGTTTTGCTGGATCTAGGCAAGGCAGTAACCGCCTCATTGGTGTTCGGTGGTCTGGGAGGCTGGCTGATCGGTAAGGTGTATGCCCGCGGACTGGTGCCTGAACATTTGAAACCACCTGTGCTGATGGCCCTGGTGCTGGTGGCTTATGAACTGGCCAATCTGTTTCAGCATGAAGCCGGACTGCTGGCGGTTACCTTAATGGGGCTGGTGCTGGGCAACATGCACCTGGGTGGGCTGGAGGATTTGCGCCGCTTTAAGGAGAACCTGGGCATTATTCTGGTATCGGCACTGTTCATCGTGTTGACTGCGAGCCTGGATGTAGAGGTTCTGAAAGCAATGAACCTGCGTTCGGTATTGCTGATCCTTGCATTCCTGTTTTTGGTGCGTCCTCTGAGTATATGGCTGGCGACACTGGGATCGGGCATGCGTAACTCCGACAAAATGTTGTTGGGGTGGATTGCTCCACGAGGAATTGTTGCAGCGGCCACCGCCGGCTTGTTTGCTCCTGCAATGGTTGCTGCGGGCTATACCGACGCCGTGCAGTTGCTGCCTATCGTCTTCGGCGTCATTTTAATTACGGTTATTCTGCACGGATTAACCATTGCAAGCTTTGCCAAACGTCTTGGGCTTTCAGCTAAGCATGACGGGGGGTTGCTGATAGTCGGCGCGACACCGTTTTCTATTGCGCTGGCTCAGGCGCTGGGTAAAGCGGGCATCAGTGTCAAATTGGTGGATGGTTCCTGGTCAGCATTGAAACCTGCGCGTCTGGCCGGTATGGACTTCTATTATGGTGAACTGCTGTCGGAACATGCCAAGGACTGGGTCAGTCTGCATCATTTGAATGCGCTGCTGTGTGCCTCTGGCAACCATTTTTACAATGCACTGGTGTGTAAGGCACTGGCAGGAGAATTCGGCCAGCACAATGTTTTCCAGTTGCCAGCCAGTCATGCCGTACAAAATAAAAACCGGCGTTTGGAACGTCAGCAACGAGGACATATAGCCTGGCAGCCGGATGCCAACAATACATACTTGAACGAGCTGCTCGAAGCGGGCTGGGAAATTCAATTGACCCGGATAACCCCGGAACATGGGATGCAGGAGTTGGAGAGTGATCTCGGTGATGATTGGATTCTGCTGGGCAGTGTTGCTAAAAACGGCCTGATAAGCCTGAATTCACCGGAAGTATCGATGACCATCCGGAATGAACAGCGGGTTATATATTTTGCCCCGCCGCGCCAACGAAAACCTGCAGAAGAGGGTGAATCAAGTGATCTGCCTTCTGATGCGACAGATTGACTGGCTGACGAGTCGGTATCATCCAGCCGGTTTGGGTGATACGGTAATCTGATTGTATGGCTTACTGGCATAAATTTACCCAGCGTGTTCCGCTGTTCTGGCTGCTGCAGATCAGCGGCTGGACCGGCTATGCCCTGATGAATTATCTACAGGGGCTGGTACATGAAAAGCTGTTTCTTTATATCTTTCCCAGTCTGATTTATGCCGTCAGCGGCTTTATTCTTACCCTGTTTTTGCGGCAATTCTACCGGTGGATATGGAACCGGCCGCCAATGCAGATACTGATAATGGCGGCAATAGCGTCATTGCTGATTGGTGTGATTTTTGAAGCCAGCCGGGTATTGGCCTATATCAACCTGTATCCCAGTGACTGGCAGCTGAAAGCCTGGTGGCATGCATTCAAGGAATTTACGCTTTCCTGGTACGTGATGCTGACCTGGTCAGGTCTGTACTTCGGCATCAAGTATTACCGCAAAGTTCAGCAGCAGCGCCAGCAGCTGCTGGAAGCAACCAGTATGGCGCATGAAGCACAACTCAAAATGTTGCGTTATCAGCTGAATCCGCACTTTCTGTTTAATACATTGAATGCCATTTCCACATTGGTATTGGCCGGCGAAATGGAAATCGCCAATAAAATGGTCACCCGCTTAAGCCGGTTTTTGCGCCACACGCTGGAAATGGAACCCATGCAGAAACTCCCCTTAAAGCAGGAACTGGACGCCTTGCAGCAATACCTGGCCATTGAGCAGCTGCGTCTGGGCGAGCGCTTAAGAATTCATTGGGAAATTGATGAGACTACCAAGTCAGCGCTGGTGCCGGGCATGTTATTGCAACCATTGATCGAAAATGCCATCAAATATGCCATTGCCCCAAGAGAATCAGGTGGGGAAGTGGTCATCAGTTCAGAAATAACTGATTCAGGCCATCTGCGGCTTTGCATTGCGGATGACGGTCCGGGCATGGATCGTTCAGCCATCAGCAGCCAGCCGCAGCCGGGTTTTGGCGTTGGTATAACCAACACCCGCAGGCGATTGCAGGTGCTGTACGGCGACCAGCAGAGCTTTGAGCTGAAAAACCAGGAACCGGCAGGAGTGAGGGTATGTCTGAAAATACCCTATGAGCGATAATAAATGGTTGAGCAGAGTAGCCATGCATACTAATCAGGAACAAAAGAATTTACGTTTAATGCTGGTAGATGATGAGCCGCTGGCCCGCCAGGGTTTGCGCATCAGGCTGGCACAGGTAACCGGTGTAACGGTGGTCTGTGAAGCCGAGAATGGCCGCCAGGCACTGGAGCGTATCGCTGAGTTCAAACCGGATGTAGTGTTGATGGACATCCAGATGCCTGGTATTGATGGCTTGGGCGTGGTCGATGCATTATGTGCCGACCCGAGACTGTTAAACAGCATTCCCTACATTATTTTTGTTACTGCATTTGATGAATATGCAGTAAAGGCGTTTGCCGCAGAGGCGTTGGATTATCTGCTCAAGCCGGTTGAAGAAGAGCGCCTGCGTGAAGCCATTGATCGTGCCCGCAAGATGTTGAAGCAACGCCATCGTGCTGAACAGCAACAGCAGCTGAGACAATTGCTGGCGCGCTTGACCGGGCAGCGCGAAGCAGAGCTGAGTGATCCCAAGCAACAGGCAGAGCAGCTGGCCAAGCTGGCACAACCCAAAAAACTGGTATTCAAAGATGGGCATACCATTTTACGTATCGCCCAGGAAGATATCCGCTGGATTGAAGCCGCTGGAGACTACATGTGTGTACAGACCGCGGAAGAAACGCATGTGGTGCGCACAACCATGAAAAAAATAGAAGCGGAAGCCGATCCCTCCATATTGCAGCGGGTCCATCGTTCCACCATGATTAACGTGCAGCGAATCAAAAGCCTTGAGCCGCACAGTAATGGCGAATACTTTCTGACGCTGGAATCCGGCAAGCAGGTCAAACTGAGCAGGCATTACCGGGACAAGCTGGAGCAGCTGCAGCAATAGCAGACCTGAACAGGCTGACCGGGGCTCAATTCAGACTAAGCTTTCCCTGGTATCGACAAGGGTTCCCACAAATGAGATTCACTTGAGTTTTGCCAGCGGCGGCACAACCTCAACCTATCAAAATAAATATGAGAACACCTATGCAAGTTGCGAACAATACCATTGTGGAAATCCATTACACCCTCAAAAATGATGAGGGAGAAACCCTGGACAGTTCTGAAGGCCGTGAGCCGCTGGCTTTTCTGTTCGGCAGTGGCAGCATAATCAGTGGTCTGGAATCTGCGCTGGATGGAAAAAGCATCGGTGATAAGCTGGATGTAGTGGTCGAGCCGGAAGACGGCTATGGAGTGCATCAGGAGACTGCTGTGCAACAGGTACCGATATCGGCCTTTCAGGGTATTGATAATCTGCAGGTCGGCATGCAACTGCAGGCACAGACAGAGCGTGGCGTAATTCCTGTCCGGGTGACAGCAATAGAAAACGATACTGTCACGATTGATGCCAACCATGCATTGGCAGGTGTGCGCCTGCACTTCGCAGTCAGTATTGAAAATGTGCGTGAGGCAACTGATGAGGAAGCCTCTCACGGCCATACGCATTAATTTGCAAGATCAGGAAACATAACCCTTACTTGAATCATTCAAGCTGATTCAACATTTCATCTACAAAGTCATGATTAGCCGGGGCTGTTTATAACACTCCGGCGATTTTTCCGGGCCTCAGTCAACATCTCAGGCAGCAAATTCTTACTCTGGGTATCGACTATAGTTGTACTTATCTACGAAGAGATTCTTTAGTCGCATATGACACGCTTTTTATCGTTAGTCATTAAGCGTTTTGTTTTTTTCTGCATCTAAGATGGAAACAACAAAGGAGCCAGTCGTGGCCCTGACAGAGACAGCCTTAAAAAACCCTGCCGGAATCGGTGTTGCCATTGCAATAGTCGTGTTATTCGGACTGGTTGCGTTGAGCGAACTGCCAGTGCAATTGTTTCCCAATATCGAACGACCGCAGATCAGCATTAATGCGAATTGGCGGGCAGCATCACCAAAGGAAATTGAAGCACAGATTCTGGAACCGATAGAGACCGTACTACAGGGTTTACCAGGTATGGAAATCATGGAGGCCAATGCCTTCAATGGTGGTGCCTGGATCAATATGCAGTTCACGCTGGGCACCGATATGCAGACCACTTTAATGGATGTAATCGGTCGATTGAATCGTTTGCCACCGCTGCCTGCCGATGCTGATCCACCCCGTGTCAACATGGGCGGCGGTGGCGGCGGTTCCAATGAATCCCTGACCTGGTTTTTCGTACAGCTGTTGCCCGGTACTCAGGGTCCGGTGGAGGATTATCAGCAATTCCTGATGGATACTATCCGGCCGCGGCTGGAAGCTATTGAAGGCGTTGCCGGCGTAGAGATCAATGCCGGTGCTGATGAAGAGTTACAGATAACTATCGACCCCTACCGGGCAGCTCAATATGGCATCAGCATCCCCACAATTGCAGCACGCGCCGGGCGGGCCAACGATGTGTCCGGTGGTTTTATCGATGTCGGCCGCAGACAGTACACATTACGTTTTGAAGGACGTTACAGCCCCGAGCAGCTCAGCAATATGGTGCTTGACTGGCGTAACGGCAGCCCGGTGCATTTGGGCGATATCGCAGATATCGAGGTAGCTCGCGGCAAGCGTCAGGGGTTCAGTGTACAAAACGGTAATCCAGCTATAGGAATTCAGGTGCTGAAGTCCAATGGGGCCAATGCCCTGGCCGCGCTGGAACGGGTAAAAGCCGAAGTGGATCTGATTCGTGAGGGGCCGTTGAAAGAAGCAGGTCTGGATATTCGGCAATCATTTGATGCTTCGGTATTCATTAAGCGTGCGGTGGCAATGGTTACTACCAATTTAATATTGGGCGTGATCCTGGCAGTCGGTGTTTTGTGGTGGTTCCTTCGCGACCGCCGGGCCACGATAGTCATTGCCACCGCCATTCCCATCTCTTTACTCGCAACAGCCGTGGTGCTGTTTTTGACTGGACGATCACTGAATGTGATTTCTCTGGCGGGCCTGGCGTTTGCGGTGGGAATGGTGTTGGATGCGGCTATTGTCGTGTCCGAAAATATTGTTCGTCACAGGGAACAGGGTGAAGTGCCGTTTAGAGCGGCGTTGCTGGGGTCCAAGCAGGTGAAAGGCGCTTTGCTGGCTTCAACAGCGACAACGGTTGCCATATTTATCCCTGTACTGTTCTTACAGGATGTAGAGGGCCAGCTGTTTGCCGATCTGGCTCTGACGATAGCCATTGCTGTGGTCATTTCTCTGATCGTTGCATTGACTGTTCTGCCGGCTATGGCAGGAACCTGGCTCAAGCCAAAGCAGCTTACTGACAAGCAAAATGAAGCGACTCAACCCAGATGGTCGCGTAAGATTATCAATACGCTGATGCAGTTGACTGCAACACCAGCCAAGCGCTGGAGCATGATTGGTGGATTGATTATCGGACCGGCAATGCTGGCTTGGGTGTTGATGCCGCAATTGGATTATTTACCACCGGTAAAACGTGATGCAGTCGATGCATTTCTGAATATGCCGCCGGGTGCGAATGTCGATACCATCGAATCCGAAGTGGTTACACCGATAGTCGAGCGTCTCGCCCCTTATATGGCAGGTACAAAAGAGCCGGCACTGAAAAACTACTATGTAATTATCTGGCCTGGTGGAGGAACGATTGGTGTAAGGGTCCAGGATCAAAGTCGTGTCAAGGAACTGGAAACCATAATTCGTGAAGAAGTACTGGCGGGAATTCCGGATTTTCAGGGGTTCGCGGCGCAGGGTAATCTGTTTGGCGGATTCGGTAATGGCCGGGATATAGCACTGCACCTGCAATCGGTCGATCCAGAGGCGCTGGGCGTTGCTGCTCAGCGGACCCGGGATTTATTGCAGCAGACCTTCCCGGGGGCCAATGTACAGATGTTCCCCAATATTGAGGGCGGGCAACCGGAAATACGCTTGTTGCCGCGTGACGAGCGGATTGTTGAATCCGGTTGGGACCGGCCAGGCGTTGCATCGCTGATCCGCAGCTTTGGTAATGGCCAATGGCTGGGCGAGCATTTCGATGGTGAACGGCGCATGGACATCATTATGCGGGTCGGTGGCTGGGAAACACCTGAAGAGCTGGCCAGCATGCCGGTGATTAATCCATTAGTTGGTGGCAACCAGCCTGGTTCGAATAACTTGACTACACTGGGCAATCTGGTGGAAATCGTTAATACCACCGGGCCTGGCCAAATCCGTCGGGTGGCCGGACGGCGTACGGTAACCGTTTCACTCAGCCCGCCGGAAAATGTTTCGCTGGAGTCTGCTGTTGCCACCATCCAGGCGCAGGTGGAACCGGGCGTAAGACAGGCGTTGCCTGCTGATGGTGCGTTGATCTATGGAGGCAGCGCCGACAGCCTGCAGGATGCTATCGGTACCATGGGGCGCAATTTCCTGATGGCTCTGGGTATCCTGTTCCTGCTGATGTCTGGTTTATTCCGTTCTCTGAAGGACAGCTTGCTGGTGGTGCTGACGATACCATTGGCAACAGTTGGCGGAGTCGTTGCCTTGCGCTTACTGAACCTGTTCAGTTTCCAGCCGATGGATTTGCTGACAATGATCGGGTTCATCATTTTGCTGGGGCTGGTGGTGAATAATTCCATTTTGCTGGTTGATCAGACGCGCCGTGCTGAACGTGAAGGATTAAATCGCGATGCAGCTGTTGAGCAGGCTCTGCGTTTGCGTCTGCGGCCGATATTCATGAGCACGCTGACCAGTATTTTCGGCATGCTGCCATTACTGCTGTTACCAGCTGAAGGCAGTGTCATTTACCGAGGACTGGCAACCGCCATTGTCGGTGGTATGGCATGTAGTCTGGTATTCACATTGTTACTCCTGCCCAGCTTACTGCGCCTGGGTAAAGCAAAACATACAGAACCGGCAGCAGCACATTCGCAGCCGCTGCTTGAATCCGTTGCTTGAACATCACAAAAGGTATGAAAATGTCAGAGCACAAAAAAACGATTTTCACGGTATCCGCCATCGGTGGGTTTGCATTACTGGCCGGCGCTTTGATCTGGGGATTTTCCGGTGATGGAGTTGCACAAAGCGACGAGCAGGCCAATGCACCACAGGGACCGCCACCGGCGCTGGTTACAATCACAACAGCTGTTTCCGGTGAACAGGCTGCCAGCCAATGGTTGCCGGGCACAGTAATCAGCAGCCATGATGCACGTATCGCTGCTGAACAGAGCGGGCGAGTAATCTGGGTAGCTGAAATCGGCAGTATGATCGAAGCTGGTGAAGCCATAGCGAAGCTGGATGATCGTGAGCTGCAGTTGCAGCGTGAAAACCACCTGAGTCAGATCAGCAGTCTGGAATCACAGCTTGCTTATCAGGACAGCCAGGTACAGCGTCAGGAAAGCTTAAGCAGCAACAACAGTGTTGCAGCCAGCCAGCTTGAGGAAACCCGCTCACAGGCCGAAGTGGTTCGCCAGCAGCTTGCTCAGGCCAGAATCCAGTTACGGCAGACTGAACTTCAGTTGGATCGGACCAAAGTATCTGCGCCGTTCAACGGCCAGCTGGTCAGTCAGATGGTACAAATGGGTGAGCATGTCAGTGCTGGCGCCGACATAGCCAGATTGGTTGACATCGACAACCGTGAAGTTCGCGTACAGGTGCCTTTGAGCATGGCCGGGAATGTGAGTACCGGGATGCCGGTAGCGATGCGTGGTGAAGCCGGTGAAAGTAACGAGGCCATTAAAGCTGTAACCCAGGTGGCTGACGAGAACTCGCGAATGTTCGAAATGCGGGTTAACGCAGAAAATGCCATGTGGTTAATTGGCACACCGGTTCAGGTTGCACTGCCTGAGCATAGCTATGTCCCGGAAGTTACCATTCCGAGAGATGCCCTGGTATTGCGAGGAGACCGTCAGTTTGTCTATCGGCTGATTGATGAAAGCAGTGTGGAACAGGTGGATGTGGAAACCGGCATGGGGCTGGGCAACCTGGTCGAGGTGTTAGGCGATGGCTTGCAGGTGGGGGACGAAATAGTACTGCGAGGAGCCGAACGACTGCAGCCTGGACAGGCGGTTCAAATTGTCGGTCAGGCTACAGCGGATGCCGGTTGACCATTTTGCCACGAATTTTTTGATAACAAATCTACGATGCCAGTAACAAACTCCGGTAACCTTCCGGGGTTTGTTTAGAGTATTTACCCAGTTGGCGGCTAAATTGACCATCCATATTCAAAAGTCATTTTTTTGCATTTAAGCGTTAACTGACCACCTGCTGAAAACTAAATTTCAGTTTTACAATCTTTTACCTTTTGCTACTGCGATTCTTCCTTAGACAGCAGTAGACTGTTTTTTCACATGTGTTGAGTATCATGTGTGTCCGCATTTCAGAGGGGTAGCAAAATGATTTTGATACCCCCGCAATAAGGCCGGAAGGAATATCGGCCGGCCAATATCTTTAGAGAGTCAAGGAGGTCTATCAATGAAGATTAAATTCATCACTAGTCTGCTTTTCAGTATTACCCTGACGGTCGGTGCAGCTTTTGCGCAGGACAAGCCAACAGATCAGGAAACACAGACACAATACGGCACCCAGCGAAGCGGTCAGGTCACTATTCCCAAAGGTGTGCCGGCCGAAGTTCCATGGAACAATGAGCAGGAAAAAGAAGCCTATGTCAGAGATCAACTGGAGTTTCTGAAAGGGCGGGTTGATTACAGTGACCATCAGGGTGAACGCCGCCCGATGCCCGACCCGACACCTGCAGACCCCGCGAGCATCAGTAAAAATGGCGCTGAGTCCAGTAAAAGTTTACGCGCACCCAGCAATATCAATCTGATCCGCAATGTTTCCATAACGCCGGTGGTGCCCAGCGGCTTTTCCTCGGTAGTGGGAGAGCCCAGTGTGGCTGCTTCAGCAGGTAACGAGGTGATCTATTCATCCAACTGGTTTGCAGCACAATCCAGCAACGGCGGTGATACCTTCAGCCACCTGGATCCTTTTACAGGCCCGTTCCCACCGGTATTTGGCGGATTCTGCTGTGATCAGCAGGCGGAATACGATGCAGTCAACAACACTTTGTTTCTGCAGCAGCAATACATCAACAATGCCAGCGGCAGCGCCCAGCGTATCAATGTAGATCAGAATGCTGATGGCAGTTATAACTGTTTTTATGATGTAACGCCGGGTTCCATAGGATTTGCCAGCAACAGCCTGCTGGACTTTCCGGATCTGGCGGTTGGCAGCCAGTTTCTATATCTGTCGACCAACTCATTCAGGCCTCAAGGGCAGAGTTTTACCTTCGAAGGTGCAGCTGTTATCCGGTTCCCCCTCAGTGAGCTGGCCGCCTGCTCCACCAACGTGAATGCCCAGCTGCATACCGAAAGCAGTTTTGGCAGTTTCCGGTTTGCCCATGGCGCTACCGATCCGATGTATTT